>CAYMGE010000005.1:0-116711 GCA_964389925.1 uncultured Ardenticatenaceae bacterium
CCTTCCTTGTTACAACTTGTGGCAGCATGACCACGCTTGTTCACCTATGACCACTCTTTAACTATCTCTTCGGCCGCGACGAGCAATGCAAGCGACAGCGGGTTCGGATCACGCAGATCGGCCACATTTATCGGGCCGTCAATTCCGTGCGCCTCCGATGCACCACGCTCTTGGTGCATCATCTTTTTGAAAAGTGGTAGCAAATCCGCATAAGACCACCCTTCATTCCCCAATTCCGCCCAATAATCATAATCGGCCGGCGCACCGCGCATATAAATCATCGCATTGATTGAACTTGAGCCACCCAACACACGCCCACGCGGTACAAACTCTTTGCGGCCGTTTAGACCCGGCTGTGGGATCGTTTCATATTCCCAATCGAACTCGGAATGATAGAGGCTGCGTATGACGGCAGGAGTGTGGATATTTTGGTCGTCATCAGGGCCGCCAGCTTCAAGCAGTAAAACGCGAACAGCTTCATTAGCACTCAACCGATTGGCGATGGCGCACCCCGCAGACCCAGCTCCAACTATAATGTAATCGTATGACATGTAGCTTATCTCGTGATTAGGTCTCATATTAACACAGAGTGTTAAGCAAGGTTGACTGTAACTCAAGCTCAACAAGGAGGCTATGATAGAGAAGCGGTATTCCAGAACAATCAAAAATTCGCCATTTAGGGTACACTTCACAAATTAAAATGAGAAAGGCATTTCAAATCTGTAAAAGGTGTCATTCGTACGAATGCGGGACTTCATCTATGACAATTCACTATCTAAAACGCGCTAATAAAACAGCAGCCGCGGATGAGCGCGATGTCCGCGCAACGGTTCAGGCGATTTTGGACGATGTACGCGCTGGCGGTGAAGATCGCGCCCGCGCCTATGCAGCCAAATTTGATAATTGGGAACGCGAGATCGTTGTCTCACGTGCCGACATTGATGCCGCCACCGCACAGTTGAGCGAGCAAGAAAAGCAAGACATTCAGCTTGCCCATCAGCGCGTCAAGCGGTTTGCACAAGCACAGCGGGACAGTATGTCCAATTTTGAGTATGAGGAAGACGGTGTGACGCTGGGACATAAGCTTGTGCCAGTCAACACGGCGGGGTGTTATGTGCCGGGCGGTCGTTACGCACATATCGCCTCGGCGATTATGAGCGTGACGACGGCGAAGGTGGCGGGGGTCAAGAACGTGATCGCCTGTTCACCGGGTAAGGGAGATGTCGGTGTGCATCCCTCTATTTTATATACGCTCGATTTATGTGGCGCGGACACCATTTTGGCATTGGGCGGCGTGCAGGGCGTGGCGGCAATGGCGTTTGGCCTGTTTACGGGTCATGAGGCAGATATTTTGGTTGGACCGGGCAATGCGTATGTCGCTGAGGCGAAGCAGATGTTATTTGGCAAGGTTGGCATTGATCTGTTTGCAGGGCCGACGGAAAGTGCGGTGATTGCGGATGATTCGGCCGATTCTCACATCGTCGCCACCGATCTCGTCAGCCAAGCCGAACACGGCGTTAACTCACCCGTTTGGCTATTCACCACCAGCCAGCGTGTCGCAGATGAGGTCATTGCGCTAATGCCACAACTGATCGACGATTTACCGCCATCCCCCAAACAAGCCGCGACAGCCGCATGGCGCGACTACGGCATCGTCGCTTTGTGCGACACACGCGAAGAAGTCGTTGCCATCAGCGATAGTCATGGCGCGGAACATTTGCAGGTAATTGCTGATGATCTCGACTGGTGGCACGCCAATCTAACGACCTATGGTTCGCTCTTTTTGGGCGAGGAGACGACGGTCACGTATGGCGATAAAGTCAGTGGACCAAATCACATTTTGCCCACAAAAAATGCGGCGCGTTACACTGGTGGGCTAAACGTCAGCAAATTTATCAAGACGCTTACCTATCAGAAGATGACAAAGGCGGCAAGTGTTGAACTCGGCGCGGTCGCGGCGCGGATTTCACGAGCGGAGGGGATGGAGGCGCACGCGAGATCGGCCGATGTTCGCATCGCTAAATACGCATCCGATTGAATCCACTAAATGATCTCACTTTTACGGTAAAATCCTCTATTCATGTTACGCAAATTCGAGGTAGGGGTTAGGTAAACGGCTCATGATCTTACCCTACTTAGACGTATACGCCGTTTATCTCACCCAGTCTGTGCCAATGGTCAAGCCGGGCAAGACAAATGGCATAAACAATCGAAAATGTTTTGTTCGATGCCATTTGCCTAGCCCCTACGACGGTATACGCAACACGAGTCCTTTATAAAAATAACGTTCATATAGGTAAAAAGGTAAAGAGAAAGATGTGATAGACAGTTCTTTCTCTTTCTCTCTTCTCTTTCACCCATTTACCGATAAGAGCGCAAAACAAAATGGAAACTTTATGAGTACAGTCAGTGAACGACTACTGGATGAACTAAAACAGGCAGGTGCCGACTTTTTTGTGTCGGTTCCGTGCAAGTTACTGGGCGGCATGATCGACCTGCTGCAAGTGGATAACTCGGTAATGTATACGCCCGCGACGCGAGAAGAGGAAGGGCTTGGCATCTGTGCAGGTGCCTTTCTTGCTGGTAAAACGCCCGTACTGGTGATGCAGAATACAGGCGTTGGCACGATTTTGACTTCGCTGTGTTCGTTGGGGCTTTATTTCAATTTGCCGATTGTGATGATTGTTAGCCATCGCGGGTCGCCGGGCGAGAAGATCGGGGCGCAAGTTCCGATGGGAATCGCAACGAAGCCCCTGCTGGAAACGATTGGGATTCCGACCTTTCAATTTAGCGATTCGGCCGAAATCCCCCGCATCGCTAAACTAATCCACTACGCCAACACCGCCCAACGCCCCGTTGCAGCCCTGCTCGATTTTAATTTCTGGGCAAGCTAACTGATGAGGAGCAATATGACATTTCGCAGATATGAACTCTTCCAAAAAATTGCGCCGCTACTGAGCGATGCGCTGGTCATTTGCAATATCGGCTTCCCCTCGCAGGAATTTTATGCGATCAAGGATGCCGCCAACCATTTCTACATGCTGGGATCGATGGGCTTGTCTAGCTCTATCGGGCTAGGCCTGAGCATGGCAACCGACAAAAAAGTGGTTGCCATCGACGGCGACGGCAGCGTGCTGATGAATCTTGGCACGTTTGCCACGATTGGCAACAGCGCACCGAGCAACTATATTTTGCTGATTGTCGATAACGGCGCGTATGGCTCGACGGGCGACCAACCGACTTTCACCTCTGGTGCGGCCGATTTGGCAGCGATGGCGCAGGCGGGTGGCACAAGTAGCGTCATCACGGTCGCTGGCGAAGACATTGAAGACGCGCTAAATACGTGTTTGGCGACCGAAGGCCCCCATGTGATCGTGGCAAAGGTCGCACCCGGCAGCCAAAAACCGACCGCAATTCCACTTTCCCCCTCTGAAATTCGGGCGCGGTTTATGCGTGAAGTCGCTCGGTAGCGTTTTGGAGTTCAGCCTCGCCCCCTATTCCAAGTTCGATGTAGATGCCATAAGCATCATCAGTGTGCGACAGATGTAAGTCTGAGTTAATAACCTAAGTTGCGACCATTGTAGCCTGTGTCTTCAGGCACGGGCGGGGGATGGTGGCAACTTGCGTTAATATCATCGGGTTCAAAAATAGGCATTTCAGAGCGTGTCCAGCTTTAGTCTACCCTTACAGTAGGCTTACAGTAGGTTAGATTACTTATCTACTCCTGTAAAATCGTAAAATATACACCGTCTGAAAGCGTTGTCATTTTGTGGTTTCACGTTACTGTAAGCGCAAACTGTTCAACCCAGTACAAACGGCGACAAAAGGAATACAAATGGATAAAAGCTGGATTCAAGACTTACCAGAACATGAACATAATGAGACGCTTGTCAAATGGGCGGCTCCGCAAGATTGGGTGAACCCAACACCTGATGGTGTTTACAACATGGTCATCATTGGGGCAGGATCGGGTGGACTGGTTGTGGCGGCAGGGGCTGCTCAATTGGGTGCAAAGGTTGCCATCATCGAAAAGAGCATCATTGGAGGTGACTGTCTGAACGTCGGCTGTATGCCAAGTAAGGCGATCATTCGGGCGGCAAAAACGGTCGGCTATCTCAACAAAGGCAAAAAATTTGGAATTGAAGCGGAAAATGTCACCGTTGACTTCAAAAAGGTGATGGAACATGTCTACTGGACACGGGCGCAGATCGCGCCGCATGACTCGGCCGATCGCTACACCAAGCTCGGCGTTGATGTTTACTATGGCGACGCACACTTCACCGGTACAAACTCCCTTGAGATCGAAGGCCAGACGCTTGAATTTAAGAAAGCGACGATTGCGACGGGTTCACGGCCGATTGAAATTCCTATCCCCGGCCTAAAAGAGACAGGCTTTATCACAAACGAGACCCTCTGGCACTTGACAGAACAACCAGAAAGTATGGCGATCATTGGCGCAGGGCCGATTGGCTCCGAGATGGCGCAGGCGTTCCAGCGGCTCGGCACACAGGTGACATTGGTCGATCTTGGTCCACAGATTTTAGGACGGGAAGATCGAGATGCGGCCGAGATTGTACAGAATGCGCTCATCGCCGATGGGGTTGAGATGATGCTTGAGGCAAAGACAAAGCGCGTTTATGCACAAGATGGTCAGAAGGTGCTTGAGATCGAGCAGAACGGGGAGACAAAGCACGTTTTGGTCGATGAAATTTTGCTGTCCGTCGGCCGAACGCCCAATATCGAAGGACTCGATCTCGAAGCGGCAGGGGTTGAATATCATCGCAAAGGGATTGTCGTTGACGACTATTTACAAACAACGAACCCCGATATTTACGGTGCAGGTGATGTTGCGCTCAAATATCAGTTCACACATGCGGCGGGGCATTCGGCCGCCATTGTCGTGCAGAACGCGCTCTTTGCCGATTTTGTGCCAATCGTCGGCAGCGCAGCCAAACGCAAAGTCAGCGATCTGATTATGCCGTGGGCAACCTACACCGATCCCGAAGTCGCCCACATCGGAGCCTATCCCAAAGACCTCAAAGGGCAGGGCGTTGAGTACGATACATATCAAGTCAGCGCAGGCGTTAACGACCGCGCTATTGCGGAAGCGGCCATTGACGGCTTTATAAAAATTCACACAAAAAAAGGTGGCGACAAAATTCTCGGTGCAACAATTGTTGGTTCTGTCGCATCAGAATTGCTTAGTGAGATTGCAATTGCGATGAAGTATAATCTCGGCTTGGGCAAGTTACGCGGTGTGGTGATGCCGTACCCCACACAGTCCGAGATTATCCAAAAGGTAGCAAATGAACATGCCAAAACGCTGCTCACGCCGGGACGACAAAAGATTTTGGGTGGCTGGATGAACTTCACGCGCTAATTTTTCTATAAAACAGGCTTTACACAAACCTACCAGATCGAGCGGAAGGCATTTCGTATATGTGGTAGGTTTTTTCGTGTTAAGTCGTAAATTTCAACAGGATTAGGAGATATGAAACGAATAGCATTGTTACTGATATTGGGAATTTTAGTTGTGGCTTGTGGTGGCGGTGAGGTTGGAGAGACAGATGATCCGGCCTCGTTAGAATCGTGGGAGGATGTGTTGGCAGCGGCCGATGGTCAGACAGTCAACTGGTACATGTGGGGCGGTGCAGATAACATCAATGCTTGGGTTCAGGGATTTGTCGCTGAAAATGTGCAAGAACAGTACAACATTACGCTCAAGATGGTTCCGATGGTTGATACGGCCGATGCAGTCAACAAAGTCCTAAACGAGCAGCAAGCGGGAGCCGACACAGATGGCTCTGTGGACATGATTTGGATCAACGGCGAGAACTTTGCGACGATGAAACAGGGTGATCTGCTCTATGGACCATGGGCCGAAGGAACCCCAAATAACGAGGCTTACATCAATTGGGACGATGCCTCCGTTGCATTTGACTTGGGATTGGCAGTAGATGGGTATGAATCTCCCTATGGCAAAGCGCAATTTGTGATGGTTTATGACAGCGCAAAAGCTCCCGATTTGCCGACTGATATGGATGGCTTTTTGCAGTGGGTACAAGATAATCCCGGTCGTTTTACCTATCCCGCCCTGCCTGACTTCACCGGTTATGCGTTTGTCCTAACTGTCTGCTATCACGAGTTAGGCGGTCACGAAGAGTATCTCGGCGAATTCGACCAAGCCAAGTTCGATGCTGATTTCACAGCTTGCTGGGATAAGCTAAACGAAATTGAGCCGTTTTTGTGGCGCAATGGCGAAACATACCCTGAGACGCTGGCACAACAGGATGATCTTTACGCCAACGGGGAGGTATGGATCGATATGAAATGGGGGCCGGCTGAGGCATCGGCCGCTGTCGCAGAAGGCATGTTCCCCGACACAACGCGCACCTTTGTCTTTGACGAGGGAACGCCCGCCAATACGCACTATTTGGCGATCCCCTACAACTCACCCAACAAGGCGGCCGCCATGGTCGTCGCAGACTTCATCCTCTCACCAGAAGCGCAACTCTCCAAAAAAGACATCAACAACTGGGGTGACTTTCCTGCCATTGACCTAAATCTCGTTGAAGATGAGATGCGGGCAGAGTTTGAGGCATTGCCACTGGGTGAAGCGACGTTGACGGATGCAGAGTTGGCGGCACATCGGCTGCCGGAATTATCGGCCGAGTGGCGCGTCGCCATTGAAGAAGGCTGGATCGCAAACGTTTTGGAAAGATAATCGTCCTTAAAATTGCCAACAGGTTGCCCGGCAATAGTTGGCAACTCTTTTCATGCAGACTCTAGCTAGACGACTGCTCACATGGTGGGATGAAGGTCACGCCGACTTACCATGGCGACACACTCGCAATCCATACCACATTTGGGTATCAGAAATCATGTTGCAACAAACCCAAATTGCAACGGTGATTCCCTATTATGAGCGTTGGATTGCGCGATTTCCGACGCTAGAGCAGTTAGCGCAAGCCCCTTTAGACGACGTGCTAAAGATGTGGGAGGGGTTGGGATATTACAGTCGGGCGCGAAATTTGCATACGGCAGCGCGGGTGGTGGTTGATGAATTAGATGGGGAGATGCCGCAGATGGTAGAGGGGTTGTTGAGGTTGAAGGGAATCGGCCGATACACCGCCGGAGCCATCGCCTCTATCGCCTTCGATCAATCCGCGCCCGTCCTCGATGGCAACGTCATTCGCGTTTTGAGCCGCCTCACCGATCTCTCCAATGACACGACCCAAACCACCACAAAAAACGCGCTCTGGCAGCTAGCCGAGACACTTGTCCCCGCCCAGAGAGCCGGCGATTACAATCAGGCATTGATGGAGTTGGGGCAGAAAATTTGCCAGCCGACGAACCCACGTTGTCACATCTGCCCCGTCACCGATCTCTGTCTCGCCCGTGAGCATGGCACACAGCTAGAGCGACCCGTTCGGCCGCCGCGCAAGCGAACACCTCATTACGACATGTCGGCAGGCGTAATCTACCGTGAGGATGGTCGTTTTTTGTTAGTGCAGCGTCCACTAAACGGCTTGCTGGGTGGACTGTGGGGTTTTCCACATGGCAGGCTAGAAAAAGGTGAATCCAAGCAGACAGGGTTGATCCGAATTTGTCGTGATGAGTACGGCGTGATCGTTCAGCCAAACATCGCGCTTATGCGGGTCAAACATGCGTATACGCATTTTCGGATTACGCTGCACGTTTTTAGAGCGATGTATCTATCAGGTGATGTGTCGTCAGCGAGCAATCACGTGTGGGCAACGCTTTCTGAGCTTGAAACATTGGCCTTTGCGTTGACAGATCGGAAGATAATTGAAGGCTTGTCGGCCGAGACCCACCAACCACCCCTAAACTTTTAGCCTCGTAAATCCCTCTTGCGTTCGCGCCGCTTTCTCCTACAATGTCTTTCATCATGACACAATTCAACAACGGACATGCATTACTCGTCGGTGTTGGGGCTGACCTACCAATCACTATTCAAGACGCAATTGGACTCGCAGACTTTCTCAAAAATCCTGATTATTGTGCCTACCCGCCTGAGCAAGTCAAACTGTTGACGGGGGCAGAATCAACTCGTAAAAAAGTGCTGACAGCCTTTGATGAGCTGGCTGACGCTACATCAGAAGATGACACGGTGGTCGTCTACTTTTCAGGGCATGGGTATGTGACAGAAATTCCTCTGCTAGGCAAAACCTATTTTCTCATGCCACATGGTTATGATGTGAAAAATTTGATGCAGACGGCAATTCAAGGACGCGAATTTGCCGATAAGTTGCGGGCAATTCCAGCGAAGAAAATTCTCGTTTTGCTTGACTGTTGCCATGCGGGGGGGTTGGACGCGGCCGAAACAAAATCAATTGGGGTTAAAATGGTGAAGTCGTCAATGCTGCCGGAATCGGCCGAGCTTCTCGCGGAAGGCAGCGGCTACATCTTCATCGGCTCCTCCCGCGAAGATGAACTCTCTTATGCCGGCAAACCCTACAGCGTTTTTACCTATGCACTTCTCGAAGCTCTAGCTGGCAAGGGGGTCGCCCAAAAGGATGGCAAAGTCCGCGTAGCAGACATTTCGAGCTACTGTAGTCAGGTAATTCCGCGCCGCACCGAAGGGAGAAAGTATGGTACTCAGCACCCTGTCCTAAACTTTGAAAAGGCAGATAACTTTGTCGTCGCTTACTATGCGGGTGGCGATGACCAACCAAAGAGATTGCCTTTTCCAGAGCTAGAAGTCGAAAAGCCTGAAGCGGCATTACAGCCGATTGGTAGCGGCGCGACAATCGATCAGAGAGACCAAACGGTGCATGGCAAACAAACAAATATCGGGTCAATTACAGGCAACGTTGAACACATTGGCGACACAATTCATCATCAGAGTGGCGGTGTCAATATTGATAATAAGGGACATTTCTCTGTTGGCGGCAAAATAGTCGGTGGTGACGATTTTGGCATGTCAGGTGACTTTCGCGGCGCAATCGTAAACGTAAAATCGACGTTGAAAGACGTGACACAAACTGTTAGTGCGTTGCCACATGGAAACGATAGTCAGAAAAACGAGCTTGAACGTCTGCTCACCCAATTGACAGCCGAGTTGCAGAAGATTCCGCAGGGGATGGAGCAACAATCACAACGTCTCGCAACACAGGTTGAGAAACTTGTGGAAGAATTAGAGGAGGAAGAACCGGAGATTGGCAAACTAAGTAAGCGAGTAAAACAAGCGGCCGAAAAGCTAATAACTGTGTTGCCAACTGCGCTTCCTTTAGCAAAGAAAATTATCGAAGCCGTCAAGTCAATGCTTTGATTGGAGTTTATGTGATCAAGCTGTATCGACTATCACTAGCGCAACTGTTTTTGATTTTGATAATGATTGGGTGTTCGGGAGAGGGTGAGGCAACGCCTGATGCAACCATAACGTTTGAGGCGGCCGTTTCGGCCGAGCTAACCCGCCTCGCCCCATCTCCTACCGTCGCAACCAATCCAACGCCAACCCTAGCCGCCGTTGCGACCGCCGCCCTCCCACAGTCAGAGGCAACCCCCACGCTTGTCCCAACCCCAACAAGCGTGCCAATCATTCAGCAAGATGCAACAGCTACCCATCAGGGCATTGAGGGCAATCTCTTTTCGCGGGGAGATGTGTTGCTTGCGACGGACGCGCCCATTTATGGCGATAGAATTTCATTTTTCTTGGTGGGGGCGGCCGATCATGCCGTCGGCATTGACGAGGGGATGGGCGTGCTTGATGTGACGTTCTCAATTTTTGATGTCGCCGGCAATATGGTTCATCAGAAGGTCGAAACAATGGCGGCGTACTGTGCGTTTGGCGGTGATTTTCCCTGTGAGCCGTATGACTTTGCACAGAACAGCTATCTTTGGTCATCTGGTTTGCCGCTTGTGTCGGGGAATTTTACGGCCGAAATCGTCGCGCGCGGCACAAATCTCGACCGCACGGCAACATGGACGTATGATTTTCAAATTCAGCTTGAACAATAGCTAAGTAATGTGAGCAGACTAAAGTCTGCTCAACAGTTGAGGAAATATATGAGTTTTCGGATCGAAAAGGACACAATGGGGACTGTTGAAGTCCCTGATGAAAAATACTGGGGCGCACAAACCCAGCGTAGTTTGCAAAACTTTAAGATTGGCGGTCAAAAGATGCCGCTTGAGATCGTTTATGCGTTTGCTGTTTTGAAGAAGGCGGCCGCATTGACCAATGAGAAACTGGCGGGATTTTCGTCTGAGAAGACGCAGGCGATTGCCCAAGCGTGTGATGAAGTTCTCGCTGGTCAGCATGACGATCAGTTCCCGCTCGTCGTCTGGCAAACTGGCTCTGGCACACAGAGCAACATGAATGTCAACGAGGTGATCGGTAATCGTGCCAGCGAGATTCTCACAGGAGATTTCCGTGCCGAGAAGGCGGTCAAGGCCAACGATGATGTCAACAAGAGTCAAAGCTCAAATGACACTTTTCCAACCGCGATGCACATTGCGACCTATACCAAAGTCGTTGAGCAAACGTTGCCAAAAATCAAGTTACTGCATGGCACATTGGCGGCGAAGGCAGAGGCATTCAGCAGCATCGTTAAAACAGGTCGCACACACTTAATGGACGCAACGCCGTTGACATTGGGGCAAGAGTTTGGCGGTTATGCGACGCAGTTAGCGCGTGGGATGTCTGCCATTGAGGATAGTCTTGAGCGTCTCAGAGAGTTGGCTCTGGGTGGGACGGCGGTTGGGACAGGGCTAAACACACCCGATGGGTATGCGGATGAGGTAGCGAGTCAGATCGCTGAACTGACAGGGCATGGGTTTGTCTCGGCCGAAAACAAGTTCGAGGCACTCTCCGCCCACGATGCAATGGTCGAGATGAGCGGTAGCCTCAAGCGCGTCGCCGTCAGCCTGATGCACATTGGCAACAACATTCGCCTGCTCGCCAGTGGCCCACGCACAGGCATTGGCGAAATCACGTTGCCAGCCAATGAGCCGGGCAGCAGCATCATGCCGGGCAAGGTCAATCCTACACAAGCGGAAGCGTTGACGATGGCGTGCGCTCAGGTGATCGGCAATGATGTCGCTGTTAGCGTCGGCGGGATGCAGGGGCATTTTCAACTCAATGTCTTCAAGCCATTGATCGCCTACAACGTTTTGATGAGCGCACAGCTAATTGGCGATGCGTGCCAGAGCTTTAACGACAACTGTGCCGTTGGCATTGAGCCAAACAAGGCACGGATTGATGATCTCGTCAGCAAGAGCTTGATGTTGGTGACGGCGTTAAATACGAAAATCGGCTACTACAAAGCGGCCGAAATCGCGCAAAAAGCCCACGCTGAGGGAACGACGCTGAAAGAGGCGGCGATGGGGCTGGGGCATTTGTCGGCCGAAGAGTTCGACCAGACCGTTGTCCCCAGCAAAATGGTTTAACATATCAAAGTTGCCAACAGGTCATGCTGTTGGCAACCCTGCCCGTTCGCCTCACTCCTCTACAACAATCACTCCAGACATCCCGCGCCCTTCCGACGCACCATGTAGCTCGCAGAAATAAGCATACGTTCCCGGCGCATCAAAGGTGAAGCTACGCTCTTCCCCGCTCTCGAAGATAGTCGTGTCGAATGTGCCATCGTCAGCTTGGGCAGAATGTGGCGCATCACCGACATTGACCCACGTCACCGTTGTACCAACTTTGATAGTGGCATTGTTAGAGACGAACTCAAAATCCTCCATGTCAATTGTGAAGACGACCGGTTCTGGTGTTGGCTCGGCCGTTGGCACAATCTCAACTTCAACCACCGTACCCGGATCAGCGACAAGTGCAGACGCAGCCAACGCCTCCTGCACGCCACCATCTTCATCTGCTCCGCCGACCATCCGCGCCAATGCCTCAACATCATTCTGTGCAGGGGCTTCGATGATGGTGATACCTTCGTTGATGGCGAGTTCGAGCTGGTCAATCGCGTAGTTAACCGTATCAAGGACGATAGCGTTATCCGCTTCGGTTTCTGGGGGGATGTCGGCCGATTCCGCCTGATTGCGAGCATTGCGTAAATGCGTCAGCAATCCAACGCCATCGCTAGGGTCATCAACTGTGCCATCGTAATTATGATCAACCGCTTTACCATCGATCACGTTGATGACCTGTTCTGCCTCACGCCGCGTCGTCTCTAGGTCTCCAGCGTAAAAAGCGGCGAGCATCAAATCGGCATGTTCACGCGCAATCGCCATTTGGGCGGCGGCATTGGTGATGAAGCTGAGATCGTAGCCGACCTCCACAACAGGTTCCTCCGTTGGTTCAGGGGTTGGGGTCTCTGTTGGGACAGGTGTTGGCTCTTCCGTTGGTACATCAGTTGGTACGGCAGTGACGGCGGCGATTGGTTCTGCATCGGCCGACTGTTCAGCAACCGTGACGACAGAAGCCATTCCTGAGCCATCTGCCTCACCGTGAATCGTGCAATAAATGACGAACGTACCGGGATCGGTGAAGGTGAATTCGGCCGATTCGCCCGCAAAGAAATCTTCTGTCTCAAATGACCCATCGGCAAACGTGACGTTGTGTGGGGCGTTATCTTGACTTGTCCACGTCACCTCTGTGCCAGCCGGAATCGTGATGTCGCCGGGGCTAAATTCAAAGTTGACGAGCGCGATACTTTGCGGCGGTGGCGGTTGGTTGGCAACTGCCTCGCCGTTCTCTTCCGTGTTTTCGGTTTCGACAATCGCTGTCGGCGTGGGATCAGGTAAAACGACAGGCTCTGGCTGTTGCACATACCAAACATAATAAACCGCGATGCCAAGCAGGACGGAAATCCCCCAAACGATGTAAGTTGCCCACATCACTTTACGCAGTTGCCCAAGTTTGCGTGGCAAAATTTGCCAGCCAGCGAGCAGGCAATAAATCGACAAGAATACGGCGGCTAGTCCGAATAAGCCGTGTAGGGCAGCGACAACGTAGTAGGCATTCGGCCGAGCAATCGCCTGTTGTGGAATGCGCTGCCCTATAAACGCTGTCACCATCATTGCAATAACCAGAATGGCATTGAGGATGACGACTGGCGTTTGAATACGATCGTGCAGCTTATAATTGCCGCGTCGTTGCGCGACGACACCAACGGTCAGCAGGATAAAAAAGAGGATTTCAGCGAGAAGGGTGAGGTCAGTACCGAGCGAGGCATTTGTGCCAAACATAATCAATCTCCTTGTGTACAGAGCAAGCGAATCGCCTGCGTCTTAAGTTGGCAGCCATCATAGCATGTGTTGCGTGATTTTTCTGTGACTCTCTTGTGAAATGGAACCCCCTCTGCAATTCTTTCGCGTTTGAGGTGGATTTTTTTTTGCATTTCAGTCACAATCAGGTTAATGGAAAACTTGAAATCTCTGCTCGAAATACTTGAAATTGAACTTAGCGACGACGATCTACTCAAACGCGCATTAACACATCGCTCTTTTTTGAATGAGCATGAAGGGGTGACGACCGACAATGAGCGTTTAGAGTTTCTAGGCGATGCTGTGCTGGATTTTGTGGTCGGCTCGTATCTGTTTCAGCGATTTCCACAAATGAGGGAAGGGGAACTCACCGCATTGCGTGCCGCTTTAGTACGGGCGGAGACGCTCGCCAAATTTGCCAAACAGGTTGAAGTTGACCAATACTTGCGGCTGGGATTGGGAGAAGAGGAAAGCGGCGGCCGAGAAAAAGTGCCAACCCTCTCAGCAGCATTTGAGGCGGTGATCGGGGCGATCTATCTCAACAAAGGGATGGATGAGACACGCCCTATCATTGAACGTTTGGCGGGACCCATGTTGGATTACATTCTGGAACATTCTCTGCACAAAGATGCCAAGAGTGAGTTTCAAGTCTGGGCGCAAGCGGCTTATGGAATCACACCACATTACAAGGTGATACATGTGGAAGGGCCAGATCATGAGCGAGAATTTACCGTACAAATTTGGGTGGGCGATCAGGCTTGGGGAGAGGGTCGCGGCACAAGCAAACGGCGAGCGCAACAGGTTGCAGCACAAGAGGCATTAGATTTGGCATTGGATAGCGAGTAACGGGAAAAGATGAAATTATTAATCACGGGTGGTAGTGGCTATTTAGGGCAGCATTTGGTTCCGCGTGCAATGAAGCAGCATGATGTCGTTTATTCGCACTTTGCGACAGACCCGTTGGGATTGGACAACAGTATTTGGATCGATCTGCGCGACGCGATCACGACAGATGTGATTGTGCGCGAGATAAATCCCGATGCGATTATCCATCTAGCGGGGTCGAATCGGTCGCCAGACATGCACCGTGTCATTGTGGATGGGACACGCAATATCGTGGCATCGGCCGAAGCAACAAACGCCCGTCTCATTCATCTCTCAACCGACGTGCTGTTTGACGGGACGGCTGCGCCTTATGTCGAAACGGACAAGCCAACACCCGTCCATGCGTATGGACGTGCAAAGGCAATTGCTGAAAGAATTGTCGCTGGCTATGCCGATCACGTGATCGTGCGAACCTCACTGATCTATTCAGAGCGCATCATGGATATGGGAACGCGCTGGATGAAGGCTGCCATCGAGCGCGACGAGCCATTGTCGCTCTTTAGCAATCATCTACGCAACCCCGTCTATGCGGACGATTTGGCAGATGCCTGCTTAGAGCTGCTCGAAAACGAGTTTGTGGGTGTTCTAAATGTGGCGGGCAGCGAGGCTCTTTCGCGGTCGGATTATGCGTTGAAGACATTGAGGCATTGGGGTGTGTCGCTGGAGGGGGTCTCGGCCGCGCCCGATCAATCAGGCAACTTTCCGCTCGATGTGCGCTTAGATGTGAGCAAGGCGCAAAATCTGTTAGCGACCTCCTTGCGAGGAGCCTCGGAGGTTTTGGGGTAATCAAACAACTATTGATTCTGGATAGTTGCTAAACGTTCGCCTGCGCGATTTGCCCCGCGCTTTCTCGCTTTGCTACAGTGCTAGACTATGGAAATTAGACGCACACCCCCCCGCTATCCGCGACGCGGCCCCTCTTGCTTTGGCATACTGCTCTTTTTTGGACTGATAATGTTTGGGTTTTTCCTTTTTCGCAATCGGCAGGTGATCGCGGAAAATGTCTTGCCGCAGCCCACACCGACCCCAACCCAGTCGCCAGCAAATTTGGCGGTCAGCGCCGCGTTGCATGTGCGTGATGGAGAACTAGACCAAGCCATTGTGAAGTACCGGGAGGTGATCCGCATCAAGCCTGAAATTCGCTACTACATCGAGTTGATTCGTCTTTTGGGAGAAGCCGAGCAGCCGGATGAGGCATTGACGCTGGTAGATGAAGCATTGGAGCTTGCGCCGAACGATGCAGAGGTCTATGAGGCAGCGGCGGGGGCTTACTTGGCTTATGGCGATTATCTAAGTTCAATTGGCAATAATGCCGGAGCGCGGCGTGAATACGCATCGGCCGCCGAGATGGGTGAAGCATCGGCCGATATTGACCCCAACAACGTTCTCGCCAAGGCTTACATGGCGGCTGGACTCGTGAGAGCAGACATCGCCAATTGGCAGACAGCCGGCATTATCGTGCGCGATGCCCAACAACAGATGGAAGATCAAATTGCGGATGGCAGGATAGCACGGTCTGATCCAGATGTGCCGCTGGTGCTTTATCATACGGCCGAAGTGATCACGCTCGCCGGTCAATACAGCGAATCCGCTGTTTTGCTCGAACAAGCCATTGACCTCAAGCCTGACTTTACCCAAGCTAGCATCGACTTAGCCTACATTATGTTTAACGTCGAGCAGCAAAACATCACGGCGATTCGTCTGTTGGAAGATGCGCTGGAGGAAAAGCCAAATGATGCCGTGTTGCTCGATACGTTGGCGCAGTTTAGCATCATTGGAACGGGGGATTTTGCAGCGGCCGAAGAATATGCACGACGTGCGGTCGAATTGAAGCCCGATATGATACGCGCCCATGCACGGCTGGCTCATGCCTATTTTAAGAACTTCAACTATCCTAAAGCGATTGAAGAGCTACGCATTGCAACAGAAGGTTATCGTGAACCAGACGCGACGACCTCCTTCTACTTTGCGCTTTTGGGATTAGCCCTTTACTATGAGGATACAAAAAACTGCGCGGAGGCCGAGCCGATCTTGCAGGCAGCCTTAGATGCGTCCTACGAAAATTCACCGGGCTGGTTTAATGCAAAAGACGGGCTGGAGCTATGCCGTGAGGCGGGATTTGCCTCCCCTTAAGGGTTCATTTCGTAGAGCAAGATGCCCGTTGCAACGGCAAGGTTGAGCGAAGAGGCTGTGCCACGCATGGGAATGGCAACTGCTTGATCGGCCTGTTGCAAAATGTGGTCGGGTAAGCCTTGTCGCTCGCTGCCCAGAAAGAGAAGCGAGGGTTTTGGGTAGGTAGTTGCGCGATAATCGGCCGAACCCTTCGCCGATGTCGCCACAACTATCATCTCGTTCTCTCGCGCCCATTCCAGCAATACGTCAGCAGAACTCTCCGCAATCGCCACGCTAAAGACCGCGCCCATGCTTGCCTTGACCGCACTCGGATGGAATGGATCGACCGTATTGCCCACCAAAATCACGCCATCCCCCCCCGCCGCATCAACCGTCCGAATGATCGTTCCCAAATTGCCGGGATCGCTAATCTCGTACAGAGCTACAAAAACACTATCGGCAGCCACTTGCGTAAATCGCAAGTCGTCAATCGTCAATCGTACAATGGCTCCAATACCAACCGGCTGATCGCGCTCGCTGATCGCGCGAAAAACAGCGTCACTGACTTCGACGGTCGGGGCTTTTTGGCGGAGTGATCGGCCGAAGTCGCTCACCAACAGCCCATCAGCCCATACAATCTGTTCAACATCTGCCCCCATTTCCAACGCCGTTGCCACAACACGCAGCCCCTCGACAAAAAATATGCCTTTCTGTAGGCGATACTTTTTCTGCTTTAAGCGACGAATACGCTTGATAAGTGGGTTTTTGGTGCTTGAAATCATAGATTGACCGTAATTATACGACTGTTGGCGCGGTTGGAAACTTCGGCCGCATCTTCGCCTATCATACGCCGCTCTCTTGGTTTCCACCAACCCATCTTCTACAATTCAACCATGCAGAATTTGTACGATCTCACGCACGCCGACCTCACCAGCACGCTCGCTCAGTGGGGCTATAGTCACTATCATGTTGACCGCATTTGGTTTGCGTTGTATCGTCAGCGCGTGCAGGCATGGTCAGAGATGGTTGATGTGCGTGCTGATTTGGTAGAAAAACTGCAAACGGAATTTAGCCTGCCACAGCCCATCATCCAAATTGTGCAAAAAAGTACGGATGGCTACACGCGCAAATTTTTGCTTGCGCCCAATGGCTCGCCGATTGAAACGGTGATTATGCAGTTTAAGGGTCGCTACACGGCCTGTGTTAGTTCGCAGGTTGGGTGTGCGATGGGATGCGTTTTTTGTGCGACGGGGCAGATGGGCTATACGCGCAATCTCTCGGCCGGTGAAATCGTCACCCAAGTTCTGCACGTCGAGCGCACGCTTGAGGCACAAGGTGACACACTCCGCAACATCGTCCTGATGGGCATGGGGGAGCCGCTCCACAACTACGACAACGTGATCCGCGCCATCGACATCATAACCGACCACAAGGGGCTTGCCATCGCCGCAAAACATATCACGCTCAGTACGGTCGGGTTGCCACACAAAATCCGTCAGTTAGCGGATGAGGGACACAGCTTTCGGCTGGCTGTGTCGCTGCACGGCGCGACAAATGCTGTGCGACAAGACCTCGTACCTGTCGCAAACGTTTGGACGTTGGAAAAGGTGATGGATGCGTGTCGTTACTATGTTGCAAAGCGGCAGCGGCGTATCTTTTTTGAATGGGCGTTGATTGCGGGAGAGAATGACGCGGAGGAGGATGCACATGCTGTCGGCCGACTTCTTCAAAACATCGACTGCACACTCAACGTCATTCCGCTCAACCCCACCAATGGCTACACGGGCGCACCGAGCGACCAGACTGCCGTGCATCGCTTTCGTGATATTCTATTCAAACATTATGGGATTCGCTGCACGATTCGCCAGCGTCGCGGCATCGACATCGCAGCGGGATGTGGTCAGTTGGCGATCAGCACATAAATGACATCTTAGTTAGGAAGGGCAAAAGGTGAAAGCTTCAGTTTACGACCGCGTACAGCATATTTTAATTATACAGGGCAAGCGTGTGACTGCGCCCTCACTCGCACCCGCTATTCGACAAGCAGATTATGCCGTTCATGTCGTTCACACGGGGTCTCAGGCGTTGGCTTTTGGCAAGCCGCTGCTGCTAATTTTTGACACGCGCACGATGCGCTCATCAGGAACGCGCCTGTGTCGGCAACTTTCGCATAAATGGGAGGGGCTGCCTATTATCCATTGTCGCTCGGCCGACATCGACCTCGACACATCGGCCGAAGCCACCCTCTACCTACAAGAACCCTTTACCCCTCGTAAAGTCCTCAATCGCATCAAAAAGCTGTTACCGGCGCGAGATTCGGCCGATCAAATTTATCAATTTGGTGACATTACTTTGTATACCGGCAAGCGAGCGGTGCATGTCAATGGCATCGGTGAAAGCACAATCACGCCAAAGTTGAGTCGCCTGTTACTTGCATTGATGAGTCGCCCAAACGAAACGATAACCCGCGAACAGCTCGTCGAGCAAGTCTGGAACGCAACCCACACGAGCAACACCCGCACGCTGGATGTGCATATCTGTTGGCTGCGCGAGAAAATCGAGGAAGATGCAAGTAATCCAAAGAGACTAATCACAGTACGTGGCGTTGGCTATCGTTTGCAGCTTGCGAATCCTGCAACCAGCAAATCCGTCTGAATTTCTCTAGCTTCCCATTTCCCATCAGGGCATACTCCCTACATGCACTCCCCAAAAATGACGGCTGCCCTAATCGTTCTGTTGATGGTTGACAGCTTGCACTTTGTTTTCGGCCGAATTTTCGCCCCTCTCATCTCGCCTTTTGTCTCATCTTTCTACGTGATGGGCATTGCGACTGTCGAGATCGCTATCTATCTCACCATTCGTCGCCAAATCGATCTACGCATCTTGCGCGAAAATGTCTGGTTTTTCATTGTCGTTGGCACACTCGTCGCCTCTGCCACCATTTTGAGCTACACATCCGTTGTCTATATCGATGCTGGAACTGCATCTCTGCTTTCTCGCTTCTCAACGGTCATCACGCTGGCTTTGAGTTACTTTTGGCTACGCGAAAGACTGTCGCGCAATGAGTGGATCGGCGCAGCTATCAGCATTATTGGTGCGTTTATCATCAGCTTTCAGCCCGGCGATGTATTCCGCGTTGGCTCGCTCTTTCTGCTCGGCTCTATCACGGTCTACTCTCTGCATATCGCCGTCGTAAAACGCTACGGTGACGACATCGAATTCGGAAACTTTTTTCTCTATCGCGTTGGGATGACAGCTCTCTTTCTCGCACTGTTTTTGGGCGCAAGTGGCAAAGCGGCAGTGCCGCCAACGCTCAACGTCTGGGTGCTGCTTATCATCGCTGCAACCGTTGACGTTGTTATCAGCCGCATTCTCTACTATTGGGTTCTGCGCCAAATGACGCTTGGCACACACACCATCTTGCTAACGCTCAGTCCGTTTATTACCGTTATTTGGTCGTTTGTCTTATTTCAAGAGATTCCAACCGCGCAGGCATTAATCGGCGGAATAATCGTCACGGCTGGTGTCCTACTTGTCACAAGGGGCGAAGGTCGGAAAGGAAAATAGTTATGTACATCAAACCCTTCAAAACTGAACAATTTTATGAGCAGTATGAGTTCACTGCACCACATCTGCTATCCGTTTCGGATTGCGAAACGATGCCCGTCGGGGAGCTGTTGGGAATGGCGAATGTTCTGCTGGAAGATTTTGCCAATGTATCGTTGGGCTACACTGAGACACAGGGCGACCCTGAGTTGCGGGGGCAGATTGCGGCGACCTATGGAGGTGAGATTTCGGCCGATGACATCATCCTAGTCAATGCCCCGATGGAGGGCATCTTTCTCGCCATGCACACATTGCTCGAACGCGGCGATGAGGTGATCGTTCTGACACCGACGTATGACTCGCTAATCGATCTGCCCGAACACGTCGTCGGTTCCGTCAAACGCTGGGCGTTAGGACGCACAGAGCAAGGATACTTCCTCGACTTCGACACGTTGCCCATCAGCGATGAAACAACGATGATTGTTGTCAATTTGCCAAACAATCCAACGGGGTTTTTGCCAACAGAGGCGGAATTTCGACAGTTACTTTCGGCCGTACAAAAGCATGGCACATGGGTCTTCTGTGACGAGATGTATCGCGGTTTGGAACACAACGGGCGCACGGCATTGCCAACCGCCCCACAACTCTATGAGCGGGCAATCTCGCTGACCGGTTTATCAAAATCATATGGACTGGCTGGTTTGCGCGTTGGCTGGCTGGTTGTGCGCGATGCGGCCGTGCGAAGGCAGTTGATCAACTGGAAATTTTACACGACGATCTGCCCCCCTGCCCCGTCTGAGTTTTTGACAAAAGCTGCACTGTCTGTTCGTGAAGAGTTGTGGGCGCGGAATTGCAAAATTATTGTCGATAATCTTACGCTAGCAAGACCATTTTTTGCCAAGCATCGTGACCTGCTGACCTTTCGAGAACCATCGGCCGCCTCAGTCGGCTTGGTCGAAATTGCCGTGCCAGATGCGCTTTCATATTGTCACACATTGGCACAGGAAGCGGGTGTTGTGTTGCTGCCAGCGTCGTTTATGGGGATGGAAAAAGCGGCGGTTCGGATGGGCTTCGGCCGAACATCCTTCCCCACCGCCCTTGCCGCCTATGAAAACTATCTATCAACACAGTCATAGAACGGACTTTGGTCGGTTCTACGCTATTTCAATTCATCTAGGACAGCACGATACAGCGTTTCGGCACGCAGATCAGCCAACGAATGACAGGGCGCGTTCATCTCATCCGCGAGCGCAGACGCGAGACCTTGATCAAAGGCGGGATGCTCCATATTAATCACGACGGAGCGAATCGCCTGATCGCGGAACATGTTGGCGATTTTGTGCGCCTCCTGTTGCGGTGGGCGGTCGCCTAAGCTGACATTACCAGCCCCATCAGTCAACAGAATCATCAACGGCTCGACATCGGGATGGGTGTAACCTTCCTTTTTGATGACTTCGTAGGAGAGCATGAGACCGGCCGAGAGCGGCGTTTTACCGCCAACGGCGACATCTTCCAACGCCTTCTTCGCCAGCAAAACGGAACTTGTCGGTGGGAGGACTAATCGCGCATCATTTTTGTGAAAGACGATCAAACCGACACGGTCTCGACGCTGATAGGCATCGGTCAGCAGCGACATAATCGCCCCTTTCGTCGCTTCCATACGCTCCGAAACAGCCATACTCCAGCTTGCATCGACGGCAAACAAAACGAGATTGGCGGAACGACGCACGCGCACTTTCTCGCGCAGGTCGCCTTTTTTCAAGCGCAACGCCAGCTTACTACCATCATTTTCTGCTTTGCGCTTGCGTTGATGAGGAGCGGCCGCACGCAACGTCGCATCAAAGGCGAGATCACGCACTTTATCTTTTTGTGGATGACGTGATTGGATGTATCGGCCGCGCTTACGATCTGTCTTGGTGACAGAGCGGCGACCCGCTTTATTGCGGGTCAGCTTGTCTAGGGGGGTATCGAGCCGCCGAGCGTGAAACTCCTGTTTCGACTCTTTTTTTGTGCCGCCCTCCCACCAGTTGCCATCTTGTGGCGCGGGAGGGACAGTTTGGGGGCCAGCTTCTGTGTCAGCTTCCGAAGCCTCTTCTTCTATCTCGCCTTCAGCGTCCAGGGCTTTTTTTTTTCTTGCTGATTATCGGCCTCTACCGTGCCTTCTTGCTGCTCATCGCTTTCGGTTTCCTCGTCGCTATACTCGTCAGGCACTTGGTTGAGTGCATTTTCAAGCTCGTGCGTTGCAACGCCAGCATCTTGGAAGGCATGGCCGCGGGCGCGATGGGGGAGTGCGAGTTCGGCCGCCAAAATAATATCCTCATCGTTGATCCGCTTACGGCCGTGCAGGGCCGCATTCGCCTGTGCGCCGCGCAAAATCACGATGTCGCCACGATGCCCATCGACGCGATATTGTGTCGTCAATGTGGCGATGGCAGCAAGGTCACGGCGTGAGTAGCGAACTTGTGACACGATGTCACGTGCGGCCTGAATCTGCTCTGAAAGAGCCTGCTCATAAGATGCCCAATGTTTGCCAAATCCTTCAGGATCAACCTCAAACTGTAAGCGTCGCTCCATCACGGCAACGCGCTGGCGCGTATCTTGTAGCCCTGCCACGCTGACAGAAAATGCAAAACGGTCGAGCAACTGCGGCCGTAAATCCCCCTCTTCAGGGTTCATCGAACCAACAAGAACAAATTTGGCGGGATGTGAAAAGCTAATCCCTTCGCGCTCAACGATGTTGACACCCATCGCCGCACTATCTAGCAGCAGGTCAACGACGTGATCATCGAGCAGATTGACCTCATCGACATAGAGGATGCCGCGATTGGCAGAGGCGAGAACGCCGGGTTCAAAATGTTTTTCACCTGACTGGATCGCTTTTTCAATATCGAGCGTGCCGACGACGCGATCTTCCGTTGCGCTCACAGGCAGGTCAACAAACGGCGTATCGCGTCGTTCAGTGATACTCCCATCGATATTTTCGCCCTCAACTGATTGTCCGGGCGCGAGGTTGAAGCGACTGCCGACCACAACATCCACCTTTGGCAGCAGGGCAGCGAGCGCACGGGAGGCGGTCGATTTGCCCGTCCCACGCTCACCGCGAATCAGCACGCCCCCAATCTGCGGATTGACCGCGTTGAGAACGAGCGCACGTTTCATTTTTTCTTGTCCAACAATTGCCGTAAACGGAAAGACTGCGCGACGAGCCATGAAAATCTCCAATCTGAGCAGGCTACAAAGCTACTCTACAATGTTTAAGGTTTTTACAACGGGGAGGGATTATACTTCATCGTCGCAAAAAAGGTTGAACGGAGTTCAGGCCGTTCCATCAAAATCTATGAAATATCCAAATAATCCGTATCGGCGCATCGAAAAACCACACGTCATTGCCCATCGCGGCGGTGCAGGCATCACGCCAGAAAACACGCTGCTCGCCTTTGAGCAAGCGGCGATGTTGCCGATTGATGCGTTGGAGATGGACATGCACATGTCGGCCGATGGCATCCTAGTCCTCTCTCATGACGAGACCGTGGATCGCTCCTCAGAAGGAAGCGGCCTCGTCAAATCTAAAACGCTGGCAGAGCTACGGGCATTGGATTTTGGTTATCGCTTTCAAGATGAGAATGGCGATTTTCCCTTTCGTGACAAAGGGCATGAACTGCCCACATTGGCGGAAGTGTTTGAGCGGTTTCCCGGCTGGGTTCTCAACATCGACATCAAACAGCACGAGCCGCTCGTGGTCGAAAAGTTTGTAAGGATGATTGAACGGTTTGGGATGCAAAATAATGTGGTGGTGGGGTCGTTTGATACGGAGACGATTCGCTACTTTCGGCGGTTGATCCCGGAAGTGGCGACGGTTGGCACACCGCGCGAGGTGACAGCATTTTTTGCGCTGAACAAGACCGGGATGGCGCGGCTATGGCGACATAATTGTGTGTTGTTCCAGATTCCTGAGCAGGCTCATGGATTACAACTTGTGACAGAGCAGTTTGTAGAAACATTGCGACGACATGGGGTCATGCTGCATGTGTGGACGGTGAATGAGTCGGCCGATATGCAACGGCTGTTAGCGTTAGGCGTGGATGGGTTGATTACCGATTTTCCCGTGCGTTTACTAGAACTTTTAGGAAGAACTGACAAATGATCGATAAAAATACAGCGTTGATTGTGATTGACGTACAACAGGGATTGACCGAAGAACGCTTTGGGAAGCGATTTGGTGGGGATGTGGAAGGGAATTTGCTGCGCTTGCTAGACGCTTGGCGAGCGCGTGCAATGCCGATCTATCACGTTCAGCATAGCTCTGTGGAGCCACAGTCACCGCTGCGGCCGGAGCTGCCGGGCTTTGCCTTCAAAGCGGGGTTTGAGCCGAAAAATGGGGAGCCGCACATCGTCAAACAGGTAAACAGCGCGTTTATCGGGACAAACCTAGAGTCACAATTGCGTGGGGCAAACATTGAGACGTTGGTACTTGGCGGGCTGACGACCAATCACTGTGTTTCAACTTCGACGCGCATAGCAGGGAACTTGGGATTTGAGACATTTTTAGTGAAAGATGGAGTGGCGGCGTTTGCGGGCGAATTGGATGGGGAGATAATTTCGGCCGAACTCATCCACAAAGTCTCCCTCGCCAACCTAAATAAAGAGTTCGCCACCCTCATCGACACAGAGAGCTTGCTCGCCTTCTTGCCATGATGCGACAACTCAAAAAAGGCTGCTCCGCGCTTTGCAACTCTCGAACGATGCGGCTTGGGGCCATAGGGCTGGGGGCAAGCGGGGCAAGTCTGTTGAGTTATGTGCGCTTTGTCGAGCCGGCACGCCCCGTTGTCGAGCGCGTAACCATTCCAATCACGGGTCTTCCCGCCCACAGAGATGGAATGACGATTGTCCTGCTCTCTGATTTCCACTATCATGATGGCGAACGCAGAAACTACTTTCGACGCATCGTCAAGCAAACAAACGCACTCCAACCGGACTTAGTCACTCTAGCAGGTGATTTTATCGCTTACCACGCACGCGATATTTTTTGGATAGCTGATGAATTGGCACAGCTAACCGCTCGTGATGGCGTGTACGCCGTTTTGGGCAATCATGATGGGCGTTTTGGTCACCCGTACAAGGAGATAGTCACAACGTATGGATTGCGACATGCGGGGCTGTGTTTGTTGAAAAACGAGGCGATTCTGCTCGATGGGTTTGCAGTAGCGGGGGTTGAGAGTTTGTTTTATGGTCGGCCGAATCTCGCCCACACGCTCCGCAATGTCCCCTCAACAATGCCGACTATTTTGCTCGCGCATGAGCCAGACTACGCGGATTTGGCAGCGATGGATGGTCGTGTCAAACTGCAACTGTCGGGGCATACACATGGGGGGCAGGTACTTTTTCCTTATGTCAAGCCGTTTTATTTGCCGATTTTCGGCCGAAAATATCTCATGGGTCAATATGAGATCAATGAGATGCAGCTTTACGTCACTCGTGGTGTGGGTGTCTCGCACAGCGGGCGCGTACGTTTTCGCTGTCCGCCAGAGATTACTTTGCTGACACTTCGTTCAGCATAGCGTGCCATAAGCCTCTTGAGAATGCTATACTGTTGAGGGAGAGACCAATGAAACGTATTTCCCGCTCAATTTTATTCACCATCGCCTTTGTGATCGTCTTTAGCCTCGTTTGGTCAAAAGTACGCATTTTTATCAGCATCAACATGACGCTTGTCCAAGCGGTCTTTGTATTTGGCTTGGCTGTATTGATCCTGTTTTTGTTGATGGATCATTTCATCAACGGCGACTGAAGAAAGCGACAAAGTAATTTGTTAGCTGAGAAACATGATAGACATTGTCCGTTCTATTCTATTCCAATTCGGCATCAACGCGGCAAGCATCCCAAATATCGTGCTTGCCATCGGTGCGATCATTGTTATTGTTGTTCTGTTGCGCGTCGTCCTTGAAATTTTGGAACAAGTTCTTTCGATTGGCTGTACGATTATCAGCATCATCGTCATCGTTCTACTATTAATTGAGGTATTCGGGCAGTGAAACAACTTCCATTTTTGATCATATTCGCACTCCTACTGCTTGGATGTGGCGAAGAAACACCAGACGCGACGTTAGTTCCCACACAGGCGGCGCAGCAAGAACTCGCCGCAGACGTTGTGACTGACATGAGCGCGTCGCCGACTGCAACGGCTGTGCCGACAGCTATTCCAACAAATACGCCTACGCCCACGGCGACACCCGTTCCGCTTGCGGCCGTCGTTAATGATGAGCCAATTCTGCTGGCAGAGTATGAGGCGAAGCTGGCGCAATATCAGCAGTGGTTTCCAAACGGTGCGCCCGATGGTCGGGATATTCGTGTTTACACATTGGAAACGATGATTACGCAGCGGCTCGTTGAACAAGCGGCGCAGCGGGAAGGGGTGAGCGTCTCGGCCGAATCCATCCAGCAATCAATTGACGAGGCAATTACGCTCAGTGGTGGGCAAGAAGCATATCAAGTCTGGTTAGAACAGAGTCACTTCACAGAAGAAACCTTTTACGAACAGACGCAGGAAGAGGCGATTATGCAGGCGATGGTCGAGCATGTGACCGTCAATGTGCCGCAGTCGGCCGAGTTTGTCCGCGCCCGTTACATCCAAGTCGATGACCCCACCATCGCGGACACCATCATCAACGAACTGAACGCCGGGGCCGACTTTGTGACGTTGGTGCAGCTATACTCTGTTGAACCGACAAAAAACGTCACGAATGGCGATTTGGGCTTTTTTAGCCCCGGCACGCTTTTAGTGCCAGAGGTCGAAGCGGCCGCATTCAATCTGCAACCCTTTGAATATAGCGGCGTGATTCCAGTCGATCAGTTAGATGGCTCAAAGACCTATTACATTGTCGAAACGGTGGCGCGTGATGAGGGGCGGCCGCTGACCGCACAGCAACGTTTTGAGTTGTTGCAGCCGACTTTCGAGAATTGGCTTGCTACCGAGCGTGCCAATGCGACGATTGAAGTTCATATTGGTTTTGATTAGGGATGAACACGCTTTATTTGGTCGCCACCCCAATTGGCAATCTTGAGGATATGACGTTTCGCGCTGTGCGTGTTTTGCGCGAGGTTGCGTTGATTGCGGCCGAAGACACGCGCCATAGTGGAAAACTGCTCAAACATTACGACATCGACACCCCTCTGACCAGCTTTCATGACTATAGCAACGACGCAAAACGCCAACATCTGCTCGACCAACTCGCCAGCGACGACATCGCGTTGATTAGTGATGCGGGAACGCCGACCATCTCCGACCCCGGCTATCGCCTGATTCGCGCTGCGCTCGACGCGGGCTACACGGTTACGCCCATTCCGGGCGCAAATGCCGCGATTACGGCTTTGACTGCTAGCGGGCTGCCAACCGACCGCTTCTTGTTTGTCGGCTTTTTGCCCAACAAGCAGCAGGCACGACGGGCGGCATTGACGGCGTTGTCGGCCGAAGTCGCCACGCTCATCTTCTACGAGTCCCCCAAACGTCTCACCAAATTCCTCACTGATGCACGCATTATTTTAGGTGATCGACAATGTTGTGTGGCACGCGAGTTGACAAAGCTGCACGAAGAGCTATTTCGCGGCAAACTATCGGCCGCGCAAGCCCATTTTGCGACGGGTGTGCGTGGTGAGATTACGGTTGTCGTCGAAGGAGGGGCGGGGGCGGCCGATGTTTGGACAGAGCAAGCTATCCGCACAGAAGTTAATAAACTGATCGCGTCTGGTCTCTCCAAGAAACAAGCCGCTAGCCAGCTTGCAAAACAGTCCGGCTGGCGAGCCAAACAAATTTATCAACTCGCCATTTCATAAAATCTCCTCATCACAGATACAGCTTTGCACCTAATTTTTTGTGTCGCGTTGAATCGGCCGTTGTTGTTCAGTAAGATAACTTTCAAATTCAACCTATCTGGAGAGACATATGAAAAAGCCCCTTCTTTTACCCCTTGCTATCATTGCATTTTTGAGCATCGTGCTTTGGCAATTTGCCGCCGCCCAATCACTGGATAGATTTATATATCTTCCCGTCATTAGAGCGGAGTTTCGCCCTGCCGTTGTCAGCTTTCAGGCGGCCTACGCCAGCGAATGTCAACATGCCCCAGCAAATGAGACAGATCCCCCCGTCACATTCCCCAACGATGTCGCAAAGTTAGCCCTGCGTGCAACGCTAGATGGCGCACGCGGAACAGATGGCAAAGTCGTCTGGATTTTGGAAGATGTTCCCGTCTATGAGTTTGGCTTTGAGGTCGAAAATGACCGCGAAATGATTGTCTCCGAATTTCATGGGCAACCGTTTCAGTGTGGGCAAAAACTTCGACCCGGCACATATCGCGTGCAGCTATTTGCCAACGATGAATACTTATACGAAGGTCGGATTATTATTGCGCCCTGATCTGAAAGAGAATCGGCCGATCCACCGAGCCTCTAAAAACACACCATCAAAACCTAGACATTCCGTGAATCAAATTTCCCAAAACACACCCCAACCGTCACCTGACAGTCGCCACGGCATTCTGGAAGAAGCCGTAAATTCGACCGAATCGCCCATCCAAATAAGCCGCGTGCATCTCTTCTGGATTAAAGTGTTGGGTCAACTCAAAGCCGCGACTTTCTAAGAATGCCGCGATCTCACCCTCTGGCAGACCAAAAATAAACGGTTCCCCCACTTCTGCGACGGCTGCGGCCGCCTGTTCCGATCCATAATCGCTGAAGTCGCTAAAGAGTAGACGATCATGGATGTAGTCGAAGGCGGCCTTGCTGCCGGCGGCCGAGTTGTCACGAATAAAAGTCAACGTCCCATCCACAGCATACGCCTCAATGTAATAGGTGACCCCCTCCCAAATAAACAGCGTTTTCTTGTCGGTAGCATAGCCGGCTAGAGGCAACACATCTTCCAAACGACTGAGGTTGAAGTCGATTGGGATATAGGTTAGGTGGGGTGGGACTTCGATGTTGGCAGCTTGCAGGTAGCGACGCTTGGCGTTTTGTGTCGTGGGGGCATCGACTTCAAAAATGCGAAGGCCATCCGGGACTTTGGTGAAACGATAGCTGCGCGAGTCGTAGCCAGCACCAAGCAGGACGATCTGCTCCGTGCCATCGGTTAATGCCTGTTGGAAGAGTTGATCGAGATGGCGGGTGCGAGCGGTTAGATAGGCATAGTTGGCAGGCGGGACTTCGCTGGCGAGAATTTGTGTGCGATTTTCGGCCGATTCAATCCGTTCACGCACGGGCGGACTCAAAAAATGAGCGGCAAGATAGTCGTTGGCAATCGGTTCTCCAACTTCTTTGTAACTCAACGCCCGCATGTAGCAGACAATTTTGGCGGTGTGGGAGGGCTTTGTTTCTATGCGGCGGTCTTGGGACATAATTGGTAATGCAGGGCAGTTTGATGGAAGTTCATAGATTTCGATAGTAAAAAAAATTCAGAGCTTTTCATTCTCGTGCAGGCGGAAATTCAGTCTTCACTGCTGAGAAAAGAGTGAATTCCCACCTGCGTGGGAATGACAATTTGGCGGGGTTGCCATTACCGATTTATTAAACGAGCTTCCATTAAACAGAAAGAGTTATGCAGCAAACTCGGACGCTAGCTGTTCAATGACAGATGCGGGATCAGCGTCGATGTGGAAACGAATGAGACGGCGATCTTCACCGCGCAGGGCTTCTGCATCGCCGAGTGCTTGGGCGAGTTTGAGCGGTTGGAAAGACATCGAGGAGGAAGCGGAGCCAGCTTGGTCAGGGATGGGGAGGTCTTCGGCCGAATCGCTCGTAAACTGCACAAATAGCCCATTGCCACCATCTCCTTTGTGAAGTTGACCAGTTGAATGCAGGAAACGTGGGCCATAGTTAACGGTTGTAGCTAACTTTGTTGCGTCGCGCAGGGAAGCCTGTAACGTCGCCATCGCCGCAGATGTGGCAGTGGTTGGCTCAATATAAGACATAACGGCAATGTAGTCGTTGGGGTTGGCTTGCGAGAGGAACGTTTTGAGGGTGTCGGCCGATAATTCCGCCGTCTCGCTCTCCGGCAACTCCCCCCGTTCCTGATATTCATCGACCATCTCACGCGCTCGAATTTTTGCCGACTCGACATTTGGTTGATCGAAGGGCTGGATGCCCATAATTGCCCCGGCGACTGCCGTAGCCATCTCCCACAAGAAAAACTGCTCGCCCAGATCATATAAGTCGTCAAGCACAAGCTGGATAACGGGATGCCCCGCCTCTGCCAGCGTGTTCAAGGCCGCATGTGTTGTTGTATCTCCAGCCAGCTCTAATGAGACAAAGACGCGATCATCACCGTAGACTTCGGGTGCGCCAAGCGGTTCGCCGACAACCGGCAAAATGCCCTTACCACTCTTGCCAGTGCTTTCAGCAACTAGTTGTTCAACCCAATCGAAGAAGGGAATTATCTCATCTGAACCAACCAGCGTTAGCTTATCTCGTCCAGCTTCCGCGAGTGTCCCCAGTGCTGTCCCTAACTCACCACCAATTGGCTTATGTGCGACGGCAATTGCTCGGTCTAGCAACTTTTCAACATCGACTCCCACGAGCATCGCTGGAACCATGCCAAAAAATGACAACACCGAATAGCGACCACCGATGTTGGGATCGTTTTCGTAAATACGGCGGAACGCATACTCATTCCCTAGCTTAACCAGCTTACTGCCCGGATCAGTGATGGCGACAAAGTGATTGCCAGCTGCCTCCGTGCCGAGTTGCTCGGCCGTCCAGTTGTAGAAATGCTTAAATGCAGAGAGAGTTTCGACCGTGCCGCCTGATTTGGTGGCAACGATGAAGAGGGTTGTTGCGGCCGATAGCCGTGCCTGTTGTGCCAAAATATAGTCTGGGTCTGTCGTGTCAACAATTTCTAGGTCGAGCGTTTGTCCCAAAATTTTGCTAAACACCTCTGGCGCAAGACTTGAACCGCCCATACCTAAAAGCAATACATCGCTGTAACCTTCTGCGACTAGTTCATCGCGCAAGGTCGTTAACACATTTAGCTGTTCTTTCATGCGGTTGGCAATGTCGAGCCAGCCCAGTCGATTTGTGATCTCTTGGGGATCATCCTGCCAAACAGTATGGTCACGTTGCCAAATTCGGCCGACGATCTGTTCTTGCTTACGCAAAGCCGCTTCAATAGCCGCTTCGTTTTCACCGAATCGTGTTTTCAATTTGCTCATTTTTCTGCTCCATATCTTAAAGTTGTCATAACTGTTGCATTATACTGAGAATCGGCAGATCTCTTGAATCACTAGCCTTCTTCTTGCAAAATAAAAAGACGTAAGCCATTGCTCACGTCTCCTGTTCAATCATCCGCTCAAATTAACCGTTACAGCAGATACGTTACACTGCTACAATAGAATCTTCTGTTCCATGCTCGTTGGTGCGGTACTCATCGGCCGCCCAATCATTTTCCCACCGCTCGTCGTCAAGCAAATAGCGGAAGCGGTACTCTTGATTCGCGTCGAGCGAAATCGTGAGGCTAAAACTGTCGTCCTTAAGTTTCTTCATCAACTCAGGTTTCCAGTCGTTAAACTCACCCGTAAGTTCTGCTTTTTCTGCGCCCACATCAGCGGGAAGCTTGAAGGTTACGCGGCAAACTTGACCTGTTTTTGAGTAATTTTTCTTCAACATACCTTGTATTCCTTTCAACCGTAAGTCGCACACACTTTGTGCAGATGAAAATAGATAATGATTTGGCAGTAATTGGGATGCCGATTTACGCTTGAGATGTAAATTTAGTTGACGAATCAACTAACTATAGTTGCTGTATCAACTATAATTCTAGCGTTGAGAGATAGCTTGTAAAATCCAATGTCGGAGAATAAAACTTCTTTCATACGGCTTTCATGAAGATGGTGTTGCCGCTTTATGCAAGCGTTGGTTAAATAGGGTGGATGGGAGCCGAAACCCCGCGAAACTAAAATTAAGAGAGATAAGTGTCAATGAAAAAATTTGTGATTGTTTGTTTACTATTGCTAATGGGCTGTCGAGGGGCTGATTTTGTCGAGACATTTGAGGATGAAGATGCGTGGCCGCTCGCGGCGCAGGATGGCGTTTCGGCCGACATCATCAACGAGCAGTTCCAACTCACCGTCGATTTTCCAGACAGTCTGTTTGTAACAACAGCGGGGCGACGCAACTTCGATGATGGTGTCTTTGAGGTTGAGGTTGAGCCGTTGAGCGGGTCGGCCGAGTCTGCCTACGGGCTTGTCCTCCGCGCCACACCCAATGCCGATGACTTCTACTTCTTTCTCATCAGCGCGGACGGCTACTATAGCATCGGCGGCTGTCGAGATTCTTGCGACAATGATAACTTTGTGCGGCTGGCTGATAACATGTGGACGCGCTCTGACCTCATTCGCGTGGGTCTCAATCAACGTCACACGCTGCGTGCCGAAGCAGTTGGAGATGAGCTAACCTTCTATATTGATGACAATCTCGTTGATAGCTTCACAAATAGCAGCTTTACCCGGGGCGACATTGGCATTTTTCTACAGACGTTCGACTCACCAGCCACCGTTGCTTTTGATAACTTGACGTTTACGCCAGTAAATCCCTAAAAAGCAGCTTTGCTCCAAAACCCTCACCCCCTCTGAGGGGAAAAGATGTTTGCGCCCTCTCTTAAACTTTCATATACCGTAAATCTCTGCCTGTGGGTGAGTAAACGGCAGGGATGTCTGCGGTACGTTTTTAGCTATCAAAATATTCCAAAGTCAGCCACCCAGCGCACGAGGTTGACCGCTATCAAGATACCGCCTTCAAGCCGAGAAAGCCGCCAGCCCGTCCGCATCATTATAATAACAGCTATCACGAGTGCGGAGAGTAAAAACAGGCTGCCAAATGCGGCCGATTCGACGGCAAGCGGTGAAATGATGGCTGCCAGCCCCAGAACACCGAGCAGGTTGAAGAGATCAGAGCCAATGAGGTTGCCAACCGAGATACCATGTTTGCCGCGCAAAACGCCCATCAATGATGTCGCCAACTCTGGCGCGGAGGTGCCGGCTGCCACAATGGTCACGCCAATTACCCACTCACTCAGGCCGAAGTGTCGGGCGATAGTTGAGGCAGATTCGACGAGAAAGTGACCGCTCGTGACGATGAGGATAATGCCAGCGATAATCATGGGAACATCCAGCCAGTGGAAGTCGCCATCGGGCAACTCTTCGGCCGTATCCCCACCATCTCGTTTGACGATTAAATAGCCAACATAGCCGAATAAAACAGTCATCAGCAGGACACCTTCCCACATGGCAAGCTGCAAGTCACGCAACAAAAAAAGCAGCAGCAATGTCGTTGAAATCAGCATTCCACCATCACGCCACACCAGCTTGTGCGTGGTCGGGATGCCTGAAACAAGCGCAACCCCGCCCAGAATAAAGCCTAGATTGAAGATATTGGAGCCAACGACGTTGCCAACCGAAATATCGGCCGATCCCGCCAACGCTGCCGCAATTGTGACCGCAAATTCAGGCGCAGATGTACCAATAGCGACAATTGTTAGCCCGATCACCAGCTCTGACATACCAATTTTGCGAGCAATACGGGCGGCTGAATCAACAATCCAAGAGCCACCCAACCAGAGACCCGCAATACAAACTAGAACGATAACTGTATCAATCAACATTTAATTTTCCTTAGCTATTTACGATAGAAGCAGGTTGGCTAACGACAGAATAGCTCTTTACCTGCTCAAATTCTGCTTCATCTCGATATTCACCCATCTGTTCGGCCGCCTCCACCATTTGTGAGACCGTGAGCGCAACCGCAAACCATAGGCCAAATGCCCACCAACTACTCCTGATGGCAAACAAGCCAGTCACAGCAAAAACGCCGAGAGCCAGTGAATTCAAGCCACTCATCACACGCCACGCGCCATTTGCAGGCAAAATTCTGCTGAGAACAGCGTATAACAGGTTGTCATGATAGGGGGAAAGACGTAGCAACAACATAAACAGGAAAATTCCTAGATTGAACAGTGCAACAATTTCCATTTCGAGTCCCAGCGCATTCATCGGTAGGCGTGACCATAGCCAGCCGAATATGATAGCCAACATTGCATAGATGCTCAACTCGGCCGCTGCAATTTTCATCTGCTGAGGTGACGTGCTACGTTGCTCACGCTCTGTCACCGCGCCTAATGGAAATAGCATCACCCGTGTCCAGTTCACGCCAACGCGCCGCGCCATGTAGAGGCGCAAAAGCGTCGCTGTCAATACTGAACCAAATATGAGTAGCCCTGCAATGCTTGCTTCAATGAGCGGTTCGATGTTCAAGAGGACAAGTGCGCCAATCGACAATGGGAGCAGCCAGAACCAACTGTGATGAATCAAGATTTTTGTCTGAAATGCTGTTCCGATTTTCACGCGCTTCCTCCTCGTAGCTAAAAGCCCAACTTCAGTGTTGCGTCGCTCAGGCTCGGCTCACGGCCGATCAGTGTGACCTCATCCCCCTCTTCAAGGCGCGTATAGCCGTTTGGCAAAATCACATTGCCCTTGCGCGTCACATCGAGAAAGAGAACATCGTTGGGCAAGCGCAAGTCGCGTAGAAGCTGTCCCGATACATCAGGGTTGCTGATTGTGACCTGTACAAGCTCGCGGCCTGAGTCTTGGTGCAGCAGAACAGCGGCCGATTGTGGCGCACGAACGCTCTGTTCGAGCAGATTCACCATCGCAGAGGTGGGGTCAATGATGAGTGCGCCAAATTCGCCCAACTCTTTTTGGCGACTGAGGTCATTCGGCCGAACAACCTGTCGGCCGACTCCCAACCGATAGGCCAATGCCAGAGCAGCATGATTTGCATCATCGTCGTCCAGCAGCGTGACCAGTGCATCCGTGTTTGTTGACAACAAACCAGACAATGCATTTTCGCTAATCATGGGAACGTGGTGGACGGCGAATTCGCTGTCTTGAAAATGCGCTACGTGTTCACTGTCAGTATCAGCCAATACCACTTGCCAACCTGTGCGCTGTAGTGAACGTGCCAGTTCAAGCGATTGGGCTTCAACACCTAGGATAAGTACATCGCGGGTTTTATCCGACGCTTGTTTTGTTGGTAAATTAGCTTCACCAACGCGCACCAATGCTTCCTTCAAGAAGAGTGGGCCGAAAATCTCATTCAAGACAACAACTGAAATGACTAACGTTGCAAACGCATCTCCCAGCGCGGGAAACTCGACGGCAACTTCACGTGCCAAGCCGAGCGCGATGCCGGCTTGTGTGATCAACGCCAGCCCTGCAAAGCGCGTAAATGCCTCTGGCTCACCCGCCATACGACTACCAAAATACGCACCGATGTTGATGCCCAAAAAGCGAATAGCGAAAAGTGCTAGCGCGATAGGCAATGTCGCGGTCAGAATGTCGAGCTTTAAGCCCACCCCTGTCAACGTAAAAAAGGCGACGTAAACGGGTGGTGCAATATCGTGTAATAGCTCCTCAAATAATTTGCGAAAGTTTGTGTAGTTTGTGATGTAGAAGCCGGCAATCAGCGCGATGAGCAGGGGTTCGGCGTGCAGCTCAATCAATGCGCCCTTCGTGATGTCTGTCAAATAGTGCGAGCCTGCAAAAATAACATAGCCCAACGCCAGTACACCGCCCATTTTGATGAGTTTGTGGAAAGGGGCAGCCAGCAACGCATGCAAGATGTAGCCAGCCGCTGCACCTGCGATAATTGCCAAACCGAGATCAGCAATCAACACGAAAGCAAACGTGATATTGAAGCCAATGCCCGTCAGCAACGCGGACGCAATAGCGACTGCCACTGCAAACAAAATCACGATCAACACATCCATCGAGACAGTCACGCCGAGCAGCGTGCGCGTGAAGTTACCTTTGGCCTTTAGTTCTTTAATGACAGCAATCGTTGAGGGGGGGGAAAGCGCAAGTAGGATTGTTCCCCCCAACATGGCAACCGCGACGCGCTCCACAGTCGACATATCGGCCGCAAACGAGATGTAGTTTGTTAGCAAAAACAACGCAACACCTCCCAACGGAAGCGCGACCAAGACAACAAGACCAACAATCCAGCTTATACTGCGAACGCGGGTGCGAATCTCTTTTAGATATAATTCACTGCCTGCGACAAATGCGATCACACCGAGCGAAATTTCATCGATGAAGCGCAAATCGGCCGCCGCTGTCTTTGGCAACAAGTTGAGAACAAACGGGCCTGCAACGACACCAGCAAGTAGGTAGCCCGTGATGTAAGGAAGGCCAATGGCCGAAAACCATTGCCCAATTTTTTTTGCAGCAATGGAGATGAGAAAGAAGCTAACGGTCAGAAATAAGAGGTTTTGCATAGTAGGCCGATAGTAGCGAATAGCAAAGGGTGCATGGAGAGCCAATACGCTACAGTTGGCGTGTCGAGTGGCCTATTGGGAGTAGGCCATTTGGCTTACTGTACGTGTGCTATGCACGCATCGACATAGGCATAAAAGTCAGCTATCTTTAGTTACATGAGTGAAAAGATAACGGTTGTTTTAGTAGATGATCATGATTTAGTGCGGGCGGGGACACGTCAATATCTCGAGCGAGCGCAGCGTATTACGGTGGTGGGTGAAGCAAATGATGGATTGGTGGCACAAGCCGTGATTCGCAAACAGCGACCAGATGTTATTTTAGTGGACATTAAAATGCCAAATCAAGGTGGGATCGAGCTGACACGCTGGGTACGCGCCAATGTGCCAGTAGTCAAGGTCATTGTTCTGTCAGCGTATGACGACGACCCATATATCATGGCGGCACTGGAGGCGGGCGCAAACGGGTATGTGCTGAAAAACACATCGCCCCTCAAACTGATTGGTGCGGTTGAAACGGTTGCAGCGGGTGGCTCTGCGCTTGACCCTGCGATTACGACAAAGGTGATGGGGCTTTTGACGGGAAATGCTAAGGCAGAGGTTTCGGTTGATCTGACTGACCGAGAGATCGAGGTGCTAGAGCGGACAGCGAAGGGGCTGACCAATAAAGCGATCGGACAAGAGCTTAATATCAGCAGCCGAACAGTGCAGGGACATTTGCGTAAAATTTTTAGCAAGCTCGATGTCAACAGTCGCACAGAGGCGGTGACAAAGGCGATGACGTTGGGATTGATGCAGCCATGAGCAATCGTAAGGCGCGGCTCGAACTTTATTTTATTTTTGCGATTGCGCTGGTTTTTGCCATTCTAGAGTTATACATCGACTCATTTGAGCGATTTGTGCGCTGGGCGGCCGAAAGTGAATCACTATTGGTCACGGAAGTACTGACGCTAGCAATTGTTTTATCAATTGGTCTCTCTCTCTATGCGTGGCGACGTTGGCATGAGGTGATTCGCTTAGAGGCGGACAAACGCTCGCTGCAACGTTCAGTCTCGCTTGAGCAGGACGCGACGCGCCTGATGCGCTCATATGCAGAGGCAGTGATGCAGGGGCAAGAAACCGAGCGGCGACGACTGGCACGCGAACTGCACGATGACACCATTCAACGACTGATTGTACTAAATCAACATGTCGAGTTAGCCGCCTTTGACCACGCAGGGTCGAGCGCAGCGGCCGACATGCTGCGAATGCAGCGGTTAATCACAGATACCATTCAACATTTGCGCGATTTTGTTCAGGCGTTGCGGCCGACTTATCTCGACGAATTGGGGCTAACTGCTGCACTACGCACATTGATTAAAAAGACGCGCGAGCGCAATGACATCCTGCTTGAATTTGAAATTTTGGGAGAAGAAAAGCGGCTTGACGAAACGATAGAGCTTGCACTGTATCGAATTGTGCAGTCTAGCGTAAGCAACATGGTGCAGCACTCAGATGCAAGTAGTGGGCAGGTGGTCGTTGATTTTCGGCCGAATAACGCGCTTATCCTCACCATTGAAGATGACGGGCATGGATTTGAGCTATTTGATGAAATGCAGTTGGTTAAAGAACGACACTTTGGCCTGATCGGAATGCGTGAACGGGCAGAATTGATTGGAGCAGATTATCATCTGCATACGACAGTCGATGAGGGTGTGCAGATAGTCGTCAGCGTGCCGCTAGGATAGTCAGGTAGAATGATAGATTTTGCTGGCATTCGGTTATTTTCCACCAAAGTTGGCTCTAACGTGGCGCACTCAAGTAGCCATCTGGCGCATCAATTCCGCCGCTCAACGTGCGGAGAAATGCCTCCAGTTGCCCCAACTGTTCCTCTGTTAGATTGAGCGGGACTAAGTCGTTATGCCCCACGATACCAATTCCTGCCCCCAGCCCACCGCGATTGTAATGCTCTAAGATGCCTGCTAAATCGCTAAATGCGCCATTGTGTGTGTAGGGAGCCATCTCTGCGACATTGCGGAGAGTAGGCGTTTTGAACGCCGCTTCTAGCTCTGGCGAATCGGTCAAGGTGAAGCGTAAATCAACACAATCGGCCGCGTCCGCATCACTCCACTGTGACAAACAGTTAAATTCATCTTCCATCACCAGTTCCGCGCCAACCAAACGCCCTTGATCGACTGTGCCAAAAACATTTGTGCCGTGAAACTCATTGTTCGTAAACAGTGCGCCATTGTGACAGTTAACACATTGACCCGCGTTAATGAAAATATCGAGACCAGCAGCCTCATCCGCGCTAAATAGCTCGCGCATTCCGCGTCGGTCATCGGTCATGACCGCAACCGCATATTGGTCAAACCGTGATTCGGCCGGCATAATTTTGCGCTCGTATGCTGCAATCGCTTTGCCGAGATTGACAAACATCTCTGTCACACCATCATCTGTTGTCAGATCGGGCAGTTCGCCAAAAATCGCGCTATATGTCGCTAGATAGTCGGGGTCAGTGGCGATCAGGTCAACATACTGTTTGCGGACACCACCGTGTTCGATAGGGCTTTCGAGCGGCTCTAGTGCCTGCGCCCACTGGCTATCTTTGTGACCATCCCAGAAAAACCAAGGACTATAAGCTGTGCCGACGATTGTTTGTGTTTTGCGTGACCCGCCACCGATAGGAACGGCGAGTCCATCGGTGAAATTCAACTCTGGTAGATGACAGGTCACGCAGGCGATGTCATCATTGGCGCTCAAGCGCGTGTCAAAGAAAAGCTGATGTCCAAAATCGGCCGCCTGTTCATCATCTCCGTACATATTGCTCGGATCAGGCGATAACTCTGGCAAACTGCCAATCCACAGCGAACAGATGGTGGTTATCTCATCGGCCGACCACTCCCCAGCCAGCCCTGCAAACGTTTCAGGCTGGCAAACCGGCGCGTTGTCTAGCACCTTTGGCTCATACTTGCTGCACGCGGCAACAACAGTGATGAGAAGCGCAATGAGCGCAAGTTGAATGGCAGTTTTGAACATTATGGCAAAACGAGATTGAAGGTGACAGAGTCGGTGGTTGAATCGGCCGTAATATCAAACATCATCTCCCACCAGCCCGACATCTGATACTTCACCCCTTCGACCAAGTACACACCCGCCTCATCAGATTCGGTAACGGTTGGAGCAGTCGGAAAGCCATGATTGTGACCGGGCATGTTGCCTTTAATCGTGACGTTCGCGCCCTCCACTGGGTTTCCCTCTGTGTCGTCAACGTGTAGTTCCCATGTCAAAATCTCATTAATAGGGACAGGGTCTTGCGCTGGCTGAATTTCCGTCATAAATGCGCCATCATCTGTCATTTTTGACAAAGATTCATCTAGATCGGCTGGGATATCCTGACTGGGCATATTCATCCCGCCATGCTCCATCTCTGATTCTCCCCCACAAGCAGCGAGAACTAGCGCAAATAATGCAATCATGCACCAATTTAAGTGTATTTTCATCTGTCAAGCTCCTAAAATAAAAGCGCGACCTCTTTGTAAGATCACGCCTTTATTTTGCCTAATGTCTGTAGGCATTTCCTTTAATTTTAGCCGCTACTTAGGATGTGCTTGTATTTGCAGTCCTTTGCCCGTCAAACTGATGTAACCAGCTTGCTCGGCCGCCTTCGCAAACGCACTAAAGCTCCTGAAGTTTTTGCCGTTTTCATCATGCAAATCCCGTGCTTCAAATGCGGGAGTAATTTTGACCATACGCGCCCGAATTGCAGTTAGGCGCTGGGAACGACCCGCTTCAACTGCATCGTTGACCGCTTGTGCAATTAGCTCAAAGCCAGCGATGAGCGGTTTTTTTTCCGCTGTTGGCGTGCCGCTATCCGCATCGGCAGTTTGTACTGGCTCTATATTGGCAACAGCCTCTTGAACCGCCTCACTCTCCGTCACGTTCGCTTCACCCTGAATCTCTGGCTCTTCCTTTGTCGCTGCCACAGGATTCATGACTGTCGGTGGCTCGCTCGCTTCGGCCGGAGTCCAAGCGGCTTCTGGCATTTCAGATGTGTCTGCCTCAACATCAGTCTCGGTTTCCTTTGGCAGGCTTTCAGGAGTCTCGTTGGCAGCTTCTTCCTCACCCACACTCGTTGCAACGGGGGCAGGTGTTTCTTCAACTATATCCGCAGGACTCCATATCTCCTGTGTCACTTCGGCAGAATCGGTGGCAGCAACTTCTGGCTCGTCCATTGCGCTAACAGGGGCTGACTCAACGGTGGCTTCCTCACTTTCCTGCTCCTCAGCAGGTTGAGCTGTTTCTTCCTCTATTGGCGAATCCGTAACTGGTTGGGCTTGAGGCTTTGCATCGGCCGATTCTGCATTCTCATCTGCACTTTCAACTAGCATAACGCGCCGATTGCGTCCTTTCCCTTCAGTTGTGACATATCCTGACTGGGCAGCGTCTTGTACAAAGTCGGAGAAGCGTTTGTATGGCTTCCCATTAGCACCGTCGAGCTTTTTCTCGTCAAAAGCATCATCCAATCGGCGCATCCGTCGCTTAACTGTTGATAGTCCCGTCGATTTACCATCCGCCTGCAGACTCTCGACAGCTTGTACCAACAGGTCAAAGGGGGAAGTCATCGCCTCTTCTGCAACGGCTTCTGTTTCAGTTGGTGACTCGGCCGCTTCCTCAACCGCAGCATCTTCAGCTTTTGTCTCACGTGTAGAGGGTTCACCGACATACGCACTGATCGCGTCTTCATCTTTGGTCAGTTCATAAAGACGTGGGCGCGTCCCATACGGTGAGATAATTGGCAAAATGTTGCTGCGCGTTGCTTCATTGATCAGTTCACGCAGTTCTCGGTCTGTCGCGTTGACGTTGTTACGCTCACGAACAGCCATGATCTCATTCCATATCTGTGTAAATTGCGCGGGGAACTTGTCATAATCGCGCAATGTCGAAACGATCATGCGACGCAGTTCATGATAGGAAACAGTGATTGCGGCTTGGGGAGCCTCAACAACTGGCTCTGGTTTAGCGGCCGATGGCTTCTGGAGAATTTCCTTTTCGACCATCTCGACATGCTCGGTAACGGCCTCTGGTGGTGCTTCCTCTTGGGCAATAAAGAGACGAATCAGAGCTTCGTCATCAGTAAAGCTGTAGAGCGTCGGCCGTTGCCCTTTCTTCGAGACATCTGTGAGCAGTCGAGAACGATTTGCCTCACTCAACAAATCGCGCAGATCATTGTTGTTGAGTTCGATACCACGTTCATTGCGAAGTTTGCGGACACCTGCCAAGATAGTCATGAATGGTGCGGGATACTCATCAAAAGCGCGTAGTCCGTCAACGACCAGTTGACGTTGTGTCTCCTCATCGACCACAATTGCGCCACTTTTTGTCTCAGCCAACATCGCCTCAACCTCTTGAGCGTCGATGGTGTCTTCCAGATCAACGGTTGTGGTTGCAATGGCTGGGGTTTCTTCTTTTTGTGTTTCTTCGGCCGATGACTCCGCCAAGAATACGCGGTTGACCGTTCCCTCTACCTTCAGACGCACAAGCCCGCGCCGCTCACACTCTAACACAAAATCCTTAAACTTGGTGATTGTGTTGCCTTTGTGATCTTTGTGGTCTTTCTCGTCAAAGTCAGGCACCAATGCCTTTAGCGAGCTTTTGGCGCGTGGCAAAACAGGGTCTTTGCCTTCGGCTACGATGAGACGAACGGCCTCAGCGAGTGCCTCAAAATTATCGCTAAATGTCGGTTTAGCCGGCTTTTCCTCGACAGCTTCCTCTTCTTCGTCGCTATCTTCAACAATTGCTTGCACTTCCTCTGGTGCAGTCTGTTGTAAGAATTGGGCAATCAGCTCGGCCGCGGCGTTCAACTGATAGGCACGACGACCATCTGCCTTGACAATTTGGGCGAGCAGATCGATTTTGACCGCCTCCGTCATCAATTCACGCCCCTCATTTTCATCGACAACGACGTTACTGTTAGCACAGTGGCGATGGCAGTGTGCGGCAAGCGACAAGAAAGAGGTCGGGTAATTGTTATAAGCCTGCATCGCTTCTAAAAATGCAGAGCGTGCAGCTTGACCGGTGATAGGGGTCAGTTCAACTTCTTCGGCTGGCTCGACCGATGCTTGTTTGCTAGCGGCCGATTGCACCTCAACCCTAACCCCTTCGCCGGACAGTGTAATATGTCCTGCCTTGACTGCGGCCTCTAAGAAGTCGCTGAAGCGCGCGAACCCTTCACCATCTTCATCGACGACATTTGTCTCCTCAAAGCCGGGAATGAGCTTGGACATGCGATGTTTGATAGCGGCCGAGCGACGTGATTTACCATCCCGTTCAGCTTGGCGCACAGCACGCATCAACAGCTTGAAGGCATTTGCAAGCTCAATTGGCTCGTCCTCTGCATCATCATGCACTGGGGTTCGCACTGATTTCGATTCGTTTGGCAGATAGATCTCATGGCGATTGTTACGCGAGATGAGCTTGATAAAGCCTCGTCGTTGAGCTTCACTGACAAAATCCTTAAATTTTTGGAAGTTGCGCCCCTTCTCATCTTTATACTCTTTCTCATCAAATCCGCCGAGCAGCTCGATCATAATTGGCTTGATGTTGGTCAAGCGTGGATTTTTGCCTTTCTCACGGATAATCTGCACGGCCTGAACGAGCGCGTCGTAGATGTTTGTCGGCCGACCTTTAATAGGACGTGGCTTGCCTTCATACCCCTCTTCTACCTCGCTATAGTAGTAGAAGTCATCAACCGCCTGTGTGAGATAGTATGAGGATGACCCATCCACCCCAATGGCGATCACTCGCTTACCGCTGCGCTTCAAATAATTGACGAGCAGCATAAAATCGCGGTCGCCCGTCAGCAGGATAAACGTATTTACATCAGGATACTTTATCAGCGCGTCCATCGTCTGAATCGCCATATAGAGATCAGCGACATTTTTGCGGGGTGAGTTGGCTTGCGTTGCGCCCGTTGGGACAAACTCAAGATCGAAGCCGGATGATTGCAGCGCGTAGGTTAGCGCAGGTGAAATATAGGGTAGCCCCCAATCGGCATACGCTTTGGCGACAACGATTTGACCGAATTCCTGACATTTAGTCATCAAGGCATCAAAGTTTGCTTTTTGTTCAAAGCGATTTCGTAGTGAATAGACGATATTTTCATAGTCGAAGAATACCGCTACTTTATTTTGACCATTTTGTTCTGACACAGTAGTTCCTTACAATTTGGCAACTGAACCGAGAATATCATCGCAAAGCAGACCCTCATTTCAATCTCATTGAATCAAAAACAAAAATAATAAACGAATCATTCTTATAGAAATAACGCTTAATATCTAAGTCTCAAAGCATGCACGATTATTAGATGATAAGGCAAGACTCAATTGCAGTTTGAGTGGCGAGGTTTATTGGGAGGTGCAGAGGTAACGGAAGATTTGATTGATACAAGTTGCTGTACTATTCTGATTCTGCTGGATGGGTATTTCACACGGAAAAACGAGCCGATGCGAAAATTTGACCGATTGCGCCATTTATCCTATTCATTTCAGCGATATTCTTGCTAAAGTTTAAGGGTAAACGTGAGGCAGAGCATTATTTCAAAAGAACAAGTTACACAGCGGCAACATAAAAATCTTTGCGTTGGCGATTCTGCATCTAACAATGAAGCGTAAATTGACCGCCAAAATTATATCTCTGATCATAACAAAAAAATGTTTCGGATGGAACGGGTGCGGGAAATTGGGAGTTATTTCTTATGCAGATTGCGGCATGAATGAATTAGTCGATAATGGAAGAAAGTAAGCTATTGCAGGTAGTGTTCGTAGAACGGACTGTAGTCTGTTCATCAGCAGGGGCAGACTAAAATCCGCTCTATGATTTCGCGGAGACTCAAATGATATTGCTGACCGCTATGAGTTTATTGAATAGCAAAGCTGTTTTTGGAGCAGAAAAATGGACAAGATCGGATTTATTGGACTAGGAATTATGGGACGTGGCATGGTAGACAACTTGCAGAAGGCTGGTCATACTGTCACTGTTTGGAATCGTACAGCGTCACGCATGGAGACATTTGTTGAGAACGGGGCGATTGCGGCCGAAACCCCTCAACAACTAGCGGAACAATGCGACATCATCATGATTTGCGTCAGCGACACGGGCGATGTACAAGCCGTTCTGTATGGTGATGATGGCGTGCTGGCAGGGTTGAGCGAGGGCAAGCTGGTCATCGACCACAGCACTATTAGCCCATCTGCCACAATTGAGATGGCGCAGGCGGTCAACGCGGTTGGCGCACGTTGGCTGGATGCGCCCATCAGCGGTGGCAGTGAGGGAGCTAAAAAAGGGACTCTCAGCATCATGATCGGCGGCGACGAGGCGCAGGTCGAGCGTGCCATGCCATTTTTAGACGCGATGGGTAAGACGATCACGCATGTTGGCAATCAGGGAGATGGTCAAAAGGTCAAGTTGGTCAACCAAATTTTGGTTGTTGTGACACAATTAGCGGTCAGCGAAGCACTGCTCTACGCGCAAGCCGGCGGGCTTGATTTGGATAAAACGCTCGCAGCGGTGACAGGCGGTGCGGCTGGCAGTTGGATGTTGTCCAATCGAGGGCCACAGATGGTCAAGCGCGATTGGCGGCCGGGTTTTACGATTGATTTGCAACAAAAAGATTTGCGGTTGGTGTTGGAATCGGCCGATGATCTCGGTGTTCCCGTTCTCGGCACAGCCCAAGTTTTCCAACTCTATCGCACGCTCCAACAGCAAGGTCGCGGCGGCGATGGTAACCACGCACTCGTCAAAGCCCTTGAACAGATGACGGGCATTGAATTGGGAGATGTGCCAGCCTAACTATAACAGAGTCGCGGAGTAGAGAAAGTTGATTGCATTGCGGTCGTTTTTGCTTCGCTCTCTTACCTGTAATACTCTTAAGCTCCACCTTGCGTTTCTGTACAAATAAACCACCTTTTTTGGCACAGTCAGCGCATTTTCACTCTTTATTCACGCATTTTCGCCTATATTTAGGCGAATTTAGTACACAAGGGGCATACGCATTCCTCCTACGATCAACTAACATATCGGCAGTGCTAGTCATACTTCACCTCGCTAGCCTCATGTATTGCAGCTAAGGAACAGAGCTAAATAAGCGTCTACTTTGTGGAGCCCTGCATTCGCAGGAATGATGGGTATGACAGTTATTTACGTCTCAATCCTAAGTATCGGTAAGTTGTAACTTCAAGTCCGTCATTGGGCTTGAATTGTATTTGTAGGAGTAATGTTATGAGTTTTGATGGTCTCGGCCGGAATGGTCACCCTCTTTTTGTACCCAACAATCTATCACGGCAAAAAGGCTCTGCCTTCACATTGCTGGCAATACTGTTTTTTACGCTATTGCCAACCGCCTCCATCTTCGCGCAATCAGCCCGCGCCCCATCTGCTACAACAATTTTTAACGCCGACTTTGAGAACGGGACAGGCGATAATGCTTGGACAGTTTCTGGCGATGCGACAGCTGGGGCTTGGGATAGGGGTATCCAACCTGCTTACTCCGCTGGTAATTTTCAAGTGCAGCTTGCACCCGTTTCGGGCAGTACGCTTGCAACAGGTTTAGACCCAGACAACACAACGGTAGGCGGCGATGTCGATGGCGGCATCACAACGGCGCAATCTCCCTCGTTTGTACTGCCAAGCAATCAAAAGATCGACTTGAGTTTCGACTACTATTTTGGCGCAAATGCGGCGCAAGCAACCTCGTTCTTCAGAGTTAGCGTGGTCGATGCTTCAAATGATACCATTTTGCTTGAAGTCTATGATAGCGACTTCCGCACACATGGTGTCAATGCACTTTGGACACCGCACACCGCGAATTTGTCTGACTTTGGTGGTTCAACCGTTTATCTGCGTGCAGATGCACAGGACTCAGATGGGCTTGTGTTGGAAGCCGCGATTGATAATGTACTCGTCACCCACGAAGCGCACAACGAACTAAGTGGGCAAGTGTGGAATGATTTAGATTCAGACGGGATATTTGATGCGGATGAGCAAGGGCTTGAATCCGTCTTTGTCGAGCTTCTTGACGCGAACCAACTGGCTGTTGATGATCCCGCGCTGCCCGGTTTCCAAGCGGCAACGCGCTTGACCGATGCGACGGGTGGGTATCGCTTTGCCGACCTGCCTCCGGGAACATACCGCGTGCGAATTCCCACACCGCCCGGCGCGTATGCGATCTCGTCGCCAAATACTGTGACAGCAGACAATCAAGTAGACAATGATGATAACGGCATCCAAAGTGAAGATGGTCGTATGGTATTGTCACCACCCATCGCGTTAGCGATTGGCGAAGTTGACGATACAATCGATCTCGGTCTTGTCACTACCCCTGAGTTGCCTCAATTTGTCTATACAGCCGTCCCTGTTTTTGAATGGGCGAATGTAGATAACTCGAACGGCGAGATTTGGAATGTGACCGATACCTCACGTACTTGGACAAAAAACTACACTGACATTTATGGAAATCCGCAATCAGTAGACATCACGATGGAAATCGTTGATCCAGACAATCGCAATGACGATTTAGACCTACACGATGCGGGAAGTCACCCCTTTGATCCAGCGGGCGGTGCAGCCCCTTTTCCGGGTAGTACTGAAACAGACAACGTTGTAGGCGACGGTAGTATTGTTGATCCTTGGGACTCCGATCTTAGTCCACTACTAACCCAAACAAATGGCGGATATGGACCCGACTTCTTAACATTTGGCATAAAAACAGAAGACTCTTTGGAGCGCGTCACACTGCGCTTTACCTTTTCAAAAGTTGTCAGAATTTCTGATCTCGCCGTTAGTGACATTGATGCGTCAGGTTTTGGATACTCAGCCTATGGCGGCAACAATGGTTTGCTTTCCATCTATGAGTCTCCGGGCAACTCTTATCAAGATCGCGTCGAAGTCTACGCTTGGCGTGATGGTGTGCCAGTCGCCGTTACATTTACGCCGGGTGGCAACCTTACGTTTGCTGACGGGACATCAATTGCAGATTACGATGACGAGGAGAACCTAAACGTCACGCCAGACACCGTGTCTAGCGAAACATCATTTAGCACGGCCGATGGCATCACCGTCATGGAAATCGTTTACTCGAATGGCTCTGAGGATACCGTCAATGAGCGCAACAAGCCAACCCACTACGATTGGTGGTCGGCCGGCGATGGCGGCACGACGTTTGGTGCAAGCGATGACCATGGCATCCGAATTTCAGGCTTTGGGCTGGTCGCGGCCGATTCAGGCAACATCTCTGGCAACGTCTTTGTCGATACCAACAACGATGACGCGGGTGATGTACCGTTAGCAGGTGTCACTTTACAGTTGCAAGACACAAATGGTAATCCCGTCAACGATGCACTGGGCAACCCTGTGCTACCCGTCACAACAGATAGCAATGGCTACTATCTATTCACCAATTTGGCTCCCAACGACTATCGCGTTGTTGAAGTCCAACCAACTGGATACAGCAGCGTTGTCGATGGGGATACAACCGATGCGGGGGATGATGCAACAAACACAGACACGTTAGATGACTTCATTCCAGTTTCAATTGTGGTGGGCGAAACGGACACGGGCAATGACTTTGTTGAAGAACGCACTGCAACATTGGGCAACTATGTTTGGCTCGATGAGAATGGCGACGGCGTTCAAGATGCGGGCGAAGATGGCATTCCCGGCGCAACCGTCACACTGACACCGCCAGCGGGAGTCGATTTGGGAAATGGTGTGGGTGTTGCGATCACGACAACAACTGACCTAAATGGTGGCTACCTATTTACCAATCTGCCACCTGTTGATGGCTATACGGTTACAGTCGATACAGCGAGCCTGCCAAGCGGCTTGGCTGCCAATCCCACCTATGATGAAAATAGCGGTACGGTCAATCCTGACAGCACAACGATTGTTGATTTGAGTCCGGGAGAGGAGCATTTGACGGCCGATTTCGGCTACAACTGGACATCGCCAACCGACACCAACAATCCCGGAGGCAGCCCAACTGGCGCAATCGGTGATCGTATCTGGCTCGATTCGGACGGCGACGGTGTACAGGATGCGGGCGAGATCGGGTTAGCAGGTGTGCCTGTGCAGTTGTTCTATGACGCAGATGGCGACGGCGTGGCTGATGATCCGTATCCCGGTGGCACAACGACAACAGATGAACACGGCAACTACATCTTTGACGACTTGCCAGCAGGGATTTACAACGTTGTTGTGACAACGCCACCGACTGGCTACACACAAACGGGCGACCCAGATGATTTCGGTACGGTCGCTGGCAATCCAGATAATCGGACGAGCAATCCCATTGTGTTGGCTCCCGGAGATGTCTTTGTCAACGCGGACTTTGGCTATCAACCCAACGTCGGCGGCAGCGATATTGGCGATACGATCTATTTTGACAGCGATGGTGATGGCATTGAGGACGCTGGCGAACCCGGTATTGCTGGTGTGACGGTCGCCCTGCTCGATGGAAACGGCAACGTCCTCGCCACGACAATCACCGATGCAACGGGCAACTATCTCTTCCCGAACTTGCCAGCAGGCGATTACCAAATCGTCGTGACAGACACGAACAACGTTTTGGGCGAACTTATTCCATCAGGCAATCCTGACGGAGGTGAGCCAGATAATCAAGGGGCTGTCATCACCTTGAATGGAAGCGATGACAATCTCGATCAGGACTTTGGCTATAAGCCATTTGGTCATGACAGTGGCGATGGCTTAATTGGTGACACCGTTTTCCTCGACATAGATGGCAACGGGACACAAGATGGCAATGAGCTAGGCATTGAGGGCGTGACTGTTACATTGACAGATATTAATGGGAATGTCATTGGCATCACAACCACCGATGAAAATGGTCATTATAGCTTTGGCAACCTCGATCCAACGGCGACATACACGGTGCGGGTTGACACGAGTACGCTGCCAAACGGGCTGTTTATTTCGGCCGATCCCGACGCAACCCTAGACTCTACCTCCGTCGTCAATCTCGGCGCGGCTGGCACAGACGGCGTGAATGACCCCGACGGTGATAACGGCATCAACTTGGGACAAGATTTTGGCTATACGGCCGATGATCCCGCGACCGACGTTATCGACGAGAGCAACACACTTTCCGGCACAATTTGGCAAGATACAGACGCAGACGGCACGCTTGAAGGTGGAGAAGCAGGTCGTTTTGAAAACGTGACGGTTGCGCTTTACGACACCAACGGCAACCTGATTGCGACGACAACGACCGATGCAAACGGTGATTACAGCTTTGTAGGGCTGCCAGATGGTCGCTATATCGTTGATGTGACAGATGACAACAACGTTCTCGCTGGCAACTGGCACAGCGACGGGCCGAACGATGGCGCGAACAACAACAGTCAGGATGACGTTTACAGCGTTGATTTGGATTCTGCGGGAGCGAGCGACGCGGGTGTGACAAATGAGACGGCCGATTTCGGCTACTACAGTCAGCCCGGCGCAGTCGGCAACCTCGTCTGGGAAGACCTCAACGGCGATGGAGATGTCGATTTTGGCGAACCCGGCATCGCGGGTGTCCCCGTGACGCTAACGATCAGCTATCCAAACGGTCAGTCCGTGACGCTTACACAGACGACATCAGACGGCACACAAGATGTAAACGGCGATGGGACAATCGACCCATTGGGCTATTACAGCTTTGAAAATCTCCTATCCGACGAAGACTTCAACGGTGTAGACGGTGCAAATCCCACCTACACGTTGACCGTTGGCGACGTGACAGGCCTCTCGTCGACCTACGATGGCACGCCAGACGCAACGGGCGTGGGCAATGGGACGGACGACAACGCGGATAACCCCGCTGGCGAAATCGCTGCCCCTGTACAGGGTGGACGCGACGATACCAATGACTTTGGATTTACAGCAGCAGCAGTAGAGTTAGGCGCAATCGGTAACTACGTCTGGCTCGATGAAAACGGCGACGGCGTACAAGACGCTGGCGAACGTGGCATTGAGGGGGTCATCGTGACACTAACACCACCCGGATCGGTTGATCTAGGCAACGGGCTTGGTGTGGCGATTACGACGACGACTGACTCAAATGGTGGGTATCTGTTTGCGGGGCTGGCATCGGCCGATTACACCGTCAGCATCGACACCAACCAGCCCGCTCTTGCCAACGCGACCTACACACAGGCGAACCGCACCGGTCAGGACTATGGCAATCAAAATCCAGCCGGATATGTTGTCAGTTTGCAGAGTGGTGAGGTTGATTTGACGGCCGACTTCGGCTTCAACTATGGCAATAGCGATGGCAACACGGGCTTTGGCGCACTAGGTGACCGCATCTGGGTTGACCTCGATGGCGATGGTGTGCAAGACCCGAACGAACTGGGGCTGGAAGGGATTGTGGTTGAGCTATTTGATGCGGACGGCAACTCAGTCGGCACGCGCACGACAGACGAGAACGGCCTCTATCTCTTTGAAGATTTGCGCGTGGGTGCATACACGGTTGTTGTAAACAATCCACCTGCTGGCTGGACAGCGACGGGCGACCCCGATCACTACGGCACAACGGGGACGAGCAATAATACGACCGACTTCCCCATCGTGATCGCGCCGGGCGACTTTGTGCAGACAATCGACTTTGGCTATCAGCCACCCGCTGGCGAGTATGACAACAGCATTGGTGACACGATTTGGCTCGATGCAGATCGTGATGGCGCACAGAATGGCGATGAACCCGGACTTGCTGGTGTGACAGTTGCACTGCTCAATAGTGATGGTGAGGTGATTGCGACGACGGTAACGGCCGATGACGGAACCTACGCTTTCAACAATCTGCCCGATGGAACGTATACCGTTTGGGTCAACGACACCAATGGTGTGCTGACAGGGCTAGAGCAGACATTTGACAACGATGTGGCAAACGGCGACACACTTGTGCTAGATAATCGCAGCACTGTCAGCGTGAGCAATGGCGAGACCAATAACGCACAAGATTTTGGCTACGTGCCACCCGCACATCAAGCTGGCAACGGCATCATCGGCGATACTGTCTGGTATGACCTCGATGGTGATGGCGTACAAGACCCCGGCGAGGAGGGCATTCCCAATGTCTCGGTCACATTGACCTATCCAAATGGAACAGTTGTCACAACGACGACAGATTCAGAAGGCAACTACTACTTCCCGAATTTGCCAGTCGATGGCGATGGCGAAACATACACGATTACAGTTGTCACAAGCACGCTGCCTGGTGGGGTGAGCCAGACATTTGATGATGATGGAGTTGGCACGCCAAATACCTCTTCGGTGACGTTGACAACGGCCGATCCAACCGACTTCGATCAAGATTTCGCCTACAACGGCATCAACAGCTTGAGCGGCACGATCTGGGAAGATACTGACGCGGACGGTACGCTTGAAGGCGCAGAAGCGGGGCGCTTTGAAAATGTCAGCGTTAAGCTCGTTGACAGCAATGGCGATGTCATTGCCACCACAACGACCGATGCGACAGGCGACTACAGCTTTGCCAATCTGCCCGACGGTGTCTTTACGGTTGTTGTCGAGGATGCGAATGGTGTGTTGGATGGCTACTGGCATAGCGATGGGCCGAATGATGGCGCAAACAACAATAGCCAGACCGATCCATACGTGGTTGACCTAGACTCGGCCGGCGCAAATGCAACCCCCGTGACAAATGAGACGGCCGATTTCGGCTACTACGTTCAGCCAGGGGCTGTCGGTAATCTCTTCTGGGAAGATACCAACAGTGATGGGTTGTTCAACAATGGTGAAACGGGAATCGCCGGTGTGGTCATCACGCTGACGATTGACTACCCCTCTGGCGACTCTATCGTTCTGACGACGACGACCTCTGACGGCTCGACGGATGTAGACGGTGATGGTGTCATTGACCCAGTTGGCTCTTACAGCTTTAACAATCTGCTGCTCGATGAAGATTACAACGGTGTCGGGACATTTGGCACAGATGAGCCAACCTATACGCTGACGGCTGGCACACCGAATGGGTTTATTACGACTTATGATGATTCGGCCGATAACACAGGCATAGGCAACGGCACAGACAACAATGCCGACAATCCAAATGGTGAGGTCGCCTTCCCACCACAGGGTAGTGCAGACAATACCAATGACTTTGGCGTGAACCAAACAGTCATCATCGGCGACCGCATTTGGCTAGAAGCTGATGGAGATGGTCAAATTGGCGTACTTGAAGATGTTGATCCTGTCGAAGGAGCCATCATCACGGCGATTGGGGCAAATGGGGTTGTCTATACGACCACATCGGCCGCAGATGGCAGCTACTCTCTCACCGTCCCAGCCAACAGCACGTACACGGTGACGGTCTCACCGCCACTCGGACTGGCTCCCAGCACGGTCATCAACAACGCCGGCAACAACCAAAATCATGACAGCACAGGCACAGTTGTGACGGTTGGAACGACGGATGACAACACAATCGACTTCGCGTTTACAACTGGCTATGAAGTGGGCAATCTCGTTTGGATCGATACAGAACCAACTGCCAACGGCACATACACGACGACGGATACGTTAGTCGATGGCGCAGAGGTACAGCTATTCCGTGTCACGGTCGGCGTGCCAGAGCTAACGCCATTCCGAACAACGACAACGGCGAATGGTGCCTATCAGTTCTCTAATCTCCCTGCGGGTGATTATCAAGTGAGAATCGCGCCAGAAGAGTTCCAGAGCGGTGGTGCGTTGTTTGATGCAGGTGAAGGCGTTCCGTTCAATGTCTCACCTAATGGTGGTGGTGGTAGCGACGATGATACGGGACATGACGGCAACACACCCATCAGTCCACAGTTGTTTGGTGTCTCGTCGGACACCTTCACACTTGGAGGCGCAGCACCAACAGGCGAAGACCCACACGGTTTGAACTCACCTTTGCCAGACGATCAGGTTGATTGGACTGTTGACTTCGCCTTTGCTATGCCAAGCGCAACGGCGGTCACGATGAGCAATCTGTCTGTCGGACAATCTGCTTCGCTCATCGTTTGGGTTGCTCTCTTGAGCGTTCTGACGGGTCTCTTGATTATGCGGAGAAGACAGATGTAACAGAAATCCTCACCTCCCAATCCCCAAGGCTAGAGGGCAGCAGTTGCTCTTGCTCCTCCCTAGCGAAATATCATTTACGCAGGAGGCGGGCTTGGTGAGTTTCTTATACAACGAAAAAAGCCCCGACTTTCGATTTGAAAGTTGGGGCTTTTTTTATTCATGTTATGCGAAGTAGGGGTTAGGTAAGCGGAGCACGATCTCATCAGACAACAATAGAGCATAAGTCATTTGCCTAGCCCCTACTATATATTGTGCGACATGCGTTATTCATTCCTACCGCATATCGGGTAGTTCATGCTTTGTACGTTCGCGGCGGCGCATACGGCGGATCGCTTTTTTCTTTTCGATGCGGCGTTCCTCGCTTTTGCCGATGTGCCAGCGACGGCGGCGGACTTCACCAAGTACACCGCTGCGTGTGATGACTTTACGAAAACGGCGCAACAATTGGTCGCCTGTCTCGTTGTTACCTGCAACAACCTTTGGCAATTTGCTCTCACCTCCTTTTGTGTGAGATAGCCAAGCTCAAATCACTGATTTAAGACATGATAAAGCGGCTCGAAAAAGCCGCTATGTAAAAGGTAGCATATTTTTTTGACGTGGGCAAATAGGGTGGTCTTCTACCTTGAAATCTCATACACTGCCCAATGGATAACATCAGTATTCGGTCATTTCTTCACCGAATATCGTTCTACCGAATACTATGAGATATTTGATCTTTACTTACGCCATGTGATGTACGGGCATTGAGGGAAAACATGCAAGAGATTTTTTCTGCTTTGGAGATAGATCATCATAAATTGCGGGAGGCATTGACGGGACATTCCATTTATCTGGTTGGGGGATCCGTGCGCGATTTGGTGTTGGGTCGGCCGATTCACGACTATGACTTTGCTGTTCAAACGGGCGCGATTAAGCTGGCATTTCAAGTTGGCGATGCGTTACGACTGCCTGCATTCGTGTTGGACGAGGCGCGAGATATTGGGCGGGTGATGTTGGCAGATGGGGTGACAACGCTCGATTTTGCACGATTTCGGCGGGCGGACGGGACGTTTGGAGAGACACTAGAGGAGGATTTGTGGGGGCGCGACTTCACAATGAATGCGATTGCGCTCGATGTCGCACAGACAAATAGCGCAGAAAGTCCATCATACATTGATCCGACGCAGGGGTTGTGTGATATTGAACATAGCGTTGTGCGGATGACGCACGCTAGGGCGATTGAGCAAGACCCAGCACGCGCGTTACGCGCCTTGCGGATGGCGTTGGGATTTGGGTTTGAGATGGCGGCTGAAACTCAGGCGGCGGTGAGAGGGATGGCGGGGGGGTTAGGGCGGATTTCGGCCGAACGAGTACGCGATGAGTTCCTCAAACTGCTGTCCCTTGACGGCAGCATTGCCACATTACAGAAATACGGCCTCTTACATGACATTGTGCCAGAAGTCAATGCACTTACCGATGTGGCTCAATCATCACCGCATACGAAGGATGTCTTTTGGCATACGGTGAGCGTATTGCATTGGCTTTCACAGTTGGAGCATGGACAGTCGGCCGTAAACGGCATACAGTTGCCAACTAAAAAAATTGCATCCCATCTGCAACAAACGTATGACGGCGGCTATTCTGGCGTGACGTTGCTGCAATTAGGCGCCTTGCTGCACGATATTGGCAAGGCAAAAACGCAAACGGTTGAGCAAGATGGGCGGATTCGCTTTTCAGGACACGAGGGGATTGGCGCACAGATGGCGGAGCGTCGCATGAAGCAGTTGAAGTTTAGCCGGGCGGCGACACAGCGCGTGCGAGCAATTGTCAAAGGTCACATGCGGCCGCTGTTTTTAGCACAAGCTGAGACGTTGACCCCACGTGCAGTTTATCGCTACTTCAACAAGTTGGGGGATACAGGGGTAGAAATTGCGCTGCTATCATTAGCCGATCATTTGGGAACATACGACGGTGTCGGGGATGCGTTAGCTTGGCAACGATTGACTGTAACTGTAGCTCAACTATTGGATTATTTTTTTGAGCGGCAGGATGTTGTCAAGCCGGTGGCGTTAATTAATGGTGGGGATTTGATTGAGATGGGGATGAAGCCGGGGCGGGTTTTCGGCCGAATTCTCGCCGCCATCACCGAAGCACAAGCGGCCGGCGAAGTCACGACACGGCAACAGGCGTTGACGATGGCACGAGAAATAGCCATCCAAGCAACAGAAGCAGCGAAATTGTTGTAGCGGGAGGATAACTGACTATGAGGCTTAGGCAGATACCGGCGGCGAGGGCGTAGATGAATCGATTGCTAGGTTTGCGTAGATAAAGGTTGAGAAGATATAAAAATGGGAAAATAAGAAGGACGGCATCATAAGCACGATGATAGGCGACGAGCAGTGTCCAAACTGACAGTGTGGCAAGGAGGGCAAGGTCATTCTGTTCGTGTCGCAGGGTGGCAAAAATTGTCGGCAATGTGACGCTAATCGCACCAAACGCACGCCAAAACATGCCGTCAGGCAACAGAGCCGCAAAATGAATGCCAGCTTGCCCAACATGAACGCGCAAGAGGTCAATGTAGGCCAAAAGTGTCTCAATAGGCGATGAGTGCGTTAGACCACAAAGTAAGAGCAGTCCGGCGAGCTGAATGAGCAAGCTCCCCAGTATAATTTTCCATTGACGATGCAGAACGAAATAGAGAAAGATTGGGAGTGCAAGTGAGTATTTTGAGAGTGCTAGGGCTAGGAGGGCGGCCGATAATGCGCGATAGTCAAGTTGAGCAGCTTTGAGTGCAAGTAGCAGCAAAGTCAGAACAACCAGTGATGTTTGTCCCAATGTGAGTGTGAGACGAGTTGCAGCCAGCGTCCAAAAAAACAGGGGAATAACAACACGAAAGAACCGTTTCGGGAAATCCAGTTCCTGAAAGTCACAAACCCTTACAGACAAAAATGGGATAAGGACAGCACACAGCAAATTAATTATTAGCCAGATAATTTGGGCATTTGGCCAAGCGAAATAGGAGAGGGGCGCGATGGCTAGCAGAAGTGGCGCAGTATTGGCAGGTGTAAACGATTTGCCCTCATAACTAACTGTCCAGCGCAGATCGTTGCTGTCGATGTTGGTGAGCGGTGGTTCGACATAGACGGCGTTTTGATGTGCAATGTAGGGATTGCGCCGTTGACGCAGATGTTCGCCAGCGTACCAATAAGCATGAAAGTCAACGTTGCCATTTGGGGAAAGAGCGCGACGTGCGCCGCTCATCAGGCTAATGAAGGCAACGGCAAAGAGGACGATTGCTTGGAGGAACCGTGTTCCGAACACTTAAAGTGTGTCAAAATCAGTCGTCAGGCTCTCCGTGAGGTTGCCAGTTGTCATAAAGACGACTCGCTCGGCAATGTTGACAGCACGATCACCAATACGCTCAATGTTGTGACCCATCCAAAGCAAATAGGTGGCAACTTCAGTGTAATCTTCCATTGTATTCATATCAGCTAACGTATTTGTAAACAGCTTTTCGTAACCACGGTTGACTTTTTGATCACGCTGCATTAGCGCACGAGCGGCAACGGGATCTTGAGAAATAAATGCGTCAATGGCAAGGCGCACCATTTTGTTGGCTCGGCGTGCCATTTTGGGAAGCTGATGCAGTGAGTCAATGTCGGGCAGTTCGCGCATTCGTTCAATCAATCTGGCAATACCGACAGCGTGGTCGCCCATCCGTTCAAGCTCGACAGCAATGTGAATTGCCGCAATTACAATACGCAAATCGCCTGCACGCGGATTTTGTGTAGCAAGTGTCAACAGTGCGTTTTCTTCAATGTCATAGCGCAATGTGTTGATGTGACGATCCCCCGCAATGACAATTTGGGCTTTTTCGACGTTGCGTTCTTCAAGAGCAGCAAGTGCTTGCTGAATTGCATTTTCAACCATGCTACTGATACGAACGATGTTTGCTTGGATTTTAGAGATTTCGCGGTCTAGGACAGTGCGTGTTTGAATATGCATGTTTCAGCGGAGTGATAGGAGCATTTCCATCAGCTCATCATAAGTATGTTGGTACGGTTTGCCATGTCCACAGGCAAAAATGGCGGGCGTGAACTCGGCAAGTTTGAGCGCAGACTGCCGTGCCTGCGGATAATTGTGTGAGATAGCTGGTTTACTAGGAGCAATTGTGCCGCCCCAAGCAGCAATAGCGTCGCCTGTGAAAAGAATGCCCGTGGTGGGGCTGAAAAAAGCATGGTGGTCGGGCGTGTGGCCGGGCGTGGCTATGACGTGAAGGCCGCCCATCAGTGGCAGGGTGGCACCATCTTTGACAGACTGGATGACATCGGCCGATGTCGGCCGAACCCTCATCAGCGGAGCCATGCGATCTATATACCACTTGTTGTGTGATGGAAATTTAGCTTGGGGAATGAGTTCGGCCGATTGCTCCCCCGTATACACTTGCGCCCCTGTCTGCTCTTGAACTTTTGCCAGATTGCCGACGTGATCGACATCGGCATGAGTGATGAGGATGTGTTTTAGCGCATCGGCCGAATGTCCTAATTTAGCGAGATAACCGACCGGATCAACCGTGCCGCGATAGCCAGCATCAACCATGATCCATCCATTTTCTTCATCCTCAAATAGGAAGACGTTGGCAGCACGTCCATTGATCCAGTGCAAATTCCCAAATACGTTCATGGCATCATTGTAACGGGGATAAAAGCGGCAGGCTATATCAAATTAAGCAGTTAGATGCCGAATCAGTGCATCGAGGCCGAGAAAATAACTGTTGCGGCCGAAACCAGCGATCACGCCCAAGCAAACACTCGCCAATACCGATTTATGGCGAAATGGCTCACGGGCATGAACGTTGGAGAGATGTATCTCAACCACAGGGAGCTGAATGCCTGCGATTGCATCACGCAACGCAATGCTGTAGTGGGTGTATGCACCAGCGTTGAAAATAATGCCATCGGCCGAGTCACGTGCAGCATGAATCGCATCTATCAACGCGCCTTCCGAATTAGATTGAAACGCCTCAATCTCGACACCTCGTTTACGCGCATCATCACGCAGGTCATTGAGAATATCATCGAGCGTATCCGCCCCATAAATCGACGTTTCGCGTGTGCCAAGCAGGTTCAGATTCGGACCATTGAGAACCAAAATTTTATGACTCGCCATTGAGCTAACTCCTTAATCAATTTAGATGACTTCTATCATCTCTGTTTCTCGCTCGTTTGCCAAGTAAATCGACTGATTGTTAAAACGACAAAACTGACTAGAATCCACCCTATGAAAAATATCGTCCTTACGGGGTTTATGGGAACCGGTAAAACAACCGTCGGCAAGCTGCTCGCCAAACTGCTCGATTATCAATTTGTCGATACAGATGAGGTGATCGAACAACATGCGGGTCGCTCAATTCCTGAGATTTTTGTCCAGTTGGGTGAGCCAACGTTTCGCCAAATGGAGGTAAAGGCAGCACAGACATTGGGGCAGCAGGCACAGCTCGTCATCTCAACGGGTGGTGGCATGATGCTCAACTCGGTCAACGTGGATGCACTGGGACACGAGGGAATGATTTTTTGTCTTGTGGCAACACCAGATGAGATTTTGTCACGTTTACAGCATGATAGTGAACATCCTCGGCCACTGCTTGCAGCGGCCGATCCTAGAAAACGCATCGCTGAAATTTTGCAGGCGCGTCAGTCAGCATATAATCGCTTTCCACAGATCGTGACAAGCAGAAAAGAACCCATTGATGTCGCTCAAGAGTTGTTGACGCTAGTTCGAGCAGCTTCTTAGACAACTGTTTATCAAGAGACATGATTCCATTTATTGAAGTTGGTCAACAAGCAGAGACAATCCATTTTGCACACGCGAATGCGTATCCGCCCGCGACGTATCGACAGTTTTTGGCGCGGTTGGGAGAAAGGTACCGTGTGCTGGCGGTGGAACATCGGCCGATGTGGGACAGGAGTGATCCATGGGTGACCTTGACGAGTTGGCGGCCGATTGCGGCCGATTTAATCGACTTTTTAGATCAACAGGGCTTGTCAAACATTATTGGGATTGGGCATTCACTGGGAGCCGTCGCGACATTTTACGCCGCACTACAGCGACCAGATTTATTTTGCAAGCTGATATTGATTGAGCCAGTTTTTCTACCATCTCACTTCATAGCGCGGATGGACGAGATTGATCTACACGATATTCCAATGGTCGCTGGCGCACTGCGACGGGGTAATCGATGGGAGAGCCGTGACGCACTATTTGAACGTTATCGAGACAAAAAGGTGTTTGCACGATTCTCCGATGAGGCGCTCTGGGATTTTGTTAATTTTGGTACGAAGGAGATAGATGGAGGAATTGAGTTAGCTTACCCACCACAATGGGAAGCACGTTTTTATGCGATGCCACCGCGTGATGTCTGGACGCTGCTTCCTCAATTGACACGACCAACGCTGGCGATTCGTGCAGAGGAATCCGACACACTCTACCCTACCGCATGGCAATCGTGGCAGAAAAAGCAGCCAAGTGCGACATTTGTTGAGATGCAGAGCGTTGGGCATTTATTGACACACGAAGAGCCACAAAAATTGGCTGAGGCAATTTTGTGTTGGCTGGAAGAAAACAAAGATGACTGATCTAAGAGAACATTTAGTGCAACAAGTTGCTTATAATCGCTGGGCATGGGAGCGGGTCATTCCGAGTGTGGCGAAGCTGGACGAGCAAGATTACTTTGCGGAGAGAGCGGTGTTTTGGGGGTCGATCCATGGGGTGTTGGTTCATGCGCTTTCGGCCGAGTGGATTTGGCTCCAACGCAGCAAGGGAATAAGCCCAACCACCTTATTTGAACCTGCCGTGTTTCCTAACTTTGCGGCGTGGCATGATTTCTGGGATGCCAACCAGCGTGATCTAGAACAATTCATCACTGACGCAGATTTAGCACGACAGGTACATTATAAAAACACAAAAGGAATTCCCCACCAAGCACAACAGGCAAACATATTGCAACATGTGTTGATGCATTCAATGGAGCATCGGGGGCAAATAACACCTGTTTTGTACAATGTAGGCGTGCCAACAAAACCTCTGGATTTTGTCTATTTCTTCTTGGGTCAGCAATAAGAGTTTGCCGAGCTATTTGCTGTTCAGTGCCTTCTCCATGACATCTAAATCGGGGGTAATCTCTGTCCACCGCTCAAATGCTTGTGCGCCCTGTCGCAACAACATGCCGAGGCCATTGACAGCCCGGCAGTTGGCAACTAGAGCTTGGCGCATGAGCTTTGTTTCGGCCGGATTATAGACAAGATCATATATATCGGCGGTTGATGGAATGGGCAGATTGTCAGGCCACGCAGATTTTTCTGTACGCGGTGACATTCCCAACGGGGTTGTATTGATGATGAGGGGCTTTTCCATATCTAAATCAGGTAACTCTGTAAATAGCTGGGGGGTGATGTGGGGGTAATTAGCAGATTGGGCATACGAGTGGGCGAGTTCCTGCGCTTGAGGAAAACGGCGAGCGTAAATGTGTATATCTGCTTTTTGCTGAATGAGCGCGTAGACGATGGCACGGGCAGAACCACCTGCGCCAAGAACGATTGCTTGGCGGTTTTCGGCCGACATCCCCACCCCTTTTAAGTCATCCGCAAATCCAGACCAGTCCGTATTCGTTCCCCGCAACAGTCCATCTTCTTCAACAATGATCGTGTTGACTGCTCCGATCATATGTGCAGCCTCATCGATCTCATCCAGAAAAGGCATTACTGCTTGCTTATGCGGAATGGTCACATTTGCACCACGCAAGCCCAGCCCACGCAAACCACGCACGGCTTCGCCAATACGATTTGGCGCAACGGGCAGCGGCACGTAGGCTAAGTCAACGCCAGCCGCACGCGCCGCCGCATTGTGCATTCGAGGGCTGAAGCTATGCGAAACGGGATAACCGATCAATCCAACAATCACTGTCTTACCTGAAATATCCATGCCACATACTGTACAATAGTCGCATGAAAGAGCAAGTTGAATGGCACGAGCTACTTGGGACGATGTTCAAGCGACAACTCACGCCCTACAATGTCGGTGTCTATACAGAAGTACCCACACTCAATGCGCCACCACGCAGCGATGTTTTACTATTGCGACGAGAAGGTAATCGCTGGACAACAGATCAGTTGCGCTATTTGCCAGACGGCATTCGTGAAAGTAACGCGAGTCACATCCTTATCGAATTTAAGGCGACGGAATCGCTGACTCCTTCGGGGGTGCGCCGTGCAGCAATCTATGATGACTTCTATCGAGCGAGCCAGTATTTATCGGCCGAAGATGTCCACACCGTTCTAATCAGCAGTCGCAAACCGCGAAAAAAGACGCTTGAACTGTTCCAATTTGAAGCTACAATGCAAGCAGGTATCTACATCTGCAAAAACATATTGGCAGATCGACTGACGCTTATCTCACTTAACGAACTAGAGTCAGAGCCACACAATGCAGCTATTCAATTCTTTGCAAGCCATCATAAAAGCCGGATGCAAGCATTGGCCACATTGCGCGGCGAGGGATTTGAGAATGTTCCAACAGATCTTTTAAGCTTACTGATCAACGTCGTAGACTTAAAGTCTGAACAAAAGGTGACAGAAATGTTCGCAACAATAAAATCTGATGATCCAATCTATAAATCGGACGCATGGTTTGATTTATTAGTCGCTGCGATGCCACCACACGAGCTGGCAAAGCGCGTCCATCTTCCCGAATTTTTGGAATATCTTGCCGCAGACGAACGATTAAACAAACCTTATATGAAACACGTTTTGGCTGGTATGAACCTAGAACAACGGTTAGCTGGCTTGGAGCCAGAAGAGCGGTTAGCTGGCTTGGAGCCAGAAGAGCGGTTAGCTGGCTTGGGGCCAGAAGAGCGGTTAGCTGGCTTGGGGCCAGAGGAGCGGTTAGCCGGCTTGGAGCCAGAGGAGCGGTTAGCCGGATTGGAGCCAGAAGAGCGGTTAGCTGGCTTGGGGCCAGAGGAGCGATTAGCTGGCTTGGAGCCAGAGGAGCGGTTAGCCGGCTTGGAGCCAGAAGTGATTGAAGCCTATTTGCGTAATCTGAAGGCAAAAACAGAGAACTCGGCCGAATAATATGGAGATACTAGGCGGACCTATTTTTGGCGTTGCAGGGGCTGGCGAGTCGCATGGCCCTGCCGTGACTACGATTGTGTTTGGGTGCCCAGCGGGGTTGCGGCTGGCGCGAGAAGATGTGCAACCGTTTTTGGATCGGCGGCGACCCGGTGGCAACCGACATGGCACACCGCGCAACGAGAAAGACAAAGTTATCTTTCTCTCTGGCATCTACCAAGATGACCATGAAGCACTGACAACTGGAACAACTTTAACGGCAACTGTTGGGACAACTTCATTCGAGACAAATGGCTATGAAGTCGGGTATACGACGGGAGAGCCAATCAGCGCAATTGTGTTGTCCACCTCGAAGAAGTCACGTCATTATGAGCAATTTATAGGCGAAAAAGGGGAGGTTCGCCCAGGACACACTGATTTGGTGAAATATCGCAAATCACGGGGGTTTGTCGATGTGCGTGGTGGAGGGCGGTCAAGCTATCGGTCAGCAATTTCAGACGTGATCGGGGGAGCAATTGCGCGGATTTATTTGCGCGAGATGTTTGGGACGGTGATTTTATCGTCGATTCGACAAGTCGGAGCGTTGCGGACAGAGCGCAGTTTGGCAGAGGTCGTCAATCAGTATGTGATTGAGAATGGGACGATGACAATTCCACAGGAGGTGATTGCGGGATGGCAAGCGGGATTGAATTCGGCCGAAATCCACACCCTAGACCCAGATTTTGCCCAATCTGCCGGTGAACTCATCAAAAAAACGCGCATCGTAGGCGATAGCATCGGCGCACAGGTCGAAGTTGTCGCCGTTAACGTCCCCGCATTTGTCGGCGATCCCATGTATCGCAGCTTGAAATTAGAGATGATGGGCGTTTTAGGTGGCCTAAACGCCGTACAATCGTGTGAAATAGGCGATGGCATTGACGTGATTACGCGGCGGGGCAGCGAAAACAATGATCCAATCCGTGCTACAAACTATCTCAGCAATAGTCATGGCGGCATGATTGGTGGCGTTACAACGGGAATGCCTTTGACAGCACGAGTTGGGTTTAAGCCAACTTCGACCATTTTGCACAAACAGCAATCGGTGCGGAAGAATTTGGAAGAGATCGATTTTGAGCTGAAGAAAGGTCGTCATGATCCCTGTGTCGGGGTGCGGGCGGGGGTCACGTTAGAATCGCGGCTAGCCGTTGTTTTGATGAATGCGACGCTGATGCAACAGGCTCAATATGTGCAAACTTAGTCTCGCACAATGCCCATTTCATCTAGCTGGTCTGTGATTTCATGACCATCGCTCGTGCGGGTCAACCGCCACGTGTACATATCAAAGGTGAACGGCTCAACATCACCATCGTCAAAGGCGAGTTCGCCAACGAGGTTGGTTGCATCTTTGCCACGTAAGCGGAGAGAGGCGTTGTGCCAGCGACACCAGAGGATAAGTGGTTTTCGACTTTTTCGCATCGGCCGATTATAGCAGAATTAAATGCAAATTTGATACGGTTGAGCGCGATGCAAACGCAAAGCAACCAACGAATCACCATTCCGAAAATTGTTCGTTATCAAGCTGAGTCGGCAGGCTCAACTCCTTCACCCACCCTACGCTTTCTCACTCTAAATATCGCACATGGGCGCAGCAATGGCCTGCACCAAGCATTGCAAAAAAACGAGCAGCTCGCCAGCAATTTAGATGACATCGCCACATTGTTAGCGGCCGAAAAAATCGACGTGGCGGCTCTCCAAGAAGCCGACATAGAGGCCGTCTGGAGCGGAGAGCGGGATCAGGTTGACCGCATTGCACAAGAGGCAAACCTCCATTACAGTGTGCATGGTCGGCACGTCTCACAGTGGCGACTAGCTTATGGCACAGCCCTCATTTCCCGCTTTGCCTTGACAAATCCATTATCGATTGTGTTTAAGGCAAGTGGTCTCGGCCGCAAAGGATTTGTCGTCAGCACATTGACATGGCCGACTCGGCCGACGCGAGAGGTTGATGTGGTGTCTCTGCATCTGGATGCGCTTAGTCGGCAAGTACGTTTGCGACAGCTAATGGAGATGATGCAACATCTGAAAAGTCGTCAGCGGCCTTTAATCGTGATGGGAGATTTCAATCTCTCGCTACGACGCGACAAAATTGCGGCGCGATTATTGTGTGCTGAGTTCGGGCTACGTGGGGAGCGGCTGAATCAACGGGGATTGCCGACCTATCCTCGCATGGGGCGGCGATTGGATTACGTGTTGATTTCGGCCGAATTCACCTTCCATGCCTACAATACACTCAACGTGACACTTTCAGATCATCTCCCAGTCATTGCTGAGGTTGCGTTGAAGCCTCACTCATTATAGATTATAGAGATGGAACTTTTTGGTTTACCCCTCTGGCAAGTGGCATTACGCGCCCTGCTCATTCTGATCATTCTGCAAATTATTACGCTGGTACTGATCACCATTTCTTACAAACTGCGTCGTCAACGTTGTTGGAAAGTTGGGTATGACACAATTCCACTTGCGTTATGCGATCTTGAAGAGGCCGATTTGCAACTTTATATGGAAGGGGTCTCACTTTTTGCAGATATGCAATCCGCGATAAAGGCCGCGCAGAGCCATGTTTATTTTGAAACGTTTATCTGGAAAAATGACGCGGCCGGAAAAGCCTTTCGTGACCTCTTTATTGCCAAAGCTCGTGAAGGGATCGATGTTTACCTCGTCTACGACTTGATTGGTAATGGCATTCTCGGCCGATCGCGCCTCAAATTTCCAAAGGACATCCCCACGCTGCACATCGACCGCTACTTCTCATTCAAACGGTTAGCTCACTGTTTCTCGCCCGCCCGTTACAACGTTACACACCGCAAATCACTCGTCATTGATGACAAAATTGGCTTTATTGGCGGCTATAACATTGGCGAAGATTACCGGGCAGAATGGCGCGACACTCATTTGCGCGTTGAGGGCGACATTGCACTGCGTCTCTCCTATGCGTTCATCGACTTCTGGAATCACTATTGTAGCCGTAAGCAGATCAAGCTAGCGTACCCAAAACAGGTTTGGTCAAATGTTTTGGACATCTATCGCAACGATCCATTACGACGAAACTATCCAATTCGTAGCATCTACTTACGCGCTATCGAACGAGCGCAAGACCATATCTTCATCACCAATGCGTACTTTGTGCCAGACCCAGCGTTTCGTCAAGCGTTGATCGATGCTGCCAATCGCGGGGTTGACGTACAGGTGATTCTGCCATGGGAATCAAATCATCTCGTCGTCGATTGGGTCGCACGGCACTATTTTTCTGACTATTTGAAGGCGGGGATTAAGCTATTTGGCTATGAGGCAGCGATGATTCACACCAAAACGGTCACAATTGATGGCACATGGTCGCTGATTGGCACAGCGAACCTAGATCGCTTGAGTTTGGCATTCAATCACGAGATCAATATCGAGATATTTGATGAACAAGTCGCGGGGCAAATGGAGGCAATTTTTGCTTGTGATCGCCAGCAGACACGGCTAATTGAGAAGGAGAAATGGGAGAGTCGGCCGAAAAGGCAACGTTTAGGCGAATTAATCCTCTCTCCGCTCTGGCCGCTTGTCTAATGCCGCCGCCAAAATTCCCAAAACCTGTTCCAAATCATCGGGAATTGTGTAAAGCTGCAAATCTTGTGTCAGCAATTTGTGTTCCCTATCTAATACACCAAATCGCCACACGTCTCCAATAGATACGGCTCCAAGTATATGTGACTGTCCTGCCTTCAATATCTGATCAACCGCAACTAACTCGACAGCTAATTGTGTAAATCCATGTTCCAAATCAGCTAGCTTTGCTTCTGCGATAACGACTTTCGTTTTTCCCTCAAGCCAGTAGTCTAATGCACCGCGCAAGCTTTTGCTGACTGAGAGCTTGTACTCCGTTCGCACCTCCACCTTTGTCATCAGAACCAACTCTAAAAGCAATGGCGCGATCAAAAATTCACGACGCGAAAATTCGCTGTCTAGAATAATATAAGGCAAAGTTGCCTTGATGCGTGTTCGCAACTGTTCGACATCGCGTTGAACAATGCTCATCATTGGCAAATCCAGATACGCCTTTTCAAAGTTGTAACCATGAAAACTCAGTGCCTCTTTTGGCGTAAGACCCAATCGAAAATAGTCAGAAAATGTATAGGATTCGTCTTCACGCAGAGTCATATATTGTGGTTCTGGAATGTCAAAGGTTGTCATGATTAAAGGATAGAAGAGTTCGGCCGAATGTCAACTCGCTTGCTACGCGAACAGGCATTGATTTTTAAGCACAATTGTGCTATTATTGGTCAACATTTGTAAATTATACGGTGATTTGGTTATCTTTGATTACCTATCCTCACCTCACCGTTCAACGTGTTACTTGTCTCCCCAACAGATGACACACAAGGAAATTCAATTTTGAGCATACAACAACAGCAATGGGCAACCGGTAAATGGATCGTTCACCGTAAATTTGGCGTTGGTGAAATTATATGCCGAGAAGAGAAGTCAATTAGTGGCAAACCGGCCGAGTACTTCCGAGTTAAAACGCTCGACAGTTTGATGTGGTTGCCTGTCGATGCTGTCAGTGATGATTGGCGTTCTATTCTCAGCGAAGATGAGTTTACAGAAGTGCTAGAAACGTTGCAAAAGCCGCCCAAGAAGATGGCCTCTCATTTTCAATCGCGCAATGGTCGGATTAACAAAGCTCGAAATGAAAACAATCCTTTGATGAGCGCACGTTTGATTCGTGATTTGCGCGGCCGATGGCAGCGTGAAGGCAAACTTCGCAATATCGAGAGAGATGCCCTTCATCAGCTCACCCGCAGTCTTATTCAAGAATGGGCATTGAGCTACGGGCTAAAAATTTCAACCGCGCGTCAACGCTTTATGAAATTACTTCGCAAAAGTAAACCTTCCAAAGATGGCGAAGAGCCCATTTCTATTACAAACGCTTTTAAGACAACACAAGAACTGCCTGAATCACAAGTGGCACGTGTATTTAGCAATGGCTGGACACGTACACCCGCTTAGAAATAGGCGAACATTGATTTGCGAACGCGGTTCCCTGTAGGGGCCGCGTTCATGCGTTAAAGAAGCTTCCCTCACCCCAAGTGGCATAATCTCTCTCTCCCGATTAAACTAGCAGAAAATATACTTACTCATATTCTCATGCCATTATGACATGAGATAATCACCTTGTGAGGAAAACCCGTATGGAAGCAAAACTAGTCATCATCGGTGCCGGGATTGTGGGAGCCGCAGCCGCCTATCATCTCGCTAATCTCGGCTGGACAGGCATACTCATCATCGACAAAGGGGAATTGCCGCATAACGATGGCTCAACGTCGCACGCGCCCGGTGGGGTTGTTGTTGCGAGTACGAGCAAGATCATGACGGAGTTTGCTGATTATTCGACTGATCTTTACAAAGCACTGCCAGCCTATGCCGATGATGCACGGCAATATAATGCGGTTGGGGGCGTTGAAATTGCTCGTTCGCCAGAACGCTGGCAGGATATGATTCGTCTGCACACGACTGTCAAATCGTATGATGTTGAGACCCATCTTTTAACGCCCCGTGAAGTCGCTGAAAAAATTCCGCTCATCAATCCTGCCAGCCTCACAGGTGGTCTGTTTGTGCCAAAAAGCGCGATCATCAAAGGCTCGTATATCGTCGGTTCATTTTTGCGTGAGGCTGAGAAGACAGGTAGCGTGACCGTCATGCCACGCACAGGTGTGGCAGAGATAGAGGTTAAAGACGGTCATATCATCGCCGTGCATACGGACAATCCAGAGATGCCGCGTATCGCTTGTGAGCAAGCGTTATTGGCGGCAAACATTTGGGCTCCAGCAATCAGTGAGCCAATTGGGGTCAAAATTCCGCTGATGGCATTTGAGCATCAATACACGATTACCGATCCGCTCCCACGTCTGGCTAACTTTGATCGCAACAATCCTGATGATGAGATCGTTTATCCAACGGCACGCGATCTCGATAAAGCGCTCTATTTTCGCCAGCATTTTGATAGCTATGGCGTGGGCAGCTATTGGCATGAGCCGCACTTGGTTCGGCCGCGTGACGTAAAAAAGACCGCTATCCACCCCTTCACCCCACAAGACTTCACCGAAGCATGGCGGCTGACAACTGAAATGCTGCCTGATTTGACAGGACATGAGCTAGTGACAAAGTTCAACGGCATGTTTGCTTTTTCGGTCGATGGGATGCCAATCATTGGCGAGACGCAGGTGAAGGGATTTTGGACAGCGTGCGCCTCGTGGATCACGCACGCAGGCGGCGTTGCAAAATCGGTCGCGGAGTGGATGACACATGGGGAAACAGAATGGGACATGCGTCAATGCAACGTGATGCGCTTCCAGCCCCACGCCCAAACAGATCGGTTTGTCACAACGATAACAAAGAAAAACTACCGTGAAGTGTATGCTATCGCTCACCCGCGTCAGCCTTTATCAGAGCCGCGCAACGTTCGTCTTTCTCCCTTCCACACACGACATAAGGCGTTGGGCGCGACGTTTACGCCATTTGCGGGGATCGAATTACCCAACTGGTATGCGGAAAACAGTCGCCTGATCGAAAAATATGAGGAGAAAATCCCTACGCGCAGTGGATGGGGAGCGCAATACTGGTCACGCATTCAGGGCGCAGAACATTTGGAAGTCCGCAACAATGCCGGCATGTTTGATTTAACGGGGCTATCCATCATCGAAATTTCGGGGAGAGGAGCGGCCGATTATGCAAACCATCTGTGTGCGAATGAGATGGATCGGCCGATTCTCTCCACGATTTACACCTGCTGGCTTACACCTAGTGGCGGGATCAAGCGTGACTTGACGGTGACACGCATGGCTCAGGATCGTTACTGGTTTTTCGTTGGTGAAGGGACATTGCCGCAAGACTTTGATTGGGTTAAGCGACACGCGCCTGACAACGTGCATGTCAGCGACGTTTCAAATGCCTACTCTGCAATTGGCGTGTGGGGGCCGAACGCACGCCATATTTTGCAAAAAGTGACCGAGGCCAACATGAGTGACGACGCTTTTCCATATTACTCGGCACAGTGGATCGATATTGGGATGACTTCCGTTTTTGCGATGCGGATCAGCTATGCTGGAGAACTCGGCTGGGAGCTACACATTCCGATGGATCAGAGCTTGGCGGTATGGGACGCGCTCTGGGAGGCTGGGCGCGCGTTTGGCATGATTACAGCCGGAATGGGGGCAATGGATTCGCTACGTCTGGAAAAAGGGTATCGTCTGTGGGGTGGCGACATTTACAGTGAACACAACGTATATGAAGCGGGGCTGAGTTGGACGGTACGCCTGAAAAAAGAGTGCAACTTCATTGGCAAGGCAGCGACGCTATCTCTGCAAGCACAAGGGGTCAAGAAAAAGCTCGTTGCTATGACGCTCACTGCGCCCAACGCGACCCTACTTGGATATGAACCCATTTTTTATGCTGATAAAAAAGTAGGCTATGTGACGACAGCTAACTTTGGCTACAGTGTTAGTAAGTACATTGCCTATGGCTATTTGCCTAAAGAATTGGCTGTCGTCGGGACAAAATTGAAGATCGAGTACTTTAATGAACGGTATTCTGCGGTTGTCTCGGCCGAGCCGCTCTGGGACAGAACAATGAGTCGAATGAAGTGTTGAACGACCATTCGGGAGCGATATGCTATAATCAGCGTCCCAAAACGAAGGAATTTTCATGATTTATGAATCAAAACATCCACTTGTCCGTCACAAGCTCTCACTTTTGCGCGACATCGAAACTAGCACAAAGCAATTTCGTGAGCTTGTTGGGGAAATCACGATGTTTCTTTGCTACGAAGCGTGTGCTGATTTAGAGATGCAACCTGTCGCCGTGACGACCCCAATGACTGAAACAACAGGTGAAATGTTAACCGCAAAAATTGGCCTTGTCCCAATTCTGCGGGCAGGGATTGGGATGGTCGAACCGATTTGGCTGCTGATTCCTAATGCACAAGTTTGGCACATCGGCATGTATCGCAATGAAGAGACCCTCGAACCTGTCTACTACTATGACAAATTTTCGGGGGAGCCGACGATTGACATGGCTCTTTTGCTTGATCCAATGTTAGCAACAGGCGGCTCCGCTATTGCAGGGGCGACCCGATTGAAGGAATGGGGTGTCAAATCCATCAAATATATTGGATTGATAGCCGCACCAGAAGGAATTGCAGCTTTTCATGAAGCACATCCTGATATTCCAATCCACGTAGCTGCAATTGACTCACATCTCAATGAGATTGGCTACATTGTGCCGGGGCTGGGTGATGCGGGGGATCGGCAATTTGGGACATAACAAAACAAGAAGATCAAGGCACGTTGTGACTATAGACGTGCTGATGTTGTGTGACACATTCCTTAAGTACTCGCTATAAAAAGATAGACCGAATCACTATATGCGTAATACTTTGCAAAACTTGTTAGAGCCATCTTTGCCATTTCAAATTACGAGAGTATCAAATCATTGCAACCTATTTACCTCCAACACAATCTCCGTAGAGTTAATGAAAACACAAAGGTGAGCAATTAAAAGATGTATCAAAAACTGTTCACTGTGACATATTTACTGTTCACGCTTCTGCTATTTGGCTGTAGCGATGCGCTCACGGCAACGGAGCCGACGGCTCGGCCGACGCAAGCTGTTGCGGAGGCTGAGGAACCAACCGCAACCTTTGAGCCAACCGCAACCTACGTGTTAGAGCCAACAGACGAGCCAACTGCAACCCCAACAGTTACCTCAACATCGCCTCCAACAGAGACACCTGAGCCTGACGCAACGAACACGCCGATTCCTTCGCCCACTAATACACCAACCCCTGCGCCGCTAGAGTTTCGTGATCGTGACGCTTTAGATGAGGAAAATCGCAGCCCATTTACTGGTGAGGTTTTTGAAAGTGAAGAGATCGCAAACCGTCGGCCGATACTCTGCAAAGTCTCCAACGCGCCCGCCAAATATACGCGACCACAATATGGGTTTAATTCGGCCGATATCGTCTTTGAACATCTCGCCGAGGGAGTCACGCGCTTCAGCGTCCTGATGCACAGCAAAACACCTGAGCGGCTTGGCCCCATTCGCTCTGCTCGCCTCATCGACACCTACCTCGTGGAGATGTACGATGCCGCTTTTTGCTTTTCTGGTGCAAGCATTGGTGTAAGCGGCCGACTAGAAACATCCAACTTTCGGCGGCGGCTATTACGCTCCTACTTTGACGGATATTTCCGTGATGAAACGCTTGATATTCCCTATGAACACACGATGTTTATAAAACCTGAGCTATTCTGGGAAGGAGAAATGGAGAAGCGCGAGATAAATCATGCGCCAGTTTCAGAAAAACAGATGGCATTTTCAAGCGAGCCACCCGCAGGTGGCGAAAAAGCAGGCTATGCAGCGATTGAATATCGCAACTGGTCGTTGGTCGAGTGGGAATGGGACGAAGAGATTGGGAAGTGGCTCCGCACGGTTGATGAAGAGCTAATGGTTGACAAAAACACAGATGAGCCAATTGTGGCTGATAACGTCATCATTCTCTACGCCCTTCACGATATTGATCGTTCAATTTGCGACTGGCAGCTTGAAGAAATCCCTGAACCAAATGGACACTGTCTCGCGGGCGGCCTTTTTCCCGATTTTGACAGCTCAGGTGACATGCACCTGATGCGCGATGGCCGCCACTACGTCGGCACATGGGAGAGCGATGGTGAGGACACGATGTTCATTTTTTATGATGAGGAGGGAAATCTACTACCCTTACAAATCGGCAATACATGGGTACAAGTCCTGCCCTATAGTTATCAGCGAGATGAGCGGCTAACCATTGAACGCTGATTGCAATCTCTGTATGGATCGGCTAGAATTCCGAGTTGGCATTTGTTCGTTACGGGACAGTCCGTAGCGCATCGTTCAAAACAAATCGGAGCAAATTATCATGGGTTACAGACGAAATAACAGAGATAGTCGAGATAGAGACGGTAGAGATAATCGTCGCCGTGTCATCATGAAGGGTCAGGGGCGGACGTTAAAGAGCGTCGAGCTTGACTACAAAAAACCAGATGCTTTGCGGCAATTTCTGGATGATTTCGGCCGAATTCGGCCGCGTCGCCAAACACGCCTCAATGCAACCGCGCAACGCCGCCTTGCACGTGAGGTCAAACGAGCGCGTCATCTCGCGCTACTGCCATTCGTTGACGGCTAAACACAATTTTTGAGTCTCACAAAAACGCGGCGTAATTCGCCGCGTTTTTGTTTCCAGCTCATCTTTTATACAACGTTACGCCAGTTGGGGAGCATCAACCATGGATCAATCGTCGGCTGCTCATCGACGTGTTGCGTTATTTGTGTTCCACGTCCACCCATTCCTTCTGCTAGTGCGGCAATTAACAAAACATCCTCGTCAACGGCTGAGGCTGGTACCTCCTCCATTTCATCAAGATAGCTTGTCGGGGTGTCACCCTCGACAAATCGCGCCTGCTGTAAAATGTTGCGTAGATAGTTGATGTTTGTTTTTACACCTAATACGACGTATTGCTCAAGTGCTTGGCGCATTCGTGCGATGGCCTGCTCACGAGTTATGCCGAACGTGATGACCTTAGAAAGCATCGGGTCATAGTAGGGGGAAACGGTTGCACCAGTCGCAATGCCATCATCGATTCGGGTGTGGGGGAGATTCGGCCGAACATACCCCACCACCTCCCCAATAGACGGCAGAAATCCCATTGCAGGGTCTTCCGCATAAACTCTGCACTCCAACACATGACCTGTTTGTGTCAAGTCATCCTGCGAAAATGCTAGCTTTTCCCCTGCCGCAATCCTGATTTGCCATGTCGCCAAATCGATTCCCGTCACAAGTTCAGTGATCGGATGCTCAACCTGCAAGCGTGTGTTCATCTCCAAAAAGAAAAAATCGCGCTCTGGCGTGACAATAAACTCTACCGTTCCCGCGCTATAATAATCAACCGCTTTTGCGAGTGCAACTGCCGCCATCGTCATCCGTTCGCGCAAATCGGCCGTCATCAGCGGTGACGGCGTTTCCTCAACAATTTTCTGATGCCGCCGTTGGATCGAACATTCGCGCTCAAACAGGTGAACGATATTGCCATGCTGGTCACCTAAAATCTGAATTTCGACGTGATGAATTTTCGTAAAGTAACGTTCCAAAATGACGCGATCATCTCCAAAAGAGTTGCGTGCCTCGCTACGCGCCGATTGCAGTGCGTCGGCAAACTCATTGCGCTCCCAAACGACACGCATCCCTTTTCCCCCACCACCCGCGCTGGCCTTGATAAGGACAGGGTAGCCTATTGCGTCGGCCTGCCGCTGCAACTCATCATCACCAATCCCTTCACCATCAATACCCGGCACAAGCGGCACGCTAGCATTAGCAGCAATCTCGCGCGCACGTGCCTTGCTCCCCATCAGCGTAATTGCGTGGGGCGATGGCCCGATAAACGTCACGTCATGTGCAGTACACGCCTCCGCAAACCTCGCATTCTCACTCAAAAAGCCATAGCCGGGATGGATCGCGTCCACGCCAGCGCGTGCAGCGATCTCAAAAATTGCAGCTTGATTGAGATAGGAATCTGTCGCGGTGACACCGGGCAGGGGGTAGGCTTCATCGGCCGATAACACCCAGTTCGCGCCCTCATCCGTCTCTGAGTAAACTGCCACCGACGGCACACCGACTTCGCGGCATGCCCGAAAGATTCGCGCCGCAATTTCGCCGCGATTGACCACCATGATTTTGGAAAATGGGATAGTTTTCATAACAATGATTGTAGATCAAAAAACGCGGAGCATCCGCTCCGCGTTTGATTATATCGTGTAATTTTTTCGCTTGGTTGCTATGCCGCGTTCATGAAGGCTTCAAATGTCGGCCGATCGAGCGTCTCCACTTCGATCAATTTCTCAACCAGCTTGATGATCCGCTCACGATTGTCACCGATCAAGTTCTTGACACGCGAGTAGTTGCGTTCGAGAATCGCTTTCACTTCTTCATCGATGCGTGCGGCCGCACTTTCGCTGTAATCACGGTTGGTGATGCTACGACCCAAAAATGGGCTGCCCTGTTCTTCCCCATAAACAGGCAAACCAAGCTGGTCACTCATGCCAAGCTGCGTCACCATCATGCGTGCCGTGCGCGTTGCCTGCTGCAAATCAGAAGAGGCTCCACTCGTCACCTGACCAAAAAAGACCTCTTCTGAGGCTCGCCCTGCCAACGCAATGGCGATGCGATCCTCAAACCAATCTTGTGTCTCAACCGTTCTGTCGCTTGGCAGCGTCATAACATAGCCACCGGCACGTCCGCGTGGAATGATCGTGACTTTTTGCACAGGATCAGCATTGGGCAGATAGAAATGAGCGACTGCATGGCCAGCCTCATGATAGGCAACCAACTCCTTTTGTTCATCATCCATCACGCGCGATTTGCGTTCTGGGCCGATTACGATGCGGTCAAAGGCTTCCTGAATATCTGTGTTTGTAACTGTTGTTCCTCGTCGTCGTGCCGCAAAAATTGCTGATTCATTGATCAAGTTTTCGAGGTCAGCTCCCGCAAAGCCAGCCGTTAAGCGCGCCCAGTCAGCCATGTTGACATCTTTGGCAATTGGCTTGCCACGTCCATGAACCTTCAAAATCGCTTCACGCCCTTTGATGTCGGGCAGATCGACAATGACTTTACGGTCAAAGCGACCCGGACGTAGCAACGCTGGATCAAGCACATCGGCGCGGTTGGTCGCGGCGATGACGATCACATTTGTGTCTTTATCAAAGCCATCCATCTCGGTCAAAATTTGGTTAAGCGTCTGTTCACGCTCATCATGACCACCACCGAGACCTGCGCCACGCTGTCGGCCGACGGCATCGATCTCATCTACAAACACAATCGCTGGCGCATTCTCTTTTGCCTTGTTGAAGAGGTCGCGGACGCGAGATGCACCGACACCGACAAACATTTCAACAAATTCAGAGCCGCTAATATGATAGAACGGCACGCCGGCTTCACCAGCAATGGCACGTGCCAGCAATGTCTTACCCGTTCCGGGAGGCCCTACCATGAGAACGCCTTTTGGAATGCGTGCGCCAACTTGAATAAAGCGTTCTGGCTCGCGCAAAAACTGCACGATCTCCTGAACCTCTTCCTTTGCCTCTTCGACACCCGCCACATCGTCAAATGTGACAGTGGGGCGGTCGCCGTCGTTGATGTTTTTTGCGCGGGATCGGCCGAAGCCAAAAATGCTGTTACCGCCCCCACCTTGAATTTGGCGGAAGCCGCGACTAAAAATCCAAATGATTAGCAGAATCGGCCCCAACGTGAACAACATGTTAATTAGGAAATCCCAGCGCGAACCATCTGGCGTTTCGAGATTTGGGAAGGATTGCCAAATCTCGCCGCCAACGCCATAGTATTCAAGCTGCTCATAAACGTTCGACTGAGCGTCTTTTTCCCAGATAACCGTTTCCTCCTCTCCGTCTATTTCGAGTTGGACACGATTCCCATTGATGGTCATCTTTTCGACTTCACCGTTTTTTAGATATTCGGCAACCTCTTGTGCTTTAATTTTATTTTGCGTGCCGAAAATCTGACCGCTGCTGTAAAGCTGAACAACCAGCACAATTGCCAAAATGAAGAGAATCCATCCCCAGATTGGAATTTGTGGTCTGCTCGGCTGATTATTTTGCTCTTCCATAAGCGTAAATGCTCCTATGACGTAATGATGGCTAAATCGTAGAAATGAACCGTTTGATTGCCATAAATCACCCGTCAGATGTCTCTACTTTCCCGCTGTACTATTCTGGCTCTTATAAATGTAAAACTCGTGTACGGCTTTGTCTGGTCTTTCGGCCGCTTATCACAATTGCGGATTAAGCTGTTTGTAAATTTTTGAGAGCGCACGCACTTGTTGCTCGGCACGATAGCTGCTGCGGACAAGTGGCCCGCATTCAGCCCATTGAAAACCCAGACCCAACGCAATTTCTCGCAATTCGGTAAACTGCTCTGGGTCATAATATCGTTCCAGTGGGAGATGTCTTTTGCTTGGTTGAAGATACTGTCCAACTGTCAAAATGTTTACCCCAACATTTGCCAAGTCATGTATCACCGAAACGACCTCATCAAATGACTCGCCCAAGCCGACCATAATGCCGCTCTTTGTCAACACATTAGGCTGCATCTTTTTTGCATTTTCGAGTGTCGTCATCGCCCAACTATATTGATCTTGTGGCTGCACTTTACGGAAAAGGCGTGGAACCGTTTCGACATTGTGATTCAAAATTTCGGGCTGGGCATCCATCACAATTTTGAGCGCATCGGGATCACCCTTGAAATCGGGAATGAGCACCTCGATGGAGCAGCCCGGCTGAATCTGGCGAATCCGTTCGATGGAAAGCGCAAAAATTGGTGCGCCACCATCCGCTCTCTCATCACGATTGACAGAGGTGATGACGACGTGCCGCAAGTTCATCGCCTTGACGGCTTGGGCAAGACGTTCAGGCTCTTCCCAGTCGAGTGGTGCCGGCCGACCTGTCTTGATGTCACAAAAGCCACAACTACGTGTGCAAGTGTCTCCCATAATGAGAAAAGTCGCCGTGCCACGTCCCCAACATTCACCGATGTTAGGACACATTGCCTCTTCGCAAACAGTGTGCAGCTTCTTTGAGCGCATCAGTTTTTTGACATTTTCGTATGCTTCGCCACCCGGCGCACGCACCTTAATCCATTCAGGGCGGCGGCGTGGTCGCTGTCGTTTTGGTGCAATAGCGACATCAATTGTGTCAAGATCGATGAGAGACATAAATGTGGTTCCTTAGACGGATTACCGAAAATTTCTAACTAAAGATTGTACAGAGTTGAGCAACCGTTTCAACACGTAATGTATTAGATCGAACGACGAAACATGCACTAACACAGTTGGTTGTTGCATCAAGCGACCAATGGTAGACAAGCTCTATTTTGGATTATATTCGCTTCCCAATCGCGTTGCTGCGACGGCTAATCCCAACAATAGCCAAAATGCTGTGACCGTATGATGAAATTCGGTGTTAAATAGGTAATGATCAAATAAGCCCGCGGCCAAGCCTGCCACAATTGCGGCGTGCAAGCCCATCCAGAGTGGGTCGAAACGTTCATTATTGGCGAAAAAGTTTTTGTTCAAAAACGCATAACCAAACACAACAAGCATGATTGCTACAAACGCGGCTAGCCCAACAAACCCCATCTGCTGCCCGATACTCAAATAGACATTTGCTACACCAAGATAGAGATCAATGTCAGGCGACCCTGCAAAGCCAACCCCAAATAGCGGATAGCGCACGATCAATGCCCACGCATCTTGGAATTCACCAATTCGCATCTGAGACGCGAGGTCTGTGTTGTAAAAATCGAAAAATGTTAGCCCTTGAACTAATCGAACAACGTAGCCTTGAGTAAATGGCAGAACAAATAACAGCGCAACGCCGACAATGCCATACGGGATCAACTTTCGATAGCGCAAGATGGCGACATAACCGATGCCCGCAGCGATTGCCAAGAATGCACCACGTGAGAATGTCAGTAAAATGCCAACCAGTGTCAACCCAGCAATCACAACTGCGTGGCTGCGCGGTACGAGTGACTTTTTTGCCATTGCCTGTGGGACAGCCAATGCGCCAAACAGCGTCAATAGGCCACCGAGTGCATTGGGGTCTATCGACGTGCCAATTGCTCGCTCGCTCAGGTCAGGGTTTTCCTCGATGTAGCGAATCACCCATCCGCCCGGATAACCGAGTCGAGCCAGTGCGTTTAAGATAGTGTTGGTTATATCATCCGGTAACATCCAAAATAGGATCGCAATCAATGCGGCCGCACCACCACTATACAACGCAACCTTCACGACACGCTCCAGCTTCTCCCAATCACGGCAATAGTCGATTACGACAATGACTAAGCCAATGCTCAAAAGTAATTCGGCAAATTTACGTGCTAGCGTGGGTGTAAACGCCCCGTTTTGTAGCCCAAAAATAAATGCGAAGATCGCAATAAGTAGAAAGATGACGATTGGCAACGTAACCGGAGCAGTCACAACGCGCTGCTGTTGACCAGTCACCAGACGCACAATCCATACACCAACAAATGCGCCTAGTCCAACATCTAAAAATGTCGGGGTCAATCCAATATCAACCGGTAACGTTGCAAATGGCAACAAGCAAATCACGCCAATCGTCGCCCAAAGTGCCAGTTCCATATCGCGCAGCACGACCCACGCGCCGATGATGCCTAAAATAACGGCCGCTCCGGCCAGCCATGTACCAAATGCAATGGTGAAACCCATCAAGAGCGCGACCAATGCAGCTAAGGCAGCAACCGCAGTCGGGTCGGATGGAGAGAGTTGAAACAGCTTTGTTTTGGGTTGTGTTTGTCGGGGTTGTATAAGCGGCTTCGGCCGCAAAATTGCAGGTTCCCATCTACTCATCGATCCGTACCTTTGTGAGCGTCAGCAACTTGTCATTGGTGATGCGATCATCCTGTATCAGCGACAGATTGCGGAAGCTGCCATCTTCTAGTTGAGTGTACAAGCCTAGCACAAGTCGATAGATGTCAGGGGGAGTATCGGCCGAGACAGGTAGGCTCAACTGAATCTCTTGTGGCTCGTCTGGCAGCCATGTTGCACTCTCTGTTCCAATATCCATCGCCCCGAAGCGTGTCGTCTCAACGACATCCTCACTCAAAATCTGTGCGGTCAGCGAATAGTTGGTCTCCGTGTCACCATAAAAATAGAGCGTCATGTCAAGCGTGTGACCCGCCTGCAAGCGGCGTTCACTTAACGCATAGCCCACTAAGCGAAATCCTTCTTCAAACGTAATCTCTGTCTGATTGGGAAAGGTGCGCCCATCTTCCAAGACGATCACATCATAGAGTGTGGCAAATTCATTACCTATTTGGGTCAGTAATCGTGTTTGGGTCTCTACGTCATAGAGACCGACGTTGATTTCTAGCTCAGAGGGCGCAAACACCGTGCGCGGGACATCAATTACATATTTTTCGCTGTAAACGCCTGTCTCGGCAAAAGAGGTTGCGATCAAGCCTTGTCCGAGATAGCGGTCGCGTTGCGCGATGGGCGTGTTGAGAACGGGGTCGGTTAGGTGGATAAAGGTTGAGTAGTTGATGGTCATCGGCCGAAGTACCTCCCAATCAATCTCAATCTCAAATGATCCGCCGGGGCGAACCTCCAATTGTGTCGTATGCCAATTGAGGCGAACGCTGTTATCAAATATTACAGCGTCTTCCATCACTGTTTGCGCTACTATAGGTTGTGGCTGACGATAAGCCGGAAAAATTGTCAAGAATGGCGCAGACGACGCTATGACAAACATAAAGCCGCCTATTCCAATTGCGATCCACTTGCCCATGCGCTGTCCAACTAATCCCAAGAGTCCTGTTGCCAACAGCACCATCTCAACCTGTAACGCACCAAACACCAATCGTCCTTGACTGCTCCACGTCGTCGTTGCCCAGCTTATCAAACCAGAAACGACTGCACCAAGCCAGACCAAGCAGCAAATGATGACAAAGTTCGCGGCGACAAAATCAAACAGCCAACTTATCAAGCGAGTTGCTGTTCTTTGAGGGATGACTGGTTCATTTTGCCCTTTTGCGAAATCGGCAATTTGACGCAGAAAAAAGAAGGCAAAGCCAATCACGCCGATGACGAGAACAGTATTCAACAATGTGTAAATCCAATTTGCCATCGGCACGTTGACCCCACCAAACAAGCCCCAATAGCTTTGCATGAAGCCGACGCGCTCATCCCAAAGTTGCGCCAGCGTTGCCGGTTGCGGCCGTTCCCCCAACACGGCGATGAATGCAGACCAGCCGCGCCAATCATTGTAAAGTTGCACATTACGGATATACCACCAGCCAGCAATCATAAATGTGACAGCAAAAACGAATAAAAACTGAATGACTGTTCGCACGTAGAGCGACGGTGCAAATGGCTCTCGTAACTGCCGCCAATTGGCAATAAAGATGCCACCCAATGCCAGCGGCAGCAGTCCCACGCCAACAATTTTTGTCAAACATGCCGCGCCAATGACCACGCCAATCGTAAACAGCGAACGGTAAACAGCAGGCTGCTTGCCCGCATCATCGACAAGTTTGATGATCAGAAATACTGCTACCGTTGCGAGTGCCATCATGCCGTTATCGTTGTTAACGGCCGATCCAACGAACAAACGCATGGGCAAAAACGCGACCATTGCCGCCGCTAACAGTGGAACATAGTCAAGTTGGGCGTGGGGCGCGGCGACGTACTTTCCAATTCGATAGGTAAAATAAACGGTCACAGCTCCCAACAGAACAGAGAAAAACCGCACAATTCGCACGGCGAATAGTGTGCCTTGCCACGAATTCCAATTGGGGTTGTGGATGGTCAGATTGATGTTGCCGTCTCGCGTCACGATGCCATTATCGACGTGTGGATTTTCCCAACGCTTTTCGACCATATCGCCGGTGTCGATCCAGAATATGAGCGCGGCCGAAACGTAATAATAGAGGGGAGGCTGGCTTGCTTGCTGTTTCCACAACCCAGCTTCGTCTGGATCAAACACCTGCACAGGCAGCGGGTTGCCGTTCGCCAAATGCTGTACCATCGGATAGTGCCAAAGCTCATCCCCCCCTTCAAAAACGGGATTGACAATGGCATAAATGCCACCGAGTATGAAGGTGGTGACGAGAATGAGGTGAAGTAAGCGGCGTTCGGACATGTGGAAGTTGCAAGAAGGGAATTATAAGAAGACAGATTTGCTTGCAACATATACTACCCCCTCCTGATGCCGTTGCACGACGCTTTCACGACAGCTTAACGACTGTGTTCTATCCCAACGATGACCAAACAGCCAGCTTGGATTTCACGCGGCGAATTACTTCGTTGGTGAAGTCGGTCGTTTGTGCCTGACCGCCAAGATCCGAGGTGCGAATGCCATCATAGACCGTTTCAAATGTCGCTTCGTAAATAGCGCGGCTAATTTGCTTGGCCTGAGACTCTTTGAAATAGCTATAGAGACCCGCACATGCCAGAATCATCGCCATTGGGTTGGCAACGTTGCGGCCTTGCAGTGCAGGAGCCGTGCCATGTGGCGCTTCTGCCATGACGCAATCGACGGCATACTCGTAGTCGAGCGAAATGACCATTGACTCGTTGCCAGCGATAGAGCCGAACATGGCGAGAACGAGGTCGGAGATGAGGTCACCGTCGCGGTTGAGCGTTGGAATGACGAGCGGCTCGCCACTTGTTCGCATGAGCAAAGCGAGCATCGCGTCTACCAGTTGGGGGTCGTAGATGATGCTGGGATAACGCTCGGCCGCCGCGTCTAGCTCTTCTTTGAACATCCCTTCATAGGTCGGGCTAACCGTATATTTAGGGCCGCCAAATACCTTTGCACCAACCTTCTGGGCATGTTGGAAGCTATATTCCGCAACGGAGCGACACAGCCAGCGTGAGATAACTTCGGTGCGCGCGCCGATCTCTTCATTTGTGCCAGCGTCACCCTCGCGCCACTCTTTCGCGCCATACGCGCCGCCGCGTGCCATGCGAATGATGGAGATCGGGGAGTGGATGCCGCCCATCGGCCGAACGCCCGGAATTCTGCGCCCTGTCCGTAAAATAATCTCTGCATCAATCGCTTCACGCAAAATCGCGTTGGGGCTACCGACATCTCCCTGCGCTTCCGGCGTGATCGTCGCCGCCTTCAAACCAACGTGATGCTCGCGCATCGCTTCACCCGCTTCATAAACAACCTTGTTGTTTGTTTTGCGGCGATTTTCTAGCGACAAATCAAACGTCACAAATTCAACATCATAACCAGTCACAGCAGGATCAATGACGCGCAACGCCTCATCGAGTAGTTCTTGTCCTGTTTCGTCACCTTGAAGAACGACGATTTTTCGAGCCATCTTTTACTCCTAAGGTTGCAAGTCTTTGGATAATCATCCATCTCTTACAACTTTATCTTACATTTTGGAAGCTGCGATTATAACAGAAAGAGAAATTGTAAATGCCAGATGATGGGCTGGCTTATGCTGTTAGAACGTAGTTAAAAGGTAGAGAGCGATTGATTTTCAGTCGAATAACCTTTTATAATGCAATCTGAACTATTGTCGGCTGAACGATTTTCGGCCGAAATCTCAAGGAAACAATATGGATATTCTCTGGTATATCGGAGCGTTCATCCTGATTCTCTCGCCGATTATTTTTATACATGAACTTGGTCATTTTCTCGCAGCACGATTCTTTGATATTGAGGTCGAGGAGTTTGGCATCGGTTTTCCTCCGCGTGCCGTCACACTGTTTGAGCGTGGTGGCACAAAGTATACGCTAAATTGGATTCCTCTAGGTGGCTTCGTGCGACCAGCGGGCGAGGATGATCCCAACGTTCTCGGCGGTCTTTCGAGTGCGAGCAAGACAGCGCGTTTTAGCGTTCTCGTCATGGGAGCTGTCTTCAACTTTATCTTAGCTTTTTTCGTTCTCTGGGGTGCGTATGCAATGGAGCGCAATCCGCTTGGAATTGGCGAGATGTTTGAGGACAATGTTGCTGTAGAGGCTGGCCTACAGACAGGCGATATATTCGTTGAGGTCAACGGCAAAGAGATTGGCGTTGACCGTAATTTACTAATTGGAGAAATCAGTGCCAATGCTAATACCCCCATCGAAGTCGTCTATTTGCGCGACGGAGAGCAGAGAAGCACGACGGTTACACCACAGCCGTTTGACGGTAATCCAGAGAGGGGGGTCATCGGTGTGAGGATTGCAAGCATCAACGGCGGCGAGAAGGTTCGCATGATGGGTGTGGGAGAGGCTGCGGCTGAATCATTACAAACGATTTACGACGTGATCGCTCTAACGCTCACTGCTCCCGCAAAGTTGATTGAAGGTTCGATCACTTCACAAGAGGCACGACCTATTAGCGTTGTTGGCATCAGCCAAATTGCGGGAACACAGGCACAAGACGCATTTAACACTGGGGACTGGTTTAACGTCCTCTTTTTCACTGGCATCATCAGCGTTGGGCTTGGTTTCACAAACCTGCTTCCCCTCCCCGCGCTTGACGGTGGGCGCATTTTGTTCGTGCTAATTGAAGCGGTTCGCGGTCGTCGCGTTACTGCTGAACGCGAAGGGTTTATTCACATGGTCGGAATGCTGTTGCTGCTTGGCTTGATGGTGTTGTTGATCGTCAACGATGTCGTTAATCCGATTTTCTAAGACCTAGCGTTGTCTGCGCCCGCTGCCCCGCCATGCCGAGACGAGAGGTAAAGCGGTCTATTCCTACGGCCGTTTTCCGTTTTACCTCTTCACTTGCGTCATCGGCCGATTCAATCACCTGCTTCAACGCCTCAAATGAAGCGCGAGATAGCTGCAACGCTTGTCCACTGCTTCGCAAAAGTACGCCAATCCCCATCTGCTCAACCGCATCAAACAGCGCGATAAAACGAATAATGCCGTTGTAGTCGCGCTGCAACTTCGCCAACGAAAATCCATTCAGCAATAGCACATAGCGCAAGTTCTGCGTCAGCAGCGTTGGATCAGAGACAAAAAAGCGTGTCGTCTCGATAAAATTGACCCATTCAATATCAAGGAGCGGGGCGCGTAACGTCTCGTCAAAGTCTAGCAGCACAAACACGATGTCCCCTTGTCGCGCGAGCCGGCAATTGACCTGCCCAAAACGTTGTGTTTGCTTTGCCATCAGTTGAGCAAACATCGAATGGTCACGAACGGCATCTTGCGGATCGCCCTGTCGCATATCTTCGCCGCCAAAGTAAATTTTATGGGGCGGGATTTGCTGCCGTTCTAACTGTTTGAACGCCGTCTGATTAGATGTTCCCACAACGAGAATACCATTCTTTGCCAACGTCGGTATAGTGGGAGAGTAGCCAACCATCTCAACCTCATCCGCAAAAATGACGCGCATGGGGATGAGATTTCTTGTGATGAAGTGTTGGAGATCGGCCGAGATCAGTCGATGCTTCTGCACATCCCATTCGTAAAAATGTAGCAGTTGCGCCCACTGGCTGACCGACAATATGCTCAATGGCTCGTCCTTCAATAGGCGTTTTTGCAGTTTGTAGGTGCGTTGCCCTTTCCGCATCACGGGCGCGATGTTATCGGGCAGTTGTCGCCGCAAAACACGGTCTAATACATATAAGAAGGTTGTCTTGCCTGTGCCGGGCGGGCCATATAGGATGGTTGGTGCAACGGGCTTTGGAGCTGGCTTGCGAAACAAGAAACGACGGTTTTCTGGTTCAACCGCCAAAAATTCCGCCACCCGTCTCACAACCTCATGCTGGCGTTCTCCCAATACAGAGACATCTAGCCCCGCACGATGGGCTTCTTTATAGACTTGTTGCCAAAGTTCTTCTATCAAACGATTTCAGCTATGCAAGCGCATGTAGGTTCTAACTGATGCGACTGGCTTGCTTCACAGCCTCAATGATTTTGTAGTAGCCCGTGCAGCGACAGAGGTTACCGCTATAGGCTTGTAGAATTTGTTCATGGGATGGCTGCGGATGTTCTTCGAGCAGTTTTGCGCCTGACATCAGGAAGCCCGGGATGCAATAGCCACACTGGACAGCTCCTTTGTCGATAAACGCCTGTTGAATGGGATGGAGGTCGCCTGCCTCGCTCTGTAAGCCTTCAACCGTTACAATGTCGGCGTGATGGGCGCGAGCGGCCGAAACCAAGCATCCCATCACCGCCATTCCATCGAGGAAAACGGTGCAGGAACCACATTCTCCCTCCGCACAGCCTAGTTTTGTACCTGTTAAGCCAATAGCTTCCCGCAACCAATCGACCAATGTTTGATGCGTGCCAAGCGGCGCGGAAATCGGCTGACCGTTCACAGTCGTCTCAACAATGTCAGTTTGACTATGCGAATGTTGTTCGCCCGTTGGGAAGATACCATTTGTCTCGGCCTGCAAAAGAGTGGGCTGGGTCGGCAACACAACCTTGCCGTCGCGCAGGGCAACGAGGGCGCGTCTAGTCATAATGGGCAAAAGATTAGTACGATAATCGGCCGATCCCCGCACATCACTGATCGGCCGCACCCCCTCCCCAATCAGTTGTGCCACCTCAGCAATCACGTCGTCTGTCAAACTTTTCCCTTGCAAGAAATCTTCGGCAACCGTTGCGCTGACGATGGTTGGTGCGACGCTGCCTAGGGCGATGTCGGCCGATTTCACTCGCTCATCCACAACATCCAGCCAGATTGCCAAATGTACAACCGAAATCGCCTGCGCCCGACGATTGCCTAACTTGACATACACGCCCTTCCCTTCTCGCGCTGGCAGGATGATATGCGTCACGATTTCATCATCTCGTAAAACCGTGCGCCGCACACCCTCATAAAATTCACGGATCGAAACCTCGCGCTCTTCCTTCAATGAACGTAACGTCAGGCGTGCATCCATCACCCACAACGCAGAAATCGTGTCATTAGCAGGGCTAGCCGTGACGACGTTGCCGACAATTGTGGCTCGATTGCGTAACTGGGGCGAGCCAACCTCCCAGCACGCCTGCACTAGTGGCACGGCTTTTTCGCACAGCAACTCAGAGGCGACAATTTGATTGTGTGTGACAGTTGCGCCAATGCGAATTGCGCCATCAGCAAGCCGCTCAATTTGGTTGAGATTTGGAATGCGTGTCAGATCGATTAACGTATCTACCCCTTGTCGCTGGTTGCGCTCAAGCTCAACGATGAGATCAGTGCCACCCGCAATGCAACGGGCGCGTTTGCCATAGGTGGCAAGCAAGTGTAGCGCAGCCTCAATGCTAGCTGGGGCATCATATTGAGTAATTGTCTGTCCACGTTGTTGAATCGGGTGCATAATCGTACCAATTTACTTTATCTCTCGTCGCACACTTCCATTTTCCACCCACCAGACTTCTGTGGCAAATCGGCCGATGAAATAACGGTCATGCACAACAGCAAGCGTTGTTCCACTGAATTGTAGCAAAGCTTGATCAAACATTTCACGCGAGGGAATATCCAGATGGTTGATCGGTTCATCGAGCAGCAAAAAGTTGCAGCCCTGCGCGACGAGCAACGCAAGTTGTAAGCGAGCGCGTTGCCCATAGCTGAGTAGCGCGGTTGGTTTTAGCGGCTCTTGATCCTTGAAGAGGTAGTTGTGTAGATAGTTGCGAATGTCGGTATCTGTGCCAAATCCAATGTCGCGTAATGTTTCGACCGGCGACTTTGCGGGATCAAGCAGTTCTTGCTCTTGCGCCATGTAACCAAGCTGAACACTGCTGCCCAATGTCGCGGTTCCCTGTAATGGCTGCAATTGACCTGCAATGACCTTGAGCAAGGTTGTCTTGCCGCTGCCGTTCGCACCGGTCAGAATGATGCGCTGCCCGGCCGAGACGTAGCGTTCGGGGATGTGCAGAAGCGGCCGATCATAGCCAATCGTGAGGTTGTGAAGGTGGAGGACAGATCGGCCGCTTCTCACATCCGTCCCAAACTCAACATTCATCTGCCAACTGCGCGTCGGCTTCTCCACACGTTCATCTGCATCAAGAAAACGATTGAGCTTGACCTCACGCGCCTTTGCGACCTTTGCCGTAGCTTTTGCCTTGCTGCGGACAAAATCCTTGAAGCCCGATTGTGCCATGCGTTCACCACCCTTGCGAACGGAAGTTGATTTATTTTCCTGCGACCGCGCCGTTTCGCGCACCCGCGCCACATCTTTCTTGATGCGCTTCACTTCGGCAACCTGATCGAGATATGCTTGCATCTGCTTCTCACGCTCCATCTGCCACTGAACAAGATAATCGCTGTAGTTACCGACATACTCTTTGATGCCGTCGTCAAGAGCCAAGATTTTTGTCGCTGTCCGATCAATAAACGTGCGGTCGTGCGAGACAAAGAGGACAGCCCCTGCAAAGTCTGCCAACCAACTTTCAAGCCATTCTAGCATCGTGATGTCGAGGTGGTTGGTTGGCTCATCAAGCAGCAGGAGGTCGGGGTCATCGAGTAGAACGAGAGCGAGGGCAAGGCGAGTTTTTTGACCGCCGCTGAGAACGCCGGCTGGGAGATGCGAATCAATATCATTAAGGCCAAGCGAATGGGTAATTGTCGCAACTCGACCAGTATCGGCCGATTCGATCTTTCGCAACAGTCGATCAAACTGCTCATGTAAAATCAAATCATCCGGATGTTCAACCATTTTCATGGTCAACGCAGTCAGTTCGTCCTCTAGGATGTCAATGCTGCCAGCGGCGCGACCAATGATCTCGCCCAGCGTTTGCTCCGGGTCAAGCTCAAACCCCTGTGGTAAGTACCCGATTTGTATGTCGTTTGGTAAAGCGATGGTGCCGGCCGATGGGGTTTCCTCGCCTGCAATAATTCGCAGGAGCGTCGTTTTGCCGCTGCCATTTGCGCCAATTAGCGCGGCCCGATCGCCGCGATTGACACTGAATGTCACGTCGTTAAATAAAGTTGTCAGATTGAATGATTTAGAAAGGTGATGAACAGTTAGCACAAAACACTCCAGATATAAAAATCAAGCCACAAAAATCCGCTGGGGATACAAATAAGGGAGAATTGGAGTGTTTTAGTCTGTCATGTGCCACACGCTTGTGATTTAGCTGCAAGGTTAGCAAGAAGTTAGCAAAAAATCAACATTTACATGTGAGAAGAAGGCTGAATCGGTTGGCATTGATTGGCAGAAGTTTATACTATTTACCCATGCGTAACTGGTTGTTTTTTGTTGTGCTTTGGTTATTTTTGTTTGGCTGTGAACAGCGAAATACAGGAGTGACACCAACGGCTTTGACCCCTTTACCCTCGGCCGCCCCGACGGTTGATAATCCCCTGCCAGAAATAACGGTGGAGAGCGAAACGCCTCGTTTTGAACTACGTGTTTGGGTTCCTCCAGCGATTTCGGCCGATGCAACAATAGGCGGTGAGGACACAGAAAACCCGCTTCTCACACAGCTAAACACATTCGCATCCGCTCATCCCGATGTTACGATTCGTTTGCAAACAAAAAGTGTCAGCGAACAAGGTGGCATTTTGAGTTACTTGCGAACGGGTCGCAATGTTGCGCCAAACGTGCTGCCTGATCTAATTGCTTTGCCAAGCGATCAGCTAGAACAGGCAGTCAGTGAAGGATTGGTTTATCCGCTTGAAGAGTTGTTAGATGAAGGAGAGATGTTTCCGGTTGGGCGGGAATTCGGCCGAATTGACAATATCCAATATGGCTCTCCCTTTCTCATCACCGATTTCTATCATCTAGTCTACAATCCCAATGTTGTAACGGGTACCTTTGCTCGTCGATGGTCAGATTTTTCTACGCTCGAACGCGCTGCAATGGTCTTACCTGCGAATGGACAAGCAGGGGCAAATCTCCTCTTGCAGCTTTATCGTGGAGCAAATGGCTCGTTGACCGACGGTGAATCAGACTTTCAATTTCAAGTTCCCCCTCTTGAAGAAGCACTAATTGATATTCGGCAAGGTGTCTCTGACGGATTTTTAGTCGCAGAAAGCGCAAACATAGCGAAACAGATGGAGGCTTGGAGCTATTTTGAAAGCGGGAATGCGTCCATTATCTTTAGCAATGCCGAAACATTTTTAGCGCAACGAGCGCAGGGAAACGGAAGTTCATTTGCACCATTGCCATCGAGTCGGACAGCAACTTCGCCCGTTGTGCGCGGCTGGGTTTGGGCAATTGCGACACCCAATGTGGAGCGGCAGGCTATTTCGGCCGAGTTAGTTACCTATCTTACCAATCCGCAAAATCTCGGTGCCTACAGTACCGCCATGCTAATTCCACCCGCTAGAAGCGAAGCATTTGATGCGTGGCAGATCAATGCCTACACAACGTTTTTAAGAACACAACTAGCGACAGCCGTTGCTTATCCCAATAAATTATCTATCAACAGTTTGACCGCTTTAACGAATGTAACCGTTGCCACACTCAAACAAGAAATAACGACCGAACAGGCAATCGAGCAAGTAAATGCTATTGTCATACCATAAGCAAGTGAGAAAATCATGACTGTCAAGTTTGGAACAGACGGCTGGCGTGCCGTCATCTCAGAAACATTTACATTTCACAATCTACGTCTCGTCGCACAGGCCATTGCCGACTGGATACACACCGAGAATAGTGAAAATCCAAGTTGCGTTATCGGCTTTGATACGCGCTTTTTATCGGATCGCTATGCAATGGAGGTGGCTCGTGTCATGGCAGGCAACGGTATTCCAACCTTACTAGCCCGCGCCGACGCGCCAACGCCAACCACTAGTTTCGCCGTCGTCAACAACAATGCGACAGCAGGAGTCATGATTACGGCAAGCCACAATGCGCCGCGCTACAATGGTGTCAAGCTCAAAGCCAGCTTTGGCGGCAGTGCCTCACCTGCACAACATAAGCGAGTTGAGCAGTTGCTTATCCGCAACGCAGAAGAGGCGCGTGGCCCTAACTTGATGGGGTTTAATAAGGCAGTTAAGCGTGGTCTCATTCGCAAATTTGATCCTGCGTGGGCTTACTATGAACACCTCAGCACGATTGTCGATTTTGACACAATCTCACGTGGGGAGTTGCGCGTCGTCGCCGATGCGATGTATGGATCAGGGCGCGGTGTCTTTGGAGAGGTGTTAACGCGCAGTCGAACCCATGTCAAAAACTTGCGCCATGTCATGAACCCCGGCTTTGGGGGCGTTCATCCAGAGCCAATTAGCAAACATCTACGTCAGTTGAGCAAAACGGTACAATCAGGGCATTTCGATGTGGGATTGGCAACGGATGGAGATGCGGATCGGATTGGGGCGATGGATGCACTCGGCCGATTTGTCGATCCACATCGCATTTTTTCACTCATTCTACGCTATCTAATTGAAGAACGTGGCTGGACAGGAAAAGTGGTTCGCACCGTTTCTACCACCCGCATGATCGACCGCATTGCGGCCGCAAATGGGCTTGAAGTCATCGAAACGCCTGTGGGCTTCAATCACATTGCCGATCTGATGCTCAAAGATGACATCCTGATGGGTGGCGAGGAGTCAGGCGGTATCTCCATCAAAAACCATATCCCTGAGGGGGATGGTATTCTCATGGGGCTGCTTATTTTGGAAGTGATGGCCTACTATAATAAACCTCTTCATACGCTGGTTGAGGAGTTGCTCAAGGAATACGGCCCTGCACAATATCGGCGCACCGACATGAAGCTCACGCAGCCCGTCGCCAAGCCTGCAATGGTCGCTATGCTGCTAGAAGCAGCCCCTGATGCCATATCAGGTGTTGCCGTTGAGCGCGTCGAGACGGTTGATGGGGTCAAATACTATATGACTGATGGGAGTTGGCTGCTTATTCGGCCGTCTGGAACAGAACCCGTTCTGCGCGTCTATGCCGAAGCCGCCGATGATGAGCGCGTTAATGCTTTGCTCGCCTTTGGCGAAAAGATGGCTGCACAAGCATAGGAAAGAGAATAACATGATAAAACAATTTCGCTGGTTATTTCTATTTATCGTGGGGTTGGTTGCGTGTGCTGGCGCACAGGAGACAGCTTCTCCAACCTCGTTGCCACCAACTGTCGCCCCCACCGTAGCTCCAGCACAGGCTGCGCTCATCGGCGAACCGTTGCATGGCTATGTCAATGTTGCTTATACCCAAGCAGATAGCGACCTCGTTGGCAAAACAAAACGGGCGCAACTACTCAATATCTACGCAACGTGGTGAACGACCTGAAATGCAAATAAGCCCGTCGTGAACGAGCTAAACAAACAATTTTCAGACGAAATCGACTTCTTCTACTTAGATATCGATCAACCCGCTACATCAAATTTGATGACACAACTCGACGTGCGAAGACGCTCAACCTATATTTTGCTCAATGAAAATGGGGCGGAGGTGGCACGCTGGGTAGGGCCGCTCAATTTGGCCTCGATGAAATTCCAAATCGAAAAGAAACTCGCTGAATAGCCGTTTCGGAAATTCAGCTTTTTGAATTGCTATCTCAAGGGTGTAGAACGCGATAGGCTGCAATGCTCAACGCGACATGGACGTTGAGCGATAGACCCTTGCCATACATGGGGATGAAAACGGCCGAATCGCAAGCAGATAACGTCGCTTTTGTGACCCCATGGTCTTCGTGACCTACAATAAGACAAACTTTATCTGAATAGTTTGCTTCATGATAGGGAGCTGCCCCTTCCGCAATCTCCACAGCGACTATTTGATAGCCGGCTGCCTTTTGCTGTTTCACTGCTTCGAGCGGGTCTTTGACATATCGCCAGTTAATGCGCTGGTGCTTGTGGCGGCTCACTTTGTCAATCGTTGGGTTTGGTGGCTGCGGCGTGATGCCAGTTAAAATTACCTGTTCGACACCAATTCCATCTGCCAGTCGAAAAATTGAGCCGACATTGGTCGGATATTCGACACTTTGCAGAATAAATGAAAGCGAAATGTCTGGCTGGTTTGCACGTCGATACTGCTTTAGAAAACGTTTTAGAGGAGTTCCAATTAAAGGGCGCATGATGAAAAATGCAAAAGGGGGTGACTCTAGGTAGAGTCACCCCCTTTTCCAATCAATGTCGCAGAGCGACACCGATCAACTAATTTTTACGAGCGGCGACGACGAACGAGGACAAAGCCTGAGAATGTCGCAAGCAAGATGCCGGTCGCTACGGCGACAAGCTGTGTGCTTTGTGTGTTGCCGATGACTTGACCAAGTGCAACATCTGTTGGATCTAGGATGTCCGTGTAGACATGCAGCTCAACGGGAACTTGAACAATCGTGCCGTTGTCTACGTTGTTGCTAACGCAGAGTGTCCCAGTGTAGATGCCCGTGCTGAGGCCAGAGCCGTCGAAGGAGATTGCTACATCGGCCGATTCGCCCGTCGCAAGCGTCCCACTTGCTGACCCGATAGACATCCATGTAATGTCGCTTGGCGCGAAACAAGTTGGTGGTACTTCCGTTTCACCAAGTACATTCATCACAAGGTGATGGTCGGGGAAACCCGATCCTATATCTGCATAATCAACCGGATCGTTAAAACCACAAGCTGCCGCGGCGAGATAGTTCGGGCCAGTTTGGCCTGCGTCATTCGTGCCTGGGTAGAAGTAACTGCCAGCACCGCTATCTGGGTATGCGACACCTACAACAATCGTAGCATTAGTTGGGATGAAGGAAGTTTCTACTGGGATTGAAACGATTTCATCATTGATATTCTCTGTCACTTCAAGCTCGCCTGAACCGACCAGTGTCATATTCTCATAGGAGAGCGCACCATCTAGTGTATAGACATTAGCAGTCAAGTTAAGCGAGGTGACTCCCAGAACAAGATCATCTACGCCAAACTCAACCATCTTGATAAGAACCGCATCCTCATCAAAAGTCGATTCACTGAGGTCAAAGACACGCAAGAACTCATTGTCTACAGTTCCAGCAGCATTACCACAGGAGACACCCGCGCCGTCATCAATAGCTTGCGAGGTGGACTGGGTCAAAGTGAATGCTGTTCCTTGATTAGCTGAACGTCCATCTTCATAAACGTCATATTCAAGAGTGCCTGTTCCGGTGCTTTCAATCGTCAACGTTGAACTAACTGTGCCATTAATCTCAATGTCGTGCGTGATGCTTGTCGAACTCAGGTTCATGCCTGCTGATGTCTGACAAACGAGTGCTACATCGTCAACCTGCGCGTACCAATCCCAAGCATTTTCGCCATCATCTGGGTTGTAGAAACGGAAACGCACGTGGATTGATTCTTCTGCTAAGTAGTCAACAAGATCAACACTTTGAGCCACACCCGGTAGGTCGAAGATAGCCCCGACTGTATCCTCAATTTTCAACACCGTTGTCCAAGTGATGCCACCATCTGTGCTGACATCAACATCTAGCTGATCGCCGCCTTTGTCTGGAGCATTTAAGTCGAAGTAGTTGACAACAAAATCGAGCGTTACCGTGTCACAGCTTTCAGTATCTCCAAAGCTGATCTCATTAGAGATGAGCGATGTGTCGTAAGCGGCCGTCCCAAACGTATCACTGTTAACACAAGCGGCTTTTGAGCTTTCAGTTGCGTAATTCGTGTCAAATTCGCAGCTATCTTCCTCTGTCACTGTCCAAACAAGCCCTGTACCAGCATCATCTGTGACGCTCCAGCTAGGTGGAATGCCAAGCTCAAAGCCAACAGGATCACCACTCAATGCTAATGTTTCTGCTGCATAGATTTGCAGATCAACGTCAAATTCGCCAATGTGATCGCGGGAGGTTGGCAGAATATAGACTGCACCATAGTAGCGGTCACCAGGTTGTGCGGCCGGCACATTGTAAGTCAAGTCTACGCTGAATTCCTGATTAGGAATAATTGTTGTTGGGCCAGAAACGGTCAAATTACCGTCATCACCGGGTTCGACAACAGCAGTCATTAGTGTCAAATCATCGGTAGCCGCACCAGAGCCAGCCCAATTTTGAACTAGAATCCACCACGTGCCAGCTGTTAACTCTTCACCTGTGATATTACAGTATTCAGTCGCAATTGCCGTTGCGCTGGTGCAAACCATTGTGTCTTCGCTTGGTGTGCCACCAGTACCTACATAAAGATCAAGGTCTGGCGCAGTTGATTCGGTAATGTCTGCGACAAGACGCAATGCTGTGTCTGTTACCTCAACCGTTATGAATTCAACTGTTCCATCATTCACGTTGTCATATGGATCGGTGTTTGTCGGGTCTACAGCCAGTGACATTTCTGTGGCAGACCCTTTGTCCAAGCCTTGAACAGGATAGGTTGCATCTGTCACACCAACTGTTCGTAAGCCCTCTACCGTATATGTTCCAGTTGCCTCGTCGTTTTGAATTGTTACGATGTCTGGCAACGAGCCAGTCGCTGACTGAGCGGCGATTGACATGTGTAAACCGTGAGCGAGAGAGCCATCACGTGGGGTCGGAGCCATCATCAATGTACCGAATACATATTCGTTGTCTGGTGCGCCATTGACAGTTGCTTCAACTGTAAATGTTGCCGTCGCACCAATTTCACCTAATGTGAAGGACTCAGGTGTAACGGTCACGTCGAAACCGGCCATTCCTGTGACAGAAAGATCCCATGTTGTCGTAATATCTTTTGTCGCACGAACAGTTCGAGTCCAAGAGCAACTCCCTAAACAGGCATCTTGTCCCATTGAAGCGAGATTGAGAGATGATGGATCACCACCAATCGCTGGATCGGCCGCCAAGAAGTTATCCGTTGACTCATCAAGCACAAGATAAGCATTGACTGCCCGATCAACCTGAATGCGTCCACCACCAATATCAAATGGATCAGCGGCAGTTGTTCCATCCTCTTTGAGGATATCTAGTTTACCCGTCATCATCAGGGCTGAGTAAACCTCGGCTGGTGTCCAAGTTGGGTTGATAGACTGAATGAGCGCGGCAGAACCTGCCGTGTGTGGGCTTGCCATCGAGGTGCCGCCTAAGAACGTATACTCAGGGCCATTGCTTTGATCTTCATCGTCAGCGTAAGCTGCCCAAATTGCAACGCCGGGCGCTGCAACATCTGGTTTAATAACACTCCCCTGCGTCTGCGGTCCGCGTGAGCTGAAGCCACCCATGATGTCGCCGAATGCCTCGTCGATAATGTAGGTTGAGCCTGTGATCGTTCCCATTGGGTTGTCTGCCGCATTCGCTTGGATAAATTCAATTAATATATCACCCACTGCCTGTGTGACATGGAGACCCGGCAGAACGTGTGGATCGCTGACAACGCCCGCACCATTATCCACGAGAATGTATCCGCCAGCACCCGCAGCAAGTGCGTTTGCACCTTTCTCAACGCGACCAAAAGTTCCTCGACGACAAACAACGATCTCGCCATCAAATGTACCCGCAGGCCATGGCGAATTGAAGTCACCGATAGAGCCAACGCCACACAGCTCAGGTGTGCTTGTCTCATCAGAAGCGACATCCCCTGCATAAATCAGTTTCGCAGGGCCATGGCCAGAAGTAAAGCCCGCACCACCAATGTCTGCGAGTGTATCTTCTCCATCTGTAATATCAACGAGTTCATTCGTCAATACACGATCATGGGTCGTTGCACCAACAGCTAACATCCACGGAGATTGTCCGGGGGAACCAAGCGTTTGTGCATCAGGACCTGCATTACCAGCAGATGTCACGACCGTGATACCTGCATCAAATGCGCCCAAGAAAGCAAGAGGAGTCTGTCCTTCAGTCCAAGGGCTATAGTCGCCACCACCAATTGAGTAGTTGAGAACATCAACGATGTAAGCATCGGCCGTAATCTGATCAATAGCAGCGACTAATGCACCGCCATCACAACATCCACCATCATCTCCTTCAACGCCGTAGATAATCAGATTTGCATGTGGCGCAACGCCGCTAACATCTTTTGTTACACTGATTGTTGGCGCATTGATTGTCGCACCTGATACATGATTGCCGGCTGCGGTGCTTGCCACGTGTGAACCATGACCATTGATGTCGTCAGGGGATGTACCAAGAAAGTCATAAGCACCGATGACCTTATCATTACACTGCAAATTAGCATCATAGTTCTCGTCATCACTGTCACACCAGCCAAGATAGTTGCCTTCACCAAGTGGGTTGGTATGGTCGTAACCGTCACTATCTACATCGGCAAATGATGGATGCGTTTCGTTGAGCATATTTAGGCCAGAGTCGATGATACCAACGACCATTCCCTCACCTGTTGCGGTATGACCGCCGGGGCCTTCGCCGTTATACACATCGGTTGCGCCAATCCACTGTGGGCCACGGTCAGTATGCAATTCTTGATCTGGCAAGGCTGCAACTACCGCAACTCCCGGAAGGCGTTCTAAGCGTGCGGCTTCACTACTCGTTAGGAAGGTTGCAAACCCATTTACTGCATAATAGTAGTTGAAGGGAATGTGCAGCTCACGGCTGAGGAGTGCTTCGGCCGATTGAGCAACACTCGCCTGTTGCTCAGCCAAATATCCTACATACGCTTGAGCCGCGTCTGTACGGGACTGAAATTTGTCGGTGCCAGTTGCAGACCGACTTGTGCCAGCAAAACTACGCACACCACCATCGTAACGGGCAGCAGGCATATCATTTAGCTGAACAAGATAGCGATTTCCAGAAGACTGTATATCGCTGGAAGTACTCATTCCCGCTGGTGCGCTCGACTGAGCGGAAACCAATGAAAAAGTCAACAATAAGATACAACTTACTGCTAAAGAAAAAATGTAACGTCTAGTCATTCGCATCACTTACTTTCCTCCGTGGAATTAAATGTTTCTAACTGAGCGGATTATAAGGCAATCTAGTTGATTATCGTCGCTAGAGGTTGTGCATATTGTGGGCTAATGGTTATGATGAGTTTCATGTTACTTCTAAAAGATGAGGTTCCGGTAGCAAGACATTGTAAGGAGACGGCTCATTTATGTTTCCAACTCATCTTGCGCTAATTTTAACCTGATGCAAACTTTCGTCAAGGTGAATTTTGAGTCGAACGTTCTTATAACATCAAGTGTACGCTGCGGTTTGACCAGATCAAAGTTTTAGTCCTGTAGGCATCCCACATTTTGTCGCACAATGACGTTGGTTTATTCAAATAGCCAGAACCAAAAATGGCGGACACTCTAGGAGCATCCGCCATCTCTTTACAAAATCATGTCAATTTTGTGACTAAGTTAATAGTTACAGCTGCTGTCGTCTACGAGCAGCAATCAAACCCGCAATCACTATCGTTGCGAGGCTTAGGACAACAAGTACAACTGGATTTGCCGTGATTTGTCCGGCTGCACCACTGAGAGAAACGTCGGTCGGTACTTCACAGTTCTCTGTGACGTTTATATCCAATGTCCCAATCGCGTGGTTTGCATAAGAGTCAACACCCTCAACACGAACCGTGTAACTTCCACAAACAATATACCGATGCCCAGCTATTACACCACCGTCGGCGATGTTGGTTGAGAAGTAATCAGTATAAGGCGTGCCATCACCCCAATCGAAGCGATACTCAATGCCGACCGCGCCCTCAATGTTAGAAGCGAGGTTAACGGTAAAGGAGCTTTCCGCACCATCCTGCGAATGCGTGAACGTGTCAATTGTTGGTTTGTCAAACAACAAATTCAACATCAGATCGAGCAACTCAGCGCGAGACACGCCGTGCGCTCTACTTTCTGGGTTATTCACCCCTTCCAAACCAAAGGCGGCAAGGATCGAGCTACCTTTGTAGTTCGTTTCTGGGTATTCAAGTGTTGGTTGATCGCGGTGTGAGAAGCTGATGACACCATCTTCTACATTAGTGCCTCTTACAACATTGAGCAATGGCGACCCTTGATGTAAGTCTTCGCCGAGTCCGGAGGGATCAATATCAAATAGTGATGTCAGCAGTTCATCTACAAAGAATTGATTACCTGCGCCATCACCAGAGCCAACAACCCCAACTTGCCCACGTAATTCACCACTTGGATTTTGCGTTGAGTGGATGTTGATGTAAGTGTTGCCTGCCTCAATAACAGTGGCTTCTTCCGCCGTCAACTCAACTGAACCACTCCAGCTAAGTGTATCGGTTACAAAGACAGGTTCACTGAATGGGAATATCCCTTGCAGCACAGGGCCGTTCTCGCCAACTGCACCGCTATGAATATGAGCGGCCGTGATCGTCACAGGGTCACCAGCATCAATAGCAACATCGTAGAAAAGCGTGCTATTGTTGGAAACATAGCGCAAGCGTGCGTTACCTTGTGTCGTCGTTGTAATCGGTGGCACCTCATTTGCACCACTCAAATTCACAACTGTGAAACGGTCACCACTGAGGTCTACACCAATGCCTTCAAATGCAGCCGGTGCGCTTTGCAAAGCGATCACATCATCTGGGCGGTCATAAGCATCAAGTACATACTCTTCATCATCCGCGATACCAAGAATCGCCCCTTGGAAGAAGCTATCGTTGGTAACACCTAAGGCATCTTGTCCCATGACAATTATCTTGCCGCCTTGTGTCGCGTACTCTGTCAAGCGATTCATGTCTCGTGCTGTCAGCGGGGTTGCGACAGTAAACGTACCATCGGGTCGGTAATGGTCACCTGTGAAGATGATAATCGCGCCATACTGCGCCAACACTGCTGACTCAGGCAAGGTTGCAGGATTATTGAAGTTTATGTCTGCGTTGTAGTATTCATAATCGTAGCCAATCTCCTCTAACGCATCTACATAGTACTGAGTATAGTCAGCATAACCGAGCAGATCGCTAAAGTCCGTATCGATTAATAATACAGTGCTTTCTTTCAATTCCGGCGTGACTCGTGCGGCAAACGGCATGTGAGCGTCGTGGTTCTCGCTGCTCATCACAATATAGCCTTGGTTGTCGTCACCAATGCCATGTCCAACGCCATCAAATGTCACATTCAATTGTTGCGTTTCGCCGGGAGCCAAGGTAATCGAGGTTGCAGACAAAGAAATGCCGGGGGCTGTTTGTGTTTCCGTGTAGCTATTACCAGTGTAAAGTGTGGTGATCTCATACGTTTCAGTTGTGTCAGCAATGCTAGTGAGTGACACTTGCATCGTCTTCTCTGTGCCAGACACTAGTTGCTGAAAGCTGAGTGATGGTGGAGAAGCAATCACACCGGGGTCCGAAGCATTCGTCAGATTAATACGTCCCGCACCCATATCAAGTGGTTGGGCAGGTACAACCTGACCATCAACTACTTTGAAAATATCTGTATAGACCGCGGTGGTCATCAAAGCAGATTTGATGTCATCATTGCTCCAAGTAGGGTGGATCTGACGCAAGATGGCAGCAGCACCTGCAACATGTGGGGAAGCCATTGATGTGCCATTCACTTGCCCAAAGCCCAGATGACGCGCTTCGCCAGTTGCTCCAGGGGTATAACCTTGCGACATAATTGATACACCAGGTGCAGCAATGTCTGGCTTCAAATTACCACCAACTGCTGGGCCACGACTGCTAAACCCAGCGATCACATCTTCCGTGTCACCAATATAGAAGGCTAGTGAAGCAATTTTTAGTGAGGTCGTTGCACCTCCAGCATCGTTATAGGCATCTACTAAGGTTAGGCCATTTGTATTACCAATAAATACACCTGTGATCGTGACTTGGTCGCCAACTGCGCCACCACCCATTGACACCAAAGCCTCGCCTCCTGTCGCGTGATTGTGAATGATAAAGGCAGTTGCGCCTGCATTTTCTGCATTGAGACCCTTTACACCAAATTCACAACTGCCACGACTAATGAGCGCAATTTTGCCATCGAATGCACCTTCTGGAAATGGGCTACAACCCTCAAAATTAGACCCATCACCCACTGTGGCGGCTGGCAGATAGTCACCCTCAACCGTCTGACCGGTTTCGATCAGGGCACCAAAGCTAGCGGCCGCATACGGCATTTCCGGTAATGTGTCAGGAGCAGTTGCTTGGACGAATCCCGCACCATAAGCACCAGGGTCGTGGATAGCTGCGACGTTGATATATTCAGCAGATGGATGGTCGCCTGTGCCAGCATTCGGCCCAGCATTACCGGCCGACATAGACACAAAGATACCCGCTTCCCAAGCATTGATCAGTGCATTGTCAATTGCGTCGAATTGACCACCTTCACTAAATGGTCCTCCACCCCATGAGTTGTTAACCACGTCAGCTCCATCGGCTACCATATCTTCAATTGCTTGGAGGCCTTCGGCCGTATGGAAACTGGCATCATTATTGACACTCGCATAGAAAACACGATAGCTCATCAACCATGCCGCAGGCGCGACACCGCTAAATGTGGGCAGTTCGACACCGATGTACTCGCCGTCTTCAATGATGCGACCAGCAGCCGTCCCCGCTGTGTGAACACCGTGCGATGTGCCGTTTTCACCCGGCCAGACATTCTCATCACCGGCCGCAGGAGGATCATAAGGGCGGAAATAGGCACGAGAAACGATAATCTTTCCGTTGTTGTTCTCAGAGTCGCCATAGCCACCTTCAGGATAGCCAGTCGGATAGCTAAAACCTGTACCGTCAAACATCGGAGCTTCGTGATGGACACCGCCATCAATTGACGCAACTTTGATGCCGCGACCAGCATCGACCTGTCCGCCAACCTGTTCCCAGAGCGCCTCTGTGTCAATGTATTCATTGCTAGCATACATGTCTGGATAGTATTGGCGATCATAGTAAACAGCCTTAACACCCTCCATTCTCGATAGTGTACGGTATGCTTCTTCTAAGGAGGCTGTGCCAACATCAACTGTGACACTATTGAGCGCAATCTGCGTTGCAGATAATTCTGATTCCATGTTTTCGTTTAAGAAGGTGGCCATGGAAGCCCCCGGCAGGGCAGAGGATAGTCTGCCAGCAAATGCGGCTTGTTCAGCTCTTACTGAATCAATGTATTGTGCTAGGGCGGCCGATTGCATATTGAGCTTACCTGATTCGGTCAGGGCTGAACGATTTTGTTGCGCCCAAAGGATGGCCGGCGCACCGTCTAGCTCAACTATTAAGCGATTAGATTGGGGGGCATCATCTACGAGTGCTGGGCCGTCTGTTATGTCAACAGTGGCAGCACTGGTAATGAATGGTACAGCTAGCAAAAGCGCAAGGCCTGCTAAACATAACCAGAGTAATGATAAGCGATTTAACTTCATGTGCATAGTTCATTCTCCATATAGATATAGCGCATTGTTTTACATACCTCAATACAGGTCTATGATTGGCAACTACTATCTTGATACGTTGCATAATGAGGATGCTTCATCTGCATTCTCCTCTCATCTCTCGCCGATTTTAACCAAAAGCTCACATTGGTCAAGGTAATTGCTAACTTACACGCTACAAGCAGATAGGGTTACGTTTTACACGATGCCGCTCTGCACGGACAATTGCCAATAATGTCTCAACGGCTTCTTCTTGCTCGGACTGTCGATTAACAATGAAGTAGTCGAATTCATCAACGCGACGCATCTCTTTGCGAGCAGTAGCAATGCGGAGGCTCAGTTGAACATCTGTTTCGGATCGGCGTTCACGCAGGCGGGTGTCGAGGGTGGCTTCGGACTCGGCCGATAAAAACACCAACAACGCCTCTGGAATCAGCTTCTTTATCGTTGCGGCCCCCTGCACATCGACCCGCATCACGACATCACGCCCGCTGGCAAGCGCATCCCGAATTTGTTGTTTTGGCACACCTTTATAATCATTGTAAACAATTGCCCATTCGAGCAGTTCGTCCTCATCGATCATGTGGGCAAACTCATCATTCGTCACAAAGAAGTAGTCGATCCCATCTTGTTCGCCTTCACGTGGGGGGCGCGTCGTCGCGGTCACGACAAAGTAAAATCTCTCTGGATTACTGGCAATCAATTGACGGGCGATCGTGTCTTTGCCAACTCCGGAGGGGCCAGAAATGACAATTAAGACGGGGTGTTGTGGGCGATCATATAAGGTGGTCATCACAGTTGCTCCTCTCACTATCTGTTGGATAAAATCAGGGCAGAATTGTAACAGGAACGAAGAACGATGCCTTATTATGACTACCGTTGTGAAGATTGTGAACAACTAAACCGCTTTTTCTTTTCATTCAAGGAATACGATTCGGCCGATCCCAACTGCAAACGCTGCCAAAGTCCCAACCTCAAGCGACGCATCAAGCGCGTCGCTGTGGCAAAGTCAGAGGACAGTCGCATGGACAGCATGATGGACGAAAGCACGCTCGCCGCGCTCGAAAGCGAAGACCCCAAAGCACTCGGCCGCTTTATGCGTAAGATGAGCAGCGAAATGGGGGAACCACTCGACGATGAATTTGGCGAGGTTGTGGATCGATTGGAAAAAGGACAATCGCCAGATGATATTGAGGCAGCGATGCCAGATTTAGCGGCCGATGGCGGAGAAGATTTTATGTAGGAGAGATGCCATATTTTGAAAATATGGCATCTCTAGCTTCGCTAATCAGCTAACGTGCTTGTGTCGCCAAGCGGTTTGCCCATCACTTGCGCCTTTAGCAGACGACGCATAATTTTACCGCTACGTGTTTTTGGCAAGCTATCGACAAAATTGACTTTGGTTGGCTTGGCAATCGGCCCAACCACCTTGCCAACGTGGTTTTTCAGCTCTTGCTCTAGTTCATCACTTCCTTCTTTGCCTTCCAACAAGATGACATAGGCATGAATCACATTGCCGCGTAGCTCATCAGGAACCCCAATACAGGCCGCCTCTGCAACATCGTCATGGCTGCCCATTGCGCTTTCAACTTCGGCCGTTCCCAGACGATAGCCCGACACTTTGATCACGTCGTCCATTCGGCCGATAATCCAAAAGTACCCATCTTCATCTCGCTTTGCGCTATCCCCCGTAAAATACCAACCTTGATCGGAGAATTCTGACCAGTAAACATCCTGATAACGTTGTGGATCGCCCCAAACGGTTCGCGCCATACCCGGCCACGGCCCTTTGACGATCAAATAGCCATCTTCGCCTGCATCACAACCCGTCCCATCAACGCGCACAACGTCCGCTTCGATGCCCGTAAATGGTTTCGTCCCACTACCCGGTTTGAGCGGCACAACGGGGGTCGGTGTGATCATAAATCCGCCCGTCTCTGTCTGCCACCACGTATCCATGATTGGACAGCGTTCGCCGCCAATAACTGTGTAGAACCACTTCCACGCTTCGGGATTGATCGGCTCGCCGACTGACCCCAGTAGACGCAGCGAACTCAAATCACTTTTGTTAGGATGTTCGTCGCCAAAGCGCATCAGGCCACGAATCGCTGTCGGTGCGGTGTAGAGATGGGTGATTTTGTATTCCTCGATCAATCGCCACCATCGGCCCGGATCGGGATAGGTCGGCGCACCTTCATAGATAAAACCCGTCGCACCCAAAAGCAAGGGGGAATAGACGATGTAGCTATGACCAGTGATCCAACCGGGATCGGCCGCACACCACCAAATGTCATCATCTTTAATGTCCATGACGTATTTGAGCGTCGTCGCCGTGTAGACTTGGTAGCCGCCGCAGGTGTGGAGTACGCCTTTCGGCCGACCTGTCGTGCCACTTGTATAAAGAATGAACATCGGGTCTTCCGCGTCCATCACCTCTGTTTCACACGCATCGTCGGCTTCTGCATACAGCTCATGATACCAATGGTCGCGCCCTGCCTGCATGTTGACATCTTGCTTTGTGCGTTGTACAACGATCACGTCATCAACGACAGCCGCCTCGTCCATCTCCAATGCCTCATCCGCAATGTCTTTTAGATTGACCGTCTTGCCACGCAGCCATGCGCCGTCACACGTCAACAGCACGCGACTTTGCGCGTCGTTGATGCGGCTAGCAAGTGCCTGTGCGCTAAACCCACCGTAGACAACACTGTGAATCGCACCAATTTTGACAACCGCCAGCATCGCAAAAACGGTCTCCGGAATGCGTCCCATGTAAATCGTGACAGTATCTCCTTTACCGATCCCTTTCGATTTCAAGACATTGGCAAATTTGGAGACCTCTTTATCAACTTCGGCATAAGTAAATGAACGTTTATCGCCGGGTTCACCCACCCAATAAATAGCCATTCTGTCTGCTTTGTCACCTGCGACATGGCGATCAATGGCATTGTGAACCATATTGGTCTTGCCACCAATAAACCATTTGAAAAATGGCTTGTTCGAGTCGTCCAACACTTGTTCGTATGGTTCGATCCAATCGACCATTTCTTTTGCCCGCGCATCCCAATAGGCGACAGGGTCGGCCAATGCCTCGGCCCGTAAGTTTTGGTAATTTGGTACATTTGCCTGTGCGATAACTTCATCGGAAGGGTAGTAAACCTCACCTTGCATAATCTTCTCCTTGGTTAGATATGTTTATTAGAAATCGCGTTCCTGTGAGACACGCGATTTCATTAGTTTACCTAACTATTGTTTTTTCCACAGATATTTTTAGGTTTAACCTCACCGTCTTGTGCCGACGGCGCGAGATTGTTTGTATTGTTCGAGAAAATAGTAGAGGATACCGATGACTTCGGCCGATTCCGCCTCTCTATCCTGCCCACTGTACGTCCGCACATAGCGACTACGACTGATCTGCAAAAATCGCTTTGCTCGCGTGATGCCAACGTAGAGTAGGCGCAATCGTTCGCCTATTACTTCGATATGGGCTGATTCGGTTGGCGTGCGCCCCGCATAACCACCTACATCCCCTTCCATTAAATAGCGCAGTTCAGCTTTTGCTTGTGCTTGCGGATCGCCGCCTGCAAAATCATAGACACCCATAAAGTACGCATTGAGATCATTCGGTATCCACCCGTTATCAATCCCAATCATGAAGACTGCATCAAACTCAAGTCCTTTTGAACCATGCTGCGTTGCCAACGTGATGCGTCCCGCACGTGGTTCAAACCCATCATCACTGCCGCTGCTGATATTGAGCGTGCGTCGCCCCGTTGCAACCGTCTCCAATTCTGCGACCAGATCGGGCAGTCGCTTTTCTGGCTCTAAATCTTGCCAACTGCGTAATGCCTGTGCCAGTTGATAGGCGATTGCCAAATCGCTTTCATTAAACTCACTCCCAGCCACGAAAAGGGCATCTCCCAACTGCATCGCCAGTGCATCAATCGGCAAGAAGCGCAGCCCAAAAATCTGACGCAAAAATACGGTAAATCTCTCTAGTTGTCGTAAATCCTCTTCGACGGCAACGCCTCGTGGCAACGCCTCTATAAATTCGTCATAGTGGGCTGGATAGAGTAGCGATTCGACGCGCTGGACGCTCAGAAGCAGCGCGTGGAAGCGGTCAAGGTTGTCGAGTTCATCGCGTGCAGCGGGGTGTTCGATCTCGCGCAATGCGTCGAATGCCTCTTTGAGATTGCGTTTACGCAGTGGATCGGCAAGTAGCGCAAGCAGCGCATGAAGGGCAGCCGCGATTTGTCGTTCGCGCAAACCGCCACGCAACAGGCTATCATAATTCTGAACGCCAAACTCATCGAGCGTCTCGATCAGTGAATGTCCGACGTTGTTGGTCGGGACGAGAATCGCGGCGGTGCGGTCAGGGAACTTTTTGACATAACGTTGCGCGAGGCGTACAACGTCGGGAATTTCAGCTTGCTCACGATGTTTGTAGACTTTAATGCGAACATTTGCTTCTGTGTCGAGTGGGTTGGGTTGGGCATCTCCAGTGGGCGTCGGCCGAATATGTTGTCGTAAAAACGCGCTTTTCTGTACTTCTGGCACAGGATGGCTTTGTGAGACCCAATCGACGAGCTTGTTTGCTGTCCCAAGAATAATCGGCGCGTTGCGACCTGAATTGGGGAGTGGGAGCGCAGTTACGTCCGCTTTTTGCAAGAAGTTGATTAGGAAGGTGGGATCGGCCGATGTGAAAGTCGTCGTGATCGCCTGATTGGGATCACCTACGCGCACCCAGTTGCCATCTTCACCAGTCAAAATTCCCAGCAAATCCTCCTGCAATGGCACACTATCCTGTGCCTCATCCTCCAACACATACGGCCAGCGAAAGCGCAAATGCTCCGCCAGTTCAGGATTCTGCTCCAAGTAGTTGACCGCTTCCCACACCTGATCGTCGTAATCGAGCGCACCTTGTCGCTTCAAAATCGTTTGATAACGGTCATAAATTTCAGCGAACATTTTTGTGAACTGCCACTCCGTCATATCTTCACGCGCTGCCACTTTGTCCAAAATCGCTTGTGGTTGATAACGCGCATTTTTCGCCGTGCGGATAAACGCCTTCGCCGTCTTCTCGACCACGCCACGCCAGCGCACGCGCATCTGTGGCGACTCGTCGGGCAGAAACCCCTCCCACATTTCAGGATTCATCTCGCGCCACAGGTCAATCGCTCGTGAGAGAAAGCCCAACGATTGCCCTTCGTCGATCACGGCTGGCAGCGAAAGCGTATCCCCGTGCATCAACTTGATGATTTCGAGCGACATACTGTGCAACGTTCGTGCATCAAACCCAATCGGCGGCAGCTCTTGCGCCATCAACATTTGGCGTAGGCGCGTCTTGAAATTTTCCGCGCTGGCATTCAAATAGGTGACGATCAGGATTTGTTGGCCTGCGGTCGGTTCGATTTTGCCCTCAGCGATCAGTTGGGAGGCTAAGGTTGAGAGGGTGAATGTCTTGCCACTGCCGGGAACGGCCGAGACTGCCATGCGGCCTGATTCATATTTAAGGATGTCAGCTTGGGCTGGACGGAGTTGGATCGTTGTCATGTATCTATTTCAGCAGGCAATTGATTACATTCCTGCCAAAAGGTAGCGAACACGCTGAATAAATTGACCCGGCAGCATTACATCAATCCCGTCAATTCCGGGCTGAAAATGCCGAACATTAAAAGAGACAAGCGAGGTACATTCTGCAAGATGTGCTGCAATCAATATAGGCAAATCTTTTTCATCAGCTTTTCCAATGTGAGATTTTATCTGTTCAATGGTTGGATTTGGGACAATTCGCAAAGAACGATGGATCAGCAGTCGTAATGCGGGTAAAGCATTGGGAAACTTGTTGGTCAGATTTCGCTCAACTTCCGTGATGACCTGTTCGCTTGTAATCGCATCGATCAACGTTATTTCAGACATTCGCAGCAGAACAAGGCTTGCGCTCACTGTGGAACCAGTTGCAGATGCTGCAAACAACACATCTAAATCGACAAAAACACACGGTTTACTGTCAATCATAGGTCTCAGCGTGATACTTTTCGCGTTCCTCACGCAACGATGTGAAAAGTTCTTCCATCGTATAGCCCGATTCGATTCGCATTTCTTCTATTTCGCGTGCCAGTTCAGGCATCATCGGTGTCCAGACAAAGATACCATCGAGATCGACGATACGATAGGTGTCTCCTGCCTTGATATTATATTTTTGCCGAAGTGCAGCGGGGAAGGTGACAGTGCCGCGTTGTCGAAATTGAACAGCTTCCATATTTTCGCTCTTTGCAGAAATTCTGCAATTACTGAAATCATATTATAGTTGATTTTCAGGTCGTTTCAGCTACTCGTTTTTTGTGAGCGGATAAGATGCGTGACCATACCTTCAAATGCTCAGGTGTAACCTCCGTTGAATTTTGTGCGTCAACGACCAAATTTCTGGAATAAGCAGCGATGAAATCAGCATAGTCATCTACTAAACGCAGGTAGTATTTAAGGGTTGGAAAAATGCCGTTTGGAATAATGTCGAGATTTCGCGTCTTATGGATTTGCAAAGTGTAATCGTAGACAGATTGTTCGATTTCGGCCGATTCAAACCCCTCTTCACAAGTCGTCAAAATATAGTAACGATCAACATTCACCCCCTCCATCTTCTTCACAATATCAAACACCATCGCCATATCTATGGGGATGTTGTGCTTCACCTCAACAATCTCAAAGGGTTGTTCATCCGAAGTATAAATCTCAATGTCACCAAACCCGCGTTTGTCGGAGGAGGTGTGGGTTTGGAGTGGCTGCAATTTTGCATTTCTGAATCTGGTAGATAGCGGAATCAAAACTTCATAGATTGCGTAAATTGCTATAACAGGCAAACGTGAGCTTCGCTTCATCGCAAAATGTTCGCGCAACATTTCAAGTACAACATAGATATTAAGAACGCCCTGAACAGTCTGGCCTTTAACGGCATGAAATGTCAGTTCATCTTCACCAACCAGCTCTATCAACCGCGCAAAAAGATAGATTAGCGATATTTTTGCATCTGTCTTTTGCTCTTCAATCTGTTCAAAGATGTTTAGAAAATGTTCCTTTAGTTTCGCATTTCGTAAACTGAGGCTTTTTCCCTCATCAATTGTCCACTTTATGCTTTGCCGCGTTGTTCTTGTCAAAAACCCTGTCTCTTTATTTGCATATCGTGGAAAATAGCGTTTGAAAAACGGGGTTGTATATTTCGTGTCGAATGACCGTGCTGAATAGCCCCCATCAAATTCGGTACGATGTAGGCGGACATCTTGCTCAGGGTCTGAAATTTTCTTCGCCAAACTCGTCGCTACAACCGAGATCAGAGATTTATTTTTCTGAATATCTGCAATGAGATAATCTACATCCGCACGCATTGCCACTTCTATTTTCTCCAAATAGTTCTGTGTTAGTAGCTGTTGCGCGTCTCTATATGCTTCTTCCAGTATCTCCATTTCGGTCATACAAAAAGCTCCTGTTGATAACCTTGCTGCAATCGCTCACGTGATAATTCAGCATACTCACAATTTATTTCAATGCCGATGTAGCAACGACCCAATATCTTTGCCGCAAGTGGTGTTGTTCCGCTACCGCAAAATGGATCCAGAACCAGATCACTTGGCTCAGAGAGCAGTTTAACTAATTCCTGAATGATGTATAAAGGATAAACGGCTGGATGTTTGTTATCTTTAGTAATTTCAACGGGTGATTCAATAGTGTCGCGTTTTAGTCGATTACCCGTAATTTTAATAACTGTAAAGCCATTGTTATTAATCTGATCGTTACGTCCTCCCGCTTGACCGCCGTAGGCTAACTTATGGACACCTCGAATCTTCATTCTGAAGCCTGCAATCTCGCCCTCATGAACAGACAAGATCGCTTGCTTTAAGGCTTGTCGCGCACATGCCTTTTCCTCACTCGTCAAGTCAGATTTGGCAATTAAGTCATAATACTTTTTACCTAAGCGATTTGATGGCTTACGTGAACGCGCACCATTGAGGTCGTCTAAGTGTTTGAGATAGTTGTCCAAATTGAACGTATACTTTTTCGATTTCGTGAAGATGAAAAATGGTTCAGTCGATTGAATCAGTTTGCGTTTTTCTTGTCTGGGTGTCGGATTTAGCTTGATCCAAGTAAGATCATTTATCAGTTTCACACCAGTTTCTGCTGTGGCACGGAGCGCAAATTGATAGGGAATGAGACGTAAACTACCATCTATATATTTGTCACCAACGTTAAAGACAATCGCGCCTGTCGGTTTTGTCACACGTACACATTGTCGAAAAATTGCCAGTAGATTATCTAGGTAGGCTTGTTCCGTCTTTTCACTACCAATGCCTAAGTTTTTATTACCATAATCGCGTTGCTGAAAATAAGGTGGTGACGTGATGACTAGATCAACTGAGGAAGCTTGCATATCTGTCAAAACATCCAAACAATTTCCAACGATAATTTTGTTTACAAACTGTCTCATAGTCAATTTTCCTTATTATATTGGGCTGGCATTATAAACTGTTTTACATTACTTCTCGAAATTGAAAGAAGCATCTCATCCCCACATTTAGAACAGCGTAAGGGGTCATGCCCAAAATCACGCTGGATACGGCTGCGCCAGTTGAGACGACGCACGGCACGACCAACCATCTTGCCAATCTCTTGGGCAATTTGCTGTACGGCACTGCGTTTACGCGGCGCGTAAATGCCGAAATAGCGTACCATCTTGAACTGTTTAGGTGGGATATGGCGCACAATCCCGTGAATGAATGCCAAAACAGGCAACGTTTTCAATTCACGGCTGCGTCTGCCTGCGGAACGCTTTTTGTAGTAGAAAGCGACTGTCTTCCCATCATATGCGACGATACGACTGTCTGCAATCGCTGGATGACGGATGTAACGACCAATGTAGCGGCTGACCCCATTCCCATCTGTCACTTTTGGGGCAGCATGGACGTAAAATCCCTCCTTGTAACACTTGAATAGCTTGTCTATCCACTGGTCTGTCTTTTCTCCTGCTGGCATCTGCGCTTTTAACCGCGTTAACACCTCATATTGCCACACTTTTCGCAATCCTTTGTAATTGATATATTTTCGCGCTTGCCATTTCCCCTTCTCGTCTATTCCCCCTTCTGTTACCGGTGCGTGGATGTGGTAATTGACCTTCAAATCCTTCCCATATGGATGCAACACCGCCACTGCTCCCATCTGCACCTTCATCACCCCTCTCAACGTCGCATTGACCCCCTCAAACAACACTTTTCGATATGCTGGTTCTCTCTCCAATATCTCCCACATCTCTTGTGGGATTGTGAACGTGATATGCCTATGCACTACATTGAATAATCTCCCTGTCAATTGTTTTGCCCACTCGTCTGCATGCTGCTTTCCGCACCCACTGCACACCCGACTTTTGCCACTGAATTCCACCCGCTTTTCCTCTCCACACCCTATGCACACATACGTTGCATATCCTCCTGCTTCCTTTCCACATCCCAGCATTTTTTCCACTTCTCTCACTTGATTTTCCCTCACCTTTCCCTCGTATGCTGCCTGATATGCCTCCCAATTTTTCCCATCACCTATTATCTCTTTCACACTCCATTTCTTTTTCTTCATCCCCTCACTTTTCTACATTATAATTTTCAATTTGTTAGTGGCCTAGCATTTTTGCGCGAAATCGGCCGAACTTCGTATCAAACAGCGGCTCCATTCCCATCAAAGATCGATCCGAAATCCACTTTGCATAGGGAGCCATTGTCAGATTAGCTAACTGAATCAATACCGTATCATAATTAACACGCCAACCGCGAAAATCACCCCAAGCAGTCTCTACATCAGTTTTCAAGGGGACATTTGCCAACTCTAGCTCACGATATGCTTCCGCAAATTCTTCAAAGGTGATACTAATTGGCTCATTTCCAATGGGTTTTGGGTTGTAGCTGATTTCAAAGAAATCTGAAATTCGCTGTAACTTTACTTTAAGCTAAAAGTGAGGGAAAAGAAGGCAGCCACAAATGCCAGAGAATGTCTCTGGAAGGTAGAAGATGAAAAATGTGGGCGAAAACCCAGCGGTTTAGGCGGGTTCAGAGAGGATTGGAGCGCAGTGGCGCGGATTACCGTTGGGCAAATGGTCAGTGACAGACGCTTTTTTGCGAATTCGATGGTCAGAGACGGTCAAGTTAGAAAAATTGACCGACCTCAGCGAGCGGCTGAGACGACCAGCGGTCTTTTTGGGTTTCTGATCCCAAAAGCCAGTGGGGATAGCGGGCAAGGTAGCAGCCATGATAGTCATGACGTTGGCAATGAACAAGGCAAGCTCAGGCAAGCGTCGAACAGATGTGTGAGCATGAACAAACATACGCTGCAAGCCGAGCGTTTGTTTGGCAACCAAGGGAGGTTGTTCAACAGGCCAACGGTCACGATAGAGTTGGTAAGCAACACGGGCAGACAGGTCGAGATTGGTGGCAACAACCAGCGGCGACTTGTAGCGTGGGTCATGAAAGACCCAAATGACGAGTGTGGGATGTGCAGTATCGACTTTTTGGTCAGAGCGCACGACCCCATGCCACCCATCCGCATTGACCGTCACAGTTTGGTGGTTGAAACTGCTGTGTCGCATCGGTTTGGTTGCCTCAATCACATTGTCTTTGTACTTGCGGGCGAGTGGTCGGACATAGTGTCCATACTTGGGCTTTGCACCGCGCACCCCATTCTTGGGTGGCAAGACATTGTGCCGCAGCGTACAGTTGAGTGCCATGCGGACAACGAAGCGCGGCACTTTTGCCGCTTGGACTGCTGCCAATTTGAAGCCGCCATCTAAGACTGCCACCTCATCCTCCTCCAACCCACTGACTGTCCACTTCAGCAAGCGGGCTTGCACTCCTTTTTCATCCGTTGCCCCTTCTGGCGCACGGATTAGCCGTTTTAACAATGGCAGCCGCTGTTGCCCTATTTCCCCCACACGCACCACCACTCCTAGCGCAACTCCTGGCAACAACCGCCCTGCTAGTTGATGATACCCTCTTTCCTTCCACCCCTTCAGCTTTGGTCTCCAGAATGTCGTGATATCCAACCCCACCGCTTGCCACTCTCCATGCTTTCTTGGTTGCCACTCTGTTTCTCTCATCACCCAATCATTCCAGCGCAGCAGCAGTTCCTCTATTGACCACACTCCGTACCTTAGCACTCGCCACCCGCGTTGGACTCCTCCCTTGTCCAATCCTATTGTTGCCAATGCCCCATGCACCGACCCTCGATTCGACAAGAATGCCCCACTTGCTATCGCACACATCAGGTGTAATAGGGCTAGATTTGTGCCGACTGGCATCGTCTTTACTAAATATTCAAATACAGGTAACATTTGAACCATTGCGGTGTCCTCGTTCAACTTTTGTTTTTGTCGAACTCTATTTTGGACTAGATGCCGTTTTTTTCAACCCCCCACTTACCTTAAACAAGAGTGTAACGCAATGTAGCCACCGCGAATACAGAGAGCGGCTTGATATCCTTGTGCCTCTGGGGCGACACAGCTGTGGAAGATAGCGGCCGAGTCCATTACGACCCCTGCTGCGGTTAGCCATGACCGATTCGCTTGTGGCGACCGAAAAAATACTAACGCGGCAAGTGATGTATGTGACTCTTCGACATCTGCAAACCACGTCTCCCAATCAGCGAAAAAGTCGTCTAGCTTTTCTATGCGCTGTAGCCGATTGAATCGTTTAATCATCTCCACGGGCGAAGGCGGGTCACCCGCTCGCACCTCCAGCATACCAACAGCCTGTTCACGCCGACTAAATGCACTATACATTGTTGGCAAATATGAGATTAACAACGCCGCCAAACCCAGCCCAAAAGTGGCCTGTGAAAAGGTTAATAGTAAGAATAGCCAGCCATCGACCCGTTCAAACCCAAGTGTATAAAGCGATGACCCAGAAAGTAGAAACGCATCATAAAATGGTGTAACCCCCATCCCCCAGTAGATAAACGCATAACCTAGAACAATCAGCGACAGCGCAACAACAGGCATCGTCAGAACAGCGACCGGCGCGTAAATAGCCGCTATCCGATCCCGATCTTTATACGTTTTGGCCTTTCGCAGGCGCAACAAGATGAAGCTAAAGATAAATTGGAAGACAAATCTTTGTAGCCAAACTCGCTCGCTGCGTGGCAATACAAATGCGCGAATTGCTGATTTTAGCGTCCAACCGACCAGCCAAACCCCAAATAGTATGGCAATTACCTGTGCCACCACGATCAACATATTCATTGTCTTCACCTGAACATACAAAAAATACCAACTTAAAAAGTTGGCATCTTATCGTTAACACTCGATTGTAACTGATGTAATCTCACCACAACCAGCTTCCTGGCTCTCCCTTGAAAGGCCCAACAATTTCGCCCGTTATCCAGCCCCCGTAAAAATGACCCGGCTGTGGAACGACCTTCTCACCATCGACGTAACACCCATCCATTGGTTCCACATAGAAAGCAAAATAATTTTTTATTTCAATAAAGTCTCGGGAAGGATTGTGATATGCCCATGCTGTACGTACCGCCTTCTCGCCGTCAACCGTTACAGTGTAATAGGTTGCTTGTCCCTTCCATTCACACAACGAACCGCCCTTATCACGTTGGATATAGTTCATATTTACGTCTTCGGGTGGAATATAGTAAGTTGGTGGGTGGCTGGTTTCTAAAAACCGATAAGCGTTTGTTGTGTCTGCGATGACTTCACCTCTGAAGACGATTCGGATGCGCTTATTGGTTGGCTCTAATCGCGGCGGACGAGGATAATCCCACACAGATTCCTGTCCGTCTCTTGGCTCAATCGGCTGTGGTCTCATGCAGTTTCTCCGTTCACAATCCCATTGCTTACAACTGCGAAAACTGTACTCTAGTGGCGTAAGAAAACTACATGATTCCCTGTCAGAGAAGTGTAACCACGTCAAATGAGCTTTACATTGTTTGCTCAAAGCAGATCAGTGTCCGCTCAACAAAAAAAGCCCCTCATTTGAGGGACTTTTTGTTCGATCACATGTTTATTATGTTGGCTAGCTCAAATACTGTCGTAGATGACCTGCAAAATTGGGATGACGAAGTTTGCGAAGAGCTTCTTTTTCAAGCTGGCGGATACGCTCACGAGAAAGGCCAAACATCTCGCCGACTTCTTTTAGAGTTCGTGACTCACCATCTTGCAACCCGTAGCGCAGGCGCAAAATACGTGCTTCACGTGGGGTTAGTTGGTCGAGAATTTCACCGATTTCTTCAGTGAGCATGTTCTGTGCGACTGACTCGGCCGGAGCCGGCGCATCGACATCCTCAATAAAATCCCCTAGTTCAGCATCGGATTCATCACCAACCGGACGTTCAAGGTGAACGGGTTGACGGCTTGTGCGTAGCATCCAGCGGACGCGCTCGGCCGGTAAATCCATATGTTCTGCAATTTCTTCTGGGGTGGGTTGGCGACCTAGCGTTTGTTCAAGCTCTTGGGCGATTTGATAGAGCTTGCTAATTCGGCCACCGAGATGGGCGGGGATACGAATCGTGCGTCCATGATTGGCAAGTGCGCGTGTAACAGCTTGCCGAATCCACCATGTTGCATATGTGCTAAAGCGGTTACCTCGACGATAATCATACTTCTCAACTGCTTTCATCAAGCCGACATTGCCTTCTTGAATGAGGTCGAGAAATTGCAAACCGCGCCCACGATACTTTTTCGCAATGCTGACGACCAACCGAGTGTTAGCGCGAATCAAATGGGCGCGAGCCGCATTGCCGACAGCTAAAATTTTTGCCGCGTCATCTTGGATGTAAAGTGGCAATATTGTGAGGTCTTGTTGCTCGTAATAGCGTCCCGCCTCAATTTTCATGGCGAGATCGACCTCTTCATCGGCCGAAAGCAGGTTCTGTTGTCCCATTTCCCTAAAATAAAGGCCAACGGAATCGTCAATTGGAACTGTGCTAAGATCGAATAGCGGCGCGGCATGACTGCGCTTTTTGCCATCTGATTTCTTTCGTCTTCGTGGTTTTAGATTTATCGTAACTTTGGGTTTTTGCTGACGGCGGAATAAATTTGCTTCAAGGCTGTCTTTGTCAGCTAAGACATGAATCGGTACAGTTTCTGCTCCATCTACATCATCTTCACTCTCATAAACTGGAATTCCTGCGGCTTGAGCTTCCTCCAGTACAGTATCAAGTAATATCAGATTGTTCTCTATTTCTGGAAGTGCCTCCAATATCTGATCATAGGTGATATGCCCTCGCTCCGTTGCGTCAGCCAGCAAAAAATTGACCATCTCCATTTCTTTGAATGGTACAGCTAGATCGCTCATGTAACTATGTCCTCTTCCGAATTTTGTGAAAAACGCCCCTCATGTGTTGGATTTAGGGGAGTTGCTAATGTGTCTTGGATTACACACGCGGAAGCAGTCTAGCATAGTTCAAATGTTGAAGTCAAGAGGCATTCGTGAAATGATTTCTCGGCAAATTGAAAACGCACAGCAATACTGTACATTTGAGTTCATATAGGATCAAAGCGATGAGATCGGCAAAGCAAACACCATGCGTCTGTTCTATTGTGCATTCTTTCTTGAGTGTTGCCAACTTACTCCGCGATTTCAGCAACCATCACCTCTTGTTTGCGTAAGGCTAACAGCTTGTCAATTCGTGCTGTTAGCTGGCGTGATGTGATGGGCTTTGTCATATAGTCCGTTGCACCACTGGCAAACGCTGCCTCACGATCTGCCTCTTGGATTCGTGCCGTTAGGATCATGATGGGTAAATCATCCATCGCATCGATGGCGCGAATTTTACGGCAAACATCAAAGCCACTCATGTGTGGCATCATCAAATCTAAGATAAGTAGATCAGGCTTTTCCGCGATTACTCGGTCGGAACCTTCCACAGAGTCGTTGGCAAGCACTGCGTCATGCCCAGCGCGGCGCAAAATCATACCTACCATCATTAACAGTTCAGGATCATCGTCAATTACAAAAATACGAGCCACGAGATACTTCCTCGTTCACTGATGTTGCCGTTAGACACATCAAGCGATTGTCAACCAAACGGGTGTTTGTACAGGGCGAGTTCTTCCACCATTGCGCTCGGCCGCTTTGTGCTGGCGTAAGAGGTGCTGAAGTTCTCGTAAGATGTCCGCATCATACTCCATTGCCCCGCAAACATCACAACAATAAGCGGGAACTTCAGGCACAACGAGCGGCATTCCATCATGAGTGGCAACATAGGTGGCAGTCACCTTTTTAGTTCGGCCGAAATGACATTGATAACAAATATCACGCATGGATGACCCCAGTGAATCTAAACTTAATTTTTCTCCACTGTAGTCTACCACACTCATTTCCGATCCAAAACAGTTCATGCGTTCCAAAAGGCAGTTGCCGTGCAACCTTTACAATTTCATTCCCGCAAATGATACTCGCGGTAGCATACAGTTCGTCTTACAGTTAAGGACAAAAATTGCCAAGTTGATCTATAAGCCGCATTCTGTCGTGAACGATCATCTATCTGGGATGGTTGTCACCAACCACCTCGTTGCAGCCTACCCGGATGTACTATCGATGCGAGCAGCATCTCCATCCTGTTTGGCCTTGCTCCCAGTGGGGTTTGCCTAGCCAGCGACATCACTGCCGCTGCTGGTGGTCTCTTACACCACCGTTTCACCCTCGCTAAACACGGGAATAAATCCCCGTGCGACAGCAATTTACTTCTCTGTTGCACTTGCCGTCGGGTTGCCCCGCCTAGCCGTTAGCTAGCACTGCGCCCTGTGGAGTGCGGACTTTCCTC
>CAYMGE010000006.1:0-111635 GCA_964389925.1 uncultured Ardenticatenaceae bacterium
TGGGATGATATTTTAGCCTTTGCCACTTGACCGCCTTTTCCAGAGTTTTCAGGACGATCAAGCATTTCCCCACATGGACGAGTCAAAGCTCAAACTGCTCTATTGGGACGGCGCACAGTGGGTGGACAGTGCGACGACGTGCAGCCCAACCAGCGTCTATCAACACGACCCAGTTAACAACTCCGTCACAGTCGCAATCTGTCACCTGACTGAGTTCGCGCTGGCTGCGCCACAGATTCCGCTGGCGGTCTCTCTCACGTCAGTCCACTCAATGACACTTTATCCATTGTGGACAGTCATTGTGATGTTGGTGATAATGACGTGTGTTGTGAAGTACGTTCATCGCCGCCGTTCACTTAATTCTTAGGCTCTTTGGGGTTTTGCGATATTTTCGTCAAAACCCCAAAGAGTCAATTTTTATTTCGCATGAGCTGTATCACAGTTGCAGGTGATATAATTGCTCCCATGAAAGAAGCGATACAAGATTTATACCCAGAGGCGACAGCCTACTGTTATGGATGCGGACGAATGAATGCACATGGCTTGCAGATTAAGAGCTATGTGGAGGGGGAGGAGTATGTGTGTGTGTTTCGGCCGAAGCCCTATCACACCGCCATTGAAGGATTTGTCTACGGGGGTCTCGTCGCCTCCCTGATTGATTGTCATAGCACTGGTTCGGCCGCGGCCGCTCTCGCCCAAGACCGTGGACAAGAACAACCCGTCCGCACCGTCACCGCCAGCCTACACGTCGATTACCTCGCCCCCACGCCGATTGACGGCGAGCTGACCGTCCGTGCGCGTGCCGTCGAGGTCAAAGGGCGCAAGGCGATCATCGAGAGCAGTCTATTTGCGGGTGACAAAGAGACTGCGCGAGGGCGCGTCGTTGCAGTTGCGGTTCCTGACAATTTTGGTTTAACTTGAATGGTTTGAAAAACAGATCGGGTGAGATAAGATGCGGGTCAATGGAGCAAAATAATGAACGCAAATTTGCAATACATATCTGACGCAAGTGGTAACACAATTGGCGTTTTTGTCCCAATTGAGGTTTGGAAAGAGATTTCAACAACGGATGAAACCGAATATATTTTAAGCAGCCCAACAATGCGCCACAGGCTTTTAGCGGCGTTAAAGCGCGATAGCGGTATACCATTTGAGGAAGCTCTTGAGAAACTTGGAATTTGATCCTGATGGCTTTGACGATTTGGCATGGTGGATAGCTAAAGATCGCAAGATCGCAATACGCATTGTGCGATTGATAAACGACGTGCAGCGCGATCCATTTAAGGGGCTGGGAAAACCAGAGCCACTAAAACATGAGTTAAGCGGATGCTGGTCACGTCGAATTACAAAAGGCGATAGACTTATTTATCAAGTAACTGATGACAAAATTCGCATTTTAGCCTGTCGATTTCATTACTGATGTTACTGATTGACACCCACTGCCACCTAGATTTCCATCAGTTCAATGAAGACCGCGCCGCGATGATCGCACGAGCGCGAGAAGCCGGCGTGACACGCATGATTATCCCCGCGGTTGACCTAGATAATTGTCGAGATGTCATTCGCGTCGCGGAACAGTTTGAGGGCGTTTATTGCGCGGTGGGCGTGCATCCGAACTATACGGCCGAGTGGGAAAGTCAGAACTTGGATGACATTCGCGCCTTTGCAGCGCACCCAAAAGTGGTCGCAATCGGAGAAATTGGGCTGGACTATCATTGGGACAAATCGCCCAAAGAGCAGCAGTTCAAGGCGTTTGCAGAACAAATGCAGTTGGCAGATGAGCTTGAGTTGCCGATTATTATCCATAATCGAAAAGCGAGTGAGGATGTGATGCGTTTGTTGTCAGCATCGCCATCGGTTGGGAAATGGAATGCAGGCGTGCTGCACAGCTTTTCTGCGCCGCTAGAGATCGCAAAGCAAGCGTTGAGTTTGGGCTTTTATTTGGGGTTTACGGGGCCGTTGACGTTTAAGAAGGCGCGGGAATTGCGGGAGGTAGCGGCCGAAATCCCCCTAACTCGCATCCTCCTCGAAACAGATGCCCCCTATCTCACGCCAGAACCAAAACGGGGCAAGCGCAATGAGCCAAGCTATGTGCCATATATCGCGGCAAAATTGGCAGAGGTGCGAGGCATTTCTGTCGAAGAAGTAGCGAGCGTTACAACGGCAAATGCTGTGCGCTTATTCCGTCTGTAGCCACAAGATGCAGCTTTCAATCATCATCGTCTCGTGGAATGTATGTGAGTTGTTGCGGGCTTGTTTGCAGTCGATTTATGCAAATGCAGGGGAACTGGATTTGCAAGTGATTGTGGTCGATAGTGCGAGTTCGGATGAGACGGTGGGGATGGTTGCGGCCGAATTTCCCCAAACCCTGCTCCTCCCCCAAACAAAAAATGTCGGCTTCCCACGCGGCAATAACATTGGCCTCGCCCGCGCCACCGGCGACTATATCTTTTTCCTCAACCCCGACACTGAGATCATCGGCGATGCACTGCAAACGATGGTCGCCTATCTGCAAGCCCATCCCGCAGTTGGAATGCTCGGCCCCGAACTGCTCAACTCAGATGGCTCACACCAATCATCACGTCGCCGCTTCCCAACACTGCTCACCGCCATCTTTGAAAGTACATGGCTACAACCATACGCACCGCGCAAACTGCTCAGTCACTACTATGTCGAAGATGTGCGCGATGACGAAATTGCGGCTGTCGATTGGATCAGCGGGGCTGCCATGATGACGCGCCGCGCCGTCATTGAACAGACTGGCGGCATGGATGCCAGCTACTTCATGTACTCCGAAGAACTCGACTACTGTCGTCGCATCAAAGATGTCGGCTGGGAAATCACTTATTTGCCAACCGCAAAAATTGTCCATCACCACGGAAAAAGCAGTGAGCAGGCGATCACTCATCGACACATCAACTTCAATCGCGCAAAGTTACGCTACTTTCGCAAATTTGAAGGGCGTATTGCGTATTGCGTATTGCGCATTGTTCTTGTAGCAGGGTTTGTAGGGCAGATTTTCGTTGAGGGACTCAAATATCTTTTAGGGCATCGGCGCGACTTGCGTCGGCAACGCATTCAATCATATAAAGCAGTACTTCAAAATGGCTTGAAGGCTGCTGGGTACAAATAATGTTGCAACGTTGGGAATACAAAATTATCGAACAGTCACGTGAAGTTGAACGCGCACTACTCAATGAGTATTGGTCAGATTGGGAGCCTGAAATCGACTACGATGCGTTGGGGCAGAAAGGATGGGAACTCGTTTCAGTTGTACCGATTAGTGATACTGGTACCGCAACTGAGAGTCTGCGACATTATTTCAAAAGGCCAGCATAGGTGGCTTTGATGTAGTGAATCTGCTACGATTTTGATTATGATGCAAACGCTCACAAACAATCAAACACCATTTTCGACCTTGCTCGAACTGCCTGTGAATGACGATCTTCAAGTGACACTGCCGATGGCAATCGGCCGAAAAGCCCTCAAACAGAACAACGGTCACATCAGCGTTATTGTTCTCGACGACTTATTACTATTTGTTCCAAAGGAATTGGAAAGTGTTAAGGCTGCAAAAGAATTCGAACAAATTATGATAGAAGAAGGCGTAACGCTTGAGGATTTACTAGATGGAATTGCTGAAACACGAGCTGAAATATACAGGGAGCGTTATAAGCAGAATGGTTGATGTATTCCTCGACTCTAGTGTTGTAATCGCAGCGTGTGGCTCATTAACAGGGGCAAGTAATGCCATTATAAGACTTGCAGAGATAGGGATGATTCGCATACATATCATACCCTACGTTGCAGATGAAATTGAGCGCAACTTGAAAAAACGTTTACGGCGGGGGTTACCAGCTTTCACTCGTCTACTTTCTAACTCAAACTTTGTCATCAACGATGATCCTTCCCCCCAACAGAGTCAAATTTGGGAAAATGTAATTGAGGAAAATGACGCGCCAATCATCGCGGCAGCAGTCGCAATAAATGCGGATTATTTGCTGTCGCTAAATACAAAAGACTTCACCTCAACCGTTTCAGAAGCGTGCGGCATTTTGATTATGACACCCAGTCAATTTATACAACTCTCAAGACATGTACTCAATATTGGTTTGAAACGAAGCTAATGCTCAAAATCGGCTTAGTCACAGGTGAATTTCCACCAATGGAGGGCGGCGTTGGAGCGTTTACGCAAGAGTTGGGCAAGGAGCTAGCGGCGTTAGGGCATGAGATATTTGTGATTTCTAGTCGGGAGGCTCGGCCGCCTCACCTCAAACTAAAAGCCCGCCAACTCAACGACCCAATTGACTTAGGTTGGGGAAAGCTGTTGGCACGCGGCCGAAAATGGGGACGCAAAGATTATCACCTAGTCGCTGACATTGCGTTGCGTTATGAACTAGATATCGTCAACATACAGTATCAAGCGGCAGCCTATAACATGCGAAGTCCTGCGATTAACGCCCTGCCATGGCGACTGCGCGGCATCACCAAATCGGTCGTTACATTTCATGATTTGCGTGTCCCTTATCTGTTTCCTAAAGCAGGGAATCTACGCGAAAAAGCAATCAATTTCATGGCACGCCGAGCTGATGGCATTATCACAACAAACAGTGCAGATGCTCAACAACTTGCAACTTGCAACTTGCAACGTCTCCAACAAATCCCAATTGGAAGCAATATCACCGTTCATCCCGTGACAGAAAAGCAGCACATAATGACTCGTGAAGCATTGGGGTTATCGCCTGACGATAAACTGATCGGATACTTTGGTTTTCTCAATCCTAGCAAAGGGGCAGATACGCTCATTGACGCGCTCGCCAAACTGCCTGAAAATTACCATGTCGTCTTCATCGGTGGACAAACGGGCGCAAGCGATCCACAAAACAACAGCGATTTCCTGAGAAACCTCCATTTGCAACTGGCAGCTTACAACTTGCAACCTCGCGTTCACTGGACAGGCTTTGTCGATGATCCCGCTGTGTCAGCCTATTTTGCCGCTTGTGACGTTGTGGCACTGCCGTATAAAGATGGGGTTAGCTTACGGCGTGGGACATTGATGGCGGCATTGGCGCATGGATGTGCGGTGGTGACAACGACAGGTTTTGAGGAGAGTGGCTTATTTCAGAATGGGGAGAACTGTCTTTTGGTGGAGAGTGAGGATGTTGAAGCATTGGCTGAAGGAATTAAGCGAGTGACTGGAGATGATGAGTTGAGGGAGAAAATCGGCCGAAACGCCCAAATCCTCTCGCAACAATTCAGGTGGGACAAAATCGCAGCTCAGACAATCCAGTTCTACGAAAAGGTGCTACGTGCGTAATACGTTGGAGTTGATGCGGCAGATTGGTACGCGCAAGGGGCGGGAACGCTTCGGCCGCTTTCGCATTGAAGGTATCCGCGTCGTCGAACGGGCAATTCGAGCGGGGGTTACGCTTGACGGCGTGATTGTGGGAGAGTCATTTGCAAAGAGCGAGACAAAGCGGGAACGAGCCTTATTGCAAGCCATTGAGCAGGCCGCAACATTGTGCGTTGTAGATGATGACGCTGTTCGTTCAATACTGGGCGGGCGTAAATTGGGAGATATTGTAGCGGCAGTTCAATTTACCGCTCTTTCATCACTACGCGAAGTATTATTACCCTCCTCTACGCGACTTCTCTTAGGAATCGTCGATGTGGTGGAGCCGGGCAACGTTGGGGCAATGATTCGGACAGCGCATGGCATGGGCGCATCGGCCGTTCTGACATGTGGAGCCAGCGATCCATTTCATCCAAAGGCTGTGCGAACCGCCATGGGAAGTTTGTTTCGACTACCATTATTGCAATTTGACTCAGCCACGGATATGCTTACATCACTACACGAATCCAATGTCGCAACAGTGGCGACGCTTGCCAGCGGTGGCATTCCACTACCCCAATTTGAGAGAAAGAGCGAAAACTTGTGTATTTTGATCGGGAATGAATTTGAGGGTCTAGCGGCCGAAATAGCCGCACAAGCTACCTATCACACGACGATCCCGATGGCACAGTCGATTGACAGTTTTTCTGTTTCGGCCGCAGCGGCGATTTGTCTGTACGCATTGACTGTTTGACAGGTCGCGGGATGTAGGCAGGTTTCATCGCTATTTTTCCGCTAAAATCTGTCCATGAGACCCTCTATCGATCAGCAAGTCATTTTTTTGTATACGCACGATTTGGAAAAATCGGCCGATTTCTACGCCGATATTCTGCAACTTCCGCTTGTTCTCGATCAAGGTGCTTGCCGCATCTATCGCACCAGTCGGGATAGCTTTCTCGGCATTTGCCAAACAAAAGATGCAATTCATACATCTAATGTCATTGTGACGCTGGTCTCGGCCGAAGTGGACAAATGGCACACATATCTACTAGAAAGGAAAATACCTGTCGAGAAACCACCTACCTTTTACGAAAAATTTAACATCTACCATCTGTTTCTACGTGATCCCAATGGCTACCTGATCGAAATCCAGACGTTTCGTGATCCAAGTTGGCCAATTACCTGACTTTGATGTTACAGCGGGCTAATTGGTAGTTGCATTGTTGATAATGCATAAGCTGATGACATCTGCATTTTGTTTTACGACAGTGTGAGAACTCTCTTACCCGTCCTTTCTATCATTAGTTTAAGGTTGCCCCGTTTTGTAGATTTGCTATAGTGAAAACATGGCACGAAAACGCAACCTCCCAATCTCAAATCGGCCGATTCCTAACACAATTACATGGCTTCTGGAAGACAGTTTTTTAACCATCAGTGGCAGTAAGAGCCAGAAAACAGAATCGACCTATCGCAGTGGGTTGCGCCTGTTTGCTGACTGGCTGCAACACTTTCAAAAAGCCTCCTATTCAACAAAAATGAACTGGCCGCTTTCGCCAGAACAGCTTGACACAGATACCATCATCGAATTTCGTACATGGCTGCGAGACAACCGCTCGCGTGCCACCGTCATGACCTATACTGCCGCACTTGTCGGCTATCTGAATTATATCGACGGTCAAAAGTCACTGCCTCCCAACGTTGAGCTGGAAGCGTTGCAACAGAGAATGTCACGAGAAAAGGTTGAACGCAATTCGGCCGAGACCGTCATCGACTTTGACAAATCACGCCAAAACGTCCCAAAAATCATTCGATATTACGAGCAGCTTCCCCTACCGCGCCAAAACGACCGCTACAATCGTCGCCTCTCTCTACTACGTGACCGCGCCCTCATCCATACGCTCTACTCAACGGCCGCCCGCATTAGCGAACTCGTTTCCCTCGATCGTGCCACTGTACAGGACGGAAAATTTCAGAATGTGACAATTGAAAGCGGTGGCAAACTGCGTGATCTCATCTTTGAATCGTATGCTAAAACGAGCATCCGCGCTTACCTGCGTGAGCGTAAAGACGACAATCCCGCGCTTTTCATTGCCCACAGCCGCAATGCGAGCGAAGCCCGTCTGAGTATCACCAGCGTTCATAACGTTGTCAAACGGGCTGTCCGTGAGCTTGACCTCAACGCCAATCTTTCCGCCCACGATTTTCGGCACTATCGTGCGACCCAACTGCTCCGCGATGGCACACCCCTTACCGACATTCAGCTATTTCTAGGTCACTCCGACATTGCGACAACGCGCAACATCTACGCATCCGTCCTTGAGCAATAAATCGACTATAGGCATCTCTCAGATATTTATCGACAGCGTTAAACAATCTCCGATATACAGTTTACTGACTTTTTACAGCTTTCTGTCATACTGCCAGTCAACTACTTTACTGTTCGCAATCGATCTGATTGTGAAGGGCGACTTACTGTGAGTATCGAAATTAAAACCTCTTCTCCACGCGAACGACTATTATTACGACAAGCAAATCGGGTGACCAAACAAGGTAAACTGGCAGCAGCACAAACGCTGTATGAGGCGTTGGTTGCTGAATTTCCAAAGTCAGTGGGTGGTTATTTGGGCTTGGCACGGTTGGCCTCAGATGAGGAGATACGAGAGGGACATCTACAACAGGCATTGTCAATCGATCCGCACAATGAAATTGTACTAGCCGCTTTAGACGGTGAGTCGATTGCGGAGCTGTTGAATCCACCTGAGCCAGAACCTGAGCCTGAGCCAGACATCACTCCAGAAGAGGATATTGTGGCGGTGGTGAAAACGGCCGATGGTCATGTCTTTGAAGGGGAAGCGGTCGATGGATTGCGCTGCAATCGCTGCGGCAAACCAATTGACGCACGCACAGCAATTCGCACCCCTGTCGGCTATCGCTGCCGTGAATGTATCCGTGAAGTTGAGGAAAAGTATTTTACAGCAACATCTGCCAACTACTTGGCGGCAATCGTCGTTGCCTTGCCCCTAGCACTCGTTGCCGCGTTTGCCGTTGCCTATTTGCTCGGCAGCATTGGCTTTTTCTCTTTGATTATTACGCTGTTTGCCTCGCCGACAATCGGAACGTTTGTGGCGGACATAGCCTTTCGTGCAGCGGGTAGAAATCGAGGTCGCTATCTGCCCCACATAATGAGCGGCTGTATTTGGGCTGGCGCGTTATTGGCGTTGCTGTTTCCATCAAACTGGATTGTGCTGGCGATTTATGCAGTCTCTGCCTCAAGCGCGGCGTTTTTACGGGTGCGCTAGAAGCGTACGATGGAAATTAATCACCCCTTATTTTTCGCCTCGATCCAGCGTGCTAAATAGCGTGTGCTTTGCAAGGTATGATGACGCAACATTGCGCCTGTGAAGTTCGCTTCCCTTGCTTGTGCAAGATTTTCACGCAGCGTCGTGATGCGTTCGAGGAGCCGCGCTCCGTGTGTTGTGGCATCGTAGCGGGCGTTGATGATGGCAATGCCGTTGGCTTGAGCAGTTTGCCATGCTAATTCGTCGTGATAGAGCGCGATGGCGGCGTTGGCGAAAGAGCGTGCATCGGCCGCCACCGCTCCACTCCAAGCCATCTTCCCGTGCATTCCCTCCGCGCCAATCGGTGTGGTAATGCTAGGTGTGCCAGCTTGCATCGCCGCAACCAGCTTACCCTTCAAGCCCGCCCCAAAACGCAACGGCGCAAGACAGACTCGTGCCTCGCGCATCACAACTGCGACATCATCTGCCCAGCCACGCACGTAAAAACGGTCGCGTGGGCTATGTAAGGCGGTCGCTTTTGGGGGTGGATAGGCTCCGTAGATGTGTAGCTCTGCCTTTCCAACATGCTTTTTGATTAGCGGCCAAATCACCTGCTTCAACTGTAACACTGCGTCCCAATTGGGTGCATGACGAAAGTTGCCGATTGTCACAAAATGTTGACGGGCTGAGAAGGTAGGCCATGTGGCATCGGCCGATAACTGCGGCAGCATAAATGGCGTGTAGTGTAGCAAACGTGGGTCAACCTGGAACGTTGTCATCAATAGACCGATCTCCACTTCTGAAATGACAATGCTCAAATCAGAGCGCACAATGGCGGCGACTTCACGCTTGGCGACATCGGTGAAAAGCATAGGGGCCGGCTGATTTCTTTTGACCGCCTCATGTCGTGCTTTTCGCAAACAGTGCAGGTCTTCCGTGTTAAGAATGCGAACGGCAGCAGGACATTGCTCTGCAACACGCCAACCAAACTGCTCCTCCATCATAAAGCGGTCAAACAGCACGATGTCTGGCTGCAACTCATGTATAAATAGATCAAACGATGGATTGTTTAGCTCGATGGAGACAGGCGTTACGTTGTGATCCGGCAACGCGACAGCGTGGGGGCTGGGAGCAGCAGGCGTGGCAAACGTGACGCGCCAGCCGGCTTGCTGGAACAGTGCAATTAGCTGCATCATGCGACTGCCCGCCGCGGAAGAGTTTGGTTCAGGCCAGACAGCCCCAATGATTAGGAGGTGAAGGGGTTTACTGTTATTCACAAAAGCCGCCCGCCTAGCAAGAAGAACACACGTCGAGAGGAGTAAGCCAACAAACAGGGCGGCATAGATGATGCGGCCGTATGGCTGTTGGAAAAGGCAACGCTGGTTTGGATTTGAACTTCGGCCGAAGTCGCCAAATCCAAATGCATTGTGCTTTTGTCGAAATCATGCGCCGTTTACCTCGCCCGTACATGTCATGTCCCTTCGTCTTTTACTCAAATGAAATAATTATATGACCATCTCTGGTTGAGCGGATATTTACTTAAACAGTTGTGGCCTAATGAAGCGGCGGAGATCATGTTGCAGCGACTAGAACAAAATCTGACAAGCGACTGTGCCTCACTATTAGCCATTTGCAAATTCTAAAGACCTTCAGCATACGATGTCGCAATTGGTTACATTTGTGAATCTGTCCAAATGAGTCCGATAATATCCGTAATGTTGCAACCCGTGGGCTTCGGCACGTACTGACATTCAACTAACCTCATGAGATGATAAAGTCCAAATACCACCAAACCGATCAATACAATGCCGATCATCCAGCTTTGGTTAGGTTGAACACCCTGTTCTGATAACGTCGCAACTGTCGGCACACTTTGATACGCAAAACCATCCAAATGCAGTTCACCCTCGCCAACTTCAACCGTCACCGTGCGCGTCACGGCGCGGGTGGAGGGGCTTTCCCACGCCATGAAGCTCCCTTCATCCCCGGCAGGAACCGTTACCGTTGCGACCTGCTGCCCGTCGAGTAAAACGTTGAATGTCTGTTCCTCATCATAACGCCAGATGTAGACGCGCACCGTTGCCCCGCTGTAGGTGAAGGAGGCTTGCGCCCCGGCCTCTGTCCCCCATTTGACTGTTCCCTGCGCCGCGCTTTCAATTGCCAAATCACTCCATGCACCGCTGTAAGTAACGGCCGAGTCGCGGTCATCGACAGCGATCCAACTGTTGGTCGGAGGTGGTGTCGCCGTTGGTGTGTGGGTGGGTATGGGTGTCGGCGTGGGCGGCAGGCTGCTGTTTATGATTGCATCGCGCCAACGTTGTGCCATCTTCTGTGCGCCAACTGTATTGGGATGAAACGAGTCTGCAAGATCGGTATCCCCGAACCCCGTGTGCATATCGACAATTGTGACAGATGATGCAGTTGTCGTGCGATTGGTCGCTAGCGTCGCCAGTTCGCCATTTAACTGCACGATCAAGTTGTTGTAGTCGGTCATCTCACTTTGGACGGGAATGAGCTGCGCTAACAAGATGGTGACAGTGGGATTGTCGGCGCGTAATTTGGCGATAATGCTGTCGATTTGCCCAACTGTGTTGGCGATGGAAGCCCCTTGCACACCATCCAAAATCTCCTCAATGTCGTTGGTTCCTAAATGGATAAGCGCGATGTCGGGCGTGAAATTGTTGAGCCAACTTGTGATGTTGCTGTTGACGTAGCTGCTCGTCTGCCCAGTATGACCGTCGTGTTCCTCATCAAACGGGATGCCGTTGTAGGGTGGGTAGTCGTCAAACGTTTGCAGCGTGCCGACAAAATCGAAGGCGTAATTCGCGTCGATCAGCAATTTGAACAGTTCATAACGGTATTCGCCTTCCGTGATCGAGTCGCCGATTGGGTGGATTTTGCGAACGGTTGGCACTGGCGTTGGGGTTGGATTTGGGCTTGAACAGGTGGGAACCGTGCCGCCAAAGCCGCTGATTTTCGCGCCGAGATTGGATTTGAACGTTTCCAAGCCTGATACGCTGACACCCGCTGGCACAATCGTCGGCACCTCGCATAGAACGTTGTACATCTCGATGTAGTCGTTGACATAAGCCGCGTCTCCCGCAGGATTGTTTGAGGTAAAGTCGATGTTGCCTTGTACCGTCACGTTGCCGCGATCCACCCCACCGACGAGAAAATCGTAGGTTGCGCTTTGAACAGCGTTCGATTGAATGAGACCGCGCCCTGTAGCGGGGGCTTCTGGGAAGAGATAAGTGTCGAAGAGAACGCCTTCCTGCGGGTCAGCGAGTCCGTAGTTATGCACCATGTTTTTGAGAACGTCGATGTTTTCGGCGTAGTCGTCTTGGTAGTAGAGTTGGGTGTCTTTCGGCCGAATATCAAAAAGATAGTTCAACTGAAGCGTATTCGTCTGCTGATAGGTTCCGCCAGAACTATAGATCGCGCCGTTGGAAAGCACCGCTGTGCCGTAAAACTGATCGCCATTGTGGGCATCGGTGACGACGTTCTTCTCAAACAGGTTGTTGTAGTTGTAGAGATATTGGTGAACGGTGACGAACGGAGCCTCACCCTGATCGATGTTCTCTACCATGTGGTCGATGGCGACCGATGCGACTTCCCAGTGATGCGCTTCCGTTCCCATGTAGGTTGCGTCTACGTTCTCATACGCCTTCCCTGCGATGTAGATACCGCGTGAGCTGGTGAACTGGTAGGCCGAAAAGTGGGTGTCGGCGATGAAGTTGTGGTGTATGTGATTGTTGGAGGCTTGGCTGAGATGGATAGCGGGCGCGTCCCACTTTTCACGCCCCGTCGATTGGATGACGTTGTGGCTGATTTCATTGTCGCGCAGTACATCGCCGTAGCCGGGGCCGCGCCCCATCAGCGAGATCGCTTCTCGGCCGAGAAAACTAAACGCATTGTTCTGAATCTTAATCTGCTGTGCATGACGATCTAGCCGCAACCCGCCGCCACTTTTCGTAAAGGTCGAATTTTTGACCGTGATGTTGGACGCATTGCGAATCTGCAACATCCCCGCTGGTACATCGACAACGCCCCAATCGTGCTGGCTGGTGACATCGGTGAAGGCGGGATTGTCGCGGTTGTTGGCGTCGAATTTCCGCATGTAGAAGTCGCCACCCGTGAACGTGATGCCGTCGATGGTGATGTGCTGGACAGGCGTGCCTGTCCACGTGTTGCCGTCGCCACCTGCGTCGATGCGGATCAGTTCGGTCAGTTGTGGCGCGTAGATGTCGGCCGTCCCGCTTTGCGGCCAGAGATAAATTTTGCCGTTGAGTGCTGCCCATTCACCCGGCGAGTCGATCCCCGCGAGGCTGTTCAACACCCACGCCTCCGCCTGCGAGCAGTCGGCCGTGCAGTTTTTCATCTGATAGGTGGCGGGAACGGAGACGTTTATGCGGTTTTGGGTGGAATCGGCCGAAACCACCGGCAACACATTGACCAACCAAGACTCATTCGTCATCCGCAAGTCATACTGCGCCGCATCTCCCCAATCGGGAGCCGCCCAGCCGCTTGGATATTTGGTGTAAAACTTGGCTGCCTGCGCGGAAGGCTCAAACGCAAGCCCTTCGTTCGTTTGCGGTTCCCCATCAATGGGCTGCGTATTCTCGGCTGGCACAAAGGCGGCCGTTGCCGAACGCGGCATCCAATTCTCGCTCGCATCTTGCAGATAGCGCACGTGCGAAATGCCTGTCGGTAAATCTGCTTGCATGATGTTGCCGCTGTGCGTCGTCCAGCCCGTCACGGGAACTAGCGAGGAGAAGATCGGGGTTTCATTTTGATAGCGTTGGTAGGTGACGCTTTGGGTGGGGGAGCCGCTGTCCTGCGCTCCAAGCGTGACCGTTTCGGTGAACGTATAGGTTCCACCGCGAAAGTTTACGATGATGTCATCGTCGGTCGTTGCCAACAGCGTTCTGACCCGATCCCTTGCCCCTGCAAATGTCGCCAACGGCTGCGCGAGTGTGCCAGCGTCGGCATCGTTGCCATCGGGCGCAACGTAGAGGGTTTGCGTGCCTTGCCCTGCGGCAAGACGGGGCGCAACAAGTAAGGTCAATATGAGAGCTAGGACGAGTATCGATCCGAAAAATTTTGTGAGCGAGTCTGGTCGATGACGCAACATGATGTTTCCCATCAGAAGAATGGACACCCTGTTCGCACAAGCGCAAATAGGATGTCTGGGGTGTGTATAGTGTTCAAAAGTATGGGGGTTCGGCCGCTTTCCTGCTTGAAATCGAGCTTAAAACTGCCCTCGTCAGCTTAAATCGCGTTATGGAGGGTTAAATCCAGTTAACACGCCCTTGTGATTCTGTCGTTGAGTGGAAAATTGGGATCAGGTTGCGGCGACGAGCGATTGCGCCCATGTCCAATCGTCGTCAGAAAGCGGGGGAACGGGTTGTTGCGCGTAATCAATCCGCAGATCGTAACGAGCTTCCCAATACAAACGGTGTAATATGTCGTTCAATTTCAGGATTGGCTCTTCATCATCGGGCAGCAGCGGCAGCCTAAAGTCTGGAATGGCGGTGCGAAGATTAAATGCGATAAGCTGCGCGGTCGGGCGTTCCCAACTGCGGCTGACCAAAATACGATAGTCGCTTTTTGACACAACGTTTGCGGGGGGCATCGGTTTCCCGACGCGGAGCAAATCGATCTCCACAAAATTAGTCAGACTTTGCAACACGTTGTCACGTTTGCGAATATATGCGGAACGTCCATCTTTATCGACTTTGTTGGCGGGGGATAACAGTTCAATGGTTGTGACAAGCGTATCCGTTCCGACTTCACGGATTTCCAAGTAGTAGTCCGTCAGCTCTTCACGCATCGGTAACGTCACCTCCAATACGTCAACAGCGTCTGCTTGAACATGGGTTGAGGTCGGCAACACACCAATTGGCGAGATAATTGCAACATCAGGTTTGCCAAGCAGTTCGCCATGATCGGCTTGGACGATGTACGCATGGCTTTCGGTTGTCACATAGTAATTTGGTGCGACAGTTGGCGCGATTGCTTTTTGCATGTCTGCAATCAAGCTGTTGTGAACGCCCTGCCAGCGTCGCGGGTGTTCGAGATGGGGATCCATGCCGGGAAACGGTGTATTCATGCGATCATTATAGCAGATGGATTCGCACGTGTGAGAAGTGGTACGAGCTTAAATCTGATTACGGAGGCTTAAATCCAGTTAACATCCCTTTCTACGAGAGATGCGAACGTGTAAAGTGCGGTTGTAGGACGTTCACATTCGCTGTAGGATAAGGCAATGAAGCATTTACTCTTGATTGACGATGAATCGACTATTACCAAACCGCTGGCGCGACGATTGGAGGCACGCGGCTTTCAGGTGTCGGTTGCAAACAATGGGCAAGTTGGGCTAGAGATGGCGTTGACCACCGAGCCAGATTTGGTCATCCTAGACGTGATGATGCCTGTGATGGACGGCTGGCAGGTGTGTAGAGAGCTGCGGGAGAAAAGCACCGTGCCGATCTTGATGTTGACCGCGCTAAACGATGATTTTGATCGCATCACGGGATTAGAGCTGGGGGCAGACGATTATTTGTCAAAGCCGTTTAGTATGAATATGCTGGTGGTGCGTGTCAAGGCGTTGTTGCGGCGGGTTGAGTTGGATAAGCAGCAGTATGGGTCGCGGTCGCTGATGATTTCGGCCGATCCCATCACCATCGACATCGCCAAACGCCTCACATGGATCAGCGGCCGCCCTCTTTCACTGCGTTACAAAGAGTTTGAGCTGCTGTCTCTACTCGTCGCCAATGAGGGAACACCCGTTTCGCGGGCTGAGATTTTCAATGAAGTGTGGGGAACAGATTGGCTAGGCGATACGCGCACACTTGATGTCCATATTCGCTGGCTGCGCGAGAAATTGGAGGCAGACCCCAGCAATCCCGAACTGATCCGCACCATTCGCAATGTGGGCTACATGTTTACGTCACCCAAATCATGACCAGATTTTCCCTGCGTCAACTCATCTTCCTGAGCTATATCTTGTTGATCATCCCGATCATCGTGCTGTTTGTTCTATTCATGCAAACACTCGTTGTGGCGACTGTTGATGATGCGTTCAACGCCGCCTATGAGCGGGACACGATTTTGATGGAGGATGTGTTGCTGGGGATGATTGATGAGTTGGGGACTGAGGCGATACGGGAATCGGCCGATCTCAGTGACTTTCAACAGTTCGCCAACGATATTGAGATCACCGTGATGTTACTCGATGTGGAGGGAAAAACGGTGTTTTTTGACAGTCGGGAGGGGCGGGTGGAACGTTCGGCCGAACCACGCCCAGATATTCAAAGCATCCTTTTGGACGAAGAGGAATTCCCCTTTGATGAAAATGGTGTCTTGTTCACATCGCTCTTCGCCTACGGCAGCGCAGAACAGCCACAGATGATCCTGCGGGTCGGCCGTTCAAATGAAACCGCGTTACGCACACGCCAAACGCGCAATCGCCTCTTAATGTCTAGCGCGGTGATTGTGGGGAGCGCGGTGTTGATCGTGCTTGGCTCATGGATGGCGAATCGCCTGACCGAGCCGCTGCTCCAACTGCGCCACACGGCAAACGCGATGGCGGCCGGCGCACTCGGCACACGTGCCGACACTCACGCGCCTGTCGAAGTGGCCGCGTTGGCGCACGACTTCAACGAGATGGCAGACGCGATTGAAGGGATGGTCAAAGAGCAACGCGCCTTTGCCAGCAATGCGGCGCACGAACTCCGCACACCGCTGACGGCGATGCGTTTGCGAACGGGGGCATTGCTCGAAGACGAAATCAGCGCAGAAGTAACCCATGAATACGTGCTGGAAATCGACCAAGAGATGCGACGGTTGAGCAATTTGGTTGAGGATTTACACCTGCTAGCGCGTGTTGACACGGACAATCTACAAGTGGCTCGGCAGAGCGTCGATTGTGGGCGTATCATTCGTGCGCTTGAGGCTGAGTTTGCGACGCAGATGAGGCAAAAGAGGTTCACATGGTGCGCCGATCTGCCTGAACGATTGCCAGCGGTGTTGGCGGGAATCAATCACATTCAGGTCGTGCTACGCAACTTAATCGAAAACGCGATCAAGTATACGCCTGACGGAGGAAAGATCGAGATTAAAGCTAGCGCGACGGAAACAGAGGTTGAGATTGTGATTCAGGATAATGGGGTGGGCATTTCGGCCGAAGACCTCCCTCATATTTTCAAACGCTTTTATCGCGCCGACAAATCGCGTAGTCGCAATGTCGCTGGGGTGGGTCTTGGCCTGAGTATGGCGCGTTCGATTGTCGCATTGTACAACGGCACGATTGTCGTTGAGAGTGAGGGATTGGGAAACGGGACGACCATTACATTGCGATTACCTTTGTGAGCCTTCATTGCCTGCCCATTAGATTGCAGTTTGGCGTGTGTTTACCGCTCAGGAATGGCAGCTATTTAACTTGCAAAACACAATTGGCGAACGCCGAAGTCAGTTTATACTAGCCTAGATTTTTGTGCAGGAATGTGTAGATGTCTGTTGCTTCATCAATGATCTTCGCAGTTGATTTGCCAAATCCGTGCCCTGCTTTGAACTCAAAGCGCAAAAGTAGCGGATTTTCGCTGTCATCGGCATATTGCAACGCGGCCGCAAATTTGTGGGCGTGCATGGGGACAACACGATCATCTTTATCGGCCGTCAAAATCAATGTCGGCGGATACACTTCTCCATTCTTGATATTGTGCAATGGTGAATAGGCGATCATAAACGGGTATTGCTCGGACTCCTCAGCGTTGCCGTATTCAGGAATCCAATAGCGTCCGGCAGTGTATTTATGGTAGCGCAGCATGTCGATAACGGGAACTTGACAGATGACTGCGCCATACAGTTTTGGGCGTTGAATCATGCAAGCAGCGACGAGCAGACCACCATTGCTCCCGCCCTGAATGGCGAGCTTATTGGTGCTGGTGTAGCCGAAGTTGACGAGAGTTTCGGCCGCGCCAATAAAATCGTCAAACACATTCTGCTTATTCTCAAGCATCCCTGCCTTGTGCCATGCCTCTCCAAACTCTGAACCGCCACGCAAGACAGCCTGTGCGAATATCCCGCCCATCTCCAACCATTGCAAATAAGTGGCTGAAAAACGTGGGGTCAGATTGATCGAAAAGCCACCGTACCCGTATAAAATTGTCGGATGGCTGCCATCGAGATCAATTCCTTTCTTGAAGGTCACAAACACAGGAACCCGCGTCCCATCTTTTGAACGAGCAAATATCTGTTTTGTCTCGTAATCCTCAATCGAGAAATCAATTTTTGGTGGTTGCCATGCCGTCAATTCATCACTTGCAAAATCGTAGCGTAACGAGGTAATCGGATAGAGAAAAGAGTAGAAATCGAGGAAAAATTCGCTATCGGCCGCTTTCCCTTGTGTCCACAAAACAGTGCCTAACGTTGGCAGTTCGATATTGCCCAACACCTTACCTTCTAGTGAGATGCGCCTGATGTGATGATGGGCATTATGCAAATAGACAATGACAAACTGACCGTTAATCAGGTTGGCAAATGCAATCGCATCAGTCTGTTCCGCAACAACTTCGCGCCAATTTTCACGAGCTGGGTTTTCTAGATCAATGGCGACAATCCGTTTGTTAGGGGCATTCAGATCGGTTTGAATATAGAACGTCATTCCGACATTGCCGACAACGCGATATTCTGCATCTGCTTCGTCAATGAGCGGGATGAGGCCGCTCTCTTGATCGATTGGTCGATAATAAACCCTATTGCGATTGATCGCTCCATACCAAACAGTGCTAACCAGATACGCCTCATCATCCGTCAACGTCGGCGGAAAATTCCACTCTTTTTCATCGGGTCGTTCATAGACGATCGTATCGTCTGCCTGAGACGTATTTAGCTTATGCCAAAATAGCTTGTTGTTTGTATTCTTTTCTGCGGCGGGGCGGTCGGCAGGGTCTGTATGTCCGTTATAGAAAAACCCTTCCCCGTTTGGATGCCATGCAATGCTTGGAAAGCGAGCAAAGTTCAACGTTTCATCTAAATCTTCTCCTGTCGCAACATTACGAACGCGAATTTTCTGCCAGTCGCTTCCGCCCTCTGTAATCACGTAGGCGATTTTTGTGCCATCTTTGTTGACGCTCCACGCCATAACTGCCGTCGTTCCGTCTTCGCTAAACGTGTTCGGATCGATAACGACTTGGGCTTCGCTATCTAACGTTTGCATTCGGCACAGAAGCGGCTGGTTTTGTAAGCCATCGTTGCGCCAAAAGTAGTAGTAGTCGCCCTTGCGCGATAGGCTCGAACGTCGTTCATAGTTGAGCAATTCGGTCAGGCGTGAACGGATTTGTTCACGTGCGGGTATCTCGCTGAGATATTGTTGCGTCAGGGTTGACTGGGTTTGGATGAAGGATTGGGTCTCGGCCGAGTCCGCATCCTCCAACCAACGATAGGGATCAGCAACGGGTGTGCCATGAAAATCTTCGATAATCGAATCGTCACGGGGTACTTCTGGATAGATGATATTCATGCGCTGATTGTAGCAACTTCGTGTTAGAAGTTACCTATTCTGCGATGCCCGTAACACGGTCTGCATAGACTCAAAGCTAGTTTACGTTGACAGCGGTTCCACAAAATTCGCACTCGACTTGGTGCATTCCGCGATAGATTTTGGGCAAGGGTGCTTTGCAGGTCGGGCAGATTGTAGGCAAATTACTTGTATCAAATTCGGTTGATGACTCTGTTACGTCAATACGTTCCTCTGCAATTTTGCCTGATTTGACATAGGGAAGCAACGTCTCAGCCCATGCTTCATTGTCACTGTATTTGCGAAAACGCACCGTCACCTTTTCGGGCGCATCTCTGACATCATCAGCAAATGTCAGCATCAGCAAATCTTTGTCGCCAATCCCGATAAAACCACCTTTATCTTTCGCGGTCATTGAGACAATTGCACCAATCGGAGCTTCCCAGACAACCTCGGTGACCATTTCGCTCTCGACAGTGATAAAAAAGCGTTTTTTTGTCGCCCTCTTTTCGCGGCGTTCAAAGAGGATGCGTTTGTCGGTGAGGAAGAGAATGCCTTCGCCTTCGTTGCGGCCGATATTTTCTGCGGGTCGCATCGCCACAGCATGTTCATCGGGGTAGAGATCAAAGGAGGCATCCGTTAGCGCATCGAGCAACTTGGTCGCTTCGCGCAGCGTCTGTTTGACCTTATTAACCCCATCGCGCACATCGCGCAATGAATCATTGACGCGCTCACTTACACCATCTGCCTCTGTCTCGATTAAGTCGAGTTTTCGTTCGACATCATCATGCAGGTTAAGCCGCTTTTCTGCCACGCCTAACTGTCGCTCCGCATCACGCACCAGCTTTTTGAGATGGGCATCCGCATCGCGTATGATTTTTTTCGCCGCACGTTCTTCCAAAATCCAGCGCGAGCGCAACTGTTTTGCCTCTTTTTCCATTGTGGCGGCAAAAACATAACCGCGCTTGCGTACAGCCGCAATCTCATCAGATAGTTGTATCACCTCATTTTCTAATGATCTTACCGTTGAGCGTGGGCTAGTTAGCCTAGCTTCGGCCGACAACTTTTTCCAACGCCGCTCAATTTTCTTATAGGAATCTGCAACAGAAATATCTGTTTTTTGCGTTGATTTGCTCATTGTAGCTCCTGCTGTTTATATCTTTCTCGTTCAATAGTGTTCTACATTACCTGAGTTTTGTGACAGACCTGTATCCGATTCTGTGCCTTTTTGCATAGCGTCAATTGTAATTTGACGCTACCATCTTGATACAGGCCATTCAATGTATTATAATTTCGTTAGTAGAATTAGTTTGTGCCGTAAGAAGTCATTATGTGCGCGTTCTTTATTATGTATAAAGTGCAAGATGGTAATTTGACTTATTACAACAGCTGCACAGAAAGTAGTCAGATCATTTGGCTATCTTAACCAAACGAAAGGAGACAACATGCGATCGTTTACATTGCTCTTAGTATTAGGGTTATTTTCTCTATTACTGCCAACGCTTTCCAATGCACAATCCGCAAAGGAAACAATTAGTACCGCCCCAAGCCACGAAAACACAACTTATAAACGCGCTGCTGACCAGTTCATCATCAAATATACGGAAGGCGCGGCACTTGTGGGCGAAAATGCCCCAAATGGTGCGGCACGACTTGCACAGCTTGAATCCGTTATAGGGAGCGAGGTGAGCTATTTTCGGCCGATGGCGGGCGGCGCACACGTCATGCGAATCGCTGACAAGTTGCCTGAAGCAGAGCTACAAGCCCTCGCTGACCAGCTAACCGCGTTGGGTGATGTTGAATATGCAGAGGTAGATGCTTGGATGCAGATTGCCAATGACGGTGCCCCTGTCGTTGTGCAAACAGCAATAACAGAGCCAAATGACCCCAACTACTCAAGTCAATGGCACTATAAATATATACCCGGCACCTCTCAAGGGATTAATCTTCCAAATGCTTGGGACATTACAACGGGCAGCAGCAGTGTTGTTGTCGCTGTGCTTGACACAGGAATTCGTCCCCATGCTGATATTGCAAGCCGTCTTGTCGGTGGGTACGACATGATTGCAGATGCCACAACAGCCAACGATGGGAATGGTCGTGATAGCGATCCTTCCGATCCCGGCGATTGGTGTCCACCCAACTTCCCAACCTCCTCGTGGCATGGGACACATGTTGCGGGAACCATCGGCGCATCGACAAACAATGGCATGGGTGTTGCCGGCGTTGACTGGAATGCCAGTCTTTTAACCGTTCGCGTTTTGGGAAAATGTGGTGGCTATCTATCAGATATTTCTGATGGTATCTATTGGGCATCTGGGCTTCCCGTGTCGGGCGTTCCAACCAATACAAATCCGGCCGATGTCATCAACATGAGTCTCGGAGGCTCTGGTTCATGTGGCTCGACCTATCAAAATGCTATTAATGCGGCAGTCGGAAATGGCTCGGTCATTGTGGTCGCGGCCGGTAACAGCAACGCACCAGCAAGCAACTATCGACCAGCCAGTTGCAACAACGTGATCTCTGTCGCCTCATCAACGATTACAGGGGATCGCGCCTACTACAGCAACTATGGCTCGGCCGTTGATGTCGCCGCCCCTGGCGGTGAAACGGCTATCAGCAGCGAAGGTGTTCTCTCAACATTAAACACAGGCTCTACCACGCCCGGCAGCGACTCTTACGCTTGGTATCAAGGCACGAGCATGGCAGCCCCACACGTCGCAGGTGTTGCGAGTCTTATGCGTGCCGTCGATGGCAGCCTAACGCCAGCCCAAATCGAGCAAACATTGAAGACAACAGCACGTGCTTTCCCATCAGGCAGTGGCTGTAACAGTGCAGGCTGTGGTGCAGGTATTATTGATGCCTTCGACGCGCTCTCTAGCTTATCGGGCAGTGGGTCAATTCGTGCCACATCTGCTGCAACGGCCGATGGAGCGGGCAACGCCAAGACAATTTTCAAGCCAAACGATGACATTCGCTACTATGTGGGGGTTAACAACACAACTGGCTCTGCTCAAGATGCAGACTTTGTTTGGGCAATCACAGGTCCCTGTAGCTACAGTGATGGTTGGACAGGCCCCTTAACCGTGCCTGCGGGAACAGCTAGCTTCTACCTACCTCGCACACTCGGTGCCTCCGTTTGTGATGGTACTTACAATGTGGCTGTCAGCGTGACAGATAGCGAAGGCACAACAAGCCGCTCTACAACCTTCACGGTTGCCAAAAATCTCTATTGCAGTACGACCTCAACAACAATCAACGACAACGCAACTGCTACAAACAACATCACCGTCAGTGACTCAGGTAGCATCACAGACCTAAATGTGCTTATCAACGCAGATCACACATGGGTCGGTGACCTAATCTTTACCTTGAAACACAACGGTACAGATGTGGTCATTTTTGATCGTCCCGGTGTTCCAGCCACTGAGTACGGGTGTGAAGGGGATAACCTAGCAGTTATGTTGGATGATGAAGCATCATCACCTGTTGAGGATGCGTGTGATACAGCAAGTACACCGACGATTGAAGGCGGTTACCGCCCCAACAATGCGCTGTCAGGATTTGACTCGGCCGACATCAACGGCACTTGGACGCTCGAAATTCAAGATGTCGAGTCACCCGATCCCGGTGAGTTAACCCAGTGGTGTATCATCGCTGAAACATCAACCGCGACGGCACCCGCCGCACCACAAAATGTGAATGCGAGCGATGGGACATATAGCGACCGCGTTCGTGTGACGTGGAATGCTTCGACAAACGCTACATCCTACAAAATCTATCGCAACACATCAAATAGTGCCTCTGGGCGCACCCAGATAGGGACGAGCGCAGGAACAAGTTATGACGATCTAACTGCGGCGGCCGATACCCTTTACTACTATTGGGTTGTCGCTATGAATTCGGTCGGGAGCAGCGGCTTCAGCAGTTCAGACAGCGGAAAATTGGGCAGCCAGCCTTCTGGGGCAGTTGTACGCATCAGCCCAACGAGTTCGACTGTCTCCGTCTCGACCTCTGAGTTCTGTGTAGACGTGACGGTGAGTGATGTGACTGAACTTGGCTCATTTGAATTTGACCTGAGCTATCCAAAAGATTTGCTGCAAGTCAACAGCATTGAAGAAGGTGCGTTTCTCGGTAGCACCGGTCGCACCACATTCCCAGTCGGCCCAGAGATAGACAATGCAAACGGAGAAGCTTCGTTTGGCGTAGCATCGCTCGGTTCAGGTGCTGGGCCAAGTGGCAGCGGCATCCTCGCTAAAGTTTGCTTGACTCCACAAGCTGATGGTAATGCAGACTTAACATTCAACCAAACAAAGCTAACTGATGTTCCGGGAACAACCATTAATCACACGAATGTAGGTGGCAGCGTCACGATCTCTAGCTGCGCTTTAGCCGATGTTGATTGTGATGGGGATGTCGATATTGTTGATATTCAACTTGTGGCAGCACGTTGGAATAGCTCAAGTGGCGACGCAAATTACGACGCTGCCTACGATCTTGACAACGACGGTGACATTGACATCGCCGACATTCAAATCGTTGCGGGGCAATGGGGATCAAGTCGAAGCAGCGACGCAACACAAGGCCAGTTCACATTTGGGCTGTCGCCAAACGCGCTTGAAGCGACAACAGGGGACTCGCTCACCGTTGCGCTGGACGTGACTGACGCGATCAACCTTGCTGCATTTGAGACCACACTGCATTTCGACGCTGCACATTGGCAAGTAAATGGTGTAACGTATGGTGATTTCCTCACCAATAGCGGTCAGACTCAGTTTGATGTTGCGCCACAAATTGACAACACGCTGGGTACGCTGACATTTGGCGCGGCTACGTTTGGCGATCTTGCCAGTGTGAGCGGCAGCGGGTCACTCGCATTTATCGAGTTGACTGCAATAGGTGAAGGCTCTGGCACCCTTTCGCTAATTAATTCGCAGGCAACAACAGCAAACGGTGCGCCACATGCAGTGGACACATTTGGTAGCAGCTATCAAGTCTCATCAGAGGCTCCAACTGCGGTTGCACTTTCATCGGCCGAAGCCACCCAATTCGGGCAAGTTCTTCTAATCGTCAGCGTTCTGCTCCTCGTAGCAGGAACGATGCAGATTGCTTGGAAAAGAAAATAGTGAAAAAAGCCAATCCGTTGAGGGTTGGCTTTTTCTACTGGGCTAGTCGGGAGAACGACTAGCCCATGCCTCCGAAAGACCGTTTTCCAAACTCATACGGGTTGTGTAGTCTCTAAACTCTATGCTTCTGGAAAGTACAATAAGGAACAGAAATGCGGAAATTTTTCCAAAGTGAGTGTTTCGTTGTGCAGTTAGCTTTATGCGTCCTGATTTTATTGGTCGCATGTGACACAGAACTACCCGCAAACACACAACCGATACTCACACAGCCAGTTGAACAACTGCCACAAAATGACGACCCCCCTGCGGGTGAAGATGCCAACTTGCCGATTTCGGAAGACGGTCAAGTGCTTGTGCCGGCCGAATACACCATCTATCAAACGTATCTTGACGTGATTGATGGCAAGCCGAGACGCGCTCAAACGGCCGTTATTGAAGCCACTATTGTGCAGCTTGCGCTGAACGAGGTTTGTCCGATGGCGGACGAAGTCTGCCCTGTGCAGCCCTATCCACAACACGCGGGGCTGATTCGTCTTGATAACGTGATGCCGGCCGATTCAGATGAGATTGGACAACCAATTGAAGGTCAAGACGATGGTGGCAGCGCAGGGAGCGACCAAAGTGAGCCCAATCAAGGCCAAGATATTGCGACTGATGATCGCGTGCCGACTCAACTTGCTGTTGGGCAGGAAACCGAAGTACTCTTCCAATTGACAACCCAGCCTGTGCGTGTCCGTTACCTCCCAACTAACTTCGACCGAGCAGAGGTCACAACCACCAACAACGATATGGCTGAGGACCCTACGGACACATCGACAAGTGGGGTCGCAGGAAGTGGCAGCAGCACGTCTGCTCCGGCACTGGTTGTCGAGGAAGGCGTTCTCACCTTCGCAACGCAAATCGGCTCAGTGTCCACACCCACAGATAAACTTCTGCCCGGTTTAACCGTTGGCAGTCGCTTCCGTGCAACTGTCAAATATGATGGTCGTATTTTTGTCGAAGAATACGAACTATTACCGTGATTTTTGTCTTATCGAATTTCAGTGTGAAAGTATAAGCAAACTTTCGCACGCACTGACGAGAATGAATATAAGGAGATTAAAACAAATGAGAGACAACCATTTTTTCGTCAAACAGTTTACAACAAAAGCATTACCTCTGTTATTGTTGTTAGCTTTCGCTCTATCGGTTCATCCTGCGGCTGTCCATGCTGATGAGACAGCTAATACGCAGCGCGACCCCAATAGCCGATCAGACAGCCCCTATCTACAAACGCCAGATGAGTGGAAAAATGTGCCTTACGCACAACCACCAAATCCTGACACCATCCCTTCTCTGCCGGACAATCACAAAAATGAACTCGTCGTTTACAATGTTGCAACGGGTCAAACAGAGACGCTGTCCTTGGCAGCCCTTAGTGAGTCAGGCGCGACCATAGCTGAGGGTTTTGAGGGGTTACTGCCTTATGACGCAGAGGCAGATACAGGTGAGCAATTTGAACATGGTGTTGATAGTGTGATTGGTGTCGATGATCGCGCACGGATCACGCCAACAACTTCCTATCCATGGCGCACAATCGTCAAATTGTTCCAGACCTATCCAGACGGCAGCCGCTATATTTGCTCTGGCTCAATGGTTGACAACTTCCACGTGCTGACAGCAGGACATTGCGTTTACAGCCACAGTGAGGGAGCGTGGGCTAGCTCTGTGCAGGTTGTACCCGCTATGGATGATGATGATTGGCCTTATGCCTCTGCCAATGTCACCTTTATGCGTTCATACACAGGTTGGACATCTGATCAGAATCCGGGACACGATTGGGCTTTGCTGACGCTGGATCGCAATATCGGAAGTTTTACTGGTTGGCTCGGCCGACAGTGGGCATCCACATCTAGCTCAATTTACAATGGCACAAAGAACGTTGCAGGCTATCCCGGTGATATTCCATCAGGCAACACAGGCTGCTGTCTGTACTACGATGCGGACAGCGCACAGAGCGTGACCAGCCTCAGCTATCGTTACTCTATGGATACGGCTGGTGGAATGAGCGGAAGCCCTGTTTGGCGCATCACGACCAACTCTGGCGGTGATACAGTTCGTTATACATTGGCAGTTCATGCGTATGGGGTAAGCTCATACTGCAACAACGTCAACTGTGGAACACGCCTCAATGAAGATAAGTTCAATCGGATCAATACATGGCGGACAAGTGACACAGCTCCAACAGATCGCGCAGACTTGATCGACGATGGTCAGAGTTGGTCTGGCTTCTCGCCAACAACAATTAGTGCTGGTAGTTCATTCAGTGTCTACAACGATGTTCGCAATATCGGGACAGCTTCCTCCGGCAGCTTCTCTGTCCGTTACTACGCCTCCACAAACACAACAATTTCTACATCTGACTACCTGATTGGGACAGAAACTGTCAGTTCCATCTCGCCTTTCAGCCCCGGAGACTCAAATTGGACAGGCACGTTCCCGTCATCTATTCCAACCGGTTCGTACTACGTTGGTTGGATCATTGACAGTGGAAGCAATGTGACAGAGTTCGATGAAAGCAATAATATCGCTTACAAAACATCTTACAAGCTGACTGTCACACAAGCTGCGCCGTCAACGCCAACAGGTGTCAGCGCGAGTGATGGAACGTTCACAGACAAAGTTCGCGTGACTTGGAACTCAGCTTCGGGCGCATCTTCCTACAAGATTTATCGCAACACGAGCAACAGCAGTTCTGGTCGTACACAAATCGGCACAAGCTCAAGCACAACTTATGATGATACAACAGCCGTTGCTGGCACAACCTACTACTATTGGGTGAAGGCAACCAACTCAAGCGGTGACAGTGGCTACAGCAGCTCTAACTCTGGCTATCGCGCCAATGCTGCGCCATCAGCGCCAACAGGTGTCAGCGCGAGTGATGGAACCTACACCGATAGAGTACGTGTGACATGGAACACAGCTACTGGTGCATCTGGTTATAAGATTTACCGTAACACAAGCAATAGTAGTTCTGGTCGTACACAGATCGGGACAAGCAGTAACCCTGCTTATGATGATATGACAGCCGTCGTTGGCACAACCTACTACTATTGGGTGAAGGCAACCAGCACCAGTGGTGACAGTGGCTATAGCAGTTCAGATAGCGGGTACGTAGGCAGCCAGCCTTCCGGCACAGTTATATCCATCAGCCCAGCAAGCTCTAATGCTTCGGTTTCAACAGAATTCTGTGTCGATGTATCCGTGACCGATGTTACGGAGTTAGGTTCATTTGAATTTAAATTGAGCTATCAAAAAGATTTGCTCCAGATTGGTAGTATCGAAGAAGGTGCATTTCTTGGTAGCACGGGTCGGACGACGATCCCAGTCGGCCCAGAGATAGACAATGCAAACGGAATTGCCTCTTTCGGCGCAGCATCACTCGGTTCAGGTGCTGGACCAAGTGGCAGCGGCATCCTCGCTAAAGTTTGCTTGACTCCACAAGCAGAAGGCAACGCAGACTTAAAGTTCGACTCAACACTGCTGACTGACGTGCCTGGGGCTTCTATCACGCACACCAGTGTGAATGGTAGCGTCAATATTTCCAACTGTTATGGCTCTGATGTGGATTGTGATGGTGATGTCGATATTGTTGATATTCAACGTGTGGCGGCGCATTGGAACACTTCATCAGGTGACTCAGGTTGGGACTCGACCTATGACATGGATAATGATGGCGATTGTGACATCGTTGATATTCAAATCGTGGCGAGTGAATGGGGCTGGAATGGTACCCGAACACATATCATCGAGACGACAGGTGAGGCTGCAACGATCAATCTGGCACTCTCTCCTGCTGCGCTAAATCTAGGATTCGGTGAAACAATCTCATTGAATCTTGATGTGACAGATGCAGTCAATTTAGGTGGTTATGAGGTAGATATCAGTTATAACCCTGCGTTACTAAGAGTTGATGAGGTTAATCACTCTGATCTAATGGGTAGCACCGGACGTACAGGAATACCTGTTGAAAACATCGATAATACAACTGGTGTCGTCGAGTTTGGCGAGGCAACATTCGGCGCACCACCGGCTTTCAGCGGTAGTGGGACATTAGCTACAATTGTTATCACAGGCTTATCTGAAGAAGGAAACGGCACCTTAGATTTGCATAATTCGCAAGCGACCGAAGGTGACGGAACTGCACATACCGTCGTCGAAGCAGATAGCACTTACACTGTTGGTGTGCCGACAGCAGTCGGCCTGCGTGAGACGGGTTCAATGAGCCAGTCCGTGTTTACCGTTGCGGTTGCCTTGGGCTTGTTGCTTACGGTCACAGGCTTGACGGTTAGAAAGCGTCAAAAATAGTCGATTGAAATGGTGATTATTTTCGGCCGAAATTAAAATTTCGGCCGAAGCCTTTCCCCTCCTCCCCACAACAAAACACAATCACATATCCTCCGCTTATTTTCTCTGGCAAAGAAGATCGCCCCGTGAAAATCACCTATTCATTTACACGATTTTTGTGCCGTGCTATGCTTCTCATCTTTGGACGTTGAGTAGCCTTGCAGCTGCTCTCTATGCACGGCACTTATGACCACAGCCACACTTTTAATTGGACACGGTAGCCGCAACAAGGCGGCCGTTCAGGAAAATCTCGCCTTTGCAAAACAACTAGCAGCGCGTTTGGGGCAGCACGTTGAAGCGTGCTTCCTCGAATTTGCTGAACCACCCATTATTGACGGAATTCGCGCCTGCATCGAGCAAGGTGCGACCAACATCATCGCGCTCCCGCTGTTTCTTGGCCCCGCTGGGCATCAAAAAAATGACGTGCCAGCCGTCATAAATTGGGCGCGGAAAGAGTGGCCTCATCTCAACTTTTTATATGGTACACCGCTGGGGGCGCAATATCACCTCGCTAATCTGCTTGGCAAACGAGCAGAGACGGCTATTGTAAAGGCCGAGCAAACTGTCTCAGATAGTGAAACAGCGGCTGTTGTCATCGGCCGAGGTAGCCGTGACCCCGACAGCAACTCCGAAGTCAGCAAAGTCACGCGCCTACTCTATGAAGGACGGGCGTATGGCTGGGTTGAGACCGCTTTTTTCAGTTTGACAACGCCACGTGTTGCAGAGATTGTCGCCAAATGTGCGCGACTGGGAGCCAAGCGTGTTGTGCTGCTGCCTTATCTGTTGTTCACAGGCAAAATATATGAACGCATCATCGAGCAAGCAGCCAATGCAGCACGAGAAAGCAGCGTTGAAGTCTTGGTCTCTTCCTATCTTTATCCACACGAAGATTTGGTCGAGGCCGTTGTGCGACGTTACGAAGAAACGATCAGCGGTAATGCACAGATGACGTGTGATCTGTGCAAGTATCGTAATAAATTTGTCGGGTTTGAGGCTGATTTTGGGCTACCACAGACAAGTGATGCAAGTCACGGGATGCGCGGCGTGCCGCACGATCACGGACTGTTGAGCAAGATGGAAGCCATATTGCCACCGCAATATCAAAACGGGGAAGTGGCGAGCTTTGCGCCGATGGGTTCGGCCGAGTTCCAGTATACCTCGTCCGGTGAAGTCGCATGGAATGACATGTGGGAAGATTTCTGCGATCTTGCCCTAGCTGGCGGTGCATCCCATCGCAGCACGCTGCTTGAGCCACCCACGCCTAACCAAGTTGCGGCCTCTCCACACCAATACGACTCGGTTGTTGCGGAAATAGAGCGTGGCATCGGCCTCGTGACAAATTGTGACACGGTAAAAAGTGCCTCACTTGGCTGGGTTGGTATGCGTTGTCATAACGAAGAGATGGCAATATGGCTCATGCGTGCCATTATCGTCGAAAATGTGCTGGCACGCCGCGAAGGAGCCATTTTGTATCTGCCCGCCGCGCCAGAGTTTACACTTAAAGCCGAAATAAAAAATGTCGTCACCGTCGTGGCAAAAACATTTCACTATTGGACGGAACACGTTGCGTGGAAAACAGTGCGCCGTAAATAGTGTTCCATCATTTCTCTATAGGCAGGAATCGATTCGTTTGATGATATACGAAGCAAATCCAACAAAAATTACAGAAGGCTCGTTTGAGATTATTCGGCGAGAGATCGCAGAGATGGGTGTGACGCTTGCGCCAGACATTGCGCCAATTGTCGAGCGGATGGTGCATAGTTCGGCAGATTTTGACTTCGCCACCATCACCCACGTGACACAAAATGCCGTCTCTTCGGCCGTCAATGCGCTCCGCAACGGTTGCTCGATTGTCTGCGATGTCAACATGATTCGCGTCGGTATCAGCGAAAAACGCCTAGAAGCATTTGGTGGTTCCCTACACTGTTTTGTCGCTGTGGCAGATGCCTATAAAATTGCCAAACGTGACAAAACGACCCGCAGCGTTGCGGGCATTCGTATCGCGCATGAATCGAGCCTGCTTAACGGCGGGATCGTCGTGGTTGGCAACGCACCGACGGCACTATTTGAAGTGATGCGATTGGTGGCAGAAGAAGGCGTGAAACCAGCCTTGATAATTGGGGTTCCCGTTGGATTTATTGGGGCGGTTGAGAGCAAAGCGGCATTGGAGCGCGTGACAGATGCGGAGTGGTTGACGACGCGGGGGCGTAAGGGAGGCTCGCCAATTGCGGTGGCTGTGGTGAATGCGCTGTTACGGATTGCGGCCGAGTCCCCCCCGACTGAAACGGATTAATTCAAACAAACTTATGGGTCAATACAAACACCTCGTACCGGCGCGAAACCGCAAGGGCAATCGCACGGGCTACACGACAGGCAGTAACGCAGCGGCGGCTGCAAAAGCCGCAACGATTGCGCTATTGACGGGAACATTTCCAGAAAGCGTGTCAATTTCGTTACCGATTGGCGAATCGGCCGAAATGACCCCTTTCAAAACCGAACAAACCGACGACTTCGCCTACTGTGGCATGATTAAGGACGCAGGCGACGACCCCGATGTGACGCACGGGGCATTGATCTGTGCGACGGTACGGCGCAGTGAGCAGTTGGGGATCACGTTGAAAGGCGGTCAAGGCGTTGGTCGCGTCACGCTGCCCGGCATTGGCCTGCCCGTCGGCGACCCTGCAATCAACCCCGTTCCGCGTCAGCAGATACGCGACAATGTTTCCGACGCATGGCGCGACATCATGGGCAATGAAGATGTTGCGCTAGAGGTAACGATCAGCGTGCCGGCAGGGGCCGACATTGCGAAGAAGACACTCAATGCACGACTCGGCATCATCGGCGGGATCAGTATCTTGGGAACAACGGGCAAGGTGTTTGCCTACAGTACAGCGGCGTGGCGTGCTAGCGTTATTCAGGCGGTTGAGATGGCTGTTCACAACTATCCTGAAGCCGTTGTGCTGACGACAGGTGGTCGCTCTGAACGACACGGGATGACGATTTTCCCCAACTTACCAGAGGTAGCGTTTGTCCAGTTGAGCGTTTTTACGGGATCCGGCTTTGAGACAGCGGCGCGGATGGGGGCGCAACGCGCCATTTTTGTCGGCATGGTCGGCAAGATGGTCAAGACAGCGCAGGGTCACATGCAGACGCACGTCGCGGGAAACCAAGTCGATTTTGAGTTTTTGGCGGGGGTGTGTGAAGCTGTTGGCGCATCGGCCGAACTCATTCATCGCGTCCGCAAAGCCAATACGGGACGACATTTTTTGGAGCTTTGTCAAGAGCTAGGTGAGATGGAGCCAGTGCAACGCATAACGGAGATGGCATTAGATGAGTTGGAGAAGTTTGTGGAGAAAGTCGGCCGAACGGATCTTCCCATCGAAACGATTTTAGTCGATTTTAGCACCCCTACTGTTTTTGCTCGCGCTAGCAGTTCGCGCCAAAGTGCTTCACACCAAACGATAGATAATCCGCTTGTGGAACGCTTGGCGGCCGATCCTGCTCATTCGTATGATGGGGATGAAGATGGTCGCCATATCAAATGATCACGACCATCTCACAATCAATTATTTTTACATCAATCCATCAGGTGTCACATATTCATATCCTAGCGAAGTCGCCACCCCTTCATAAACGACCTGTCCTGCAATTGTGTTCAAGCCCAGCTTGAGCGCGGGATCACGATGACAGGCAATTTGCCATCCGTTGTTAGCAAGCTGAACGGCATAAGGCAACGTCACGTTGGTTAGTGCCAGCGTTGAAGTTTGTGCAACTGCGCCGGGCATATTGCCGACTGAGTAGTGAATCACGCCATGCTTTGAATAGATTGGATCATGGTGGTAGGTCACGCGATCAATCGTTTCAATACAGCCACCTTGATCGATGGCAATATCCACAATGACAGAGCCAGCCGTCATCGTTTTGACCATATCTTCACTGACCAGATTGGGAGCCTTCGTTCCCGGAATTAGCACTGCACCGATCAACAGGTCTGCTTCTGCAACTTTCTGCGCGATGTTGTAATTATTCGACATGATCGTTTCGACACGGCTGCCGAAGATATCGTCTAGTTCACGCAGGCGTTCCGCGTTGATGTCGAGCATCGTCACTCGTGCGCCCAAGCCAACCGCCATTTTTGCCGCGTGTGTGCCAGAGACTCCCCCACCAATGATAACGACATGACCGGGCTGAACGCCGGGAACACCGCCCAATAAAATCCCTTTGCCACCTGTTGGGTTTTTCAAATAGTGTGCGCCAATTTCGGTGGACATGCGCCCAGCAACCTCGCTCATCGGTTGTAACAAGGGCAAACGTCTATCAACCTGCACTGTTTCGTATGCGATTGAGGTCGTTTTGCTGTCAACGAGAGCTTGCGTTAGCTCTGGCTCGGCCGCCAGATGCAAATAGGTAAACAGCAGCAAATCTTCACGGAAGTAACCATATTCGGAGGCAAGCGGTTCTTTGACTTTGTAGACCATCTCGGCCGACCAGGTTTTTTCGGCCGACTCCACAATCGTTGCGCCCGCGTCTGCATAAGCCTGATCGCTGATTCCGCTACCGACACCTGCGCCTGTCTCAACCCAAACCTCATGTCCATGCCGTGACAGTTCGGCCGCGCCTGCGGGCGTCAATCCGACCCGCTTCTCCATCGCCTTAATCTCTTTTGGAACTCCAATAATCATGTTCTTTGTCCTAATGTGCTTCGTAAATTTTACACTCTCATGCGATGGATCTCATCAACCCTTTTTTAATAGCTGAAACCATTTGATCAACTTCGCTTTTATTAATCGTCAGTGGCGGCGAGAGGACGATGATATTGCATAGATTTGGCACGGTGTTGCCATTCTTAATAAGAATGATGCCATCTTCTCTTACACTGCCTAACACGCCATCAATGATGTGCGGCGTAATTGCCTCTTTCGTCTCTTTATTGTTGACCATTTCGATGCCAGCCAACAGACCACGCCCACGCACATCGCCAACATAGGGATGCTCGACGAGTTCTTCTAGTTGCTCAAGCATGTATGCGCCCATCTTCGCCGCATTTTCAACCAGCCCTTCACGCTCAATAATTTCGATATTTCTAAGCGCAACTGCCGTTGCAACGGGGTGACCGCCAAATGTGTTGATATGGCGGAAATGCTTTAGGTCAGTTTCATCGCTTAGGAACGCATCAAATACTTTTTGGCTGACGATGGTTGCGCCCAATGGCTGATAGCCGCTGGCGATCCCCTTCGCGCACGTCACGATGTCTGGCTTTGCATCCCAGTGTTGATGACCCCAGAAAGTGCCAGTTCGGCCGAAGCCGCTCACCACCTCATCAAAAATCAGCAGCACACCATACTTATCACATATCTCACGCACTTTTGGAATGTAAGTGTCCGGCGGAATCAGCACGCCACCACCTGAAATCATCGGCTCCATGATAAACGCCGCAACCGTTTGTGCGCCCTCGTAGTTAATGAGGTCGTCAAGCCATTGCGCCATCGCCGTGCCGTGTTCATCGGCTGTCAGATGAGCATCACGCCGATAAGGGTATGGTGGTGGAATTTGGATAAAGCCCGGCACGTTTAAGCCGTAACCTACCCGTCGCTCCGCCTGCCCCGTCGCGCTCAACGCTGCCAGCGTATTGCCATGATAGGCGCGATAGCGCGAAATGATCTTCTTGCGATTATAGCCACCGGGTTCGCCTGACTGCTGATGATATTGCCACGCAATTTTGAAGGCCGCTTCGTTTGCCTCTGAACCACTACATGTAAAATAGACGCGCCCCTTCATGTCAAGCGTCTTGAGTAGCTTGTCTGCCAAGCGTGCCGTTGGCTCGGCCGTCATTCCCGGCGACAAATAGCCCAATGTCTTCAACTGCTCGTATCCAACCTGCGCCAGCTCTTCCCGACCATATCCAACGTTGACACACCAAATACCAGCAATTCCATCGAGGTATTTCTTGCCATTTTCGTCTGTCAAAAAGCAGCCGTCACCACTCACCATCGGTGTCATCGGCATACGCGCAAGCGGCTTGTGCTGCCGAATTGGATGCCAAACGGAGTTCGCGCTTAGTTCACCAATTGATTGTGTTTGCATGATTTTGTGAGATATTCCATTTTTTGAAAAAATGGAATATCTTGAAGATTAATCGGCCGAAATATTCGTAGACGCATATTTGTCCAACGAACGCTGTGGCAACTTGAGCGCATCACGACGGAATGGCTCCGCCAACACGCCCGCGCCACCTTCGATCACGCCGTCGATAATGCACGGCCGACCAGAAGCCATCGCTTCCTGAATCACGTCCTGCACATCTTCCGCGCGTTCAACGCGGAAACCAAGTGCGCCCATGTCACGCGCCAACTGTGCGTAATCTGGGTTTTGACGCAGATTCGTTCCGACGAACCTGTCGCCGTAGAAGTCGATCTGGTTCTTCTTCTCCGCGCCCCACTCGTGATTGTTTGCAACAATGCCGATCACGGGAATATTCTCACGCACGAGCGTCATCACCTCAGCCAAGCCGCCGATGCCGTATGCGCCGTCGCCAGAGAATGCAAACACGTGCTTGTCCGGCGCAGCCACTTTCGCGCCAATCGCCGCGCCCATCGAGAATCCACAGTTCCCCCAACTCAACGCCGCCAAATGTTGACGTGTGCCGCTGAAATGGAAATAATCGTTTGACATGGAGCAGGTGTTGCCGATGTCGGTTGTGACAATCGCATCGGCCGGAATGACGCTGCCCAATTCGCTCAAGAATTTGCGTGGGTGCATTTGTGTACTTGGCAAGTTTGCCCAACTACCTTTTTCCTCAGCCCAACGCGCATTTTCGGCCGCAATCTTATCCATCTTGTCTTCGTCAACCTGACGATCTGGCATCGCAGATTTCACCATGCCGAACAGTTCACGGGTAAACTCGCGCACGTCTGCGTGAGCCGCCACGTCAACGCGCATCGTCAAGCCAAGCACCTTATGATTGATGTCAACCTGCACGATCTTCGCGTCTTTCGGCCAGTACTCCATGTCATACTGTGGCAACGTGCCGAATGGGCCAAGCCGCGTGCCAAGTGCCAACACGAGGTCAGCTTCTTTGATCGTCCGCATAGCCGCTTTTGAGCCGCAATAGCCAATCGGGCCGACTGCCAGTGGATGGCTGTTTGGGAAGCTATCATTGTGCAAATAGGTGTTGACAACTGGCACGGTCAGGTATTCAGCCAACGCTTTGACCTCTTCCTGTGCGTTCCCTTGTGAAACACCACCACCTGCCAAAATGACTGGGTTTTTTGCTTTCAAAATCATCTCAACCGTCTGCTCAAGTGCATCACTCGAACCGGGGCCGCGTTTCACGTCCATCGTTGGGTAAATTTCGTACTCAGCTTCGCCGTAGAAGTTGTCGCGTGGAATGTTCAACTGGGTTGGGCCAAGCTCTGTTTTTGCCATGTAGAAGCAGCGGCGTGCCAGTTCTGCCATGCGCTCAATGCGATTAACGCGCACCTGATAGACTGTCTGCTTCTCAAACATCGGCATCTGGTCAAGCTCTTGGAAGCCGCCATTGCCAATACCCATCGACCCTGTTTCAGGCGTGATGGCGACGACGGGCGAGTGCGCCCAATATGCCGCCGTGATTGCTGAAACGAAGTTCGCAATGCCGGGGCCGTTCTGTGCAATACAGACTTGCGGGCGACCCGTTACACGTGCATGTGCATCGGCCGCATGTGCCGCCGCCTGCTCATGTGCAACCGAAATAAACCGAATTCCTGCGCTGGGCATAATGTCTAGTGCGTCCATAAACGCCGATCCAACAATGCCATAAACTGTATCTATTTTTTCCGCGACGAGTGTTTCTACCAACGCCTCGCTCGGAGTCATTCTAACTTTAGCCATGTGTAAGCTCCTTAAGGTAGGATAAACCCTAATTTCTGTTTTTGTGAAACGGAATGCGTAAATTGTCTTTCTCGTTTGCATTTCACGTTTCAACTTTTAATTTCTGGTAAGCGAAACCCAACGATGGAGTTTCCACCATTGTTGAGCCAAATAAATTGTTAGGTTACTGCGGGAGTTTTTTAATGCCTTCGGTTAACTGTGTGTTTCAACACGCTTTAGCGTGTTTCGCATGTCAGCTTGTGATTAGCCTTTACCGCGCCACGGAATCAGCCACGCCTCAATCAAGCGCATTAGATAATCCATGCCTACGCCGATGATGCCGATTAAGATGATGCCGATAATCACAACGTCCATGAGGAAGAATTTTTGTGCGACCCAAATCATCTGTCCGAGTCCTTCCTGTGCGCCGAGTAATTCGGCCGCCACCAGCGTTCCCCAGCAAACACCAAGCGCGACGCGCATCCCGATAAAAATCTCAGGTAGTGCGTTGGGCAAAATCACGTTCTGCAAAATTTGCATTTTGGACGCGCCGAGAGAGTAAGCGGCATGGACTTTGGAGAGCTTGACACTCAACACACCTGACCGCGCTGCGATAATCATGATCCAGAGAGCTGCAAAGAAGAGCAGCAAAACTTTGGACTCTTCGCCAATACCGAAGAGGAGAATGACGAGGGGGATGAAGGCTAGGGGGGGAATCGGCCGAAAAAATTCAACAATCGGGTCAAATATCCCGCGCAAAAAGTTTGACAAACCCATCGCAAACCCAATTGGAACGCCGATTATTGTGCCGAGCGCAAATCCCCACAGCAAACGCGAGATACTTGCTCGCACATGCTCCCAAAGCGTCACGTTGCGATACCCTTCGCTTATCAGCTTTGCGAACCGGTCTAAGACAGCACCTGGACCCGGCAAAAACTTTGAATCAATCCACTCAAATCGCGCTGACAACGCCCATAAAATGCCCAGCACGATAACCGCCATCAGGCTATAAAAACGACCGCCCGTGATTGCTGACGCATCGCCAAATGTCACCGTCTTACGTTCCGTCGTCCCAAATCGCCCCAATCCCAACCGCGCCGCTAACGTCGGTTTTGCTGTCGTTGTTGGTACTGTTTTTTCAGCCATAATCTTATCATCCTACGCAAACCGTGAGTACTGCTCACTGTCTACTGTTAACCCTTATCCTGCCGCCCCATGATCTCTTCTTCCATCTCCCAAATGAGTGACAGAATTTCTTCACGCTTCTCAATAAACTCACGTGACGTTTTTAATTCACGTGGGTTGACATGGAGACCCTGTGCGGCAAACGGCAAATCATACTCACGCTCAATACGTCCCGGACGTGGAGCCATCACGAACAGCTTGTCACCCAAAAACAGTGCCTCTTCAACACTATGCGTGACCAGAATGATCGTTTTGCCTGTCTCTTCCCAAAGTTGCAGAATCAATCCCTGCATCTTCTCACGGGTCAGCGCATCAAGCGCACCAAGCGGCTCATCCATCAAAATAACATCAGGGTCGTTTGCCAAACAGCGAGCCAGCGCGACACGCTGCTGCATACCGCCTGACAGTTCGTAAACGGCCTTGTTGCCAAATCCCGATAGACCAACAGTTGCCAATAGATTATTGACGGTCGCTTGGGTCTCCTTTGCTGGTTGCCCATTCATACGCGGACCGAACCCAACGTTCTTCTCAACACTCAACCACTCAAATAGCGCACCTTGCTGGAAAACCATCCCGCGATCTTGTCCCGGCCCTTTGATCTGTTTTTCACCAAGCGTCACTTCTCCGCTTGTCGGCGCGAGAAAGCCGGCCAAAATGTTGAGCAATGTCGTTTTGCCACATCCTGATGGCCCGAGCAAGGTCAAAATGCGACCCTTGCCTAGCTTGAAGGAGACATCCTTCAACGCTTCAACCGACCCACCATTGGGCAGTTTGTAAATCATTCCGACATTCTTAACCGCTAGTTCCTGCTTCTTCATCCGTTCTCCCTTCTGTAGGGGGCGCAGCACGCTGCGCCCCTGTTACCACGTTGTGTTTTTACTACTCTACATTTTCGAGGAAGACCGTGTTGATTGTAGGAGCGTAGTCGTCTAGTGCAGCGTCAAGTTCGCCCTGTTCGACAAAGAAGTTTGCAACTTCGGTCACAAAATTCTGAACAGTGCCGCCGAACCATGCGTCTGAAAGCTGCTCGTCACGGGTTGGGAAGCTGAATGTAGCGAGATTTGACTCGGCCGCATCCAAATCCATACCAGCCGCTTGTGCGATGGTTTCGAGCTTTTCGGCCGATGGGTCTTCCGCATAGGCGCGGTTTGCATCTTCCGTTACCTGCAAGAAATCGCGCACAACGCTTGGGTGCATTTCAGCAAACTCATTGCTGACAGAAATTACATCGAAGACGATCAGGCCAATTTCTTCTTCCATCTCTGCGCCCGTCATCAAAACATTGCCAGCTTCCAACATGCGTGCGAGACCGCCACCCCAGCCACAAGCCATCGCCACATCACCACGCTGTAGGGCTGCTGCGCCATCTGCTGGTGCAAGGTCAACCACGTCGAGTTGGTCAACATCAACACCGAGATGTGCCATCTCTTTGAGCATTTTGTAGTGTGCGACTGTGCCGAGCGGAACAGAAACTTGTTCGCCGTGCAGGTCAGTCGCGTTATCCCGGGTGATGCCCAAATCAGTGCGTACAACACAGTTGTCGTTTTCTGCGTATGAAACGGCAACACCAACGGCCTGAATTTCAAGACCAGAGGTCACAGCGTTTGCAAATGGCACAAGCCCTTGCGAGTAGGCAATATCGACATCGCCAGAGGCCATTGCGGCCGACATCGCAACACCTGTATCAAATGATACCCAGTTGACAGTCATGCCAAGCTCTGAGTCGTATGTTTCTTCAAGTTGTGCAACTTGGTTCGGAGTCGGCCACTCAAGGAAGTAAGCAACGGTGAGTTCATCTGGGCGTTCAGCCATATCTTCTGGCATCTCGCTCATCATCATCTCGTCGCCTTCCGTCATCGTAGAGGTTGTTCCCATCCACGTGTCGCCAGGTGTCACTTGTTCAAGGAAGCTCGTATCAATCGTCTGCTCATAGCTGTCGAGAGCTGCGTCCAATTCGCCTTGTTCAACGAAGAAGTTGGCAACTTCGGTGACGAATGTCTGAACAGTGCCGCCCAACCATGCGTCTGAAAGCTGTGCTTCAGCGTTCGGGAAGCTAAATGTAGCGAGGCTAGCTGCGGTTGCATCCTCATCCATACCGGCCGCCTGCGCGATTACGTCCAGCTTGCTTTGGTCTGCGTTGTATGCTGCGTTTGCATCTTCCGTGATCTGTAGGAAGTCAACAATCACGTCGCCATGATTTTTCGCAAAGTCATCGGTGACAGAGATAACGTCGAAGACGATCAGACCGATCTCTTCTTCCATCTCTGCGCCCGTCATGATGATGTTGCCAGCTTCCTTCATACGTGCGAGACCGCCGCCCCATCCGCAAGCCATCGCCACATCACCACGCTGCAATGCGGCCGCACCATCTGCGGGTGCGAGGTCAACCAGTTCAAGCTGGTCGGTGTCTACACCGAGATATTGCATCTCTTTAAGCATCTTGTAGTGGGCAACCGTTCCGATTGGCACGGCAACCTGCTCGCCGTGTAAGTCTGTCACGTTGTCGCGGGTGATATTCAAATCTGTGCGTGCAACACAGTTGTCATTTTCTGCGTAGGAAACGGCGATACCAACTGTCTTGATTTCCAAGCCAGAGGTGACGGCGTTGGCAAATGGCACGAGACCTTGCGAATAGGCAATGTCAACATCGCCAGAGACCATCGCGGCCGACATCGCAACACCCGTATCAAACGACACCCAGTTGACCTTTAGACCCATCTCCGCATCATACGTTTCTTCAAGCTGTGCAACTTGGTTCGGAGTTGGCCACTCTAGAAAATAAGCAACGGTGATTTCGTCTGGGCGTTCCATTGACTCCATCATTTCGCCACCGTCGTCCATTGACATCGCGCCCATCCATGTGTCACCGGGGGTGACATCTTCGAGGAACGTGGTGTTGATGGTCGGGCCGTAGTCATCGAGAGCCACATCCAATTCACCTTGTTCAACGAAGAAGTTTGCAACCTCTGTCACAAAGTTCTGAACTGTGCCACCAAACCATGCGTCTGAAAGCTGCGCCTCTGCGTTGGGGAAACTGAATGTTGCAAGACTACTTTCGGTTGCTTCTACATCCATACCCGCAGCCTGTGCAATGACATCAACTTTGCTTTGGTCAGCTTGATAGGCTGCGTTTGCGTTCTCTGTCACCTGCAAGAAGCGGGTGACGAGACCGGGATAGTTTTCAGCAAAATCATTTGTGACAGAGATCACGTCAAAGACGATCAGGCCGATCTCTTCTTCCATCTCTGCACCCGTCATGAGGATGTTGCCAGCCTCTTTCATGCGTGCGAGTCCACCACCCCAGCCACAAGCCATAGCGACATCGCCACGTTGCAATGCGGCTGCGCCGTCTGCTGGCGCGAGGTCAACCAATTCGAGGTTGTCAGTGTTCACGCCGAGATATTGCATCTCTTTCAACATTTTGTAGTGGGCGACCGTGCCAATTGGAACTGCAACTTGTTGCCCTTCTAAATTAGCTGCGTTGTCACGTGTGATGCCTAAATCTGTGCGTGCCACGCAGTTATCATTCTCTGCGTATGAAACGGCAACACCAACTGCCTGAATTTCCAAACCAGAGGTGACTGCGTTTGCAAATGGCACAAGGCCTTGCGAATAGGCAATGTCTACATCACCAGAGGCCATAGCGGCCGACATCGCAACACCTGTATCAAACGACACCCAGTTAACCTTTACACCAAGCTCTGCGTCATAAGTCTCTTCGATTTGTGCAACTTGATTAGGGGTTGGCCACTCTAGGAAATAAGCAACTGTAATCTCATCGGGGAGGTCAGCGTCTACAGGGGCATCGACCGTTGGAGCAGCGACTTCTTCAGTCGGTTCTGGATCGTCATCTCCGCTAGGGGGGGGATCGGGTTCTGGTGTGCTACAAGCGACAATAAACAAGCCAAGCATCGCAAACAGCAATAACAATCTTCTTCTCATTTTGAACTCCTACAAAGTGGTGGCAGGTGCTTGTGATGACAAGCGCGGCACTGCCTGTTTTGGGCATGTCCTAACCCTGTGTTTAACGGTACTTGTGTACCGACATCGTTACTGTACCAGCGCAATCTGATTGTGCAACATAACGAAGTGCATTATGGCGATTTGTAAGAATGCTGTTAAACTATAACTGCGAAATGGCATAGCCAAAAGAGCCATTTTTATTGATTTTGATAGAGCCAATTTGAGAAAGATGAATGGAGAAAAGGGCAGGTGAGATGAATTACCTGCAACTTGTCACATTTTTTGTCCAAAATCGCCGCACACGTCACGTTAGGAATGCTCTCGCTAGATCGGGCGAGCGATACCCCTATGCACAGGCAGCTCTACGAGATGTTGCGGGCGGCCATTTTGGACAAGCAACTGCGAGCAGGGGTGCGACTGCCATCGACGCGAGCGTTAGCGCGGGAGTTAAGCGTTTCGCGCAATACGGTGAGTAGTGCCTACACACAACTGTTGACAGAAGGGTATCTGGAGAGTCGAGTAGGGGCTGGCACCTATGTCACGCGAACGCTGCCCGAAACGCTTGCGACTGTGAGCAATCAGCGAGTCCCCCCACCTCACCTCTCTTTACAGACACACCCGCCACGTCTCTCCGAACGTGGTCATGCTATTGCCACACAAGCTCATCAATGGGAACAATCACGCCCACAAGCATTTGACTCATCGCTGCCTGCGCTCGACAAGTTTCCATCTAAGTTGTGGGAAAAGTTATTGGTGACGAGTTGGCGTGAATTGAAGCCACATGCGTTAACTTACCAAGCAGCATTGGGCTACTTGCCGCTGCGTGAGGCGTTGACGACCTATCTACAGACAGCACGTGGGGTGCGCTGCTCGGCCGATCAAATCATCATCACCAACGGCGCACAACAGGCCATCACACTTGCAACCAACTTGATTTTGAACAAAGGGGATGCCGCGTGGATTGAGGATCCGTGTTATCCGGGCATCAAGGCCGCGTTGCGCGGGGCATTGGCGCAGATTGTGCCTGTACCTGTTGATGCGGAGGGGTTGAATGTCGATGCGGGGATCGCGGCTCAACAAAACGCCCGCCTCGCCTACATTTCACCATCCCATCAATATCCACTCGGCGTGACGATGAGCTTAACGCGACGAGTCAAGCTGCTACAGTGGGCGCAGGCAAACAACAGTTGGATTCTCGAAGACGACTACGACAGCGAATTTCGTTATGCGGGCTATCCATTGGCATCGGTGCAGGGGCTTGATCGGGTCGGCCGAGTTATCTACGTCGGCACATTTAGCAAAGTCCTCTTTCCCGCCTTGCGGATCGGCTATCTCGTCGTGCCAAAGCGGTTGACCGCCGCGTTCCACGCCGCACGCGCTCATGCAGATCGCGGTGCGCCCGTGCTAGAGCAGGCCGTCTTAGCGAGGTTTATCAGCGAGGGGCATCTGGCTCGTCATGTGCGGCGAATGCGAACGCTTTATATGGAAAGACAAGAAATTTTTGTCGAGATGGCGCACAAATTCTTGGGCGATTTATTAGAGGTAGAGCAAACAGATGCAGGGCTTCATCTCGTTGGCTGGCTGCCTGATGGGATGAACGATCAGCAAGTCTCCGAAAAGTTGGCGACGTATGGCATTATTGCACCTGCGCTTTCGTCTTTTGCGATTACGCAGTTAGATCGGCCCGGTTTGGTGATCGGGTTTGCGGCGACGCTGACAAATGAAATCCCAATGGCTGTCAAGCGCATGTGGGGTGTTTTGGAGATGTTTCGATAAACATTGCACAAGGTTGTACGTTCACCTGCACATCGGCAGCCTGTTAAAAATAGTACGCATCCGCTCGCATCCTCTATAATTAGGTCATGATTTCCCCCCTGTTGAGAACAATCAAGCTGTCTTTTTTTTTGCTGATTTTCATGCTGGCGACGGGTTGTGCGGCCGATTCACAAACAATCACCATTTTTGCGGCCTCATCGCTGACCGATGCGTTTAGCGAGCTAGCGACGGCGTATGAGGCAGAAAATCCTGAGATTGACGTGTTGCTCAACTTTGCCGGTTCTTCCCAACTCGCCGCACAGCTACAGGAGGGAATCGTGGGTGATATTTTCGCATCGGCTAATCCCGCGCAGATGGCAGCAGTCATCAAGACAGGGCGGATTTCGGCCGACAGCGTGCAGACATTTGCAACAAATTGGCTGACCCTCATCGTTCCGAGCGATAATCCCGCCAATCTCACCACATTTGAGGAGCTAGCAAAGCCCAACGTTCAACTGATTTTAGCGGCGCGTGGTGTGCCAGTGCGTGTGTATACAGACGAGATGGTGGCGCGGGTTTCAAGCGAAACCTTCTCTCCAAATTTCTACAACAACCTCGTCTCTGAAGAAGACAACGTGCGTGTTGTCGTTGCCAAAATTGCGCTGGGTGAGGCAGACGCGGGGATTGTGTACGTGTCGGATGTGACGGCCGATATTGCCAGTCGGGTACAGGCCATCGCAATTCCGGCCGAGCAAAATGTGTTGGCAACCTACCCCATCGCCCCACTCACAGATGCAAACAATCCCGCCTTAGCCCAACAATTTATCGACTTTGTTCTCAGCGAAAAGGGGCAAGCGATTCTAGCGCGCTGGGGTCTGGCGCAATGAAGCAACGTTCACAAACCGTATTTGCCATTCTATTAGCCACAGCAATGGCGTTCTTTCTGATCGTGCCGATTGTCGCACTGATTTGGCGGGCGATGATGTTGCAGGCAGGTGAGGTGGTCGAAACCGTCTCCATTCTCTCCGCCATGCTTCTCAGCTTAGGCACGACCGCCATCACAATCTTGCTGATCGTCATTTTTGGCACACCGCTGGCTTATTTTCTCGGCCGCTATACCTTCCCCTTCAAAAACCTCTTAACGACATTTATCGAAATCCCCATCGTCATGCCACCCGTCGTGGCCGGCCTCGCCTTGCTCTCTGCATTTGGGCGGCGCGGTCTCATCGGGCAGTTTCTCGATGACATCAACATTACCTTTACGGTGACGGCCGTTGTGCTGGCGCAGCTATTTGTCTCCGCACCTTTTTACATCCGTGCGATGCAAAGTCGTTTTGAATCGTTGCCGCAAGCGTATGCCGATGCGGCCGCTGTCGATGGCGCAAACGGCTGGATCATCTTCTGGCACATCATGTTGCCACAAAGCACACAAGCTCTGCTGGCAGGACTCATTCTAAGCTGGGCGCGTGCGCTCGGCGAATTTGGCGCAACCATCCTGTTTGCCGGCAACTTTCAAGGACGCACGCAAACAATGCCGCTATTGGTTTATGGGGCGTTAGAGCGCGATCTTGGCGTGACCTTTATTACAGCTCTTATTCTGCTCGGGCTTGCCGTGATTGCTTTTACCCTCACCCGCTGGCTAGCCAAGCAAGATGACAGTGCATGAAGGCAGCTTGCGCCACAACCTTGTCACACAACGGCCGATCTTGACACACTTTTTGCATATCTGTTTGCCTCAATTTGTGCATCAGTTCAGTACACTATGCTGAAAATAACAATTTCTGGAAAAGTGTAAAAAATGACCATCTTGAGAAAAGCTCAAATTCCTGCCCGTTTTTCTTCGCTCAATCGCACACAAATCAACAAATCTATTCGCAGCAATGGGCTAATGTTGACTGGTATCTTGATTGCGGCTTTCGGCTATGCTGTTTTTCAAATTCCGCACAAAATTTCGGCCGGTGGCATCGGCACAATTTCACTCATTCTAAACAACTACGTGCCACAGTTGAGCATTGGTATGGCGTTTTGGTTGCTGAATATTCCCATGATTACGTTGGGCTTTTTTACGCTCGGCAGGTGGGGGTTTGCCGGCCGAACGCTGATCGCCTCAACGCTCTTCGCTAGCTTCACCGACCTCTTCGGCGCAGCTCTGCCCAATTTTATCGGCTACTGGCCTTTGACAGATAATCTGATTCTCAACGTCATTTATGCTGGGATACTGGGCGGTTTGGGGGGCGGCTTGATCTACAAATCAGGTGCTTCGACGGGCGGCACTGGCGTGATCGCCCTGATTGTCCAGCGTAAAACGGGCTTGCCACTTAGCACCGTTTTCATGATGAATGATGGCGCAATCATTTTTTCTGCCGGGCTTGTTTTTGGTTGGGAGGCAGCTCTTTACAGCTTCTTGGTTCTCGTCACTTACGGTTATGCCAGCGATTTTGCGATGGAAGGGCCGAGCAGTACGCGCACGGCAACCATTGTCACCAACAGCCCTGAAAAGGTCGCCAATGCACTGATGTCCACATTGAAAAAAGGGGTGAGTTACTGGGAGATCACGGGCGGCTACACAGGTCAAAAACATTTTATGGTGACGACAACCATTTTGCGGTCACAGGTCGATGCCGTGCAGTGCGTCATTGCAGAAGTCGATTCAAACGCCTTTGTGACGATTGGAATAAGCCAAAAGGCGATGGGGGTTGGCTTTCGGCCGATTGCCCGCTAGCATTATTCCATCTCAACCGCCCCAATATCACACTGTCCATCTTGCGGGCGTGCAATCCCTCGCTGATCGATCTCTGTGCAGGTATTGTTATTGCCACCGTTGTGTGCAGGGCTGTTGTTGAGCAGGATCATTGTTGGCGTTCGGCCGCCAAAATCACCCAACTCGCTCAGTTGCGGGTCAGCTAGCGCAATTTGCGTGCCACAGCCTGAAGCAGCCACAAGAGAGGGTTCCGCAAGGTGTTGCAGATTGTTGCCCAAGTTCAGGACAGGATGTGAGCAATTTTGCTTCTGCATGTCGTCTGCTAAGGCGATATTGTTGGCGATAATGGTATTGGCAAACATATTGTTTTCACCATAGACACCACCACCATTGTAGCCAGCCGTATTGCTCACAATCGTATTGTTGAAGACAGCCACACGGGCGTTACCGGCCGATATAAACGCCCCGCCACTCCCTCGTTGCCAGTTTGGTTCCATGATAGTTGGATTATGCGCTTGATTACCAACCCAAGTCACGTTCTCCATCGTCATCGGGCGGCTTGTCCACAAGCCCCCACCCTGTGCTTCAGCACGATTGTTAATGAAGCTACTATTTTGCACAACGCTTGTGTCCCCAAATTGACTGGGCAACTCTGCATCAAGCCAGACAGCCCCGCCTTTGCCTGTGAAGGTGTTCGGTGCTGCTTGCAATGCCGCGTTATCCTCAAACAACACCTCATCGATCAGGCGTGCTTCATTATGATAGGCGAGCAGCATCAGCGCACCTCCCTTATTGTAAGCCGTGTTGCCCACAAACTCGCTACGTTGAATCGTGATTGTGTCTCCACTGCTAGGACGCGCCCCATCAAGATAGAGTGCCCCACCACCGCAGTTCTCATCTTCGCCAAGCGTGGTGTGGTTTGTTGTAAAACGACTGTCTTCGAGCGTTAGTTTACTGCGTCGAGCGTTGATCGCGCCGCCATTGTTTGCGCGGTTACCGGTAAATGTGCTGTTCCTGATGGTCAGAACAGAACCTCCCGCAGCAAAAATCGCGCCGCCACCATCACAATCCCGTGTGGTTGCACGCGAGATGTTATTTTGAAAGTCCACATTGATGACGGTTAGTTGCGTGCGCTCCCCAAGCTGGAGCGCAGCCCCAGACTCGGCCGAATTCGCATTAGCCAGCGTCATATTTTTAAGCTGAATTGTCAAATCGGCTGCACTCGCCAGTAGTGCGCTACTGTTTTGACCATCCAACGTAATCTCACTGTTGCCACCGTCAACTTCGATGTTGCCCGTTAACATGTGCCGTCGAGTCAACTGAATAACATGCGGTTGTGTGCCGCAATTAAACGTGATACGTCCACCGTTAATAAGCGCGGAGGCAAGTTCCGTCTCTGTGCAGCTTGCGGCCGAGCCATCACCCACAATGCTGTCGCCGGGGACAACTGTTGGGGTTGGTGGTGTCGCTGACGAAGTTGGTGTTACCGTCGGTGGTGGCGTTGTCACGATTGGTGTTGGGGTTTGAGTTGGTGTTGGGGTCGCAGGCGTTGAGGTTAACACTGTCGGTGTGGGCGTTGGTGATGTCTCAGTGGCATAGCCCTCAAATGCACCTGCGTCGCAGCCGTTGCCTTGCGGTCGTGTCCAGTTGCGCTGGTCGCGCTCGGCACAGTGAGTGAGTGAACCAATATCTATTGCGCCACTGCCTATCTGTAATGCCATTGTTTCACTAACGCCGCCATTCATTACGAGGGGCGAAAGTTTCGTGTCACGGTTAGGGATATTGGGATGACACTCGGCCGCATCACCCCACTGCACATTGCCCGCTTGATCGATAACAGTCTGGGCGCAGTTATGGAAGATCACATCGGACGAGTTGTCCGCGACTAGCGAATTTTGCAAATGAATCCCCTCGCCCATTAATCCACCGCCGCTATAACCAGCATGATTGTTTGCCAGCGTCACGTGATATAGTGTCACCATCGCTGAGAGATCCACCCGTATCCCGCCGCCGCCACCGCGCCGCCAGTCGCCGACATCGGCCGACTCATTCAACGCCCTATTTTCCGCAATAGTCATATTCTCAAAAGCGGCAGGAATGCGTGAAAAGATTCCGCCACCCTGGAATTGTGCTGTGTTGCGGGTGACGGCCGATTGACGCACGGTAATGTCAAAGTCCCACTGGTTGGGAATGCGTTCCCCAAGCCAAATCGCCCCACCCGTGCCAGACCATGTGGATGAAAGACGTGCGCTATTGCCGTCAAAGACGTTGCGCCAGACATCTATCTTGCTGCCGTTTTGCGCTGCAATAAAGAGCGCACCGCCATGCTGGTTAGTCTTATTACTGCGAAATTTGTTGTTGTGTGAGACAAAATCATCGCCCCCAAAGTATATTGCGCCGCCTCCAGCGCAAAGACCACCCGTCGAACTCTCCAACATCTCTTCGAGCGTCATGTTGTGGCGTGTCGATTGGTTGGCAGCGTTATCTGTGAACGTTGTGTTGTAGACATTCAGCGACTTGCCAAAAGAGACAATTGCCCCCCCGACACGTGCTTGATTGGCGCGAAACACGCTATCATAGATATGTACGTTTGTGTTATTGCCAAAATAAAGTGCGCCGCCCCCCTCGCAAACTGTCTCAGCCGCATAACTCACATTGTTTTCAAATGTCACGTTGTTGATCCAAACTTCAGAATCTCCTGTGACCTGCAACGCGCCCCCATTTTCGGGGCTGCTGCCGTTGATAAACGTCATATTTCTCAGCGTGACAGAACGCCCGTTCACGGCGTGCAAAATGCCGTGGCTCGTCTGTCCGTCAAGCGTGATACGATTTTGTCCATCGATCAAGAGCGGATAGGTCGCTTTGAGCGGCGTTGTCAGCGAAATGTTGATTTGCCCGCCCCCACAGCTAAAGTGAATGCGTCCGCCCAACTGGACAGCCGCGGTGAGTGCGGCTGGGGTGCAAGAATCAGCTCTCCCATTGCCAACGATGCGTGTGGGGAGATTTTCGGCCGAGCGAATTACGGGCAAAAACAGGCTGTATGATTCAGTTGCTTGGGCGTTTGGCTGTGTTTGGAAGGTGGAGATAAACGCGAAGAATAGTACGATGGGAAAGAGATATTTGTACTGCATGGGACTGCCTTTACAACGAATGAACTTACGCCGTTACACGATTGCTCTCGTCAAATATGTAGCCGAAAATACGATTCCAATAATCCAGTGGTGGCTCGCCTAGAGACCTTTTTAGCGTGTCATTTGCACAGCTTGGTCGTTACCCTTGTCTTTACTACAAAAGAAGATATACAGTTTTACCCGATTACCCTAGGAGAGGATAGTCCTGAAACAAATAGTTTCACGCTTTTTTTTGGTCTGAACAACGAGTAAATCGCTACGCCACGCTATGGGGCATCTCAGCCAGAACAGGTATAATTCTTTCCCGATGGCAACCCTTTTTCAAAAAATTCGCACTCTTTTTCTAGGAAATCTGCACGAGTTGGCAGATAAAGCAATTGAACGCAACAGCATAGCGGTTTACGATCAGTATATTCGCAACGCTGAACGCGAGATTGAGCAGTACCGTGAGACAATCTCGCCACTTTTTTCACAAGTCAAACAAACGCGGCGACGACGTGAAAACTTGGCGGATCGCGCTGCAAGATTCGATTTGGCGGTCGATGACTTTCTGCGGCGTGGCAAAAAGACAGAAGCACTCGTCACCCAGCGCAAATTTGTCTCGACCATGAAGCTGGTCAAAACGCTTGACGATACGCTTAGACGACAGATCGGCGCGGCCGAAACGCTCAAGGATGTTCTGATCAAATTAGAAGGGCGGCTTGAAATTGCCCGATACGAGCGTGAGGAGCTACAATTTTTGCTCAATCTCGCTGAGGCAAAGGAGACTTCAACACGGGCGATGCGTTCGCTCGATTCACTTGTGAGTGATGGCGATGAGGATTTGGCACGAGCGGCCGAGAGCGTGCGTCAACGTCTCGACCATGCAGATGCAGCATGGGAAGTCCAAACAGACAGTCTCGATTCACAACTTGACAGCGCAATGGATGACATTGAACTCGAAGCAGATTTGGCAGAGCGCATGGAACGTTTAGGGTTAGAATAGTATCCAACATGTTGTAACAAATCATTTTCGTATTGCGTGAGGCAACGGTTGTCTCACGCAATACGTTTTTTCTGTAGATAAGATGAAGCTGGCACTTATTCATGATTGGCTCAACCAAATCGGCGGCGCAGAGGACGTGTTGGAAAATTTCGTCGAGATGTATCCACACGCCCCTCTCTACACGTCGATCTATTGGCGTGATGCAATGCCGGCTCACTGGCAAAGCTGGGATATTCGCACTAGCTTTATCGACAAGCTACCGTTTGCCTATCGCAAACAGCAAGTTTACTTTCCATTTTATCCATCGGCGTTTGAGCGTTTTGACTTTAGCGACTTTGATATCGTTCTCAGCAATAAAAGCGGCTTTTGCCATGGGGTCATCACAGGCCCGGAAACGCTTCACATTTGCTACTGTTTGACCCCGACGCGCTATGTTTGGCGGTATCATCAGTACGCCGAGCAAGAAAACTTGGGTCGCATCACGCGCACGGTCTTAAATCCGTTTTTGACGCTGATGCGTGTTTGGGATCGACTGGCGGCCGATAGAGTCGATCACTTCATCGCCATCTCGGAGGAGATTCGTCAGCGCATCGACAAAATCTATGGGCGCGACTCGGTTATCATCTACCCACCTGTGGAGACGAGCCGCTTTGAGCCGAGCAATCGGATTGGCGACTATTATCTGTTTGTCGGCCGTCTCGTCCCTTATCGTCGCCTAGATATTTTGATCGAAGCGTTTAACAAACTCGACAAGCCGCTTTATATTGCGGGCAGCGGCCGAGATCGTGAGCGGCTGGAAAAACTGGCAAACTCAAATATCCATTTTTTAGGCTTTGTGCCCGATAGCGAGCTGCCTACTCTGGTGGCACGCTGTAAAGCGTTTATGTTTCCGGGTGAAGAAGATTTTGGCATCGCGCCAATTCAGGCAATGGCAGCGGGACGACCCGTGATTGCCTACAACGCAGGGGGCGCACGCGAGACCGTTGTGCCGGGGACGGGAGTCTTGTTTAGTGAGCAAACGGTGGCGAGCATCATTGAGGTGGTTGAGCAGTTTGACCCCGAAGCAGTCAGCCCAACATTTATCCGTCGTCACGCTGAAAAATTTGACACGGAGGTGTTCAAAGAAAAGCTGAGTATGTTTGTCGAGCAGAAGTATGAAGCACATTGTGCCAAACGGCGCGGTATCTATACGGAAGGAGTTGCTAGTCGTTAATCGCTAGCCACGAACTATGGAACTATCAGATTATTTTCGCATTGTGCAACGACGCGGTTGGCTGATTGTCCTGCTGGCTATTTTGACAGCGGGGGCGGCCTACGGTTTTAGCAAGATGCAAGATGAAGTTTACCGAGCAAGTGTCAAGCTAATCGTTAGCCCCGCACGTACTGATTTTGGACAGGCGCAAGCGGCAAAAACGTTGCTGTTGCGTTATGTCACGTGGTTGGATAGCAGCTATCGTGCTGGCGAGGTGATTGATGCGCTCGATCTGGATATGGAAGCGGGGGCATTGAAAGGGGATGTTAGCTTCTCGGCCGATGAAGCCCGTTATGTCATTCAGGTCGATGTCAAAAACACAAATCCCTCTGTGGCGCAAGACATCGCTCGCGTTTGGGCAGAACGGCTCATTCAAGATACGAATGAGAACAACGCAACCCAGCGCAAAGAAGACCGCGTGAATGTCGAATTACAGGATAATCCGACGGTGGGGCTGTATCGGCCGAATACGAGGATCAACACCGCCGCAGGTTTTATCTTTGGCGCACTCGTCGGCGTGCTGCTCGTTTTTGCACTTGAATGGATGGAATCTGGCACACTGCGTCGCGTCGAGGATGTCGAACGACTGATAGGCGTGCCTGTTATTGGAAAAATACCGAATTGAGTGGTAAGTGAGAAGTACTTACCACTTACCACTTACCACTATGTCTTTAATTACATTAACTGATCCGCGCTCTCCCGTGAGTGAAGCGTATCGGACATTGCGAACAAATTTATCGTTCTACAGTTTGGATAATCCAGTCAAGACGCTGGTGGTGACATCGGCCGAGCCAAATGAAGGTAAAACGACGACCGCGGCGAATCTTGCCGTGACGATGGCACAGGCAGGCAACAAAACCATTCTGGTTGATTGCGATCTGCGTCGCCCGTCGCTGCATGAATACTTTAACATGAATTCAAAAGTTGGCTTTACTGAAGCAATTTTGCAGGATGATGTCCTGCCATTGCAGGAAACCGGCGTTGAGAATTTACGCATTTTGACAAGCGGCACGAAGCCGCCAAACCCGGCCGACTTATTAGGTTCCAAGAAGACGGATGCACTGATTAAGGTGCTGGAGGAATCGGCCGATTTTGTCATTTTTGATGCGCCTCCCGTCATCGTCGTAACGGATGCCGTCGTACTTGGCGCAAAAGTCGATGGCGTTCTTCTCGTTCTGCAAGCGGGCAAATCGCGCCGTGACCACGCCGAACGCGCGAAGCAAATTCTCGAACAAGCTAAAGTCCGCATCGTTGGCGCAACATTGACGAACGCGCCAAAGGACGACTCAATCGAAAGCTATTATGGCTAGCGAGTAGTAACTGGCGATTAATACACAATCATTAGCTTTACTGTCTACTATTCGCTATTACCTACTCACTGCCCACTACATAAATGAAGGGATTAATCCTCAGCGGCGGCAAAGGCTCCCGCCTTTACCCACTCACTTTCACAAGTGCAAAACAACTTATTCCAGTCGCTAACAAGCCAATTTTGTTTCGCGTCATCGAAACAATCCGCGATGCAGGTATTGACGAGATTGGCATCGTCATCAATATAGGCAGTCGCGGCGACCGCATCCGACGTGCTGTCGGTGATGGTAGTCATTGGGGCGTGCGTGTCGAATATATCGTGCAGGAGCAGCCGCTTGGTCTTGCTCATGCCGTCTCCGTTTCACAGCCATTTCTTGGAGATGACCGTTTCGTGATGTTTTTAGGCGACAACGTGATTGAGGGGGGCATCAGCAACCTCATTCAGCAATTTGCCGACAGTGATTGGAACAGTCAAATCGTGCTGACGCGGGTTGAGCATCCTGAGCGGTATGGCGTTGCCGACATCGCAGAGGATGGTCGTATCAACTGCCTCATCGAAAAGCCCAAGAACCCACCGAGCGATCTCGCCCTTGTCGGGATTTACATGTTTGATAGTCACATACATGAAGCAACGCGGGCAATCGAGCCATCGTGGCGTGGAGAGTTGGAAATCACCGACGCAATTCAGTGGCTCATTGACAACAATTACGCCGTACATCCTTACGAGCATACCGGCTGGTGGATTGATACGGGGGAAAAGGATGCAATGATCGAAGCCAATAATCTCGTTCTGGAGGAGATCGAAAATGAGTTGGCGGGTCATATCGATCAAGATAGTGCCGTCGGCCGCAACGTCACCATTGAGCGCGGCGCGGAAATCATCAATAGCATCGTGCGCGGCCCGTCGATCATTGGCGAAAATACACGCATCGTTAATAGTTACATCGGCCCGTACACCAGCATCTATCACGACTGCCTGATCGAGAATAGTGAGGTTGAACACTCTGTCATCCTAGAGAATAGCCAGATACAAAATATCGAGGGGCGGGTTCAAGACAGCTTGATCGGCCGCAATGTCGTCATTCACAAGAGTCCAATTCGGCCGAAGGCGCACAAGTTCACGCTCGGTGATAACAGCAAGTTAGGTCTTCTCTAAAATATAACGTTGCCCGATAGTTGGCAACGTTGCTTACACATGCGAGTCCTTTTACAAAGAGTTAGCCGCGCTAGCGTGACCGTCGATGATAAAATCGTCGGGTCTGTCGGGCGTGGTTTTTGTTTACTGGTTGGCATCACGCACACGGATAGCGAGGCTGAGGCGGCTTGGCTAGCGAAAAAAGTGGCGGGGCTAAGGCTGTTTGAAGACGAGAACGGCAAAATGAATCGCGGGCTTGAAGATGAGAACGGCGGGATTCTCGCCATTTCGCAGTTTACGCTCTACGGAGATACACGCAAAGGTCGTCGTCCCTCCTTCATCAATGCAGCCCGCCCCGCGCAGGCAGAACCTCTTTTTGACTATTTTGTTAAGCAACTGCGTGGGCTGGGGCTACAGGTAGAAACGGGGGTTTTTGGCGCAGATATGCAGGTCGAAATTCACAATGAGGGGCCGGTGACACTGATGCTTGAGCGATGATTTAGAGGCGGTGTTGGTCGAGAGAGGTGATTTCGGCCGATAACTGCCCAATTCTCATGCGCTGCTCTTCGATCAAACGATCGTTCTCGACAATCTGCGCGGCAATGAGCCGATTGAATTCGACCTGCTGGACAAAATGAGCCTGTGCGTAGGGTCGTACAGCGACCCTGCTCCACAGATCACGGAAGCGGGCGATGAGTGACCACTTCGAGCGGAAGGGGCGAGGGGTGATGTCGGTCAATTTCAAAGCAGGCACTCCCGCAGGTTGTAGTGCCGCAGCAAGCAATTGCCTCATTTGCAAGCGCAAAAATTCGGAGTCCGCAATTGCAAGGGCATGTTGATAAGCAAGTTGTAGCGCGAGGCGTTCCAAATTAGAGACTTTGGCGAGATGGGGGATTTCGGCGGCGACGAGTGGGGGGAGTTGATCGGCCGAAAAATGTTTCAGCACAAACTGTAAACGTGCTTTGTGAAATTGCTGATAATAGAAAAAACTATGCTTGCCAACTGTTGCTGATTCAATATGGGTTGCAACAGCCATTGGTTCATACCACACCTTCCACCCAGCGGCTCGAGCGCGGAAGCAGAGATCAACCTCTTCAAAAAACAGAAAAAACGCCTCATCAAACAGCCCAATCTCATCCAACATCGCACGCCGCAGCCCAATTGCTGCGCCGATCACATACTCAACCTCACGTGGCGTATCATACTGACCACGATCTATCTCGCCTACTCCAAAGTGATTTGGGAGCGCACGTGGCGGAACCAAATAGCCACCAGCATGTTGAATTATCTCCCCGTCGGGATAGTGTAGTTTGCAGCCAACAATGCCAATAGACGGATCGGAAAACGGTGCCAAGAGATTTGACAAAAACACTTCATCAACGACGACATCTGGATTAACTAATACGACAATTTCGCTATCAGATTGGCGAATTCCGACATTATTACCTGCACCAAAACCGACGTTGCTGTGATTTTCGATCAGTCGCACAGTGGGAAACTTTTCTTTTAGGAAAGGGCGTGGAGATTGGGTGGAGGCGTTGTCTACGACGATGATTTCGGTTGATGTAGAGACACTGTAGCGTTTGAGAGATCGGTGAAGCTGTGTAAGACAATTACCTAATAACAGTAGTCCATTGTAGTTGAGAACAATAACGGTGACTTTCATGCGCTCAGTAGAAAGATATTCATGGTGTCGTCGTATAAATAGGCAGAATGACCCGCGTGATGAGGTTGATATTGACAGCAATACCCAAAATTATGACGACAGCTGCGCTACGATTAGATTGTGGATTTTTTTGAAACTGTATTAGCCCGTTTGCCGCGTAGAATGCGATCAACGGGAGTGCCGCAAACGCAAAACGAAATTGTGGCTGAAAACGGTTGTTATTAATGCTCCAGTAACTATATCCAACGCCGGCTAACCACATAAAGACAATCAATGCAGAATAAGGTTTAGGCGACCAATGCGAAAGGCCAATTGCGCCACACAGTAAGATGACGCTCCAAAAGAGAATAACCTGCCATTGCGGCACGGAAATATCCATCCAACCAAAGCGAGCGTATCCTGAATTGAGAGATGTGACAAAGACATTGCCCCAATAAGTAATTGTGTTTGCGGCAGGGGTTTGGCTGCTAAATCCATACAATGAGTTGCTCAGATGCTCGCGTGTCGTTGGATGTAATAGTAGTGGAGTAAGTAAGGTAGTTATAAGAAGTTGAAGTTGAAGAGGAAGCCAACGTTTACGTTCTTGCCAGAATAGATAGAGTGTAGAAATGGTAAGTACACCAAAAGTAAACAGGGTTGTTAACTTTGTCGCCACAGCAAAGCTAAACAGTAATGCAGCAAGAAAAGGCTTTTTACGAAGGAGCGTCAACAAACCTAGTACAGCCAGTGTTGTCGCAAGCTGGTCATTACTGATTGTGCGATACATGAACAAGAATTGAGGCCAGCCCGCCAATAATAAGCCCGCGAGAAATCCAACATTGGGGTGGATCGGCCGTAATATAAACGCGATCTGGACTGTTGCCCAAATGAAGAGTGCGCCGAGCAAAACTGAGAATAGACGAAGAGCAACTATCTCGGCCGACATCGACAATCGATTTGTATGATCAAACATCGGCTGATTTGTTCCATACACGTAATGGGGATTGTTAGGTGGTACTTGTGTGGTTAATTTTTCGGCCGAAACAAGTCTCAAGAAAAAACCACTGACCAGATAATACAATGGCATGTGATAACACATGTGACCAGAAAGTAGTGTCGAGCGCTCCGACCATCCACCCGTTGGCATTGGCTCAACAATTGGAATCCGTTTAAGGGAAACAACCTGTTCAATACACTGTAAGTGTCCCGGTTCGTCAGGTGCTTCACCTAGCGGAATTGTCCAAAAATACAGTCCAACCATGCATAGATAAAACCCTGTGAGGAGGATCCAGCGTCGCGTCGTCATTAATTGAGGTCACAACACATAGCGTGCAAAGTTGAGAGGCAGTTCTTGGGAAGCTGCCTCTCAAAATTCATAATCTATGCACCAAGCGATTGCCTATTTTCTAATTGTTGGCAAATAAATCGTTGGCTGATCAACATAAATTGACCCTGTAATCACGTTATCGGTTTCAGAAGTTTCATCAAACTGATTGTTACTATCTATTTTTATCCAGTATTGATGAATACCTGCTGACAGATTAGGCCATTCAATTTCAGCATGAGCGAGATCAGTTGTGCAACCTCTTACACCACCTTCTAAGACGATAGATGAAACCTCATTGGTTAGAGCCGCGTCTGAATAGAGGCTAATAGTAATCGGGTCTATAATTGCTTGTGTTCCATTGTTAATGACAACTAGAGAAACTGCTCCCGTCGCTGTTGAATTCTGAAGCTCAACTGGAGCCGCACTAGCTGAATGGAAGAACAAATTACCAATGAGTGGCTTCGTTTGAATCTGGTCACGGAATGCAACACCTAAACTCGTTAAAGCCGTCCCTTCCTCATTGACGAGCTTATATTTATTCTGTGGTTCCGAACGTGTCGCAAACCAAAGCCACTGCTGCACCATGCGATTGTTATCTAGGCTATAGCCAAGCGCAGGGTCAATGTAACTTTCCAGCAAAGCAAATGAATTGTTTGCAAAGTCAACATTGCGCTGTTCTGTAAAACAGTTACCAAATTCATCCTCAATAAAACATTGTGTTGGCGTATCCTGTTCATATGGGAAAAGTAACCCGTACTCTGAAATGACAAGTGGCTTTTGTTGCTGGCCGCGCTCTTTCATCCAGAGACGCATGTCGGTGATTTGTTGTTTTAGAATATCAATATCATCATGTTCTGCAATGCAACGTACATCAGCCTGACCGCAAAGTGAAGGGTCACCTTCACTATAATAGAGTGCGTTATTGCGATCCGTACCAAGTGCTACCCATGCGTAGATATTCGTATTATCAAACCGACGTTCTGGAAACGCATAAGCGTGCATGTTCCATACATCAACGGGCATAGGGGTGCCATAATATTGAAGATACGCATCCCACATCAGCGTCAGATATTGGAGGCGATTTTCACTAACCTGAACAAGTCCCGCGACAGCGATTTCGGCCGATGGATCCCGCTCCTTTATGAAGTGATAAATATCATGATAAGCACGCGCATATACTTGTGGGTAAAGCGCATCTTGTGCCACTGCGCGATCTGGTTCGTTCCCAACCAGCCACAACACGCCTGGATTCTGTGTAACTTGATATCCCAAGCCGTTTGAAGGATCATCTGTCAATTCCAATTCAGTCGCTCCATCCTTCTTTATTCCATAAGAATCGTTCGTGTTATCTCCATCTCCATCAGGGATTTGATACAGGCGAATCGTTGGTGTGTAATTAGCTGTATCTATCCCTTTTGTTGCAAAATTGACCTGAAAATTGTTTTTCCAGCCAAGATTCATTTCAGTAATAAAGGGGGCATTAGATGCCCCTCCCAATTCAGATGCGCCATAGCGACAATTGCCCAGCGAATCGGCCGTCATCGTCTCACTGTCAATGTAATCTTCTATTGAAATATCATCCATCTCTTGTGATGCTGCTTTGTCAGCAAAGATATCCGCCGATGTTGGTGTATCGTTGGCTATTACGCCATCCCATTGTGTAATAAGTAAGGCAATGGGTAATATGAGTATCCCAAATGTAAATAACAATGATGATTTTTTCATCTAGCTTTCTCCATGAAATGTTTTGACTGGTGTTGCCATCCAGCCGGTAAAGATAAAATGCCCTGAGATGTTAGTGAATCTTTTGTCTCAATGTTTAATTGATAGGCGCGGTCATGAAAGTCATACGGTACTGGCATGACGCTATCATGAATTGCAGCACTCACTTGGTAGCGACCGGGTAGCAGATTCAAACTTTTGATGTGATATGAAAGAATTCCCTCACCTTCGATTTGTTCAATTTCACAGCCCCCATTACGATTATTGTCCCCTGTTAATTGGACATTTTCGTGAAAGATAGCGAAACCAATTTCTGGGTTTGTAATCGGCCGATGGGCAATATAGCATAACGCCATCGTCAACGGTTCACCTGTAAAAAATGTCGTTTGCTCATTCCCTTCTTGATCGAGAAATTTTACGTCTGTAATCTCCGCCTCATACGTCCCAGAACGATTCATCACATACCCACTCCCACCCTGTGCCAAAATACGTTCGTTCATATAATCGGTGTACTGCTGGCTGATTTTTGGCGTTTCTCCAATGGCAACCATTTTCCCATGATCCATCCACACAAGACGGTCGCACAACTTTTGTAATGTTTCTAAGTGGTGGCTGACCATCACAATGGTCACTCCATTATTTTTGAGCTGTTGAATCCGATCTAGGCACTTGCGCTGAAATGCGCCGTCCCCGACGGCTAAAATCTCATCGACCAACAGCACATCAGGGTCGCAATGAACCGCGACGCTAAAGCCAAGCCGCATGTACATGCCGGAAGAGTAATGCTTTACAGGCGTATCAATAAATTGTTCGAGTTCAGAGAAGGCGATGATCTCGGCGAGCTTTGCGTCAATGGCGGCGCGGCTTAGACCCAGCACGGAGCCATTGAGATAGATATTCTCACGCCCAGTCAGATCATCGTGGAAACCTGCACCAAGTTCGAGCAGGGCTGAAATTCGGCCGAGAATCGCCACATTACCGCTTGTCGGCCGCAAAATTTTCGTCGCTAGTTTGAGCAGTGTACTTTTTCCGCTGCCGTTATGCCCTATCAGGCCAACACTCTCCCCACGCTGCACCTCAAAGCTCACCTCATTCACCGCGACCAGCGTCTCTTCCGGCAATCGCCGGATATAGAGACGATGCAACAGCGATTCAAAAACGCTACGCTGGACGTGCGCTAACTTGAATCGCTTTGTGACGTTGTGAAAGCGGATTACGGGTGCTTCTATCATAATCAAAGGGCGCAGGAAAGATACTCAAACGAACTGCCCCAGTCAAACGTTACTCGTCAACGGTTACTGTTCTGTCATCTGTTAATGATACGCATTGGATTGAGAAAATGATCCCTTCATAGGAAGAATCTCCCACCACTTAACGCAAATGAGCGGCCCACAGCCCCTCTTGAACATTGATAGGGTTCCTATTGCCCACACTGTGCGAACAGGTCACAATTGGCTAGACATTTATCTAATCTAAGGAGCAAGGTATGGCATCCATGATGCAGGGTCTCAATGCGGAGCGGTATGACCGTCAATATAGCGACCGTGAACTGATCGAGCGGATTCGTCTGTACTTTGGCAAATACAGGCGAGAAGTTTTATGGGTCGTCATTGCGGTTGTCTTCTTGGCAGCATTGCAGGCTGCGCCAGCGATTATCATCTCGCGTGGAATCGACGTTATCGCAGACGGTGGCAATCCAGCTTATATCCCTCTCCTGATTGGGATTGTGTTTGCGGATGGACTATTGATTTGGCTCGTCAACTGGGTAAAACGGTTGTATTCCGTTAAAGTGGTCGAAAATGTCATTTTGGATATGCGTACCAAAGCGTTTGGCGCGGCCGCACGCCAAGATTTATCATTTTACGACGAGTTTAGTTCCGGGCGCATTGTCAGTCGCATTACGAGCGATACGGATGAATTCGGCCGCATTATCATCCTCGTCACAGACCTCATCCAGCAAATTGCATCTTCCTTGATGTTGCTCATTCTTCTGATGACCATTGAGCTGCGCCTGACGGTCGTTTTGCTGCTCATGATCCCGATCGTCTTTTTTGTGGCGAATGCCTTTCGCGCCCTTGCTCGTCGCGCCACAACGCAAGCATCCCGCGTGCTGGCTGAAGTCAACAAGGCGATTCAAGAGGCGGTGACCGGGATTGGGGTTGCCAAAAATTTTCGACAAGAGCAAGCAATTTATGATGAGTTTTTAGATGTCAACAAACAGGCTTACGAAATTAACTTACGTCGTGCGCTCGTGATTGCGATGATCTTTCCCACACTGGCGATACTGCTTGGGGCAGCAACGGCGGCTCTCGTCTATTTTGGTGGGCGTACCGCCATCGCAGGCGCAATTTTGATCTCATCGTGGTATCTGTTTGTTGCGACAGTAGATCGCTTCTGGTTTCCGCTGCTCAATCTCTCCGCGTTCTGGAGCCAGTTTCAGCAGGGGCTGGCAGCGGCCGAGCGTGTCTTTGCACTGATTGACTCAGAATCGAGCGTGAAGCAAACTGGGCAGATGCGGCCGAACAACCTCTCTGGTCGCATCGAGTTTCAAAACGTCGATTTCAGCTACACCACTCGTGAGCAGATTCTCGACAACTTTAGCCTCACAATTCAACCCGGCGAAACGCTCGCCATCGTTGGACACACGGGCGCAGGTAAGTCAAGCATCATCCGTCTTATCACGCGCTTCTACGAATTTCAAAGCGGTCAGATTTGCATTGATGAGTACAACTTGCGCGACCTCGATCTAACCGCCTATCGTGAGCAGTTGGGAATCGTCTCGCAAATTCCCTTTCTATTTGATGGGACGGTTGCTGACAACATTCGTTATGGTCGGCCGAATGCAACCGATAATGAAATTTTTGCCGTTGCCAATCAGGTTGGCGGCGGCGAGTGGCTCGAAACGCTGCCTGATGGTCTTGAGAGTGTGGTTGGCGAACGCGGCAGCCGTCTTTCGATGGGGCAACGCCAGCTCGTCGCCCTCACCCGCGTCTTGGTGGCCAATCCGCGTATCTTTATCTTTGATGAAGCCACAGCCAACATTGATCCATTTACGGAAACGCAAATTCAAGAGGCGTTGCAGCTCGTCATGGAAGCACGCACCTCAATTGTCATTGCTCACCGTTTGAGTACAGTTCGCTCGGCCGATAGAATCATCGTCCTCGACAGTGGCAACATCAGTGAACAAGGTTCCCATGACCAACTGATCGCGCTTAACGGCGAATATGCCGAACTGTATAATGCCTACTTCCGTCATCAAAGCCTCGACTACATCGAGCAGAAGGGGTGGGAAGGGTCGTGAGCAATAAATATACCTGAAGGTTCTGAAATCCGTCGTGCGGCCGATACTGTTGCCAACGCGCTTATCGGTGTTGCAGAGCCAGAAAGAAGGGGATAGAGTGCTGACATTAGCGGAAGCTAACACGAGTCTGTAACCAACGCCAAAACACCTTCCTCATCAAACGTTTTCACCAATTCAGCTAGGTGATCTGCAAACGCAACATACCCCATTTCGCGGATGCCTTCCGCCTGTTTGCCGATGCGCGGTAGCTCACCCTTCATTGCCAAATCGTAAAGCGTTTGCATCACATCGGGCGGTGGCGGGGTCAGTGTTGGGGCATGTGTGGCGGTCGTTATGGAGCCGTTTTGTGTTGCGTGAACGACTTCGGCCGATAACACCAAAAATTCAACCCGCAACCGAAACGTGCTGCCCTGATTTGGCGCACTCTCAACGGTCAGCGTTCCGCCCATCGCCTCTGCTAACTGCTTGCTAATCGCCAAGCCAAGCCCCGCCCCCTCCCCACGATACGCCGCCGTGCTGACCTGCTCAAATGGCTTGAAGATACGCGATAGCTGTTCACCTGTCATGCCGATACCCGTGTCGGCGACTTCAAAGAGGAAGGTCTGTGGCGATATTTGCCCGACACGAAACCGTACTGTTCCCGTCGTCGTGAACTTAATCGCGTTGCCCAGCAAATTGATCAGAATTTGGCGCAGTCGCTTTGCATCAGCTTGGATAATCAGCGGCAGCGGCGTGAACGGCTCATAGATAAACTGCACGTTTGGCTTGCGCTCCGCACTCAGGCGAAACATGCCGACGATCCCTTCGAGAAAACTGGGAAAATGAACATCGGCCGAAACCAATTCCAACTTCTCCGCCTCAATCTTCGATAAATCGAGCAAATCCTCAATCAGTGTCAACAGATGGTTGCCGCTTTGCTGGATAATCTGAACGGCATTGATCTGTTCGGCCGAAAGCGATTGCTGCTCCAAATGCTGCGCGTAGCCTAAAATGCCGTTGAGCGGCGTGCGGAGTTCATGGCTCATGTTGGCGAGAAAGCGGCTTTTAGCGTGGTTGGCGGCTTCGAGATCGCTGATCGTGTCGCGCAGGCGGGCGGTCATGCTGTTGAACGATTGGGCGAGTTGACCGATCTCATCGGCCGATTCGACCTTTGCATTCGCCAGCAAATCCCCATCCGCGATCTGCTCGGCCGTGCGCGTCAGCCGCTTCAAATTGCCCGCGATCATCTCCCGAAAAAAGATCGCCATGACCGCCGCCAACAGCAACGCCAAAATCCCACCTGTCACAGTCGAAATTTGTGCGTTGCTCAACCCACGTCGCCCCGCCTGTAAATCATCCTGCAAAAGCTGCCCCTCTTCGGCCGCGATTGCGTCGAGCAGTGCCAGCATTGTGTCTGCCTGTGGCTCCGTCTCTGTCCGAAAGAGATAGAGGTCGCCATACGCTTGCTCCCCCTCGACCATTCCCAAAATTTCAAACGGCCAGACAAACAGCCGTTCCCGCAACGCCCCGATATTGTCCAGCTTTTCCTGTTGCTCTGTGGTCAGTGCTGACCGACTGCGCCGCAAATTTTCCCACGTCGCCGTGTTGAGCGGCAAGCGCGTCATGTAGCTGGTGCGAAAGCTGAGATCGCCCGCGACCGCATACGCATGGAGATTGGTGATAATCGACTCGAAGGAGACTTGGAAATCGCGCATTTCATCGAGCAGTTGGGTGTTTTGGGGGGAGATCGGCCGATTTTGCTGCATCTCAATCATCACGCTCATCTCCCCCAAAATTTCCACGCTCAACGGGCGGACTTCCGTCTGATAGATTTGCAGGGCGGGTTGATTCTCACGTGGGTTGTTGTGCAGCGCGAACATCCGCTCCGATAACCCCGTCCACTCGGCGAACTGTTCGGTCAACTGTGTGAGCCGCGCTAGCTGCTGCTCATTTTGTGCCGCCTGTGCCAACGCTTGCATCTCGCCCAGCGTCACCTCAAACGCCGCCTTGCCATTGCGATAGTCGGCTAAATGCGCCGCATCGCTCGACACCAGATACGCCCGCACCGTCGCCACCATTTCGAGCAGCGTCGTCTGGGCGCGAACGGATGCCAGTGCGGATGGCACGCGCAAATCGCTCGTTTGGTTGATCGTCTGTGTCGCCCGCCGTGCGCCAATCGCGCTAGAGACAACGACGAGCAGCGTCAGCAAAACCAACAGCCCAAACGCGACGTTGAGCTTCCAGCCGATGCTTTTATTTGATAGTGGGCGGACGGTGTGTATTTTTTGGAGCATACACTCAGACGGCGAGAAGTGGGTGGATTATCTCATTCAAAAAGTACACGCGGCAACTGCGCTTGACGGATAATTGCACGCAAGGTTCCAATCGCTACTTCTCTGTGATTGGGAACAGGCACTGTAATTGTGGTATCAGGTAGCTGCTTTTGCATGATGATATGACTGCCGCGCTGTCGCACATTGACAAACCCCTCCGCCTCCAAAATGCGGCAGATTTGACTGCCCGAAAGACGGCGTAATCTAGGCAATTGCGACTCCTATCTGTGTGATAAATAGTTCGGTGTGCAAGCGGTCAGCGATCTCGCTCGGTGATGCGGTCTCGAAGAATAGCTCTAATGCTTCTGCGAGATTGGCACGGGCTTCCTCAACCGTTTTACCTTGACTGGCAATATCCAATTCAGGACATAGGGAGACAAAAAGATCGTCTTCGCGTTCGATGAGTGCTGTAAATTGTCGATAGCTGTTCATATAGCGCAGTTTATCACAGAAAACAGCCTCACTCCCCATCTGCGATCCCCAACGAGGCACGATACGCCTCGTGTTGCTGGTCGCGCCCCAGCAAATTGGTCAACACTGGGAGACAGGTCAGAGAACGGAAAAGGCATTACAACGATGGTAGCTGGGCTAAGTGTGACCATGCCTCATCCTCCTCTGGGCGGTTCCAATCGCGTCCTAGAGCCTCTTCACTCATCAGAGCCAAGTTGAGCAACTCATCTGACGGCTCATCATCTAAAATTGTGATCAACACACGCCGCAACTTGGGCAATTTAACGGTCTTCATCATTCTCAAATTACCGTCTTGATCTGTGACTGCTTCGATTGTCTGTAGCATTTTACGTCTCCTTCAACACGTTTTTGAGACAGTATATCATACCCTCACTCCCCATTCTCAATCCCCAACGATGCGCGATACGCCTCGCGCTGCTGGTCGCGCCCCAGCAAGTTGGTCAACTCTTGAAAGTCGATCACCGTTTCGGCGAGTGCTTGGGCGGGCGAAATTTGTTTTGTGACCGCCTCAAACAGGTGAATGTCGAGCGCACTCCAATAGCCAAAGGTGCCGGGAATGCGGAGATAGGGGAATTGCAGCGGGTTGTTAAATGTGTTGTAGTAGGCGGCCGAGTATTGTTGGATGTCGGTTTCGTTCCAGCCAGCGGCGAGATAGCTGTCGAGTTCGGCCGATCCATGCGGCGGCAAATAGTGACTATACCGACCTGGATCAACCCCATCCCACCCCCGCGCCGCGTAGGTCAACGACTTCTCCCGCGTCGCCAGCAGTGCCAATAGATAGTAGGTTGCCTCTGGCGCATCTGAAAAACGCGAAATCACCCCCGCCCACGATCCCCCCGTCGTATTGCCGACGACGTTGATCGCCTGCGTCTCCGCCCACGCACCACGCACCACGTCATAATACGCCGTCGTACCCGGCAACTGCGCCGCCCCGATCTTCCCCTTGACCATGCTCCCCTCCTGCTGTGCCAACGCGCCTAAATCGCCCCACGTAAACGTCAACGCCGCCTCGCCGCGCAAGAAGTGATCCCAGCTTTGCCCTAAATTCCAATCGAGCATCGCGTCGGGGCCGAACTGCACCAAATCGACCATCGCCTCCAGCGCGGCGACGTGACCAGGACTGTCGATCAGCGGCTCCATCGTGTCGGGGTCAAACCAGTACAGGTCGCGGTTCTGGTCGCCAATCACAAACGGCGCGGAGAACGACATAAAGTGGAACATCCCCTGCTGACCCGCCTTGAGGTGCATGGTGAGACCGTTATCGGCCGATCCATCCCCATTCAAATCCTTGCCATCAAAGTAGGCGGCGATGTCGCGGAACTGTTCCCATGTCTGAGGGACGGCGAGGGGGTAGTTGTATTCGGCCGAAAACGCCGCCCGATGTCCCGCATCCTCCAACAAATCACGTCGATAGTACAGAACCTGCCCATCATGATCGTTGGCAATGACGTAGTTCACCCCGTCATACGCCAGCAGCGCACGCGGCGCAACCTGCACATCCTCAATATCCCATTGCGGAAAACGCGGGTCGCCGTAGAAGTCGTCGTAAGTGCGAATAAACCCCTGTGTTACCAAATCCCCCAACCACCACGCCCCCGCAATCGACGCATCGTACTGCCCCGCCCCCGTCGTCAAATCGGTGATAAACGCCGTAAAATGCTCATCAACGGGCTTCTCCACTACCTCTAATCGCGCCCCCGTCGCCGCCTCAAACTCTGCTTTCACCTCATGCAATGGGCCTGCAATCGGCCCCTCTTCCGCCAACCCAAACCCATTCACAATCACCGTCACCGTCTGCCCCGCAAACGGACAATCCGCCCCGCACGCCGCCACCACACGCGGCGGCAACATATCCCCCGTCTCCACCACCGACGCGACTTCGGCAACTGTTGGAACGGGAATTTGTGTCGGTTCGGGTGCTATTGTGGCAACCGGAGTGGGCGGCGGCGCGGTCGTACACGCCATCACAACGAGTAGAAATAGAGGTAAATGGACAAGGCGCATAGGTCAAAACGACGATTTTAGCTTGCATTTGATAGCCAACAACGAATGCTACTAGCAAAATTACCCACCATCAAATATGCTACAATGTGTGTAAAATCGTCACTATTTATCTGTTCTGAGGCAAATGCAATGACATCTGTGGCTCTTCGTGACCAACTACAAAAACAAATTGATACGTTGCCTGATGACATCGTACAACAAATCGCTGACTTCACATTCTTTGTCATGGCAAGACGGGATATTGCGCCATTGTATGCTGATTGGACAAATCGCCAATGGTTGGATTTTTCATTAGAGCAGTTCTTCCGCGACGATGATGAGGTCGAATACACGCTGGAAGATGCTCAAGAGATTTACAATCCATGAAAGCTGGTGACATTGTTCTAATTCGCTTCCCGCAAACTGATTTGAGCGTGGGCAAGCTACGTCCTGCATTGGTAATCGCCGTCGCGCCCGGTCGTCATTCCGATCTATTACTTGCGCTTATCACTTCACGTACTTATCAAGCGGTTCCCAGATTTGATGAGATCGTTGATCCCTCTGATTCTGATTATGCTGCCACAGGTCTAAAAGTTCGCTCGGTTGTGAGGCTAGCGCGGTTGGTAAGCGTGGAGAGAAATGTAATCAATGCGCGTCTTGGCAATGTGTCCTCAAAGCGATTGCAGCAGATCAGAAAACGCTTGGCTGATTGGTTAAGGGTAATGTGAAAATATATCTCTCATAGGCTTGAGGAGATGAAAGTGGATTAGGCATAAGCTGGCTGCAAGTTGACCTTAATTTGCACCGCAACTGGCTGACGCTTAATCAGCTGTCGGTACTTTTCGTCCAAACTCATCCATGTTTTGTAAAGCGCAAGCCAGTTGATAAACACCATTCGATAGTCGTCTAGTGCATCAAACTCTTCCAATTCCCCCGCCATCATCGCCTGATAAAACTCTTGTGATTTCACACCAAACTGCGTCTCAAAGTGGCTCAGGCGGACTTCCAGTTTATTGATGTCGGTGATTAGCGTGGTTAGTGTTGTCATTAGCCTATCTTAGCATGGATTTGATCCAATTGAAGTAACCCAGCCGCATTATCTATCTCATATTACAGTCGCGCTTGTCGCGCATGAGGCGAATGTTCTGCCAGCATTGCATCCATTTCAGCATGATGATTGGCATAGTGAGCATTAGAGCAAAGCCGATCTAGGCAACTGCAAAATCGGTGAGCGGCCGCACCTCTGGATGCTTGAACCCCAACACAATATCGTGATGCGGCACACCACGCGCCACAAATTCGTTGGCAATACCGTACTCCGTCCAATCTTCCTCAACCCAGATTTTGCCCTCAACAATCCGCACGAAGACAACAATGGTGCGAATCCGCTTGTAACGCAACCAGCCAGCATCGACGATCATGTACTGATCGCGCTCTTTGTCGAAAAGGAGTTGCGCCACAATGCCATCCTGATCGGCACGGTTGCGAAACTCAGCATGTTCCTGTAACGCCTCCATTACAATTTGACGATAAGCTACGGTTGTTTCCATTGTGTTATCCTCGCAGAAATGACATCGACAATAATCAAGGGGATGTGATTTTTTGTCACCAAAAATTGAGCGATAGGCAGATCAAAATCACTCTCATAAGTCACCTGCGAAATCGCCACAAACAGTTGAAAGTCAGGTGCAGTCTCCGCGAGCAAGTCACGATAAACTTGAAACGAGCCGACCATATCTTTCAGGTCTTGGACAATAGAGGCACGCCCAAATGTCTTGATCTCGACGGCAATTTTTCGTCCGTCGCGCTGGGCGACAACCATTTCTTCAGCCGCAAGATCGACGAAAAGATTTGGGTGTGTTTCAAATACTTTGAGACCGTCCCTAGCAGATGCTCTAAAGTAAATGAAACACACCCTTTCGTAATACCTTATTTTTGCCCAAAAAAGGGCGGTTTCTAATCGTTAAGCCACCAAAATATCCAGACAAGTTAAATACCGCATTCGCGGAGCATGTCATTAAGTTTGCGATTGTGTGATGGGAACCAACTCGGGAAATGGGACAGCCAATGTAACCACTTGGTTTACCGTTTCCAATTCTTGGAAAACTCGCAATGTTTCCTCATCAGTTGGAATATGTTCGCTTAAAAACAGTTCACCACTCTGTGTATAGAATGTTCGTGTTGCAAGTGCGTATTGAACATAACCAAATTCTGGATGCCAATAGTCAACCGACCGCTCGAAATCTGCATTGTCTTGCGCTTCTAACTGTTCCGATAGCATTGTCCAACTTTCTGCAAAGGATGTATAAAGTTGTTCCAAAGCAGCTTGAATATCAGCATATCGTCGTGTGTAGCGATAAGGTAATGCTAAATATCTCCAAAACGCAGACGTTCGGAAACGCCCTTGTTCAATGCGCTCCCCAACAATATGTTGAACCATCGAACTTGCGTCGTACATCAAACGTAGGTGATGATATTGTAACACGTCCGACTCAGACTGCTCAAAAAACGCTTTGGGCAATGCGTAGAAACGCAAATAAGCTGAATTCACAGCCACGATTTCGTAAAACGCATTATGCAATATGGCAGGCCGATTCGTTTGCATTTGCTCTAAGCTGGTCTCAAAAACCTGTTTGCAAACGACATTAGGATTTGCAATCGTGCTCATTGGCACGCTGCTAGCGAGAAAAAAACGTTGCCGGCTCGCTGTTGTCAGATTGAATGCGTTGGCTAATCCAAGCAGTATCTTAGCATCTAACTGCGTCTGTTGACCGCGTTCAATGCGGCCGATCGCATGGGGGCTGACAATGCCTGATCTCTCGGCAAGCTGTTCCCGCGACCAACCGCGACCATTACGATAATCAAACATATCTCTGCGTAAAGAACGCACCACTTTTCCAAACTGTTTCAAGTGATTCGACATGATTTTGGCACCTCCGCGCACATTTCTGCACAAAATTTGTACGGAAATTCGCACGCACGACTTACAGATATTAGCACGTTTTCGCTTGAACGATGAACCACTAACATGCTACCTTTTAAATGTTCTTAAACATTGTAGTGAGTACAAAACGGACATCATTTTGTACTTAAAAGGAGATTTCGCATGTTTATTGGCAGTACCTATCCTCAACAGAATAACTTTCCTAAAATCCTGATTATGATTGCGTTTATTCTTGTTATGTCATTTGGAACAAAGATTGTCTTTGCAGACAAAGATGGTTTACACGACAGTCATTATTCTGGGGTTGAAATCTTTTGTGTTGACAACCCGCAATATCAGGTTGCAGGAAGCAAACCCGGAAGCTATTGCGCCCTGCCTGTCATTGGGATAGGAGTGACAAACCGCTCATCAAACTATCGCTATGGGAGAACCAAAGAAGTTGGTAGCGAGAGTCGTTCTACAATGATCGAAGACTACATTAAGGTAACGGCCGTGCGATACAAAGAACCTAATGCCATCTATCAAAATGGTTGTCAGCATGACGATACAAATGGTGATTTCGTAGCCTGTGGTACAAACGGTGCGAATCCAGTTCAATCGGGAAACACCTATTCACAAGATGGCAGCCACATCTTTCAGACAGCAGGATATGTAGACTCTAACCTGCATACTGGGGATACTTGGACTCAACCATAACCTGTAAACGTATCATTAGAATGAGACTATTGTGTCACTGTAGCGGAGATTTTTTACAGTGACACATTTTCACTCAATGCGTAATATACCTATTTCTATCGTCTTTATTTTCATTTACATTATCTGCTTCAGTGGATGTGAAAAGTCTGAAGTTCCCTCTACTTGGACACACCATGAATCTTTCTCAGAAAAGACGCTAATTAACCAATGGGAGAATACAAGTCGAGAAGGAAGTGGTGTAGGAGTGGGTTATGTTGCGAAAGAGAATTTGAATATACATCCATTTGAACGGCCTTCAAACGCGCTATTTCATGTGGATGAATCTAAATTTCAAACCTATTTAGTCTTAGTCGCCTACAGCAGTTCAAATGACCCCATTCCTGTTGCAGTCAGCTTGCTGTTGGATTATCGTCAAGTAGAATTCCAGCTAGACGACAAGAACGGTCACTTGCACTACTTCCTTGCTGAACCTGGAGTCAACTACAACATCCCTATAGAAATTGACTTACCACAGCTTGGATGGCATGATTTAGTTGCACTCGCGTTTGTTGACCCGTTGTCACACGCAGAAACTAATGATTCGAGACAACGTTTACCCCCTTTGCACAATTATTCTGGTCGCCGAACAGTAGTTTGTCACATCAATTGCAACCAGATTGAAAAGGATATTCCAGCCCCAACAGTTGCGACAGAGTTTGTCGACGACCAAAGCGGATTTAGTATAAACGGTTTTGTTCTCAGCGAAGGGAGCGAACCTCCAAACGAAAGGCTGATGAGACAAGTCGAGACATCTGTAAACGAGCCAATCTCATTTGAGTTGTGGTTTAGAAATGGAAGTTCTAATGAGATTCAGTATTTAGGCGTTCCATTTCTTGATTTCGAGCAAATACGTTTTAACAATTCAGAACAGTTACATGTAATCGTTCCGCCTCAATCCGAGATATTTATTAACGGAGTCATTGAACCCCAAGAAGAAATAGGTATCCATGAATTACAATTCATCTATGTACGAGACCCTTATCAGAGCTTGGATAAAATAAGAGATTCAACAGTGGGAAGTGAAATGAATCCTGCAATAATCGTGCATAAATGATTGCGCCATCGTTGCAGGGTCAGTTGAAAATAGGGATTATCTTCAAGGCAACAATATGAAAAAAGGGGGTTTTTGAAATTTACACCCTTGCATGTGTGTCGTTGCTCGGATTTTGATCAGCACGTATGGGGTCAAAATCTATCCGAGTATCTGTTTATAGAAGTGTTATAAGGTTGTAATTATTTTTTAATCCAACCGAATAATCCCCTTCCGCAGCGCATATTTCACCAAGTCAGGAACAGTCTGTAGCTGCAACTTCTCCATCAAATTTCCGCGATGCACGCCGACCGTCTTGCTACTGATAAACAGCTTTTCCGCGATCTCCTTTGTCGAATACCCTTCGACCATCAACTGCATCACCTCCCGTTCACGGTCGGTCAGTCGGCCGTAATTGTCGGGCTGCGCCTCCGTTGTGGCATGACGCACATACTCCTCGATGACGCTCTTTGAGATCGACGGGCTGAGAAACGCATCCCCCGCCTGCACCGCATGGATCGCCGTGATTAGCTCAGACGGAATCGACTGCTTGAGCAAATAGCCGACCGCCCCCGCCTGTAGCGTTTGCAGCACATACTCCTCATTTTTGTACATCGTGAGCATAATCACCTTGACCGCTGGCAGCAACTTGCGAATTTGGCGTGTCGCCTCCAAGCCGTTGAGGTCGGGCATGTTAATGTCCATCAGCACGATGTCGGGTAGGAGCTTTTCGGCCGATCTCACCGCCTCAAACCCCGTACTCGCCTCCCCCACCACTGCAATATCGGCCTCCTCACTCAGTAGCGAGTGGATGCCTTTGCGAACGAGGACGTGATCCTCAGCGAGTAAAATGCGAATTTGACTCATAGCGGCACTGTCACACAGATCGACGTTCCCGCTGTCGGATTTGTCTTTATCTCAACGTGACCATCGAGCAGAAGCGTGCGCTCACGGATTCCGAGTAGGCCTGCGCCCACCTTGTCGGCACGACGAGCGGTCACTTTTGCCAAATCAAAGCCGTCACCATCATCGGAGACGGTCAGTTTCAACGTCTCTGAAATGACCTCCAAATAAACGTGAACACAGGAGGCATTGGCGTGTTTGGCGATGTTGGTGAGGGCTTCTTGCGTGATGCGGTAGAGGTTGGTTTCGATGGTGGAAGAGAGATTTAATGGTTGAGTTGGGGGGTGAAATTCGGCCGAAACACCCCCCCGCTTCCCCCACTGCTTGACATACCAGCGCAGCGTCGGAACCAACCCCAAATCATCCAACATCGGCGGCCGCAAATTAAACGATAGCTCACGCACCTGCTCCAGCGTCTGCGTCGTGATCGCCTCTGTCTCATTCAATCGCTCCCGCCCCGTCACCGACAAATGCCCGTTCAGCTCTCGCTTGAGTGCGCCCAAATTGATCTGAATCGCATTCAAACGCTGCCCTAACTCATCGTGCAGCTCCCGCGCAAGCTGTTTTTGCTCCGCCTCCTTGATCTCATTCAGCCGCGTATTCAACACGCGCAACTGCTCCCGTTGCCGCTGCACCGCCTCAAACAGCCGCGCCTTCTCCCGCTCACTCGTCACCTGTAGCTCTTGATGGCGCGTTTGTAACGTCTTCGCCATCTCGCGCAGTTGCAAATGGGTCGTAATGCGTGCCAGCACCTCTTCCTGTTGCAGCGGCTTGGTCACGTAATCGACCGCCCCGACCTCAAACCCCTTCACCTTCTCCTCAACGCTCGTCAGCGAGGTCATAAAAATGACGGGAATCCCCTTTGTCGCCGCGTTCGCCTTGAGTTGGCGGCACGTCTCAAACCCATCAATACCGGGCATCAGCACGTCAAGCAGCACAATATCGGGCTGGTCGTACTGCACGCGCCGCAGCGCACTTTCCCCGCTACGTGCGATCCGAATCCCCAGCCCATAGCTCTCCAAAAACGCGACCAGCACGCCCAAGTTCACGGGCGCGTCATCGACAATCAGCACGCTGTATTGCGCGAGGTCAAAGCCATCACGATAGCTCAACACCGACCTCCCGCCCGTTGATCTTAAGGAAAACCGCATCACCATACCCGATCTCTGGCACGTTCGTCGTCAAAATTTCCAGCGTCGTCTTTTGTTGGAAGTGGGTTTGCTTTGTCTCTGGATGTGGATAGTAAATCCAGCCAGCGTAGGTTGCGCCGCGAAAAATCAATTCACACGCCGAGAAGGAAAACGTTTCGGGTGGATGCAAATGCGTCCATTCGACCTGCTCGAAGCGATGTTGCGCGTCAATGTGCGTCACGATGTATGGCGCAATTGAGATGTTGAGCGTTGCCAGCCGATACGCCGAAATGTCAAACCCACGCGCCAAAAAGTGCGGGGCTTGCATCTCCAGCGACCCGGCGGGGTAAGGGGATTGATCGCCCTGTCCCGATGCAACCTGATGCCCTGCCACGACAACGCCATTTATGCTCAATTCGTTTTCAATCATCGTTTTTGAGAAATTGCCAACATAGTCCGTTTACAGATATGTTACGGGTGTGCTGCAATGTATTCCAAAAGAACGTTGTCAATTTTGGTTTGCCAATCTGTTCCAGTCGCCCTGAAATACTCTGTCACCTCACGCGATAGGCGAATCGTAATTTTCTCAGTGGGCGACAAACGAGCAATCGGCCGCAATTCAGCGAACTCCTTGTCCGCAAGCTCATAGGTGTTTGGGTCGGATGCGATGGCTAACTGAATAGCCGCTTCCTCCTCATCAGTTGGCAATTCAAACACACGACCTGATTTAGATGTAATTTGCATAGTTTTTCACCTCTCGTTTAGTCGCTCGACGCAAACTAATGATACGGCGTACATCGCCACGATCTGTATACACGACACAAAATACGCGATGTCCGATGGGTGCATAGCCGATCATGCGGATTTCACCATACTCATAGCGCGTATCTTGTTTCGCCCAAAGCATATCCCACTCTAATTTGCTTGCGTCCTGCAAAGAGACTTTATGTTTCCTCACATTCGCTCTATCTTTGTTGGGATCATATTCGATCTGCATACGGCTTATTGTGCATACAGCAATCGTGTTCGTCAACTATCGCTAACTTACATCACTGCCTACTACGGAGCCTCCATCGCCCCCGTCATAATCGCCACCGCTTCCGACATGCGAATCTCGCTGGGCTTGACGATGGTTGCGCGTTTGCCCAGTCGGTGGATGTGGATGCGATCCGCGATCTCAAAGACGTGCGGCATGTTGTGGCTGATCAGGATAACTGGCAAGCCGCGATCCCGAATTTTGCGGATCAGGTCTAATACCATCCCCGACTCCTTCACGCCCAGCGCGGCCGTCGGCTCATCCATGATGACGACATTTTTCGCAAATGCGGCCGTCCGCGCCACCGCGACCCCCTGCCGCTGACCGCCCGAAAGCGTCTCAACCGCCTGTGTCATCGACTGAATGCGGAACTGCAAATCCTGCATGTACTCGGTCGCCTCTGCCAACATGCGCTTCTTGTCCAGCAGACGAAAGACGTTGCCAAGCACGCCCGCCCGTCGAATCTCGCGCCCCAAAAACAGATTTTCAACGATGTTGAGCGCGGGTGAAACGGCTAAATTTTGGTAAACCGTTTCGATACCGTAAGCGCGTGCATCGAGCGGCGAACGGAACGATACTTTTTCCCCGTTGACAAAAATCTCCCCTTTGTCGGGAATGACTGCTCCAGAAAGTGCCTTAATCAGCGTCGATTTTCCCGCGCCATTGTCGCCGATGACCGCCATAATTTCGCCGGACAGTAGCTCAAAATCTGCCCCGTCAAGTGCGGTCACGCTGCCGTAGCGTTTGACCAAGCCGCGTGCTTCGATAACTGGTTTCGTATTGCTCATGACCGCCTCCGCTGTGTTAACTGATCGACTGCAACGGCCAAAATAACGAGAACACCAGTAATAAGCCACTGGTAGATGGAGGGAACGCCCATCAGCGTCAAGCCGTTGCGGAAAATGCCAACGATGAGCGCACCGAGCAGCGTTCCCAACACGCTGCCGCGCCCACCAAATAGACTCGTGCCGCCCAACACGACGGCGGTGATGCTTTCCAAGTTGGCGTTTTGTCCCGCCTGTGGGTCAGCGACTCCCGTGCGTGCAATGAGCAGCAGCCCCGCAATGCCGTATAAAACGCCCGCTGCTGTGTAGACGTAGAGCAGCAAACGGTCTGTGCGGATACCAGAGAGACGTGCCGCTTCGGGGTCGTCACCGACGGCGTAGATGTGTCGGCCGATAGCCGTCTGCGTCAGCACATACCACGTCAGCGCGACCATGAAGACGAGAAAGACGGAGCCATAGTTGAAGCGCGTTTCGCCGATGTTGAAGGTTCGGCCGAAAAAGACATGCCACGCCGAATCGGTCATCCGCACCGTCGTCACCGTGTAAATCCGCGTCAACGCAAATGCGATATTGAACATACCGAGCGTGACGATAAACGGTGGCAAGCGCAACTGCGTCACCAGCAACCCGTTCGCCAACCCAAATGCTCCCGCTATCAGCAATCCCGTCAAAATCGCCAACGGCGCGGGCATCCCGTTATTGACGAACAACAACGCCATCGCCACCTGACTAAACGCCATAATCATCCCGTTCGACAGGTCGATCCCCGCCGTCAAGATAATCAGCGTTTGCCCAATCGCCAACATCCCCACCACCATCACCTGTTGAATAATCAGGGAAAAGTTTGAAGCCGCCAAAAAGCGGTCGCTCTGCGTGGCAAAAAAGATACATGCCAACAGCAAGGCGACCACGGGGCCAATCGTCGGTGTCGAAAGACCGCTCAGAAAAGATTTCCCGCGTTCTGTCGCTACAGTTCCAGCCATCTCGTTCTCCTTCTCAATATAACCGTAGGGGCTAGGCAAACGGCTCACGATCTTCCACTTGCATGATGTTTACGCCGTTTGTCTCGCCCTTATGTGCGCGATTGTCCAAACGGGGCGAGATAAACGGCGTGAAGTTGTGTGCCAGTTTGACACTCGAAGCCGTTTACCTAGCCCCTACGAATGATTGGTTAGATGTTATTCACCCCAGCAAGCATCCAAACCAAACGCCGTATCTTCACTCTCAACCCCATCAACAGGATTGTCCGTGATGAGCGTCACGCCCGTGTCGGTGTAGCCAGATGGAACCTCACCACCGTTGACCGCATCAACGATTGTCGTCACGCCGAGCGAGGCCATCCGCAGCGGATATTGCTGTGAGGTTGCCGCGATCTGCCCATCGACAATCCCGCGCACACCCGCGCAGCCACCGTCAACCGAGACGATCAGCACGTCATCGGCACGCCCTGCCGCTTGAAGCGCGGTGTACGCACCAAACGCGGCTGGCTCGTTGATCGTGTAAACGACGTTGATTTCAGGGTCACGTGTCAGGCAGTTCTCCATCGCGGTTTGACCCATCGCTTGGTCGCCGCGTGTATCTTCTTCACACACGATTTGCGGGTCGCCGTCTTCAATGCCGTAGCCTTGAACGAAGCCGTCACGCCGCAACTGCCCGACGCTGATGCCGGGAGCCAAGTTGAGCAGTGCAATCTTGACAGGTTCATCACCCATCACGCCACGCGCATACTCACCGATCAGCACACCTGCAAGGAAGTTGTCTGTCGCGTAAAGTGCGTTGGTCGCGTCTTCGGGATCGGTTGGCGTGTCGAGCGCAATCACGATCACACCCGCCTCACGCGCCCGCTCAATCGCGGGAACAATCGCCGACGTGTCGCTTGGCGTGATCAAAATGCCCTGTGCGCCCGCCGCGATCATGTTCTCAATCGCCGTAACTTGGCTCTCATTGTCGCCGTCAAACGTACCAGCCGCCGTCATCAGCGTAATGCCGAGTTCATCGGCCGCCTGTTGCGCCCCTTCTTTCATCTTGACAAAGAACGGATTCGTCTCCGTCTTCGTAATCAGGCCGATAATCACATCGCTGTTGTCTGCCATTGGAGCCGCTGCATTGGCGACTGCTTCTTCGGCCGCTTCCATCGCGCCATCACTCGGCTCACCCCAGCAGCTTTCGATACCAAACACGCCATTCTCGCTGGCGAGTCCCGGCTGTGGATTGTTCGTGATGAGCGTCACGCCCGTGTCGGTGTAGCCAAATGCGCGGCGACCCGTCTGGGCAAATTCAACGACCGCCTCAACGCCAAGTGAGGCCATCCGCAACGGATATTGCTGCGAAGTCGCGCCGATCAAGCCGCTGTTAACCCCTTCAACACCCGCGCAGCCGCCATCAACCGACACGATCAGCACGTCATCCGCACGTCCCGCCGCCTCAATCGCCGTGTATGCGCCGAATGCGGCTGGCTCGTTAATCGTATAAACCACGTCGATTTCAGGGTCTTTCGTCAAGCAGTTTTCCATTGCGGTCTGACCCATTGCCTGATCGCCGCGTGTATCTTCTTCACAGACGATTTGCGGGTCGCCGTCTTCAATGCCATACCCTTGAATAAAGCCATCACGCCGTAACTGCCCAACGCTGATGCCGGGAGCCAAGTTGAGCAACGCAATTTTGACCTCATCATCACCCTTGATCGCACGCGCATATTCACCGATGAGAACACCTGCAAGGAAGTTATCCGTTGCAAACAGCGCGTCAGTTGCATTTTCTGGTTCAGTGGGTGTGTCGAGCGCAATCACCATGACACCTTCTGCACGCGCCGCCTCAATTGCGGGAACGATTGCCGATGTGTCGCTAGGCGTAATTAGAATGCCCTGTGCGCCAGCCGCAACCATATTCTCAATCGCGGTGACTTGGCTTTCATTGTCGCCATCAAACGTTCCCGCCGCCGTCATCAACGTTGCGCCAGCAGCATCGGCCGCCGCCTGCGCCCCTTCCTTCATCTTGACAAAGAACGGGTTCGTTTCTGTCTTCGTAATCAAGCCGATGATGATTTCGCCATCTGTGCCACCGCGAGAGGGCAACCCTGCACTGGCCTCTTCCGCCATCATTTCGCGTGCCGCCGCGACTGCTGCCTCTGCATCATCCATCGCGCCGTCGCTTGGCTCACCCCAGCAGTTCTCGACACCAAACACGCCGTCTTCGCTGTTGAGACCCGCCTTCGGGAAGTTGGTAATCAGCGTCACGCCCGTGTCAGTGTACCCTTCAACGCCGCGTCCAGAGAGTGCGTAATTCACGCCAGCCTCAACGCCGAGCGAGGCCATCCGCAGCGGATATTGCTGTGAGGTCGCCGCGATGCGTCCGTCGTTGATCCCTTCAACACCCGCGCACCCGCCGTCAACTGAGACGATCAGTACGTCATCGGCACGTCCTGCCGCTTCAAGTGCGGTGTATGCGCCAAATGCGGCTGGCTCGTTGATGGTGTAGACGACGTTAATATCGGGGTCTTTCGTCAGGCAGTTTTCCATTGCCGTTTGACCCATCGCCTGATCGCCGCGTGTGTCCTCTTGGCAAACGACTTGTGGATCACTTTCGCTGATGCCATATCCATCGAGGAAACCATCACGCCGCAACTGACCGACGCTAATGCCGGGAGCCAAGTTGAGCAGTGCGATTTTGGCAGGTTCGTCGCCCATTTCGGCCGCCGCATACTCCCCGATCAACTGACCTGCCAAGAAGTTGTCCGTCGCAAACAGTGCATCGGTTGCGTCTTGTGGGTCAGTCGGCGTGTCAAGTGCGATGACGAGAACGCCCGCCTCGCGTGCCGATTCAATTGACGGCACAATCGCCGATGTGTCGCTTGGCGTAATCAAAATCGCCTGTGCGCCCGCCGCGACCATGTTTTCAATTGCGGTGACTTGGCTCTCATTGTCGCCGTCAAATGTGCCAGCGGCCGTCATCAACGTTGCGCCTAGCTCATCCGCTTTGGCCTGTGCGCCTTCTTTCATTTTGACAAAAAATGGGTTTGTTTCCGTCTTGGTGATGAGGCCGATGATAATCTCATCGGGGGCTTCTACCACTTCTTCAGTCGGGGCGGCCGTTTCCTCTGTCGGTTCGGGGTCGGGTTCAGGGGTTGAACAGGCAACCACCATCGTCAGCGCGGCTAACGCCAAAATGAGCGACAGTCGCTTTTGCATAAAGTGAATCAAAGTCATGACATTCTTCTCCATCAAAGTTGATTTTGAGCCAGCGAAATTGCTGTTCTCAGGATAGAATGGTCATGTCGCACAAAGTAGCTTTGGACGGCATTTTGTGCGACATCCCATTGGGGCAACCTCTTTTTAGGGGTTGCTCTTTTGCTTTTGCGGGTAAAAGCCCTGCGAATACAAAGATAATGGAGCGATGTCAATTGGGGTATAGGGGTTTTGCCTAGATCGGGGTGGGAAATTGCTTAGATTGGCTGAGGATGGATTCAGTCGCTGTCGTGCAAACACCTTATCGGCCCGATAGCGTCTGCAAAGGTGGAAATGTCGCCGACCATCCCAAACGAGCAGTGCGCTCACAATGCACGAAAGTGTGCCTTCTGCTCTTTGTCCAATTTTTCTGTACAATTACAGGCGACGATTGTACTATTGCCCGAAACACCAGCAGGCGGTTAACAATGAACAGTAAGCAAGATATGTTGACACCGCGCAGTGCCTTTATGAGCGGCGCACGTGATATTTTCCCAATTTTGTTTGGCGCGTTGCCGTTTGGAATGGTGGTGGGGGTCGTCTCGGCCGAACTCAACCTCACCTCTATCCAAACCTTCGCCGAGTCAGCCCTGATTTTTGCGGGGGCGGCCCAACTCGTCGCGCTCGATCTGCTAGACAAAGATGCTGCCCTGTGGGTCATTGTGCTATCGGCCGGCATCCTCAATTTACGCCACGTCATCTACAGCGCATCACTCGCCCCTTTCTATAAAAAGCTCTCACCACTTTGGAAAGCTGCACTTTCGTTTAGCATGGTTGACCAAGTTTACGCGCTCTCCTACGCCCATCACAGCGAAAATCCAACCGCCCCCAACAAACATTGGTATCACATGGGACTCGCCTCAACTATTGCCTGTGTTTGGCTGGTGGCAACGATGATTGGTTACTTTCTCGGCGCAATCATCCCCGATAGCTGGTCGCTCACTTTTGTTATCCCACTAATGTTTTTGGCACTGCTCGTCCCCTCTGTCAAAGATCGCGCCTATTTGATCGCTGCATTGGTCTCGGCCGTTGTCATCATGTTCACCGTCGATCTCCCCAACAATATCGGCCTCATTATCGCCACCTTCGCAGGAATTGTGACGGGTTTCATTTTAGGCGAAAAAGAGTCATAACTTGCCGCTCCCTATGAAAATCTGGCTTGTCATCCTATTCGTTGCCCTCATCACATTTCTCGAACGTGCCTCGTTCATCCTCATTTTTAGCCAGTGGGAAATGCCCGATTGGTTCAAACGCGCCTTGCGTTATGTTCCTGCCGCCGTTTTCCCTGCGCTGATCACACCGCTGTTTTTGCGAACAGACGGTGCGCTCGATTTGACGGTTGGCAATCTGAAGATTTGGGCGGGGTTAGTCGCCTTGCTGGTCGCATGGCGGACAAAGCATCTTTTGGCAACAATTGTAGCGGGGATGATTGCGTTGTGGGTGTTGCAACTACTTTGACAGACGCTGATTACTCATGCTACGCAGGTTAGGCAAATGGCGTAGCACATCATACTGGTGCAACGTTTGCCCAGCCCCTACCCACACCACGTTTTACTGATTTGAAATGCACTCTAATCATACAAATCAACGCCCGCCAGTTCCTCTGTCCGTCGTGCAACAAATGCCCGCAGTGCCTCCTCTATTGCGGGATCAAGCGGTGGCTTTTCATATTGGCGAACGATCTCTTTCCATAACTTATTGGCACGCTGCACAATATCTTCGCTGCCTGCCTCCTGCCACGTGCCAAAATTGCGACGGTCGTGCAGAAAGGCTGGATAGAAGGCTGTCTCAAACCGATCTTGTGTGTGCTGCGTGCCGAAGTTATGACCAGCGGGGCCGACTTCGTGGATGCTATCGAGCGCAAAAGCGTCTGCACTCAACTCTGGTCCTTTGAGCATGTGCTGCATCATGGCGAGATTTTCAGCATCCATGACAAATTTCTCAAATGAGACAGTTAGCCCCGATTCGAGCCAGCCGACAGAATGGACAACCAGATTTGTGTGCGAGAGGAGGCACGGCCAGAGATTCCAGAGCGACTCGGCCGATGCCTGAGCATCTGGCACGTTCGCTGTATTCAATGCCCCACTCCCACGATAGGGCAGTTTGTAATGTCGCGCCAGCTGCGCCCCCAAAAATAAGGCCCATGCCCCTTCTGGTGTCCCAAAGGCGGGTGCGCCGCTCTTCATATCGACGTTTGTCGTGAAACCACCATAAATCGCCGGCGCGCCGGGACGCACAAGCTGCATTAGCGCGATTCCGGCGAGTGCTTCTGCGTTCTGCTGCGCGACGGCCGCTGCCATCGTGATGGGACTCATCGCGCCTGCCAAAATAAATGGCGTGACAACGACAAACTGTCCCGCCCGCGCAAATGTAATCATGCCACCCAACATGCGCTGGTCATAGACGAGCGGGCTGTTGACATTGATTATGCCCCCCGTGACAGGCCCCAACTCTGGACGTAAATCCTCTCCAAACACGAGCTTTGACATCTCGATGACATCCTGCGGAATGACGTAACCGTGCGACACGCCCAACAGCGGTTTATCACACAACGTTGCGCCCAGCAGATATTGCAGAAGATGCTTTTCATGTACAGGCACATCGTGCATCACGACCGCCATAATGGGCGCAAAGTGCAGCACATTGGTCATTTGGATTAGCTTGGCAAGCGTGATCCAATCTGCTTTGGTGCCGGGGCGACGGCCGCGATCTAAGTCTCGTGCAAACACCATGCCGGCGTTCGGATAAAAATTGATGCTGTTGTCGCCGACAAAGCGATCCCGCTCCGGATTGCGGGCGCGAAAGGTGAAGCTGGATGGAGCCTTTGCTATTAGCTCCATGACCAGACCACGATCAAGCCAGACATGCTGCTTTTTGCGATCAACCTTTGCGCCTGCCTTTTCCCAGAGGGTGAGTGCATTTTCATCCTCAAAACGGATGCCCGTATTTTCCAAAATTGACATTGATGCGTTATGGATGTCGGCGATCATCTGTTCATTGGCAATTTCATAGGGTGGCCAAGGATTGCGAAGCTGTGCATGATAGGGGATGTTGAAATAGGGGGATTGTTGGCGCGAGGCTTTTTTTGTGCGGTTGCGGCGTGTGCGTTTCATGGGATTGTAAGATATGGAAAGGGCGGTTCATAAACCGCCCTTTGTAATTGTAGCTATTTTGTTGTGGCGTTGTTTATTTGCGTTTCTTGCGACGCTTTTTGCCAGCGGGACGATTGCCACCGCTGAGTGCTTTTTTAGCGTTGCGGAGGGTGTCAAAGCGTAAGGGTTCGCCCGTCGAGCGATGGGTCATGATGTGACGTTCCTTCATAATGCCATCAGCACCGTATTTGCCGACGAAGTAACCACCGCCAATTTCTGTCGCTTCGATAATTTCGACGACGGCTTTGGGGGAGTCTTGGAGCGCGTAGATGCCGGGGCTTTCGATTTCGGCCCATTTTTCGACGAGAGTGGCCTTCGGCCGAATTTTCGGCCGATATTGCTTGTCTAAATCCTCCGTGCTAACCTGCGTCATCATCGTCATCGCCTGCTGCATGTTCATGCCGCCCCGCGCACGCATACTGCCACGATGTCGCACCCCCCCGATCTGTTCGGCACGATTGCCGGCACGTCTACCCTTTGTCATCGCCTCACGCAAATTCTCCTGAAACTTGCGCTGCATTCGCCGCATAATCACAAACTGAGCGATGACAAGCCCAATCAGCGAGAGTGCCAACATGTTGAGAATAATCGTCAACCAGCCCGGCAGAATTCCTCCACCAACAGCAATTCCCCAAACAATCTGGAAGATGATCCAGACGAGGCCGACCCCTGCAACCCCTAAAAATATCTTGCCGCGTGGTTCAAGCCGTGCATACCAATTTTTGATGTCTTTTTGTAATTCTTGCATTCTTTTGTTATGTTGGGCAACGCCCGTCGTTTAGATGTCCTATCCACTCTATTATAGGAATCCTGCAATGCTTTTTCCAACTGCATGACCGTCTATAATCCGACTAAAATTTATCAGGGGCAAGTTGCAGGGGTTTTCACTAGCGACTGGCAACTAGCCACTAACACTATGTTCAGACGTTCAGGACGGCGACAAATTGCCGAATTAGATGAAAACGCGGGAAGGGTCAATCGAGAAGGGCTGGAAACCTTCGGCCGACTCCTCCACTACATTCAACCCTATCGCAGATGGATGATCGTTGCGATCATCGCGCTGTTGTTTAGCACAGGCTTGAACCTCATTTTGCCGCTCGTGATCCAAAATTTGGTCGATGTGGTTTTTACGGCCGAGAACGCAACCGTTTCGCGGCTCAACTGGCTCGCAGGCGGACTCTTCTTAGTTTTTGCCGTACAAGCCGTCTTTAGCTTCATCAATCGTCTGTCGATTGCCTACGTCGGTGAGCGTGCTGTTGCAGATATTCGCGTGGATGTGTTCTCTCACCTGCAACGCTTGTCGCTGACGTTTTATGCCGATCATCGCACGGGCGAGGTCGTCAGCCGCATCACCAACGATGTGACGCAGCTACAATCGGCCGTGACCGATAACATCGTCGCGCTGTTACGGCAGGTTGTGTTGTTGGTCGGTGCCTCCATCCTGCTGTTTTATCTCAATTGGCAGCTCACGACGGTAATCTTAGTCGGGATTCCGCTAATGTCGTTGACTATTGTAGCATTGGGGCGACGTATTCGGCGGGCGGCAAAAGTGGTGCAGGACAAATTGGCAGAGGCGGCAAACGTCGTGGAGGAGGCAACGAGCGGGATTCGGATCGTCAAGTCATTTGCGCGGGAAGCGTATGAAATCGGCCGATTTCGCAACGCAACAAACGCCATCTATGCGGCCGCCATGCACCGTGCAAAAATCTCGGCCGTCCTCGCCCCCATTATTGGATTCATGGCCTTTGGCAGCATCACGGCAACACTCTGGTTTGGCAGCTATCAAGTCCTCAACGGCAATCTCACGCCCGGTGGACTAGTTGCCTATCTTGTGTACACGATGATGGTAGCAACGCCCGTTTCATCGCTGGCAGGACTCTATTCGCAGTTTCAATCGGCGATTGGTGCGACGGAGCGGCTCTTTGAGCTACTCGACACAGAACCGCGCATTACTGAGTCGTCAGATGCGCTGACGTTGCCACCCATCAGAGGGAACGTCGCGTTTGAGCAAGTTGCGTTCCATTATAATGAAAATGTGCCGGTGATAGAGGGAGCTGATTTTTCAGTCGAGGCAGGTCAAGTTGTCGCGCTCGTCGGCCGAAGTGGAGCCGGAAAAACCACGCTCGTCAATCTCATTCCACGCTTTTACGATGTTACGTCTGGCGCGATCAGCATCGACGGCCTCGACATCCGCGATCTGACGCTCAACAGCCTGCGCCAGCAAATCGGTATCGTTCCACAAGAAACGATGCTCTTCTCAGACACCGTTTACAACAACATCTTATATGGGAAGCTAGACGCGACGAAAGAGGAGGTGCAAGCCGCTGCAAAAGCCGCCAATGCCCACACGTTTATCCTAGATGAACTGCCGGATGGATATGAGACGCTCGTCGGTGAGCGCGGTATCAAACTGAGTGGCGGTCAGCGGCAGCGCATCGCCATCGCCCGTGCGATTCTCAAAGACCCGCGCATTCTGATTCTCGATGAGGCGACATCGAGCCTCGACAGCGAGAGCGAACGTCTCGTCCAAGAGGCTCTCGAACGCCTGATGCAGGGGCGCACCAGCTTTGTCATCGCCCATCGTCTCAGCACAATTATCAATGCAGATTGGATTCTCGTTCTTGAAAAAGGGCGCATCGTCGAGCGCGGCTCGCACAGCACGCTGCTCTCCGATCCCGATGGCCTCTACACGCGCCTGCATACAATGCAGTTTGACTGGTCTGCAAATCCGTTGTTGTCATAAATTTGCTAAAATTCTGCCTGTGAAACGCGACCAACCTCCAACTTTCTGGGTTCGTGATGTCCCAATCTACGGCGACGCTATTCTTGCACCGATGGCGGGCTACTCCGATGTCACCTATCGCGCCGTTTGTCACGCGCACGGCTCCGCGATGAACTACACAGAGTTTGTCGCGTCTGAGGCACTGCTGGGCGATCCAAACCCACACTGGCGACGACTCGACACAAAAAAGGGCGAATATCCCATCGTCTTTCAAATTTTTGGCAACAACGCCCAGAAATTACTTGCGGCTGCTCAACGCATCGAAGCGTGGGAGCCACACATCATCGACATCAACATGGGCTGTTCTGTCGATAAGGTTAGCGGTCGTGGCGCAGGTGTTGGCATGATGACGCAGCCCAAACTAGTTGCCGAGACGTTTCGTCTGTTGAGCAAACATCTATCCGTTCCTGTCACGGGTAAAATTCGGCTCGGCTGGGATGACACACGGCGTAACTATCTCGAAATTGCCAAGATCATGGAGGATAACGGCGCGTCGCTGATCGCTATGCACGGCCGAACCAAAATGCAGAAGTATCAGTTTAAGGCAGATTGGGACGCAATTGGGGAACTCAAACAGGCGGTCAGCGTGCCAGTTATCGGCAATGGGGATATTCGCACACCGGGTGATATTCGTCGCATGAAGGCGCATACGGGTTGTGATGCGGTGATGATCGGCCGAGGTGCAATTGGCAACCCATGGCTCTTCTCCTATCGTGAGCGCAACTCTCTTACTCGTGCCGAAATCGCCGCCACCATTCGTCTACATCTGCGTGAGATGCTCGACTATTATGAGTACCCTGATGGAATGCTCAAGTTCCATCGTCATCTACGTCGCTACTTCAAAGGATTGCCGCTCAAACCGCTGCTCAATCGCCTGATTGCCGCAAAGAATTTGAGCGAGTTCGATCATCTGCTGGATGAGCTTGTTGAGTCTTGATGGGCGCACTCACTGTTCAATTTTGCGTAAAGCGGTGAGCAGTTGGCTGACTTCCGGCCGATCTGTCGGATCACGACTTGGATAAGCAAAGCGCACAATCCCATTGGCATCAACGATAAAGTCACCGCCTAGCTGCTGAGTATCGCCACGGTTGCCGTGAAGCTCCTCCCCCCGTGCGACGGCTTTGGCATAGTACCATAAATTTTTCGGCCCCCACGAAGCCCAAAAAGAGCGGGTCATCCCATAATTTGCATAGGATTGCTTGGCGGGATCGAGCCAAATTGTGAGGGGGGCTTGTGTCTCCTGCAACCACGCTTTTGCCCAATAGGGCGTGCCAAACGTAACCGTCAACACGTCGGTGTTCAATGCAGCGATTTCATCTAAGTATGGTACAACCTGCACCACATGTTCGCGGCAAGGCAGTCAGGCGAGGTGGCGCAAGAAGATAATCAGCACGTTGCGACCGGTTGACCATGCGGCCGATAGCTGAATCGGCTCGTCCTCTAACGTCATTAATGCTACATCAGGTGCGGGTTGTCCAATTTTTATTTTTGCCATCGATTACTTCTCCTCTTTTATAATTGTGGCACGTTTTGAGAGAAGAGGTTACAAAATCACGGAACAATATATTCTTCGCTGAGTCAACAGTCAAACGTAGAGAAAAGCGTTAGGAAATCGTGCATCGTATTCGAGATACCGATATTATAATTTGCATTAACTATTCTTTAAGGAGCCTTTATCATCATAAAGGTGATTTTTCTTCCCACCACTTCTAAATGAGAGGATTTTTTGTGAATACATCAACAATCGAAAAAAATAAATGGATACGATTGATGCTTGTTGCTGCATTGGTGACGGCGTGCTTAACTATCTTCGTTATGCTGGTCGGTGCAGATGACCAGAATGTGTCAGGGGTCACGGTTGATAAACAATCGGCCGAACCCTACGAGCGGCTCACCTACTCGGTCGAAATTGCCAACGATGAGGACAAAGCTATCGTCGCTAATCTCCTCAATGAACTGCCCAAAGGATTGATCTTAGTGCCAGATACGATGGTCGCTTCGCGGCGGTCGGCCGAGATCACCTCAAAATACACAGATAATACCGCCTTCTGGCAAGGTGAAATTCCCGCCAATAGCTCCGTCATCGTTCGATATGATGCCATCGTCAATGGTTCCTATGCAAAAGCCGGACATACCCTCTCCAATGAAATCTACATCATTGTGGGTGACACAGGCGGCATTCACACGATTGATACGTCCATCGTAGCCGATTCTGGCACAGCCTCGCGCTCAGACAGCCGCGACTTCTCTGGCTCGACAAAAACGGCCGATAAAGAGATCGCAATGCCCGGCGATCAGATCACCTACACAATCGTCATCAGTAATTCCAACATCAGCGACACATTGGCGACTTCCCTAGATGACACGCTGCCAAGCACGCTGACCTACGTTGAAGATTCGCTCACGATCACATCTACGGGCGATGTTGATGTAACTGCCAGCGAGGACGATAACCGCATCTCGCTCACGGGTGTCATTAGCCCGTTGGCAAGTGCCGAACTCACCTTCATCGCTGAAATTGGTAACTCTGGCCTCATCTCTGGCAGCGTCATCACAAACAGTGCCACAATTGTGGGCGGCCCCAGCGTGACAACGGTAGAGGCAGCCACCACGATTCACGTCGAAGCACCATCGCGCAAAATAAACTATCTGCCCATTCTCTATAAAGAACTCCGCGCCCCGACCATTTCGTCCATCCTCAAGCCAAACTCAGCCAATGCACGTACCGTTGGTTGGACAGATGGTGGCGGCGCGAGCGTGACCTACACGCTCCAGTGGGATGACAATCCAGACTTTAGCTCACCAACTGAGGCCAACGTGAGCAGTTTGAGCTATCGACACGATTTACCTGCGACCTACAACAACGTCCATTACTATCGTGTTCGCTCAAGAGCAGCCAATGGTCAAGTCAGTACTTGGTCAAACGTGATCTCTGTTGTCGGCAGCTATCGTGATGATTTCAACGATACAGGCGGCGATTGGGCAATCCGTCGCACCTCGTTCTTGGAAGAAGTGCGCGGTTTCTATGAACTCGGTCAAAGCTGGTTTGTGATGCAGGTCGATGACAAATGGGATTGGGGGATTGCCAGCCCAATGAAACCCGCACCAGAACCACCCTATTCACTTGAAATGCGCGTCTTACAGGTCACGGACGGCAACCTGATTAGCTTCGGTATTGTCACACGTGGCGATTCAAACGGACAGCAATGTCTTGTTCCGGGTGAAATCTACTCACGTCATAACTGTTTCTCGAACTTCTTCAATGCGAACTTTATCAATCAGGCGGGGCGTGGTGAGGTATTGAAGCTGCTGTGGGAAGAGATTGACCGTCTAGTTGATTGTCCTGATTGTGATGGTAGTCGCCTTAAACGTCTGTCAGATGATGTTGGTGCATGGCGCGAACTGTCTGATATGGAAGCAGTGAGACCGGCCGATTGGAACATCTGGCGTATTGACGTTTATGAAGATCGTCAAATTATCTCCGTCAATGGCGTTGTGCAAACAGATTATCCCTCGTCGGAGCGCAACACAAACCCCTACTTCGGCATCTTCGGTTCGACAGATGAATACAACAACTCGACTTGGCGTGTCGATTGGGTGACGGTGACACCGATTGACCAATAGATGTTTTGGGATTCGGTAAGTGTCATGAAGTTTTCGCCACAAGGTTAGACGTATTGCGTAAGCTGAACACATGCTACGCAATACGCTCTATGGTGGCGAATAACTAACGATACTAACAAATTGGTATATGGTAGATCGATATTCAGTAAAAAGATAATCGAGTACCGACCTACCGTATACCAGCGAAACCTATCAAATACTTCCGCCTCTCTCGCCCCACTTGGCAAACACAACTAACGGCTAGTTTTTTACTCTTACTGATGTTTGGGTTAGCCGTGCATAGTCTGCGGCAAAAATCACCTACATTTGATGAGCAGGGTTTTATCGTGCGTGGGCTGGGCTATTTACGTGGGGAGAATCGGCACATGCGTGTGGGGCATCCTTTGGGACTCAATGCGCTCAACGCGCTGTTGCTCGTTGGGGATGAAAACATTCGTCTGCCGATAGGTGATCCATCTTGGCAAGAGACGAGCTTTCATAGACCGGCCGAGCTTTTTCTGTGGGAAATCGGCAACGATGTTAGCAAGGTGATGTTCTTGGCAAGGCTGCCAACTGTCTGGCTGGGATTATTGTTGGGCGCGGTCGCATTTCGTTGGGCAAAAGATATACGCAAACATGATGCAGTTGCGCTTGTAGCACTGGCTTTTGTCGCGCTTGATCCTAATATTTTGGCTCACGCGCGTTTGGCAACAACTGACCTTGGCATCACGGTAGCGGGAACAGTAGCGGGTTATGGGCTGTGGTGCTATTTGTCCAAACCAACGATCAAGAACGCACTTTTTGCCGCCATCACATTTGGCCTGCTCAACAATACCAAATTTACGGCAGGATTGTTTGTCCCACTATTTGGCTTGCTAATCATTCTATCATTGCTACACGAAGCCTTTTTGTCCCGATCTATCGTGCCTCTCAAAAAGCATCTACCTTTTTTCTTTCTATTTCCAACCATTTCATTTTTGACACTGTGGGCAATGTATGGATTTGAGATCGGCACGCTGCCTGCCAATTTGCCTGCTCTTCCTCAGTTAGCAGATCAGACATTGCCACTCGCTCATCATCTGGAGCAACTGCTCGATATTGGCAATCGTTCGACAAAAGGAGCCGCTGCTTTTCTGCTGGGCAACTATTCACAAGAAGGTTGGTGGTATTATTTTCCCGTCGCTTTTGTGCTAAAAACGCCGTTAGTGACGTTTGGGATCGTGTTGATAGGGTTATTTAAGCTGTTAGTCGGCTTGCGACGGCCGATGACACCCTCAAACCATCAACATGTCGTAACAACGTTAATGCTTGTTGGCGTTCCAGTCGGGTTTTTGGGATTGGCGTTAGTGACAAGCGTGAACATTGGGTATCGGCTTATTTTACCAATTTTGCCATATCTAATTCTTGCAGGGGTGACTTCCCTCTTCCATAGCCAGTCATTCTCCCGTAGGCGGAAGTCACTTCTTATTTTTGGCTTGCCTGTCATTCTGCTCGTTACATCTCTGCGAATAGCACCTGATTTTTTAGCTTACTTCAATAGTTTTGCTGGCGGGGCAGACGAGGGTTGGCGTGCGCTCGTCGATAGTAATCTCGATTGGGGGCAGGATTTGCAAGGGCTGGCTGATTGGGTTGAGGAAAGTGAGACAGAGGAAATTTGGTTGAGCTATTTTGGGGAAGCGCGACCCGATTATTATGGTATTCCGTATCGTGGGCTGAATAGTTTTCCACCGCGTTTGGTGCATCCCGATGTCAATCCGCTCTACCCTTCCGATCCCGCGCCCGGCACTTATGCGATCAGTGCGACCAATTTACAGGGGGTTATGTTTGAGGAGCGCGATGAATTTGCGTGGTTTCGGGAACGAGAGCCGTTTGCAAAAATTGGGCATTCGATCTTTTTGTATGAGGTAAAGGCGCGTGGGGAACCGTTGACGGTGTTGTTGCCAAATATGCGTTTGCGGGATGTGGAAGCCGGCGTGTTTGCGACAAATGATCTTCGGCCGATCCACCACAATCCCACTACCACAACTATCCAACCTATCAACGGCGGCGTGCGGATGGTCTCGGCCGATAACTATGAGAGGGTATTAGCGGCCGATGAAATTGTGCCAACAGGCGGCACAGGCTGGCGACTGCTCGCATTATCCAGCGACGAAAATGATCAAACTCAACTCACAACTCGCTGGCAAGTCCAAACCCAAAGCAATGCAGCCCTGCGAATTTTTGTCCATGCCCTCGGTGCAGACGGAGAAATCCTAACCCAGTCAGATGTTCTCGATGTTTATCCCGCAACGCTGATACGTGGCGATATTGTCGAGCAGCGACATACACTGGAGATAAGCGAGGGAATTGTCGCCTATCGGGTGGGTCTCTATGATTGGCAAACAAATGGGCAGATTGGAGAGCCAACTACTTTCGAGCTACCCATTGGCGAATAAAATTGATTTGAGACCTACAGTTGCAAACTTGGGGTCACATCAAAGTTGAGAGGGGCAAAATTTTCGCGGAGGTAATGCTGATAGGCAGCCGCACCGATCATGGCGGCATTGTCCGTACAGAGGATCAGCGGTGGATAGCGCACGGGGATGTCGAGTGTGCTTTGCATCGTCGAACGAATTTCGCTATTTGCCGATACGCCGCCAGAAATGTGTACGGCTGTCGCTTGGTGCATCTCGGCCGCCCGCGCCGTTTTCCGCACAAGAACATCCACAACCGCCCGCTGAAAGCTGGCCGCCATATCATCAACGGGCAAACGCTGTGTATCATAGTTGCGTGTTTCGCGCATGACCGCCGTTTTGAGGCCGCTAAATGAGAAATTGTAGCCGTCTGTCATCACGGCACGTGGGAAGTTGAAGCGTTGTGGCTTGCCATTTTTGGCGGCGCGGTCGATATGAGGGCCGCCGGGATAAGGGAGGCTTAGGAGTCGGCCGACCTTATCAAACGCCTCGCCCGCCGCATCATCCAACGTCCCGCCTAAATAATCATAGGTCAAATGGTCACGCATCAAGTAAAGTGCCGTATGTCCACCACTAACGATTAGATTGAGGATAGGAAACTCAATTTGTGGCGCGTTGTCGGTCAGCCACAGAGAGTAGATATGTCCTTCAAGATGATTTACCGCTATCAAGGGTAAATTACGGGCAAGTGCTAATCCCTTCGCCGCATTAACGCCAACCAACAGTGATCCAACTAGGCCGGGTCCATGCGTGACGGCAATTGCGTCGATGTCCTCCCAACCGAGATGAGCATCACGCATGGCGCGTTGGATGACAGGATAGATAACCTCAATATGCTTGCGCGAGGCGACTTCGGGAAATACGCCACCATATTGGGCGTGGAGGTCGGTTTGGCTGGCGATGATGTTGCTCAGAATTTGCGTGCCGTCAAGAATGACCGCGGCGGCAGTTTCATCACAGGAGGATTCAATGGCGAGAATACGTGTCATGAGCGTGAAAAACGGGTGCGAAGGTTGCTAAAAAATGCGCGTATCATTGCGATAAAAGTTAGGGTGGTTTGTGGTTGGGGATCGGCCGATTCTAAAGAGCCACTAGAGACCTCGACTGCTTCTAACAACGCCTCACCATCTGGCCCAAGCTCATCGATCAGAACCCTGCGCGTGCCATATTCATACGTGTAAACATAGCTAACTTCCACACCAAACAGCATAATCTGCATTGTATAAAAGAACCAGACGAGAACAACTAGCAACGAGCCAGCCGCGCCATAAGCAGAGCCGACGCTCGCATTGCTAATATAAAAGACCAGTGCGTAGTTACCGACCTGAAAGAGTAGTGCGGCAGTAAGTGCGCCCAGCAAAACGTCAGATGTGCTGATTTTTGCCTGTGTCATACGGCGAAAGACGATGATAAAAATCAGAGCAAGCAGAAATAAGGTCACCAGCGCATTTAGAACGGGCAGAACGATTGTGAAGAAAGGTGTATAGGTTTGTATCAGTAGCTCGATTTCGCTGACAACGCTGTTCAAAATCACCGCGCCAAACAAAAGGATACCGACGATTATGACAGCCAAGACTGCACGCAGTCGGCTCGTTATAAGATTAAATAGACCCTTTGTATCTTTGTGCGGTACATGCCAAATTGTGTCAAACGCATCTTGGAGCTGGTAAAAGAGATTGGACGCACTGAACATGACAACCCCCAAACTGAGTAGCGTCGCCAATATCCCTTCATTCGCATTATTGGTCTGTTTTAAGACAGTCGTCAACATTTCTACTACATCATCGCCGAACTGGGGAGCAATCTCCTCACTCAGGTATTTCTGGATTGAGATGGCCTCGCCTGCATAAAACAAGCCAACGCCTGCGACTGCGAAGATGAGCAACGGGGCGAGGGAAAGCCCAATGTAAAATGCAAGTGAAGAGGCGATACGCGGCACTTTATCATTTGTCCATTTTTTGTAGGCACTTTTAAGAATATGCCCAAATGCTTTGAGTGCTGCGAACCAATCAAATTGTTTCATGATGATTATCGGCCGATTGCTGAACGACCCAATACAATTGTAGTCTTAGTAAGCAGGTTTCGCCATAATTAGCCGGATGGCAAGTAACAAGTGGACACCTGTTTTGGGAGTGATTTTTCTGTTTTGTGGCGTGATTGCGGCCGAACGCGCCCTATTCGAGGCGACTTTCCCACGCTGGACATGGTTAGGATTGCCAATTGCAGCGGTTGGCATTTCGATTATCGCCACAATTCTGCTTGTCCTGATAAAACCACTCATCCTAAATGCTATGCTTTGTCTCAGAACCCTCACCCCTAGCCTCTCTCGCTCAGGGAGGCGGGGGGCGAGGGGCGAGGTTTTTAGACTTGCCGATATACGAATTGAGGCAGCAATCGTCTTCCCATTTTTGCTCAATCTATTTTGGCTATTCGACCCCACCGTTGACTTAATCCGCTCACGCTGGCTGCTAGGCTTATCACTGTGGCTGATCTTGCTATTGACCATCTATGCCAAAAATCGTCGTCATCCGTTTACCACTTACTGCTTACTACTCCTCTCTTTGCTCATTCCGCTCTACTGGGCAACGCTGGGGCGCGATGTGGGATCGGCCGATACCTTTGAGTTTCAGGTCACCGCACCGCAGTTGGGAATCGCACACCCGACCGGCTATCCACTCTATCTGCTGCTCGGCAAGTTGTGGACACTGCTCCTGCCCTTTCAATCTGTGGCGATGCGCTTGAACATTGGGACAGCAATCTATGCGCTGATTGCGTGCGTGATTGTTGGATGGGTTGCGGCGAAGTTATTTGGAAGACCGTTGGTAGGGATTCTAGTCGGGGTTGTTTTTGGGCTGCGGCCGACATTTTGGAGTCAGGCGGTGGCGGCCGAAGTATACACGCTCCATGCCATTTTTGTGGCAGGCGCTATTTTGCTGTGGCAGATGCAGCTTGCCAAGAATTTGGGCAAGCGTTGGGCTTTGCTCGCGTTTTGGCTCGGCTTAGGAATGACAAATCACGTGACGACTGTCCTTTTGCTTCCCGCCACAGCATTTTTGTATCTGAGCCAATCTGAAAGCATTGCCTCGAAAATCAGAGCATTGCCAAAAATTATTATCACCGCCCTCCTTCCCCTGCTTCTATACCTCTATTTACCGTTGCGGTGGCAAGCGGTGAATGGAGAGGCAATGGGCTTCGGCCGATTCTTTCAGTGGGTGACGGGCAGCCGCTTTGCAGGAGCATTGCAATGGGGTGCATGGCTGCGAGATCAAGCTAGGTGGGGGATTCTCGGCCGATTTTTCCTACAAGAATGGGGCTGGGTTGGCCTCGCGCTCATCATCGTTGGCTTTATTTATCTACTCGTCCACCATCGTCGCTTTGCTATCGCTCTCTTCTTAACTTGGTCAGCATTTTCATTTTATTGCCTCAACTACTACGTCCCCGATCTTAACGTTTTTTTGCTCCCAGCTCATTTAACAATGGCAATTACGTTGGGAGGCTGCATTCCCATTCTCGATTCAATTTTGCACAAGCTCTCAAAAGCACCGGAGCCTTTAACAGCACTGTCACCTTTCATTTTGTTAAGTCTGTTCATCGGTGTCCCACAAACATTTCGACAAGTCGATCAATCTGCGCCAAATGAGCTAACGACGTGGGCGACCGCCATTCTCAATGCGCCACTGGCTAAGAATGCCACAATTTTGGCAGATAGTGATAAATTCCCACCCCTCTACTATTTACAGCAGGCGGAGGGAATGCGGCCTGATTTGGAGATTATGATGCTGCCAGATGAGGGCGCGTATCGAGCCGCGCTAGAGCAGCGGGTGGTGATCGGTCAAAAAGTTTATCTCGCACGCTTTTTGCCGCGTCTGCCTTACGCAATGCGTGCGACGACACCACTCGTAGAGATTGCGCCCGAACAGCCATTGATTGATGTCGAAACGGTCGAGCCACAATTTACCGTCGAAGGCATTGGTTTAGTAGAAAGCTCACTGCAATTAGAATCAGACTATGGCAAAAATACGGCTGCGCTATCGTTCACATGGCGACGACTGGCAGCGCAGCCAGCGCCCTCACAGTTAGTCTATCTGCGTTGGGTCAGCAATGGTTGGGCAACAACGCCAAGCAGTCAACATCCCGTCAACAACAGTTATCCAACGGCGGCGTGGTCGGCCGATGAAGTCGTCAACGATTTCTACCTACTCGAAAAACCACTCGTTACCACACCGCAGTCGGTCGAATTGCAAATTGCGCTGGGAGAGGCGTTTCGCTCGGCCGATTCACTCACATGGCACACCCTAAAGACGGTCACGCTACAGCCACAAGCCGATCTGCCGCTCACAACCCCTGTCCGCATCTGGCGAGGCAAGCAAACAGTGAACACAGTCTCAATCACGCCCGCCTCCCGCCCCGAAAAGCCTTTTTCGATTTTGCTCAATGGGCAAACGTCACATCCGCAGATTTGGCAAGTCAAAACGCTGCATCCTACCCAGTTGTTTGAGTCCTGTCTCGGTGATTGTTTTTCTCAGGCAGAACTAGCACACGCAAGTTATACGTGGGAACAGCGTGCCGCTATTGCGGAGACCGGAAGACATCAGATTTTTATTGCGCCGAGAGGGGGTGATGTGCGTTGTGGCTGGTTTAGTTGGCTGCAAGAATGGTGTGAGATCGGCCGAGTCACCATCAACGGTGTCCCATTACCGGAGGGGGCAGTGAATTTCGATGATAAAGTTGGGCTACTTTCGGCCGAGATTCCCACACCCACGCTCACCCCCAATGGCTTATTTGAACTCACCCTCAACTGGCAAAGCCTTAGCCCAATTGAGGATGATTATACCGTTTTCGTCCAAGTGTTGGACGAAAACGATACGATTGTGGGGCAAGTCGATAGTTGGCCTGTGCAGGGAACCTATCCAACTAGCCAGTGGGAGGTAGGCGAGATTGTGCGTGATCCCTATCAAGTTCAGCTTGCACCAGAGTTGGCAAGCGGCAACTATCGACTCGTCGTCGGGTTCTATCGTCTGCGCGATTTGCGGCGATTGCCCGTGCTAGATACATCTGGCACAACGATTGAAGATCGGTTCATTGTGCCAAGTCTGTTTGTACCCTAGCGACTCCGCCCGACGTGTTCGCCTATAGTCATGATTTAGAAGCTGCGAGAGCCTGCTCCAAATCTGCAATGATGTCGTCAATATGTTCGATGCCGACACAGAGACGCAGCATGTCGCCTGAGATACCGGCCGATTCCAACTCGGCCTCTGTCAATTGGCGATGAGTTGTCGAGGCAGGATGCGAGGCGAGTGATTTTGCATCGCCGATGTTGACGAGACGCTTGAAAATTTTGAGCGCGTCATAGAATTTGACCCCCGCATCAAAGCCACCCTTCACGCCAAAGTTGAGCAATGCAGATGGTTTTCCGCCTGTGTATTTTTGTGCTAGCTCGTGGTAGGGGGAGTCGGTCAACCCTGCATAGTTGACCCATGCAACCTGCTCATGTCCTTGCAGATATTCAGCGACCTTTTGTGCGTTTTCACAGTGCCGCTCCATCCGTAGTGAGAGCGTTTCGATTCCTTGCAGCATCAAGAACGCATTGAACGGGCTGATGGCTGACCCCGTGTTGCGGAGAGGAACGGTGCGAGCGCGGGCGATATAAGCGGCCGGCCCCATCGCTTCCGTATAAACTACGCCATGATAAGAGGCTTCAGGGGTCGTCAACATGTGGAAACGCTCGGCATGTTCCTCCCACGGGAAGTTACCGCTATCAACGATGATGCCGCCAATCGACGTACCGTGACCGTTCATATATTTTGTCAGCGAATGCACAACGATGTCTGCGCCATATTCGATTGGCTTAATCAAGATGGGCGTTGCGACAGTGTTATCGACAATGAGCGGCACGCCGTGCTTGTGCGCCATCTCTGCTAATGCTTCAATGTCAGCAATGTTGCCAGCGGGGTTGCCAATCGATTCACAATAAACGCAAGCTGTTTTATCGTCGATCAGCCCTTCAAGGCTCTCCACGTTATCATCTGCGCCAAAGCGCACGTCGATACCCTGTTTTGGCAACATGTGGGCGAACAATGTGTAGGTTCCGCCGTAAAGCAGGGGGACACTGACAACGTTCATGCCCGCTTCGGCGATGGTCAAAATGGCGTAGTTGATGGCGGCCGAGCCAGCACTCACAGCCAAACCCGCGATGCCCCCCTCCAGTTCAGCCACGCGCTTTTCCAGCACGTCGGCCGTTGGGTTCATGATGCGCGTGTAGATGTTGCCCGGAACAGCAAGGTTAAATAGGTCTGCACCATGTTGTGCATTGTCAAATTCGTAGGCAGTTGTCTGATAAATTGGGACAGCGACTGATTTTGTAGTTGGCTCTGTATCATAGCCAGCATGGATGGCAATTGTTTCGTCTCTCATTTAGATTTTTCCTTTTAGATGTTAATCGGGGTGCAACTTGGGTGGGATTTGTGAGAATTATAGTGGCATCGGCCGAAATACGCTCTTCTTCTTAGCGACTGCAAAGCGTTCTTGGATGAGCATTTCATTCAGCGGTTCAAGCGTCATCAGAATCGCGGCCTCTTTTGTGTCTTTGTAATAATTTTTGCGCCGCCCCACCTCAACAAAACCGAGCTTTTGATATAACTGCTGCGCGGGAATATTTTTCTCGCGCACCTCTAGCGTGACTAGAAATGTGTTTTTCTCGCACGCCTGCACGAGTTCGTGCAGTAATAATATCTCCCCCAACCCGTTGCGCTGCCATGCGGGATGCACGGCAATCATGCTAATGTGCATCTCGTCTGCCATCACCCAATGTCCGGCATATCCCAAAATTGCCCCCGCAATTTCCAACACGTGATACATCGCCAGCTCATTGCGCTTAATTTCCTTTTCATACCCCTGTCGTGTCCACGGGGTCGGGTAGGCGATGCGTTCGATCTCCAGCACAGTGTCAATATCATTCAGCGTCATCGGCCGAAGTACCACTTGCTCACTATCCACTGTCCACTTTCTTCCCCGCCGGATCACGCAAATAAACCGGGACTAAACTAGCTGAATCATCGGCATCACCCTTGTGCAAGCGATGAATGGCGAGTTCGGCGAGATGGGCGGCACGCCGTGCGCCCTGTGCGGGTGAGGCAAGTTTGAGCTTACGGTTGGCGTTGCGGATGATAGCGCGGGCATCGGCCGAAATTTCCCCCGCAAAGACGCTGCCAGCGGGAACCTGTTCAACGAGTTCTTCCCATTTGTAAATATCGGCCGCCTGCTTTAGCTGCCACGCCTTGCGACTGTAAAAATAGTAGGTCGCTGCACACACACGGCTGCGCCCTGCTTCGCAAACTGCCACCAGGTGACTGTCCATTTTACCGGCCGCTTCCGCCACAACGTCGAGCGTGTTAATCCCGACAAGCTGCGCGTTGTTTGCCAGCGCGATGCCTTTGGCAAACCCCAAACCGATGCGTAAGCCCGTGTATGATCCCGGCCCTATCGTCACCGCGACGGCGCGAATCTCGTTTGGTTCGACGCTAACCTTGCGGAGCAGGTCAGCCAGCGTGGGCGCAAGCTCGATTGTCTGTGTATTGATGGCGTGCCAGCCCAATTCGGCACGCAGTTGCACCCCGTCGTGGAGGGCGATTCCTGTCCAGCGCGTCGCTGTATCAATTGCTAAAAGCATAAAAGGGGCAAGTTGCAATTTGCAGCTTGTAACTATTGTCCAAATGCACTGACTCGAAACGCCATCAGCAACTCTCGTGATCGTTCCCCTATCGCTTGAAAACGCATACCACGCTTATATTCCGAGACGTGTGAGAGTTCAATTGTCAAACGGTCTTCTGGCAAAAATGGCTCGGCCAACTTAGGCCATTCGACCATGATTGCGCCATTTGTGTCTAAAATGTCTTCAATCCCTGTCGTGATGAGATCAGTTGCACCTAACAGGCGATAGAGATCGCAATGGTACAAAATGATGCCGTCGCTGGCACGCGGATATTCGTTGATGAGGGTAAAGGTCGGACTAGTGACGCGATAGGTTGTCCCCCAGCCGCGGCCGATGCCCCGCGCCAGTGCTGTTTTCCCTGCGCCCAAATCGCCCTCCAAACAGATGACATCACGCGACTGTAGTAGCTCTCCCAACCGAATCCCTAATCGTTCTGTCTGCTGCGGCGTGCTGCTCATAAAGCTGACCGCATCGTTACTCAAAATTGCCATCTGTCGGTTATATCACACGCGAGTATAAACGAAAAATGTTGCGCTCAGGCTCTGTTACTTTTTCAACAGCATGTGACAAGCTAAACTATTTGGTGTAGGCTTACATCTATGAGTCAAATTACGATTACGCATCCACAGGGGTTTTATCCGATCTACATCGGCCGAAACATCTACTCCACCCTCCCTCAAACGCTTGAAAATAAGCCGTATGTCGTCATCAGCGATAGCAACGTTGCGCCGCTCTATGCCGGTCAATTTCCCAACGCGCTCGCACACATCAGCTTCCCAGCGGGTGAGCAGCATAAAAACTTGCAAACTGTCAACAAACTCTATAGCGAGGTATTGGCGGCAGGTTTGGATCGCACTGGCACGATTGTCGCGCTGGGCGGCGGCGTGACGGGAGATATGGCGGGATTTGTCGCAGCGACGTATATGCGTGGCGTGAATTTGGTGCAGTGTCCGACCTCGCTGTTGGCGATGGTTGATTCGAGCGTGGGTGGAAAAGTAGGGGTTGATTTGCCAGAGGGGAAAAATCTCGTCGGTGCATTCAAGCAGCCCGTTGCGGTTCTGGTCGATTTAGAGACGTTACACACGCTCCCGTCCGATGAATTTGCCTCTGGGATGGCGGAGGTCGTCAAGCATGGCGTGCTTGCCAATTTGGAGCTATTCACGTGGATCGAGCAGAATGGGCATGAACTTTCGGCCGCCCATCCCTTCATGGAAGCCCTTGTCAGTGATGCAATTGAGGTCAAGCGGGTAACTGTACAGGATGACCCATTTGAGCTACATGGCAAGCGTGCCTTGCTCAATTTGGGGCATACGTTCGGTCACGCGATTGAGCAGGTCAGCGGCTATACGGTCAAGCATGGATTTGCAGTAGCAATGGGGATGGTGGTTGCGGCGCGGATTTCGGCCGAACTCGATCAAGCACGCCCAACCCTGCCCACGCGCATCGAAAACACGCTCTCCTCTGTGGGCTTGCCCACGCGCATCCCAGCCCAGCTCGCTGTCGATGAAATCATCGCCGCGATGGGGTCAGATAAGAAAAAGAAAGCGGGCAAGCTGCGCTATATCTTGCCACGTGCGCTGGAGGAGTGCTTTATGACGGCCGATGTTCCCCGCGCCCTTATCCAACAAACTTTGCACCAGCTAAAGAACTCCTATTTGTGACACATCCATCTCAAGCCGATAATTTGTTGTTCCCTGTCAATAGTGTTTTCTGGATTCATTCAAGTTCTTGGTCGTCTTCTTGACCGATGATGCCCGCCCGCACGACTGATCTGTAGCCTGCGCTGCTGCTCCTCGCGCAATCGCTTCAGCGCACCACTGACAATTTTTTGTTTTTTGAATTTTAGCTTTGCAAAAAGCGTAAAGGCAGCCAGAATGCCGTCAATTGATTGGGATTTGAGGCCACGCCCATGCTGGAGGGGCAGCTGTGCCATCAGTTGCCGCTGACCAAACAGCTTGCGCCACGCCCCTTCTCCAACGCGATCTTTGGAAACAAATGCGAGAAAGTCAGCGTATACGTCATATTGTGTCTTGGCAATTAGCGGCGTGGTGCGTCGCTCAAATGCAAACAGGGCTGTTTCAACACTCGGCTTTGGGGAAAAGTCCGTTTTTGAAAAACGATGGGCAACGGCAATGGTGTAAAGCGGTTTGATGAGAAGTGATTTGAACGTTTCGGTCTCTTGACCGCTTTTGTTGCGTCCAGTGAGGGCATCACGTTGCAGAATGAGGTGTGCCGTTCTTGCACCAGATGAGGGGTTGAGCAGGTAAGGTAGAAGATCGGCCGTAATGTTAAAAGGAACATTTGAAACGATGTGATAGTCATCGCCTAGCTTTTGTAGATCAAATTGCAGGATATTTTGTTGGACGACTTCAATTTGAGGGGTGGTGCTGAATTTTTTACGGAGTTCGGCCGCTAATCGCCCATCCAACTCCGCCGCCACAACGCGACCACCCCTGCCGACCCGCTTCGCCAGCTCTCGCGTGATAATGCCCTTGCCGGGGCCGACCTCCAAAACGGTCATGCCTGCCTGCACATCGGCGATCTGCACAATTCTCTCGACCAACCGCCGACTCTTCAGGAAGTTTTGCGTGTATTGAAGTTCCCGAACTATAGCGGTTTGGCGGCCGTCTATAGTATTGCTCTTGCGTGTCAAAGTTGTTCGCCTGACTGTTGTAGGAGTTTGGCTACCAAGCCTGTCCAGCCCGTTTGATGGCTTGCGCCGAGACCTTTGCCTGATTCGGCATGAAAAAATTCGTGGAAATGCAGATAGGCCGAGAAATGTTCGTCTTCATGGAAGATGTCATCATCGTCAAAGCAGGGTCGCTTGCCGTTGTCATCCGGCATGAATAGGCGTATCAGGCGCAACGAAAGGTCAGTGGCAACAACATCGAGCGTGACCCAATTATCAGAGCCAGTCGGCAGTTCGACTTTAAGCTCTTCTCCATAATAGTGATGGTATTTTTGCAGCGATTCGATAATCAAGTAGTTGATTGGGAACCAGATAGGGCCGCGCCAGTTGCTATTACCACCAAAGAGGCCGCTGCGAGAAACACCCGGCCAGTAGGGAACGCGGTGGGTATCGCCATGAACGGTGAGTTCAAAGGGGTGTTTGTCATGATATTTAGAGAGCGAGCGGATGCCATACGGCGAGAGAAATTCGTCTTCGTCGAGCATGACAGAGAGAACTTTGCGAAGCCGTTCGGCCGACAGCAGTGCAGCCAATCGTCTCTCCCCTACCCCCGGATCATCTACCGCCGCGACATTGTTGGCTAGGTACGGCCGATGTTCAAAAAACCACCGCATCCGTCGCGCAAAGACGGGCATTTGTTCCAACATCTCAGGCTCAATCGTCTCAACCGCAAACAGAGGCAGCAGCCCAACCAGTGAGCGCACGCGCAGCGGGATAATGTCATCGTTGGGCATGTGCAGTTTGTCGTAGAAAAATTGATCCTGCGCGTCCCACAACGTCACACCGCGGCCGCCGATGTCCGTCATTGCCGTGCCGATCCGCAGAAAATGCTCAAATAGCTTTGTTGCAGCATCTTGGTAGACGGGATTCTCTTTCGCCAATTCAAGCGCAATCGTCATCAGTTGCAGACAATACGCGCCCATCCACGCTGTGCCATCCGCTTGATCGATGTGTTTGCCCGGCGTTTCCCCGCTGCGGTCAAAGACGCTGATGTTGTCCAATCCGAGAAAACCGCCTTGAAAAACGTTGTTATCATCCTCGTCTTTGCGATTGACCCACCATGTAAAGTTGAGCATCAGCTTGAGGAAAACGCCTTCTAAGAACTGGCGATCTTTCTCCCCCGTCAGCTTGGCATCAATCTTATAGACACGCCACGCTGCCCATGCGTGGACGGGTGGATTAACGTCGCCAAACGCCCACTCATAGGCAGGCAACTGCCCATTTGGGTGCATGTACCATTCGCGTGTAAAGAGTGTCAACTGACGTTTGGCGAAATCCGGATCGATTAGACAGATGGGAAGCGTGTGAAAAGCCAAATCCCACGTTGCATACCATGGATATTCCCACTTATCGGGCATCGAGATGAGGTCAAAGTTATAGAGATGTTTCCAGTTGCTGTTGCGACCATCTTTGCGCTGTGCAGGCGGCGGAGGGAAAGCTGGATCGCCAGCTAGCCATTGCTCAATGTCGTAATAATATAGCTGCTTTGACCAGAGCATTCCCGCAAACGCTTGCCGCTGCACGGAGAGTGACTCTTCATCTAGCTTGGGATTTTGTATCTGTGCGTAAAATTCGTCTGCCTCTGTGATGCGCTTCGTGAAGGTATCGGCCGCTGTCGCAAACGGCTCATCTGGCTCCCTGTTCGTCAAGCGCAACGTAATCGACCACGTTTCACCAGCCTCAAGCGTATGGGAATAATGTGCAGCCGCTTTTGTTCCGCTGTGGTCAGGAGCCATCACATCGCCTGCACCCTCTATGACGTGACGGTGGAACGCATCTTTGACGTAGGCACACTTATTATCTACGCCGTAGAGACGTTGATAGTTGGTCTCATTTTCCGTAAACAACCACTCTGTCGGCCGTTCTTCCGCGCAAAGCCAGTACGTTCCCAACCCCACATGTTCAGCAACGACTTTGTCGTTCTCTAAATGCAGGCGTGGCTTCTTGCCTGTCTCACCCATTGGCCCCTCATCATATCCCCACGACCACGTATTGCGAAACCAGAGTGTTGGCAGAAGGTGGAGCTCGGCCGACTTCCCCCCGCGATTGATCGCCGTAATCTTGACAAAAATATCGTTCTGATTCGCCTTTGCATATTCGACAAATACATCAAAATAGTTACCAACATCAAATACGCCTGTATCAAAAATCTCGTATTCGGGCTTGTCATAGCCGCGTTCTTTGTTTGTCTCGATCAGGTCTCGATATGGATACGCAGCATGGGGGTACTTGTACAGCATCTTCATGTAGCTATGCGTTGGCGTACTGTCGAGATAGAAATAGACCTCCTTGACATCTTCCCCATGATTTCCCTCTGGTCCAGACAGGCCAAACAGCCGCTCTTTCAAAATCGGATCGTTGCCATTCCACAACGCCAGCGCAAAACATAAGAACTGGTTGCGGTCTGAGATACCGGCTAGGCCATCCTCATTCCAGCGATAGGTGCGGCTGCGGGCGTGGTCGTGTGGAAAGTAATCCCATGCGCTGCCGTGCGGGCTGTAATCCTCGCGCACCGTTCCCCATGCTCGTTCGCTCAGGTAGGGACCCCAATGTTTCCAATTGTTGATTTTCTCACGGTAGCCAGCGAGGCGTTTATGTTCGGCCGAAGTGGGAAGGGTATTTGTGTTCATGCTGGGCGATTGTAGCGAATTTGGCAGAAATCGAAAAAGTGGTTGTGCCGAATACACGTTCCGACCCTCTCCATCGGAACGAGTGTTAAAAATTAAGGTGGTCAGCCTAAAGCCTAATCAACCATTAGGCAGCGATCACCATTTCGGCTAGCTGGTCGGGATGGTCGGCAACTTGGACACCCGCATCACGCAGGGCAGCTATCTTGCCAGCGGCCGTGCCAACATTGCCCTCAACGATTGCACCTGCGTGTCCCATGCGTCGGCCGGGAGGAGCTGTACGCCCTGCGATAAAGGCATAGACGGGTTTAGAGACGTGTTCCTTAATGTAGGCAGCTGCATTTTCTTCGGCCGCGCCGCCAATCTCACCCATCAATACGATCCGCTCCGTCGCATCGTCCGCTTCAAACAGCTTCAACACGTCGATAAAGTCTGTGCCGTTGATCGGGTCACCGCCGATGCCAACGCAGGTTGATTGCCCAACGCCTGCATGGGTCAAAGCGTAAACGACTTCATAGGTCAATGTGCCGCTCTTGCTAACCACGCCGACATTGCCGGGAGCCACAATGTCTCCACTGATAAAGCCGACTTTTGCTTCACCCGGCGTGATCAAGCCCGGACAGTTCGGCCCCAAAAAGCGCACGCCGAGACCATCGGTAATTGCACGCACGCGCATCATATCATGGACGGGGATATATTCTGTTAGGCAAACGATGAAGGGGATGCCGGCCTCGGCCGATTCCACAATCGCATCGGCCGCAAAACGTGGTGGCACGATTACCATTGCGACGTTGGGCTGTTCGGCCGTGACGGCTTCCGTCACGCTGTTAAAAATCGGCACGCTGTCGTTGAACGTCTGCCCCCCTCGCTTGGGAACCATTCCCGCGACGACGTTTGTGCCATAGTCGATCATCAAATTGGTGTGAAACGACCCTTCCCGACCAGTAATGCCCTGCACGAGGACTCGTGAGTTTTTATCAATTAGAATACTCATAACTTAGTGATTAGTAGCTAGTGGCTAGTGAAGATGCTTCTTCCTAGCAACTATGCACTAGCTACATACTCCTTTGCCGCCGCAACTGCTTTTTCCGCCGCGTCACTCAACGTCACTGCTGTGGGCATGTTTGCTTCTTCCAAAATGGCGCGACCCTCGGCCGCGTTGGTTCCTTCGAGACGGACGACAAATGGCACATCGGTGTCGATATTGTCCAATGCTTCCAAGATGCCGCGTGCAACCTCATCACAGCGCGTGATCCCACCAAAGATGTTGATCAAAACGGCTTGTACGTTCTCATCACCCAAAATGATGTTGAGCGCGGCCGTCACGGCCTCAGCCTTGGCACCACCACCGATGTCCAAGAAGTTGGCCGGTTCCCCGCCAAAGTAGTTGATGACATCCATCGAAGTCATCGCCAGACCTGCCCCGTTGACCATACAGCCAATGTTGCCTTCGAGCTGAATGTAGTTGATGCCAGCCTCGGCCGCTCGCTCTTCATTCTCAGTCCGTTCGCCGGGGTCGCGCATCTCTGCAAGGTCGGGATGTCGGCCGAGTGCATTATCGTCAAGCGTCATCTTGCCGTCAATCGCTTCAAATTCATCGCTGCCCGTGATGATGAGCGGGTTGATTTCGGTCAACATTGCATCTGTGCCGACAAAGCAGGCATAGAGGCCAGCGAGTACTTTGTGGAATTTGCCCCACATCGACGCATCAAGCCCCATGCGAGAAGCGACTTCCACGCTGTGATAACGCTTCAAGCCAATGACAGGGTTGACATGTACCTTGATAATTTTTTCGGGGGTTGCCTCTGCGACTGCTTCGATGTCCACACCGCCTTCGGCCGATGCCATAATCATTGGCTGCCGTGCCGCACGATCAACCAAGACGGATAGATAGATTTCTTTGGCAATGTCGGCACCGGGATCGATCAACACCTTATGCACGGTGAGACCCTTGATGTCCATGCCGAGAATGTCGGCCGCTCTTGCCGCAGCCTCATCGGGGCTGTGTGCCAGCTTCACGCCGCCAGCCTTGCCACGCCCACCTGTTAAGACCTGTGCTTTAACGACCACTGTGCCACCAAGACGTTCAGCAATCTCGCGGGCTTCTTCGGGGGTTGTCGCAACGTCCCCTTGCGGGACGGGAACGCCAAATTGCCCAAAGAGTCGTTTTGCCTGATATTCGTTTAGATTCACGCTTACTCCTTTGAAAATAAGGATGAAGGATGAAGGATGAAGGATGAAAGTCAGGCTCACATCCTATCATTTTCATTCCTTCACTATGGAATTGAAATCGTAGGCAGTAGATAAAAGCATTTGCTGCTTACTACCCAGCTATTCACTGCATACGAGCCTGTAAAATGTTTCGGTGCGATTATAACACGCCCTAGTTGAGGTAAAGCCATGATCTTGAATTAGAAAAATCAGCTTTAGCGGTAAACGTCCCGTCTATGACCAACCTTGACGGCTGTGACGGTAATAATTGCATCTTCAATCGTGTAGAGAATGGTTTCGCTGAACGGGTCATCCGTACCATTTTGCACGGCATCTCAATGCGGCAGGCGCGGCCGCAACCACGCATATAAGTACATCCCACCCATCGCGCCGATGAAGGTGAGAACGGCGATCCACTCACCACCGCCAATTTGCGCGTAGATCGGCCCCGGACACGCGCCAGTAATCGCCCAGCCCATGCCGAAGATCATGCCGCCAAAGATTACGCCTTTGTGATACGGCTTTGGCTTGTAGACAATCGGCTTGCCCGTCATATCGTTGACTTGAAACCGCTTGATGAGGAACATCGCAATGCCGCCGACGATGATCGCCGTCGTGATGACGAGGTACATGTACGGTTCCCGAAAGAGGAACATATCGTGAATGCGTTGCCAGAGAACGACTTCTGTTTTGACCAGAACGAGGCCAAAGTAGATGCCTGCAAAGAGGACACGGGCGTAGGTTGCGGCCGATGTGCCGCTATCAGATTGTTGTTGAGAAATTGCTTGTTGTGCCATGATGTTCCTCCTAAAAGATGAGACTGCCCAAACCCCACGTCACGATCAGACCGCCGACGAAGAAGAACGCGGTGGCGACCATGCTCGGCCAATTGAGATTGGAAATCCCCGTAATCGCGTGACCTGACGTGCAGCCACCCGCATAGCGCGTGCCGAAGCCGACGAGAACGCCGCCCCCTAGCAAGCGCAGTGCGCCGCCCAATGAGTAATAGCTTTCGGGTAGAAATTCGACGGGAGCGAAAGAGAAAAAGTTGACGGCAAAAAATGCGCCCACCATAATCCCGCCGACAAAGACGAGATTCCAGATGCCACCGCGCCAATCGTGGTTGCGGAGATAGTCAAACGAGGTGTTGGGCGTACACGCTGCGCCGATATGTTGCAGGCTGGTCGAGATGCCAAACGCCTTGCCAGCGAGAATATAGAGTAGTGGAACGGTCAAGCCAATCATGATGCCAGACAGCCACCACGGCCATGGTTGCAGAAGAAATTCAATCATTGTTGTTACCTCTTATTATGATGTTGCCATATGGTACGAAAGTCATGCAAAAAGCCAATAAGGATCGTGTAAGGGTTGTGTAAGGGATTTAGATGTTCGCTCATATGGGAAACAAGGCGAAGTAGAAAAGAAGAAAGAAAAAGAGAAAGAGGTAAAGACAGTTCTTTTTCTTTCTTCTTTTTCACCTATTTGCCTACAAGAGCGAAGAAGTTTCGGGATTTGTAAATCCCAACAATAGCTATAGTGCATAGCCAAGCGTTTGCATTGCGTCGTGCGTCGTCAAGTGGATGTTGTTCACCCCGGTGTGTTCCGTAAAACCGCACAGCTTCAATTTGTCGAGAACGGGGCCTTTGAACGCAGCGAGATGTAGCTGAATGTCATTTGCTCGCAAACTGTGCAAAATCCCTTCGAGTGCCTCAAGTGCGCTGAAATCGACATCGTTGATCGCCGTGCCGACGAGGACAAGGTGTTGCAGCTTTGGCTGGTCGGCGACCGTCTCGCTGATCGTCTGCTCCAGCAGTTTTGTGTTGGCAAAGTAGAGGGATGCGTCGATGCGAACGAGCGCGATTTCAGGCCATGTTTGGACATTGTGCCGCAGGACGTTGCGGTAGAAATTGGTGTTTGGGAGCTTGCCTAAAATGGCGACGTGTGGATCGCTGGTGCGCCAGATGAACAGAACGAGGCTTAACGCCGCACCGACGAGAATGCCATTTTCAATGCCGATTGCCAGCACTGCCACAAACGTTGTGATGAGCGCAGCGGCATCTCGCTTGTCATATTTCCAGACGCGGCGAACTGTTTTGAGGTCGATCAAGCCCGCGACGGCGACCATGATGATGGCAGCGAGAATCGTTTTGGGGATGAAGTAAAAGAGCGGCGTGAGGAAGAGAATAGAGAGCGCGATCAAGATGGCAGTGATGATAGAGGCGAGTGGCGTGCGTGCGCCGGCGGCATGGTTGACGAGAGAGCGACTAAAACCGCCCGTGACGGGATAGCCGCCCGTCAACGCCGCGCCGAAGTTGGCGACACCGAGCGCGATCAGCTCTTGATTGGGATCGACCTTTTCACGGCCGCGTGAGGCGAGCGATTTAGCGACAGAGATGCTTTCCATATAGCCGACAAAGCTAATAGCAAGAGCCGTCGTTAGGAGCGTGCGCCATGTTGTGATTGAAAAGGAAGGCAGTGTAATTGGCGGCAAGCCTGCGGGAACGTCTCCGACGACGCTTACGTTGGCTGTTTCATTGAGATCGAACAGCATGACGAGTAGTGTGCCAACGACGACGATGAGCAGCGGCCCCGTTTTGGTGAGGGGTAATGCCAATGTGTCGGGAACGTTCAGGCGTTTTAGCTGGGCAGCAAGGCTGTTTTTGAAGTAGAGCAGAATGAGGATGCCAGCGATACCGAGCGCAAGCGTGATGAGGTTGGTTTGGGTGAGATGTTGTCCAACTTCCAATACCTGACCATAGAAATGTTCCGAACGCTCGATTGAAATCCCCAACAAGCTCTTGACCTGACTAAATCCGATGACGATGGCGGCAGCGGCCGAAAAGCCAACCAAGACAGGATGACTCAAAAAGTTGACGAGAAAACCGACGCGCAAAAAGCCCATTCCTGTTTGGATGATGGCAACGAGAAAGGCAAGCGTCAGCGCGAGTGTCATGTATTCGCTGCTGCCCTCGGCCGCTAGCGCACCGATGCTTGAAGCGGTCAGCAACGACACGATGGCAACGGGGCCGACGGCGAGATAGCGACTTGTACCAAGCATTCCATAGAGCAGGAGTGGCAACACGCTGGTGTAAAGCCCTTGTTGCGGGGGCAAACCCGCTAACAGCGCATACGCCATCCCCTGCGGGATCAGCATGATGGCGACGATTACGCCCGCGATCAAGTCGCCAGAAAGATTGTCGCGCTGATAGGTGCGAAGGGTGTCGATGATGGGGATGAAGCGTAACAACTTGTACTCCGTTTGTGATTTTGTTCACGGAGGGGAGTGTAATCGGCCGATGTAAAGCGCAGACAAGGGGGATGTAATGGTCGTGTAAGGAAAATTTGACAAGCTCGAAAGTTGAATCGCAAAAGGGTATGCTTTTGGTGTAAAAGTAATACAATGCGGAAAATCACCTAAATTATGAGAGCAACCACAAATACGCTTCCACGCAGTTCGCCTGAGAAACAAGGAATTACATCATCGGCAATTATGCAATTTGTCGAGGCGTTGGAGCGAATACAAGAGATTCACAGCTTTATGTTAGTGCGGCATGGTCATGTCGTTGCTGAGGGGTGGTGGTCGCCCTATGTTCCCGATCATCCTCACATGGTGTTCTCGTTAAGCAAGAGCTTTACAGCAACCGCAGTTGGTCTCGCGTTGAATGAAAATTATTTCTCGCTGGATGATGCGGTGTTATCCTTTTTCCCAGATGAGGCACCAAGTGAGGCAGTCGATCTCCTTAAAGAGATGCGCGTCAGACACTTGCTCTCGATGTCTACAGGTCATGCAATTGATACGTGGTCAGATATGGTTGGGCGGTCTGATGGCGATTGGCGCAAGGGCTTTTTCAGTGTGCCACTCTCGCATCCACCCGGCACTCATTTTGTTTATAACAGTGGCGCGACATACATGCTATCTGCCATTGTACAAAAATGTACGGGCATGAAACTCGTTGATTATTTAGAACAAAAATTATTTGAACCGCTCGGCATCGAGGGTGCTACATGGAGCGAATCACCACAGGGCATCACGGCTGGCGGCATCGGACTCAATATCAAGACCGAAGATATTGCAAAGTTTGGCCAACTCTACTTACAACGCGGAGTATGGCAGGGTGAAAGCGTGCTTTCCGAAGCATGGGTCGATGCAGCGACAGCCGCACAAATCTCAAATAGCGATGGCGTTCAGCCCGATTGGTCACAGGGGTATGGGTATCAGTTTTGGCGTTGCCGTCACAATGCGTATCGCGGTGACGGTGTTTTCGGTCAGTATTGCATTGTCATGCCCGAACAAGATGCCGTTCTTGTGATGACAGGCGGTGTGGACGTATTCGATATGCAGCAGCCACTCGATCTCGTTTGGGAATTATTGTTGCCAGAAATGGTCGCTGGTTCACTAAACGAGAACGCGACTGCACACGCACGTCTGACAAACAGGTTGACCTGTCTCAGCATGAAACCAGTCGAAGGAACGGCAGCTTCACCCATTGCAACGCAGCTTACCGAGCGTACCTATATAGCTGACGCAAATGAGTTATCGCTTGAAAAGATCACGTTTAGTTTTGCAGAAACGACCTGTAACATCACGCTCAAAATAGGCGAGCGACAAGAAACCATCCTGTGTGGCTATGGCACTTGGGAACAAAGTCGAACAACGTTGTTCAAACAACCTCTGCTATTTACGCAAGCTCTTATTGCGACGAGCGGAGCATGGTTGGATGAAAACACATTCGCGCTCATCTTTCGCCTAGTTGAGACTCCGTTCTATCACACGATGGTTTGTCATTTTGCTGATGATGAGGTGTTGCTCGAAATAGCAGTCAATGTATCACTAGAGTCGATGCAACCAATTGTCATAACGGCAAAACAGACATGACGCGCTGCTTATATGGGAATGCACTATAGGTTTCCTGAATGAAATGTGTAAAATGGGTGCAAAATAGAGAAAGGGAA
>CAYMGE010000007.1:0-109166 GCA_964389925.1 uncultured Ardenticatenaceae bacterium
GCATCTTACGATGTCCTTGCCTTTCGGCAGTAAATATCTCCTAGCCAATGTTCTGCTCAGGTTTGGCGTTCGCTGCACCGCGCCTACCCTCAACGCTTTTAACAACGAACCGTAGTGGTCTGAACTGGAGAAGCATTCAAACGTACCTATTTCTGAACGAACGTAGCACCCTAAGTGCTTAGGCGGGTCAGGTATGAGGCTCTTTCAAGCACCGTCGCTTTAGCGCGGGGTTCCTGACTCACTGTCCCAGTCGTTTATCTACTTATACAGTCAACACACAATTTGTACGCAAGAGCCAGCCACGACAAGACCAGCTTTTTGGGAACGCTCATACTGCAAAAGTTTTACATTGGTTAGAATTCGGAATGCGGTATTGTCCATTGGAGATCATTTGATAACTTCTGATGGTTCCAAAAAGCGAAAATGACTTATTTCTATATTTTGGATAGCAAGCGCATACGTGAAAGATAAACATAGGCATTCGTTGCTGGTCTTTTTCTAACAAAAAAATGACTTGATGAGAGTTCTTTCATCAATTTCTGCGATTTTCTATCAAATTTCTGCGATTTTCTGCTTGTTTTCTGCGATTTTCTGCGTATAATTCTGTGTAGGCTTAGTTGGTTATAGAGGAACCCTCCCCCTTAACTGGCACGAGAGAAACGCGACTGGAACAAGCCCTCTAAGCTAAGGGAAATATCTCCCCTCCTCGACTATAGATATTTACCGTTAGTCACCTACACAGTGTTTCCCTCCTGACACTTGGTGACATAAAAGCGGCTCTTCGCATAGAAGAAGCCGCTTTCGTTTTATATACCTAAAGTCGCCAACCGCCATTGTATGACTTGTTGGCGACTTCTTTGAACTAGAATTTATAGTTATAGTCAACATCCGCATACATCTCGTCGCGTAATGCGGCAACCTCCTTGCTTTCAACATATTCTTCAAACGGCATTCGGCGGTCAATCACACCATTGGGCGTGATTTCGATGATGCGGTTGGCAATCGTGTTGATAAACTCAAAATCTTGCGATGTGAAAAGTATCGGCTCTGTATAGGCAACGAGGCCGTCATTGAGCGACATGATCGCTTCGAGATCGAGATGGTTGGTCGGCTCATCTAACACAAGCGTGTTGCAGCCCATCAGCATGAGACGAGACAACATGCAGCGTACTTTTTCACCACCCGACAGCACATTTGATGGCTTCAACGCTTCTTCGCCTGTAAACAACATACGCCCCAAAAATCCACGAATCCATGTCTCGTCATCTTCCGTCGTGTATTGCGCGAGCCATTCGACAAGGTTCATGTCGCCTGTGAAGTACTGGTCGTTTTCCTTTGGGAAATAGCCGGCTGTCACGGTTTGTCCCCAGTAAATTTCGCCGGCATCGGCCGACTCCTCCCCCATCAACAAATCAAAGAGCGTCGTCTTCACGATGTCACGCGGGCCGACAAGCGCGATTTTGTCCCCCTTTTCGACGATGAGAGAGAAGTCGTTGAGCAATTTTTCTCCGTCAACTACTTTCGTGAGATTTTCGATGCGGAGGATGGTTCGGCCGACCGGCCGCTTTGGGTCAAATGACACATACGGAAACTTGCGCGAAGTCTCTGGAAAATCGTCCAGTGAGAGCTTTTCGATCATCTTCTTGCGCGATGTCGTTTGACGCGCTTTTGAACGATTCGCACTAAAACGCAGGACAAACGCCTGCAACTCCTCGACCCGCGCTTCACGCTTTTTGTTCATGTCGCGCCGTTGCTTGGCAATCAACTGACTGGCGCGATACCACCAATCGTAGTTGCCCGTGTAGATGCGAATTTTGCCAAAGTCGAGATCGGCGATGTGCGTTGAGACATTGTTCAAAAAGTGACGGTCATGGCTGACGACGATGACTGTGTTTTCAAAGCCTGCGAGAAAATCTTCTAGCCAGCGAATTGTTTGGAAGTCGAGCTGGTTGGTCGGCTCATCGAGCAGCAAAATGTCAGGGTTGCCAAAGATCGCTTGGGCGAGCAGCACGCGCAGCTTTAGCTGGGCTTCTAGCTCGCTCATGTTGCGCCAGTGCATGTCAACGGGGATGCCCAGCTTTTCAAGCAGCGTTCCCGCCTCTGACTCCGCTTCATAGCCACCCATTTCGGCGAATTCTGCTTCTAGGTCGGCCGCACGAATCCCATCCTCTTCCGTAAAATCGAGCTTGGAATAGATCGCATCGCGCTCCTTCATCACCTCAAACATGCGCCTATGACCCATGATGACTGTATCTAGTACCTGTTGATCGTCATACTTAAACTGATCCTGCTCAAGCACGGCAAGACGCGCATTCTTGCCCATTTCAATATGGCCTGTCGTCGCCTCCAAATCACCCGACAGAATTTTCAGAAACGTCGATTTCCCTGCACCGTTTGCCCCGATCAAGCCATAGCAGTTGCCCGGCAGAAATTTGACGTTGACTTCCTTAAAAAGCGTGCGCTCACCAAAAACGAGTGAAACGTTATTCGCTGCAATCATCTATAGTCCTTATACGAAAATGAACCGCCGAGCGGTTCATTTCTACTTACTTGTAAACATTTGAGTATGTGTTGAATGATACCAAAATATCCCCAGACCGACTCGAACGGTCAACCTTCGCTTTGTAGGGTAAGGGCTAATCACCTTGTGGTGTTCGCCCTCCCCTCCGAACCTGACGTGCGACTTTCACCGCATCAGGCTCTCCATTGATGTTTTAACCTTTATGTACTTGATCGTGACAACTTTTGCATAGAACGCGCAAGTTGTTAACCGTATGATGACCGCCATCTTTTCTGGCTATCACATGATGAGCTTCTAGTTCGTCACTGCTTTCGCACTGCTCGCATTTGTAGCCCGCCTTTGCTAGCCTTTCCATTCGTGCCACCGCCCACTTGCGTTGTGGTGACGTTCCTGACCATATTTTATTTGGAAGTGGTGTCTCTTCTCTGTACGATAATGAGATGTCCTCTTCCGCTAAGTATGGATTCCCTGTTTTAGGCCAGTTTATTCTGTAACGTTTTAACTTTACAGAATACATTGGCTTTTCCCATACGCCATGAACTTTATACAGTCGCCATCCTTTTGGGTTTCGAGCCATATATTTGTTTATGACATACTTGCCAATGCTACCCTTTGCGCTGACATTCGAGTGAACATATTTCAACCAATAGTAAAACCGATTATGTGTGTACCACGATAGTTCATTTCTTATATCTACAAAGTTTACGTGTCGGTAGTAGTTTGCCCATCCAGTGACAATGGCATTGATTGCTCGTAGCTTATTGACTGGGTCATCACCAGTCGTTGAACGGTCGGTAATTTCTCTGATCTTTTCTTTGAACTTTTCTACGTTCCTTTGAGACGGAGTGACTAGCGTTATTTTCTTGGCCGACTGTTTGGAGTACACTCTCTTGATATTGAACCCCAAGAAATCATACCCATCGTCCATGTGAGTGACGAGCGTCTTCTCGCTGTTCAACTCTAACCCTAGCCTGTCTCGCAAGAACCTTCCAAATTCATCCTTGAGATCGTGTGCAAACTGCTTATTTCCGTTGGTGAGCAAAACAAAATCATCCGCGTATCTTAGGAGTTGAACATTGCCCATTCCTTTCGTGCGTCTGTAGCTCTTTTGCCCTGCTGTCAGTGAGCCATACTTGTTCCACCAGTGCATATCCATCTCATGAAGGTAGATATTTGCCAGTAGTGGCGACACGATGCCGCCCTGTGGAACACCTCTATTGAGTTTACTTACCTTCCCGTTCTCAATGATTCCAGCTTTTAGGAATGCTTCTATCAGTCTCAAACTCTTGCGACATTTGATATGCTGTTTCAGCACACCCATTAGTTTTTTGTGTGGTATCTCATCGAAGCAAGCCTTTATATCCCCTTCTACTACCCACCACATGTTGGCATAAAGCGATGTTAGGTGTATCGCATCCATTGTTCTACGTGAGGGGCGGAAGCCTGTCGAGCAGTCCAAGAACTTGCTCTCCATGATTGGTTCGAGAACCATCCTCAGAGATTCTTGTACCACTCTATCACGTATTGTTGGGATACCTAGAGGTCTCAGCTTCCCATTTGACTTGGGAATGTATACCCTGCGAACGGGGCTAGGCGTATAGCTTCTGTTCTTCAAATCTTCTGATAGTTCTTTGGCATAGGCATAGATGTTTTCAATCTGTTTCGCATTGACTCCATCCACACCTGCTGTCTTGGAACCTGCATTAGATTTTACAGAATCTACTGCTGTGGCAAGCCAGAACGGGTCTGACACGTACCTGTACAGGTTGTCTAACGGTCTATTCGGTTGTTCAAGTACTTTCTTAGCCAAACGTTTTTGATTCTCGATGATTAACATAGCCTACTCCTATCTTCGGCTCATTTCATTTGAATTTCCGCGTTTGTTACATCAACTACTCCCCTTCGCCATGTAGTAGGCTCTCCCTACCTCAGACTACTACGGGAGTTCCGCCCTTCTGTAGCGTTCCGCTAAACGTTTTACCCTACAGAAGTTCCCACGTTGATACATCTTGCGTCCATTGAAACTTAGGTCGTATCTATATAGCTGTACCATGCTCTCCGCATGGCTTGTGAGTATTTGTTTTCGATGTTCGGCCGAAACCATTCAGGTTTTATCCCTTTGGAAGGCTATTCCTGATCGCCTTCTTACCTACTCACTCTATTCGTCTTCGTCAACAATTTCTTGCCATCTCTTGCCGAATAGATTGCTTTCAAGCTACCTCATCAATACTTCGCTTGCGCTGACCTTATTTCAACTCACCCGCTTGGGAGCTTCACACCGACACACTCTTTTGCGGTGTGTGTCCGCATGTCCCATTAAGGTTGTCGCCACCAAACTAGCGACAGTACATTATTAACGTACATTCAAGACGTACCCAGCGTGGCGCACAGGAAAACGGCGCTCTATCCATTGAGCTATGGGGACGCGAGAAGACATTATAGCAGTAAACGACAGGGCAGTGAATGGTTTTAGATTTTTTCAATGCAGTATAATCATCGTGTCGGAGTTTATGCCGATGTACATTGCAAATGGAGTGAATTAAATGACGAATTTAGTAGAAATGGGAAAGAAGGCGAGGGCGGCTGGACGTATTTTGGCGACACTCTCGGCCGAAAAAAAGAACGCAGCCCTGTTGCGAATTGCAGAACGATTGGAAGCGTGCGCTGACTATGTGATGCGGCAAAACGCGCTCGACGTATCGCAAGGGCGTGAGAATGGATTGAGCGAGTCATTTCTGGATCGCTTGACGCTTAACGAGAAACGGATGGCGGCATTGGCGAATGATGTGCGGAATGTGGCGAGGCTGCCCGATCCTGTCGGATCAGCGATGGATAGCCGACTGTTGCCGAATGGAATGCAGTTGACGCGGCGGCGGATTCCGATTGGCGTGATTGGCGTGATTTATGAAAGTCGGCCGAATGTCACCATCGACATCGCCTCACTGTGTCTCAAAACAGGCAATGCCTCCATCTTACGCGGCGGCAAAGAGACGCTCCGTAGCAACGTCGCATTGCTCAACGTGATTCAAGATGCCTTGAGAGCGGAAGGGTTGCCGGCCGATGCCGTCCAGTACATCGACAATCCAGATCGTGCGCTAGTGCGAGAGTTTTTGCGCCTCGATCAATATATCGACATGATTATTCCGCGCGGGGGTCATCGTCTGCACGAGCTTTGCAAAAATGAGAGTAATATCCCTGTCGTGACGGGCGGGATTGGGATTGTGCATGTGTTTGTGGATGAATCGGCCGATTTCCCCTCAGCCCTCGACATCATCGAAAACAGCAAAATGCAAAAGCCCAGCGCGTGCAATGCTCTCGACACGATCCTCGTCCATCGCAACATCGCGGGCGCATTTGTGCCACAAGTCGTTGAAAAAATGGGTGCGTTAAACGTCCGCATGAAAGGGGATGACGCGGCGCGGTCGATGGTTGTCGGCGATGTGCTTGAGCCAATTGAAGAGGGAGATTGGGACACCGAGTGGCTCGACTATATCTTTGGAATCAAAATTGTCGATGGGATAGATGAAGCGATTGCCCACATCCAACAGCACAGCCTTGAACATTCAGATGCAATCTTGACCAATAACTGGACAAACGCACAAAAGTTTATCGACGAGGTGAACTCGTGTGCCGTTTTTGTCAATGCGAGTACACGCTTTAATGATGGCGGGCAGTTTGGGCTTGGGGCAGAAGTTGCCATCAGCACACAGAAGCTGCACGCACGTGGGCCGATGGGGTTGACTGAGCTAACGACTTACAAATGGATTTGTGTCGGCAATGGGCATGTAAGACCGTAGACGAACGAGATTTTAAGGAGCCGTTGCCACAAAAGTCGCACGCACGGGTGCGGGATGCCCCTCAATCGTGCGTGTTGAGTCATCGTGATGCAAGAAATCGGGCAGAGAATTGAATGTCATCCAGTCGGTTGTGCGCTGTTCTTGTGTCGTTGTGGGGGTCACATCGATGAGTCGGATATGGCGAAATTTTGCCTTTTTGAGCCAACTTTCCAGTGTCAATGTGGAGGGCAAAAACCAGACATTCCGCATCTGTGCATAACGTCCTTCCGGCACAAGCACTTCCCCCAAATCTCCGTCAATCACGAGCGTTTCCAACACCAATTCCCCGCCGTGCCGTAGCGCATCGCGCAATTCAAAGAGATGATCGAATGGCGACCGTCGATGATAGAGAACGCCCATCGAAAAGACTGTATCAAATGCCCGTGACTTGCTAGGTAGGGCTTCAATGCCAACAGGCAAAACGCCGACGGGAATATCTGAAGCGAGAAATTGTTGGATCGCCCAGAATTGCATCACGTAGATGATAAACGGGTCGAGGCCGAGTAGGAGACGCGGCCGTTGGGCTAACATGCGCCAGAGATGGTAGCCATTGCCGCAGCCCACATCGAGAATGCGACGGCCTGTTAGTGGCGTGATGTGTGGCGCAACGCGCTCCCATTTCCAATCAGAACGCCATTCGGTGTCGATGTGAAGGTCGAAGAGTGTGAAAGGGCCTTTGCGCCATGGATGAAGGCGGCGTAGGTTGTGTTCAAGTTGGGTGCGTTGTGATGAGGTTAGGTCGGCCGATCTCCCCACCCGCACGCCGCCCTCCAACGCCACGGCCGATGGCTCAACAACTGGCAAATGTTGCAGCGCGTCGAGCCATTCGGCAAATTTGCCATGTGCAGCGAATGCCGCTTCTACTTGGATTGGTAGCTCATCTGCCCATGCTGCTAATCGCGTTTGGCGCAAAGCTGCATAAATCGGTGTGTAGTCGATGGGATATGTTGACAAAGGCGGGAATGTTTCGGGAATTGGATTTCCCGAAACACATGAATAGTTGTGCTTATTTGATGGCGATGATCGAGGCAAAGTTGAAGGCTTGGAACCATGTTTCGGCCGACACAAACCCACACCCCAACAATCGCTCTCTATGCACCTCCAACGTCTCTGGAACCAGCACATCCATAATCGCCGTGCGCTTCTGTGCAATTTCGAGATCACTATAGCCATTGGCGCGTTTGAAGTCGTGATGCACGTCGATCATGCGCTGATTTGTCGCTGCATCGGCAAAAATCACCTTCTCCGACAACACTAAAATACCATTTGGCAGAAGCCCATCGTAGATTTTTTGAATCAACGCAGTGCGTTCGGCCGGCTCGATAAATTGCAGCGTGAAGTTGAGAACGACGACAGATGCGTTTTTGATCGGGACGCGGCGGATGTCTGCTTCGATAAAATTGAGCGGGATGCCGTCGGGATCGGCCGCCAAAATTTGACGGGCGCGGGCGAGCATGTCGGCCGAGTTATCCACCCCTATCACCTGACATCCAGTTTTGTCAACCCACCCCCGCAACACAAATGAAGTCGCCCCCAACGAGCAGCCCAAATCATACAGGTTGGTATTCGATTGCGCGTAACGTTCCGCCCACAAACCCGTGTATGCGACCATTTGTCGATAGGCGGGAACAGACCGCTTGATCATGTCGGGAAAGACGGCCGCGACCTTTTCATCAAACGTGAAGTCAGCCACCAACTGTTTTGGCTGTGCGTAGATAGCGTCTTTTTTCATTCCAAGTGTGACGTGTCATTCAGCCGCGTCAGTCGCCAGCCGCGTTCTGCCTTCTCAAGCTGACTCAAACCGGTGTTATAGCCCGCTTTGAATCGCCAGCTATCTTCAAATGGCAGGTTGAGAACATGTGTGATAAGGGACGCGATTGTGCCGCCATGACTGACAACGAGAACCGTTTCATCCGCGTGGTCTGCTTCGATCTGCTTAAATGCTGAAATGACACGCGCAGAAAGCTGGTCGGCAGTTTCTCCATTGGGGGCTTGGAATGTGCCAATCTGAACGTGATCCTTGTATTTCTCCCGAATTTCAGCGCGGGTCATCCCTTCGCAGTCGCCCACGTCACGTTCGCGCCATGCGGGTTCGATCTGCACGTCGAGATGGTCGTGATGTTGTGCGATGGCTTCGGCCGTCTGCGCCGCCCGCTGTAAGTCACTACTGTAAATTGCATCGATCTGCCAATTTGCCAGCCGTTTGCCAATGGCGACCGCTTCTTCGAGGCCGCGTGTGTTGAGGGGAATGTCGGCCGAACCCTGCCATTTCCCCAACATATTCCATTCTGTTTGTCCGTGTCGAACGATGATAATTGTTGTCATTTGCCTGTAAAGACCGGATCGCGTCGCGCTAAAAAGGCAGCGATTCCCTCCTTTGCGTCGCCCGTTTGCGAGACGATAGTGAGTTGAGTTGAAAGATAGTTGACCGCTTCTTCAAACGGCATATCCGCGACAGCGGCGAATGCCTGTTTGCCTAAGCGCATTCCAATGGGGCTTTTTTGGCTTAATTTGTTGGTAACAGCCTCTATTTTGTTCGCGTAGTCATCTTTTGGCGCGATCATCGAGACAAATCCCATGCGGTAGGCTTCTTCAACATTGATGTGGTCGCCCAACATAATCATGGGGGTCGCATGTTTGGGCAGCATATTGCGATAGATCAATGCCCCAATCATCATCGGCCACAAGCCAACGTTGACTTCAGGCGTGCCAAACTGAGCATCATCGCGTGCGATCACGATGTCGCACGCCAACATCACGCCCATGCCACCTGCCAAACAGTACCCCTTCACACCCGCGACCGTCGGTTTTGGAAAGCGATAGATGCGCGTAATTAGTTCCGCATATTGGGAAGTTCCCTCACCGCCGGGGTTGCCGCTCAAATCTGCGCCAGAACAAAACGCCTTTTCGCCCGTGCCAGTGATAAAGACCACGCGCACGCTGTCATCCTGTTCGGCTTGGTTGAGCGCGTTGAGAAATAGATGAATTGTTTCTGCACTGAGGGCGTTGCGTTTTTTCGGCCGATTGATCCGCAACCGCGCCACCCCCGCATTAACATCATAAAGAAATGGTTGTTCACTCATACCTGTAACGTTGCCACGTTTTGCAAAAGTTGGCAATGTTCTAGTATGAAATCAAACAGACCTTACGACATCATTCTATTCGGCGCGACCGGCTTTACGGGCAAATTGACCGCCGATTACTTGGCAAAGAAACAGGGCGATTTTCGCTGGGCGATTGCGGGGCGCAGTGCTGGCAAGTTGGGTGCGGTGAAAGCGGAGTTGGGGTTGGGAGATGAGGTGGGCGTGGTGGTGGCGGATTCGGCCGATTCCGCCTCCCTCAACGCGATGACCGCCCAAACCCGCGTTTTGGCAACCACCGTTGGCCCTTACGCAAAATACGGTAAGCCACTTGTCCAAGCGTGTATCAGCACCCAAACCGATTACTGTGACATCACGGGCGAACCGCAATTTGTCGCCGATTTACTCGACAGTTACCATACGCTGGCAGAACAAGCACAAATCCGCATCGTCAACTGCTGCGGCTTTGACAGCATCCCGCACGATCTAGGCGTGTACATGTTGGCAAAGGCGGCTCCCGACGACCAACCATTGCACCTGCGCGGGTTTGTCTCTGCCAACGGCACGTTCAGCGGTGGCACATGGCAATCAGCAATTGAGGCAATGGGCGACTTGGGCGCAGCAGGCAAAACATCCTCCAGTGCCAAGCAAATCGTCGGGGAAAATCGACGTGTGCGTGGTGAAAAGAAGGGCGTTTACAAAGAGAATGCCGTCAACGGCTGGGTTGCCCCAATGCCGACGATTGACCCGCAAATCGTGTTGCGTTCAGCGCGAATGCTGCCTGAATATGGGCCGGACTTTCAGTATGGACATTTTATACGGATCGGCAAACTGTCTACGATGGCAGTGGCGGGGGTTGGCTTAACGGGTGTGGTGGCGGCCGCACAGTTTAAGCCGACGCGCAATTTGTTGAAGAAGGTGCGGGGGAGTGGGGAGGGGCCATCGGCCGAGAAACGCGCCCAATCCAAATTCCGCGTCACCTTCATTGGCACAGCAGGCGACACGCCCATTCGCGGCGAAGTACGCGGCGGTGACCCCGGCTACGATGAGACGAGCAAAATGCTGGCAGAATCAGCTCTTGCCCTCGCCTTTGACGATTTGCCTGAGCGATATGGCATTTTGACCCCTGCGGCCGCGATGGGAGACGCACTGCTCAAGCGACTGCGCGACAATGGCATGATCTTCGAGATTTTGAGCAGTTGATACATCTTGTGCGCTAAAATGATGAAAACCTTGTAACCTAACGAAAAGCCAAAATCTACTGATGGACGAGATCAAACAACCTACACAACAAAGTCGCCTTGCATTCCCATTCTGGAACCCCCACGAAAAACGTCTACGCGCTGCTTGGCGATTGATGTTGCAAGTCGTATTCCTCGTCATCGCCTCGATGGTGGCAGGAATTCCTGCTGTACTGCTTGGCCTATCATTTGATGGGTTGGCAGTCGGCGCAGTTATCTCGGCCGTCGCCTTTCCCGTCAGCATTTGGCTCGCCGCTGGATTGCTCGACCGTCGCCCATTTGCCGATTTTGGCTTTCATTTTTCGGCAAGCTGGTGGCGACAATTTGCATTTGGCTTAGGGCTTGGCGCAGTTTTGATAACGGGAATTTTTATCATCGAACTTTTGCTCGGTTGGATAACGATTACCGACACATTTTATGTCGTGGAGCCAAACACGTCATTTTTCTTGGCCTACCTGTTGCCGATTATCGTTTTTATAGCGGTCGGCTTCTATGAGGAGCTTTGGTCGCGGGGCTATCAGTTAACGAATGTGGCAGAGGGTTTGAATGGCTGGTTGGGGTATCGCAATGCCACATTTGCTGCACTTATTCTGACATCGGCCGTTTTCGGCTTTCTCCACGCCAGCAATCCCAACGCAACCTTGATTAGCACCTTCAACATCTCACTTGCTGGTCTTTTTCTCGGACTAGGCTTTGTTCTGACAGGCGAGCTTGCCATCCCAATCGGGCTGCACATTACGTGGAACTTCTTTCAAGGCAACGTGTTTGGCTTCCCTGTGAGCGGCACAAGCACGCTGGGCGCGACAATTTTTCAAATCGAGCAATCCGGCCCGACGCTTTTGACAGGCGGCGCATTCGGCCCCGAAGCAGGCGTGATTGGCCTGATTGCCATTGCGATTGGCTGCGAATTGACGTGGCTATTTGTACGTTGGGAAACGCAGTCAAAAGGAATCGAGCAATCGATTGCGACGTACAGCACAGAACAAACTTCCTAATTCATTCGTTTTTATGCTACAATTTTTCTATGGCAACACAAACTGTCTCGACACGTCAATCTGAAAATGGTCATCGTGAGATGGATTGGTACATGCTCCCAACGCATCTTGACCTGCCTGAATCTGATGGAACATTCGTGAAAAATTTTCAAGAACACCCGCAAAGTGTCCTCCTGACAACCTCTGCTTGGCCGAAACTCGAACAGCTTCACCCCGACAATCGTTTTGCCATTGGACAAGACAGTGGCATTTACTGGCGCATTACAGACCCGCTCACACGCGGTGCAGAGGCTCCCGACTGGTTTTACGTGCCAAATGTCGATCCTATGCTGGATGGCACATTTCGGCGTTCTTACGTTCTGTGGCAAGAGTTGGTTGCGCCCCTGATTGTGATTGAATTTGTCTCTGGCAATGGCTCAGAAGAGCGCGATAAAACGCCACTCAAAGGCAAGTTTTGGGTCTATGAACAGGTCATTCGGCCGCCCTACTACGCCATTTACGAAGTCAAGAAATCTCAGGTTGAGGTATTTCAACTGATCGGTGGACGCTATATCAAAATGTTGCCCAATCCGTACCAACGTTTCCCGGTTCCAGAAATGGAGATGGAGCTTGGTATTTGGCGTGGGGTTTACCAGAATGTATTTTTGCCGTGGCTTCGCTGGTGGGACGCTGACGGAAATTTGCTGATGACAGGGGACGAACGTGCGGAGCAAGAGCGAATTCGTGCGGAGCAGGAGTGGTCTCGCGCGGAGCAGGAACGGATTCGTGCAGAGCAGGAGCGGTCTCGTGCTGAATCGGCCGAAGAATCAGCCAATCTCGCCCAACAACGCGCCGACCGCCTCGCTGCCCAACTTCGTGCGCTTGGGATTAGCCCTGATTTATAGATTATTTACAATGTCTTGTGCGTGTCGAATTTCATCATGGTTGATGGTATGTCCCATATTGGGGTAAATTTTCATGGTGACAGTGCCATTTAACTGACGGAAAATCTCGGCCGATTCCTCCACACGCTCTAGCGGAATGTGAAAATCGACATCGCTACAGCCCAGAAAGACGGGCGTGCTGGCGAGGTCGCCACTATCGTTGCGCTCCATGCCGAGCGGCCCGATCACGCCACCGCTAAAGACGAGTAAGCCACCGTAACGACGCGGATTGCGTGCGACAAATTCGCTGGCAAGACATGCGCCTTGTGAAAAGCCGCCAATGATTACTTCCGCGGCCGAAATCCCCACCCCCTCAACACGCTCAACCAGTGCTTGAATCGCCGCTAGTCCAGACGTGATGCCGGGTTCATTCGCCGCGAGCGGTGCGAGAAAGCTGTTAGGATACCACGTATTCCCTCGTGCTTGCGGCGCGAGATACGCCATGCCGTCATGCGGCAACACACGTGCTAAATCGAGAATACTGTCAGCCGATGCACCGCGTCCATGCACGAGAATCATGGCAGAGGTGGCATTTTCAAGGGGGTACCTGCCATTGCGACAGGTTGATTTTGATGTGGGTTCATGGTTTTTATATTTCGATGGGGAGATCATCGTAGAAGGCGTATTCGGCCGATTCCAGCAGCGGCAACCGAATCACAAATGTTGTCCCTGTATCGACTTCACTTTCGACATGAATTGTACCATCATGCGCGTCTACAATCGTTTTGACAATCGCCAATCCTAATCCCGCTCCCCCACGCTGACGAGTTCGGGCTTTATTGACGCGATAGAAGCGGGTAAAGATGTTTGGTAAGTCTTCGGCCGGAATACCTATTCCGCTATCTTCAATTGTGATAACTGCTTCTTCCCCCTCGCAGATCAAACTGACCCAGACGCTCCCACCCGCATCCGTATACTTGAGGCCATTCGTGACAAGATTGATGATAAGCTGCTTGAGTCGATCTGGATCGCCTAAGACACGTGCCTGATCGAGGCCACGTAGTACCAGCTTAACATCGCTATTGAGATGTTGCATCTGCTCATAAGTGTTGAGAAAGATCATGTCGAGGTCGAGTTCTTCTTGGCGAATTGGCAGCCCGCCAACTTCTGCGCGTGCCAATGACAGCAGATCGGTGACGAGGCGGGTGAGGCGATCCATTTCCGTTTCGGTCGCAGCGAGTAGCTCAGGATCAGCTCCGATGCGGCGGATGAGGTCGATGTTGCCGCGCATAGCGGTGAGCGGGGTTCGCAGCTCGTGTGAGACATCGCCGAGGAGTCGTTGCTGTGTTTTGAACAATGTCTCAAGCCGCTCCATCAGTTGGTTAAAGACTTCAACCAAACGGCCTAGTTCGTCATGTTTGGGCAGTGCCTCGATACGGACGCTGAGATCATCGGCCGACGTAATCTGCCGCGCCACGTTCACAATGTCATTCAATGGCTTGAGAATGATCGGTAGGATAAATGCGAGAATGAAGACAGACAGAGAAAGCGTCGCTGCGCCGATAAAAACGGTTGCGGTCGATAAGCGGTTGATTTCGTCGAGATCATTGATGAGACGACCAACCTGCACTGTTCCGAGACGACGGTCGCCTTCTTCAAATCGGCCGATAATTGGATAGTTCACCACGCGCAAAATATGGTCTTCAAATGTAACGTTATAAGCCTCCGCTGTATTTGCATCATAGACCTCATAGAGTGGTAAAGAACTTGTCCAATTTTCCGAACGAGTAACAATCTCACCCTCTAGCGAAAGCACGACAAAAAAGCTAGCGACAAGTTGTAGTGAACTGGCCTCTTGTGGCCAATGGATGTCCTCCAACACAACCCGATTGTCTCGCCCACGCCCTTCCTCAATCATCTCTACCACAATTGCACCGAGGTCTTTGTCGATTTCACGGCCGAGCGTGCGCGGTAAGCCCCAAACCAAAAGTGAATAAATTAGAAATGAAATGAAAAAAATGGAGAACACGATGGAGAGAATGCGTGCTTTAATGGTCATGGAGACAGTTTAGTGGCATCAATCCAGTGAGGCAAGCTGTTCCTAACTGACATGCACAAAGAAAAACGACTGGGATGACACCCAGTCGTTTTTGTTCCACAACCAAAGAAGGAGAAGAGAAGAAAAAGCTCATTCCTGTTCGCTTTATCTATAGAATATGATATTGGAACTATCTTACGATGCGTGTAACTTAACTGACTTTGTAAGTGAAAAGATGCGTGAAATCAATGTAGCGTTGTTTGCAGAACATTGCGGGAATGTTCACGTAGCGCGTCTGCAACAGATTGACGGTTTGCTTCTGTGGTGAGTGCAATCATGTTGCCACCACGTCCGCCGCCGCTCAACTTTGCGCCCAGTGCGCCGGCGGAGAGGGCAATTCGGATGAGATGATCGAGTTCGGCCGAACTCACCCCCATCTCGCTCAAAATCGCCTGATTCTCTCCCATCAGCACACCTACACGCGCCACATCTCCCCGCTCAATCGCCAAACGTGCCTGACGTGCAACTTGCCCACACGCCGCAAACAGCGTGTCAAACCGCTCCCGTTCCTGCTTCCACTGCCGCCGCACATCTCCAACCGTAAGCATGGTGGGGCTTTTTACCCCCGTATCCGCAATTAGCAGATGCAGTGGGGCACCAACATCAAATGTTTCAATGACATTATTCGGCTGTTTACGCATGAAATAGACGGGCTGTTCATAGGTCACCACCGTATTATCAATGCCACTGGGTGTCCCGTGATAGAGTTTTTCGATGTTATACACAAGCCTGTTGACAACTTCATCGGCCGCGCCCTCCCCAAAATAGCCCAACAACCCGCGAATGATTGCACATGCGGCCGCTGCCCCGCTGCCTAATCCACTGGCAATTGGAATATCGCTCGTCAGCACCACGCGCATTGCGGGCATCTGTGTCATACCTAAATAGGCCTGTACTTCGCGCACCGCTGCAAGCAATGGTTCCTCGTCTGGATGCGGCGCAGACGTGATGTCAACCGTTGTCCCCAAATCGGGCAAATCGAGAACAGGTGAAGAGACATCCTCCGTAATGACCACCCGCGTTCGCAACTGCGATACAGGGATCGCTATTGCTGGCTGACCATAAACGACGGCGTGTTCGCCAAATAAAATGACCTTGCCGGGGACGCTTATCTCAGCCACAGCGGTATATTTGCTTCTACAATCCAATCCCACGCCGTAAGAAGTCTCGCGTCGCCTGCTCTAACACATCATCGCGGTCAGCTCCTATGTAGAGACTGTAGCGATCTTCGTCGGGCCGTTGCTCAAGCGCGATGCAGATACCTTTGTCTGTCGTGTAGGTGGGAAGGGTGAAGCCGTTGACGTTTAGATCATCGGCTTGGTTGAGGTGCGCTTCGAGCGCGTGCCACGTGTCGGGGAAGAGGCGGTCGAGGCGCAGGTCATAGGTGTTGCCAAGCCGATTTTCGCGCTGCAATAGTTTGGCAACGTGGTCGCGCAGGACAAGAGCTTCTCGGCCGTCATTCAAGTTCGCCTCTCGGCGGTCACTGGCTGCATAAGCATAGATGCGTGGTGAGTCGATGGAGGCAAAGACGGGCGCCCAGAAGTCAATTTCGCCGGGAACACGCTTTTTTAGGTAAAACTTCGGCCGAATCAACTGCAATGTCCGCCGATGCACGCCGCGCACATGCAGCTTATCATTGCGTCCATTTCTACCCAACACGCGAATGTTGTGTAAATAATCACTCAGTCGTTCGCGTACCTTTGCCAACTCGACATGCTCAAACAGAGGGCCGTTGGGTGTTGGCGCGACCACAACATCATCAATTGTGTAAACGGGATAGATTGTCCCCGCATCACGAGCGATAAAGACGTAGTGAGGCAAACGACCCCCGCGCACAACCCCTTTCATTAGCCTTCCAATGTTACTTGGAATCGCACTCAATTGCGCCGTCATCATGCGAAAACCTGCAATTTCGACGCTCAACGTTTTCTTCATGCCAATATAGGCGGCACGAACGGGAACCTCAAACTCAGGTTCTCGATTGATAACATCGGGGCAAGTGATGTGTGCAAAATAGGGAACAGTTAAACGGTCGCTGTTTGTATTGCGTTCGAGCGTGGTTTCAATGCGTAGGTCTGTCATTTTTAGCTGCTAGTTGCTAGTTGCTAGTTGCTAGTTGCTAGTTATTTTACTAGCCGCTAGCTTACTGGCGACTAGTAACTCTATTCGTCTCTCCACCATGTTGCGATCCATTCGGCCGACCATTCGGCCGATTCCTCAACATGACATTCATTACAGGCGTTAGGCGCACGCTCATACCCCAGAAGTGCGGTTGTGGTTGGATTGGGTAGCGAACTCATGTTGTGTGTGCGCGTGCGGCGGTCTGTTCCCGCCACAAAGTTGATGATCTCTTTGGGCATGTGGCAGTCATAACAGAAAGAGCCGGCTTCGCCAACTGGATGATTTGTATGCTCTGCCACGTCATTTTCTAGTTCTTGATGACAACTGAAACAGTACTGATTACTCGTCTCTGATGCGGACAGAATGCTAGCCGTCGTTTCGGCCTTGTTGTTATGCGGATTATGGCAATCATAGCAGCGTGGTTCTTGCGAAACGACATAGCATTGTGAATCGACAAACGAGCGAAACAACATGCCGATCCCCTTGTGCCGCCCATCTTCGTACACTTCAACCGTAAATGTCTCGCGTCCCGGCGTTACAGGGGCGGCTTGGAAAAGATGTGAAATATCGTTGATGCGCCCTTCTCGACTGTAGCCGGGTTCGTAGAGACGGTAAATGTCTTGCTGTGAGATGGCAATGTCGGCCCCATGACAGCGAGCGCAAACGCTCAAATCTTGACCGGCCGGCAGCTTGGGCGCGTTGGCGATATAGGCGGAGGGTTCGCCGCGCAGGTTGCTGTTGAGAAAGGCCACAACCCGATTGACGTAGTTGTGTTCAAAGTAGTTGACGTGCTGGCTGCCCGCACCGTGACAGGATTCACAGGCGATGCCATTGTCTGACCACTCGACATCTGCCTGTGTGTGTGCTGCATCTTTGGCGTTGATTTCGAGGTGTGTGGTGTGACAGCGGGCGCAAAAGAGATTCCATGCGGAGTTGGGGACTTGCATTTGGGCGTGTAGATCATCGGCCGATGGCTGACTCCCCTCCTGAAAGTTCCAATAGGGAAAATACTCCCCACGCTCGACCGACCACTGTACGGGCAGGCGGCGCAAAACCCCGCCTGCCTCTTCTGTCAAATAAGTTTGGCGATACTGATAGCCAATTGTGTACTTGATCGGATATTCGATGTACTCGTCGCTCTCATTGCTGGCGCGAATTGCCATGATAAATTGGTCGTCGCGCTCGTACATTTTGGCGGTAGGCAGGGGGTCGCCGGGGGCGACGTATTCAGCTTCATGAAAATCACCAACGACGGAATCGGCCGAGGCGATCTGCGTCATCTTGGCGTGAGGGCTGACCGCCCACTCATCGTAAACAACCGTATGACATTCCCCACACTTCACCGCCCCCACGTACTCTGCATCATACAGCGACGCATACGACTCGTACTCTGTTAGAGAAAACAACAGCAAGCCAACCCCTACTAACACGCCGATCAAAAGAAATGGACGTATTGTTTGCCGGCGTGATTTTACGGGTTGCTTTTTTTTCTTCTTTTTCGTCACAACTCAATTTTACGAGTGTCCCCTGTTTGTGACCAATGTTTCAACTAATTTGACACACATCACGAGCGAAAACTTAAATCGCCACGCGCTAGCTGTTCAATTGCGTGTTTGAGATTGGCGCGTGCGTTTGCATCATATAGATCGTGCATTGTCTTCGTATAGTAGAGAGGGTCGCGGTTCAGCATGTTGTCTAACAAAGCGATGCGACTGTTGCAGTAAAGGTCAGGTTCGATATGCCAAAATTCACGGCGCACATCGGCCGAATGCTGATTAAACCGCTCTCGACTCACAGCAAATGTCGAAAGATCGGCATCAACAATCACGCAACCATCCTGCGTTTTTGGCTTGGCCTGATGTTTGGTATCAAGGATCAGCGCGTGAACAGTGGCAAGCAGGTCGGCCGATGCGCCAGCACCGCTCATCTCACATACAGCATAATCTGCACTGAGACGCTCGTTATCCTGCTGACCATTTGTGGCATATATTACATCATGAAACCAAATCGCCAATCGCACGGCTGCATCGTTTTCGATTTCAACCGCAAGCTCATCGGCCGCTGCCAATACATCCGCAACATGTTGCAGATCGTGATAAAAGCGCATCTCACCTGTGTAATGTCGAATGAGATCCGCGTAAATTGTTTCGGTTTGCGCGACATCAACCCCGATTTGCCGGCAGAGGGCAATCCATTTTGGGCGCAGTGCTGCTTCTACTGGACGATGTGCGGCTGGAATTAGCGTGTTGTCAAACTGAAAAGAAGACATAGTCACTCCTGTAGTGTATTTTTGTTGCAATTACAGACCAGCAAGACCAGCAAGAAAGACGAGAGGCTCTTCCAATTGCCTCTCAATAAAAAATTACGGACAGGGAGTTTGTGGCTGAGAGAATCGCCACGTCGAAAGTGTGTTGGCAACAGCACCGGGAGGATATTCATCCAGCCCTGCATTCGTGAACAAGACCTCTCCCATCATGCCAAAGGGCGCACTGGGATTGCTGACTGGAACGCTCACCTCGACAGACCAAATAAAGCCATCGTCCAGCACGGCCGATATTTGCCAGTCGGCCGCCACTGTTCCCAAAGTCCACGTATTGCCATCATCGTTTGTGCCGCTGCCGAGCGAGAATTGAATTGTTCCGTCTCGGCCGATGAGTAGCTGTCTGTCGGCCGTGTCTGGATCACCCCCGTTCCCATTCAAATCCAGATAGAGGCGCACAGAATCGGTTGCCTCATTCGTCTCGTCTGCCACTTCAAAGGCGAAATAGAGCCGACTGCCGTCTGTGAGGCCAAACAGGTCTGCCCCAGACAGCGCATTGACCGACATTGAGCCAAGCGTGGCATTGTTCCATTCCCCCAGATCGACTAGCCCATCTAGCGTAGGCGGAAGCTGCTGACAGAACAGCGACTGTGTTGGCAGCGTTTGCGTGGGTGGCAATGGGACATTTGTGGGTGTTTCAACAACAGTCGTCACTACCGGCGTTGCCGTCTTTGTCGGCAGAGGGGTTACTGGTGTTTCAGACGCGGAAGGGACAATGGTTAGCGTGTCTGTCGGTAAGGGGTTTTCCGGTGTATTGGTCGGCAGAGGGGTCACTGGTGTTAGTGTTGCCACGATAGGTGTCGGGGAGGCAACAACGGGCGTAGGCGTTGCGGGCAATGGGGTCGGCGTAATGATCACTGGCGTGTTGCTCGGTGACGCTATGATAACGACGGTCGTGTTCGTTGCGGCTAGGGGGGTTGGTGTGATGATGATCGCTGTATTGGTTGGTAACAGTGTAGGGGACTCGGCCGTGTTCGTCGGAGTCACGTTATTCGGCACAAGCGGATCTGTGCCATTTCTCACCTCTGCACCATCACCAACCCCATCTGCATCTGTATCAAACTGTCTTGGGTCGGTGCGTGTTGTGTTTATCTCAACCCAATCGTTCAACTCATCGTTATCTGTGTCAAGCCGCAACGGATCAGTTGCCGTTACACTTAACTCTTCCCCATCACTCAATCCATCACCGTCTGTATCGGGATTATCTGGGTCTGTGCCGAGCAGCAACTCCTGCTCGTTGCTCAATCCATCGCCATCAGGATCATTGGGATTGACAGGCGTGAGCGTTGTTGTCAGCGTGTTCGTAATGATAGTTGTTGGCACACCACCCAGATCAGGTGTATTTGTGGAAAGCCCGACAAACGCCGTGCCGCGTGGGGTGGGGGTGTCTACACCGCGTGTGAACATCGCGGTCAACGCTCGCTGACTAAACACCAAGCAGGCAGCAACCAGCGCGATTCCCATAACCGCGAGCAGTAGCGGAATGAGAAATGCCATGATGCCACGCCTCTGCCTTGCGACTCCGTGTAGTCCCTGTAAACCGCCACTTTCTGCACGCACCTCAACCTCAAAAGGGATCTCACCGGACGACCTACTGCCAAAAATGCCACTTTGCCCTTCCACCAAAATTTGCACCGCGACTGTCTGATTGGGTTTGACCTCAACACGGCCTGTTTCTCCTGTGAACGAAAGTAATCCATCAGATTCGCGGCGAGTGACGCTGTAGGTTGCAGGCGTGTTGCCTTTGTTAGTGATACTCACCTCAACTGTCTCTGGCAAACTAAATTCTTCAGGAGACAAGGAGGTTTCAAATGACTCAAAGGGACGCACTGTTACCTGCGATGCGACACGGACATCAGTGTTAGGATAACGCTGTGAGATGAGCGAGACATCAAGCGGATAGGCTTTTGCTTCTACATCGGCCGAACGTGGCGGCCGAATTGTAAACGGCAACTCAACCTGTTCCCCCGCTGCCACTGTCGTAAAACGCGGTAGCTCAAGCCAACTGTCTGGAACGCCCTGTACATCGAGCCGCACACGATCAGACTGATCTGATCGGTTAATCACCTCGGCTAACAGTTGTAGCGTTTGCCCGGGATCGACATCGGCCGACTCTCGCTCCAAAAACAGCCCAAACGGTTCCTCAGAACGACCACGATCAACCGTGGGTGGCTCTGTCAACGGCTCCCGTTCAACGTATGGGTCTGCCGGCCGAAAAATGACTGCATCGCCCGGCTCAGGCTCATTGACCGGCGTTTGTGGTGTGTTGATCCATAGTTCATACGGCCCCATGCGAATCGGTTCGCCGGGCTTGAGCAGCATCGGCTCATCAGGGCGCAAGCGTCGCCCATTTAGAAACGTGCCGTTGACGCTCGAACGGGCGCGAATGATCCAGCCGGCCGGCGTATGCTCAAGTTGGGCATGATGGCGTGAGACGGCATCATCACCGAGAACGATGGTGTTATCGTCTTTGCGGCCGATTTTGTAGATTGCATCAGCTAACGGATAACGATCTACCACATGGACGTGACCATCGGTGTCCAAGCTGCGAATCACCAGCTCAGTTGGCTCATCCGGCAAAGAAAGCGCAAGTGTCCCACCCGTGTCTTCAAAGGGTTTGCTGTGCCAAAAACGGGTTGGTGTATCTGAAATCGAGAAAAAAGCAGCCCGCAACGCATCCGCCATCGCCTTACCCGTGCGAAAACGCTTGTCAGGGTCTTTTTCCATCGCTTGGGCGACTAATGCCTCAAGCAGAGGTGGCACGTCGGGGCGATAGTCGCGCACGGGGTTGGGATAACGCTCGCGCACATGGGCTGAAATGGCTTGTGTCAGCGAGCTAAAGTTGAAGGGCGGCCGACCGGCTAGCATCTCATAAAAGACTACGCCCAATGAATAGAGATCGCTTCGGCCGTCCAGATCAAGCCCCTCGCACTGCTCCGGCGACATATAGAGCGGCGTTCCCATTGTGATGCCCATGTTAGTGATACGGGCTGAGTTTATCACCTGCACCAGACCAAAGTCGGTCAACACGGCTCTGAATGGCGCAAACCCCGCTTTTTCTGAACGCTCCAACCGCTTCAGAATGATGTTGCCCGGCTTGACATCGCGGTGAATGACCGCTCGCCCCTCGACGTGATGGGCATAGTCGAGAGCTTCGGCGATCTCAATCGTGATCTGCAACGCCAAGGCGATATCGAGAAACGCACCGCGTGACCGTGTACGCTGTAAATGTTCGCGCAAGCTACCATCGCGCAAATACTCCATCGCCACAAACAGATTGCCATCTTCCGTCTCGTTAAAGTTATAAATCTGGACAATCGACGGATGATCGAGATTGGCGGCCGCTTTTGCTTCGGCCTTCAGACGCTCTCGAAATTCACGCACGCTGGCAATTTGAGGGTGCATCAACTTGAGGGCGACGTGTCTTTCAAGGTTTAAGTCGAACGCCTTGTAGACCGTCCCCATGCCACCTGAGCCGATCAGGTTTTCTATGCGATAATGGCTGATGATTTTGCCAACGTCAAATTCGGACATGATTATTTAGCTTGCAAACTGTTTTGGATAAGTTGAGTCTGTATTCTTGGATGCCAGCCTATCGTTTTTGTTGATAGAAATATACTCATATCATTCATCACCGAGATATTTGTAGTACAAAACGTTTGGAAGTGGCCTGAATCCGGCCTTTTCGTAGACCGAACGCGCTGCGGCATGGGCGGGGTCGCCTCCCGTGCCGACATGAGCATAGCGCATTCCTGCGGCGCGGATTTTCTCAATCGCAAAGTTTGTCAGAGCCGTGCCAACACCGCGATTTTGATAGTTGGGATGGACGACTAGAAAATAGATTTCGCCAGCCTTTTCGGTCTGGTCATATTTACAAATGGTGAAACCAACGACTCTTTCCTGCAAGATGGCGACATACGAGTCGGCCGACTCGTTATCAAAGCCGTGATGAACGTGACCGCGCTGGGTTTCGCGCCAATCTGGGAACATGAGCCGAAAGAGTGCGTCGCCGAGCATCTCTCGAAAGGATGCAAAGATCGGCTCGAAGGCGCGTGGTGTGAATTCAAGGATAGGTTTGCGGTCTTGTTCTGTAATCGGCCGAATCTCAACCATAATACCCCACCGTTTGCTGACTGTTGACAGAAAACTGTTCAAGCAAAATCTCACGAATACCTGTCAAAAGTAACTCAACTGCCTCTCTATCAACCCAATAATGTGTGACAGCACGAAAAGCGCGTTCAGACCGTGCGCCTATCCATACGTTGTATCGCTCACGCAGTTGCTGGGCAACCTCTCCCGCGCTCAACTGCACATCATCTGTTAAACCAAAAAAGACCATATTCGTGTGAACGGGGTCAACCTGAATGCCGTCAATTTTGGCAAGACTCGCGGCGAGATGGGCTGCATTGTCGTGATCTTCCTGCAACCTTTGCGTCATCTCTTCGATGGCGGTGATACCCGCCGCGGCGATGATCCCCGCTTGCCGCATCCCACCACCGACCAATTTACGAGCGCGATGGGCGGCATGAACAAATTTGCTCGAACCACAAACCACTGACCCCACAGGCGCACATAGCCCCTTGCTCAAACAAATTGTGACTGAATCGACATATTGGGCAATTTCGCTGGCAGGAACGCCTAATTTGGTCGCTGCGTTAAACAACCGTGCGCCGTCGAGGTGGACAGACAGACCATGCTCGTCGGCGATTTCGCGCACAGCGGCGAAGTAGTCAAGCGGAATGGCAGCCCCATAGCGACCACCAGCGGTGTTTTCGAGCAAGATGAGACGGCTGGTGGGGAGGTGGGCGTTGTTGGTGGGGCGGATCGATGCGCGGATATTGGTGAGGGGGATTCGGCCGATTTCATCCACCCCCAACACACGCGGCACAATCCCGCCCAAAACTGCCATGCCACCCGCTTCCCAGTTATAGGTGTGATATGCCTCCCCGACAATTGCCTCATCGCCGCGCCCCGCGTGTGCCAATATGCTGACCAAGTTGCCTTGTGAGCCGCTACTCACAAAAAGCCCTGCCTCTTTGCCAAGCACATTGGCAGCGAGAGCTTGTAGTTCATTGACGGTGGGGTCTTCCCCATAAACATCATCGCCAACCTCAGCGAGACGCATCGCCTCACGCATTGTAGCAGTCGGCCAAGTGACAGTATCAGAGCGAAAATCGATTCTATTCATGGACATTCTCATTGTAGGTGACTTTTTCACCAACGCTATCAATGGCAATACAGGCAACTGTATCGCGCTTAACATCAAGTATACGGCAAAAAGTGATTGGTGGGCAGAAAAGGTTTAGTAGAGAGATGAAATTTATCGAGAAAGATGTGAGAGGCGTTTCAGTCGTGCATCATGCCAATCGTTTGACATCGTGTAATACATTGGAGTGCATTTCATTTGAAATACACTCTATTTGATTAGCCCTATACGACGAATCCCCCCAACTTCGTCTCCAGATACTCCATCAACCCCTCACGCGCTCCCTCGCGCCCCAATCCACTCTCTTTCATGCCGCCAAACGGAGCGGCCGCACTCGTCGGGTTAATGTCATTGATCCCGATGATGCCAAAATTTAGCCCTTCAAACGTGCGGAACGCTTTGGAGATGTTTTGCGTGTAAATGTATGCTGCCAGCCCGTAATGGGTGTCATTTGCCATTGCCACAATGTCGTCCTCGTCGTCGAAGGGGATGATGGCAGCGACGGGGCCAAACGTCTCCTCACGATAGATCAACATCTCGTCGGTGACATCGCTCAACACGGTTGGCGCGTAGAAATAGCCGTCTGCTAGGCCGTTTTCAGTGAGTCGCTGACCACCATTGTGTAAGGTCGCGCCCAATGTAACCGCGTCCTGAACTTGTGCATCTACTTTGGCGACCGCTGCCTCATTGACGAGGGGGCCGATGGCAACCCCTTTTTCCATGCCGTTGCCGGCGACCATTCGGCCGACTCTCGCCGTAAACGTCGCCAAAAACGGCTCCATGATATTGCGATGCACAAAAATTCGATTCGGACTGATACACGCCTGTCCCGTATTGAGGAATTTGACGAGCGACGCTCCCTTTGCCGCATGAACGGGATCAGCGTCTTCAAAGACGATGAACGGCGCATGTCCACCGAGTTCCATCGAGACGCGCTTTAGTTGTGGGGCAGCATCTTGTGCCAGCTTTTTACCCACAGCGGTTGACCCCGTAAACGTGAGCTTTTTGACGAGCGGATTGGTACAAAAAGCGTGACCAATCGGTTTGGGGTCGAGTGCCGTCACCAAATTGGCAACGCCTGCGGGTACGCCGGCCTCGTCCAAAATCTCGAAAATTGCCATTGCACACAGCGGGGTCGCTTCGGCCGGCTTCAACACAATCGTGCAGCCCGCTGCCAATGCAGGTGCAACCTTGCGCGTAATCATCGAGATCGGATAGTTCCACGGCGTGACCGCGCCAACAACCCCGACGGGCTGATACTGCACGAGAAAGCGTTGATTTTCACGCGATGACGGGATCGTTTCCCCATAATTGCGCTTTGCCTCCTCCGCAAACCAGAGTAAAAAGTCGGCTCCATACTGCACTTCATGGCGTGATGCTTTGAGCGGCTTACCCTGCTCGCGGGTCATCAACTTCGCTAGTTCCTCTTTACGCTCCATCATCAGTTGATAGGCGCGATAGAGAATTGCAGAACGTTGATAGGCAGTTGTCTTTTTCCATGTGGCAAACGCTTGGTGGGCAGCGGTGATGGCGGCTTCGACTTCGGCCGATCCCCCATCCGCGACTTGTTCAATTTCTTCGCCTGTTGCAGGGTTATAGACAGCGAATGTATTTTCTGTCTTTATCCATTCTCCATTGATATACATAGTTTTCTATCTCTATAGGACGGAATGTTCTCAAATCACGTTTTACACATTCCGTTTTACGTTATGGATTTATCCAAGTTGATTCAGTGAGATCAAGCTCTAAGAAGTCGGTTGCCAGATGATCAGCCGCCTCTTCCATATCTCGATATATCTCTGCACCCGTTTGCAAGCGGAGTGAGACGATTTTCTTGGGTGGAATGTCGATTGAAATGTCGCCGTCTTCACCGACCCAAACGGGGGCGAGCGGCTGTTCCTGCAACGTGACCGTCTCGGCCGATTCCACCTCAAACGGCACACGCACCACCCCGGTCGTCACCGCATTGGTTGGGTTATACAGTCGCACAATCATCCCGTGCCCGTCTTCTGATTGCTTGACTGCGCTCAAAACAGCATTTTCGCCAGAAACAGAGATGCCTTGTGCGGTAGGTGGACGACTGCCCGCATGAGGGGGGACGGTGATGACGCGGGGTGGGGTGAGGTGTTCGGCCGATTGCCTCCAAACCGCCGCATCCTCCCAGCCCCACGTGTGCGGATAGAGCGCGAGCCGCCACGTCAACGTTTGCTGTAGCTGTGCTTCAGGCGTTTGTGTGCTGGGGCCTGCGCCGCCAATAATCGTCGTCAAGTCGCGCCGTGCGCCCAAGAAACCGACTGCGCGTAACAGCGTGAGGGCAATCGGCCGCTCCGTCGTCTGCCCAACGGCAAACTCATAGATTCCCTCCGTCAACACACTCAACCCGCGCTCACCGTCGTTGACATCGAGCCAACCATGAAGCGGGAAGGTTGAGGGTGGGTCTTCCACCCACCAGTCGCCGACGGGGATGGGCGTGGGGGCTATCGGCCGAGTCACCGCATCAAACTGCATCGAACTGGTCGCCGTCTCAACTTGTAAATCTGTTGGCAGTAACATCCGCAGCCGATGATCCCGCGCCCGATTGTCAAACGTCACGTCAATTTCAAGCCGACTAACCCCATCACGCACGATTAAATCAACCATCAATGGGCAAATAACGGTTTCTGTGCGCCGTCGGTTGCGTGCATCGTTGAGACTGACAGGGAGGCGTAGCTCATGCTCAATTCGTAGATGTTGTTGCCCTACGCCACGGCCGATGTGCGAAATGCGCGGCGCGGAGCCAAGTGTCGTCACCACGCTGTCAAACGGGGGCGGCGAAAACATGTACCCGTCCCCATTATCCCCGCCATCTTCAAACAGCCCCAACCCGCGAAACGTATTGTTCGTTACCTTATTGGTGAGATCAAACGTCCCATTTTCATGCACGACCACAATTAGCTGATCGCTCTCGATGCGATTGGGTGCGATGGGTGGTGCAGGCCACTTAACAGGATTTGGAGCGGTCGAGAGCGCAAATGTCGTGTAGCCATAGGCTGGCAGCTTGGCACGGAACTGGGCGCGGACGCGCTGCACCTCCATCGTGCCACGCGGCCCAGAGGCGAGCGCAAGCACTTGCGTCGTTAACTCACAGCTGCTGATTTCGATGGGGATGCGTTCGTTGCTGCCAATCGGCCGAATATGCAGCCCACGCCACTCAATCGACGGCATCTCCGGCATCCCATAGAGCCACTCGCCGCGCGTGCGTTCGAGCAAAAGTTCACGATAGGTCGAGTCATCCGTTGTCGGCTCTGGCGAGTGGAAATTTGCCATCGCTTGCTGTTTAAGCCAGTAAAGCGGAATGTCAATATCGATAGAGACAATCTCATCGCGCTCCCACGCCGTGCCGTTGAACAAGACAACAGCTAGCTCGTTTTCGTCGACTGCGCTCAAATCAAGCTGCTCGACAATTAGACGATGACGTTCTTCCGTCACGCCATCCGCAATCTCTTTTGCCCACTCAAAGCGCGTCGTCATCTGCCGATGCACCGCATCGACTGAACAACCGCCAATCGAATCGTGCGGATGATTTTTCAAGAGCCAACGCCATGCCGTCCACAGAAAGCCTTTTGGATAGTCTGCGATGCCCATGGCGGCCGCTTGTGCTGCCCACGGTTCTGCCCAATGCTCTAAGGCTGCCAGCGTCTTCGCATTGTCAATTTTGTTGTCGGCACGCGATGAAAGTACGTTATAGAGCAGGAAATTCATCGCATCTTGCGAACGTGGCACATCGCGCAGCTCGCCGCGTACAGTTGGCAAATCAAGCGCAAATGTCGCGTCGGTCAATGCCGCCCAAAACTCCTCTAGCGACGCATGGATAAACTCAACGTCGTCAATTGTCTCATTAGCGACGCGGATGATTTCGCTTAGGCCTTCGTTGGCTTCAGTGTGGTCAACCCCTTGCAGGGCGAGAACGATGTTTGTCGTGGCGCGTTCCGCCTTGTAGTGGGCGAGGGCGCGGAGGTCTTGCGCGGCGCGGCGCGGGTCGTGGTGGAGGACGGCCGAATCGCTGTAGCCAATAATGTTGCTCAAATGATGTAGCAAAATAAGCGTGCCGTCACTACCTTCCCACCATAGCTCGCTTGGCAGTTCCCCCACATCCATCCCGCGAAAGTGCATGATGTTTTCCAGCCCAAACCCCGCGAAAATTTGTGGCAACTGCGCGATATGACCAAATGTGTCGGGAATGTAGCCGACGTTCATGCGATGTCCGAACTGATTGGCGATCTGTCCACCCAGCAGCAAGTTTCGCACCATGGCCTCACCGCCAGAGAGAAATTCATCGGGTAGAATGTACCATGGGCCGACGAGCAGGCGTTTCTCACTGATGAGCCGTTCGAGTTGCCCACGCTTTTCTGGATGAATCTCAAGATAATCTTCGAGAACAATCGTTTGTCCATCGAGATTGAAGGATCGATAGTTTGGGTCGCGTTCAAGTAGGTCGAGCAACTTGTTGAGCAAACGCGCGAGCCGTAGCCGAAAAAGTTGGAAGGAGCCATACCATTCCCTGTCCCAATGGGTGTGCGGCACGATGTAGAGTTTGAGCTTTTCTGTCATGCGCTCAATTGTATCTGGAAAGGGAAAACTCACCCATTTGTTCGTGAAGAGGTAGAAATCGGTCGCCCTCTCCCCAATCTAACCCGTATCCGACAAGAACAAGGTATGTTCATAAGCCAAAAGAAATTTTCGGAGGACGCTTATGGAAACCTATCAAGTGAGTGCATCCGCAGTGATTAAGGCGCCGGCCGAGCAGGTCTATGCGATTTTGGCCGATTATCATAATGGACACCCTCATATTTTGCCCAAACAGTACTTTCCCAGCTTAGAGGTGGAAGAAGGCGGCGTTGGCGCAGGCACACGCATTCGCTTTCAAATGCGTGCGTTTGGCCAGACACAAACCGCCCACGCAAATATAACCGAGCCAGAGCCGGGGCGCGTCTTGGTTGAGACCATCCCAGAGTCTGACATCATTACCACATTTACCGTCTTACCAACTAGCGATGGACAGCACGCCAACACAACTATCTCTAGTCAAATCAAAGACCCGCAAGGGCTGTTAGCAGCAGTCCAACGTTTTGTGACAAAACAATTTTTGCAGCGAGTCTATCGTAAAGAACTGCAATTGCTCGACGAATTTGCTCAGGAAAAGAGCCAACATTAGTGCGACATCACACCAACGTTAAAATACCACAAGATGCCTGTGCTGATATTGCTAAAGCGAATGTTGAACTTTGTATGCGTCAATGCTGGCGCGGATGCGATTGCGATTGTCGAGAGCGACGCTGAAGGGATCGCGTACTTTAAGCTGGTAATCTTGGCGCAGCGTGGCGGTGCGGGTGAGGTGGGTCTCGGCCGAACTCAGCACCCCCGTCTTCAACGGCGCAATCACGTTATCAACCAGCGGAGTCGCCGTCTCATTGGCTCCACCGAGCCACATCTCCAACGGGTCTGCTACATTTGAGACAAGCCCATTCGTTGTCTCTGGTGTCACGTCGAGCAGGTTGGCGAGCGCGTCAATGACATTTGTTGTCTTCTCCCCTAACCCAAACGGCAGCCATTTTAGCAATTGCTCCGTCCATGCTGACATCATGGTTAGGACATCGCTGGCTCCTTCCGAGACGTTGAGTAACATCTGCTGCACCACCGAATAAGCGAGGCCAACCCGCGAGACATGACCGAGCAGCCAGAGTCGTGCGCCGTCAATTAGTGGCACTTCGCTCTCAAGGTCGAGAAGCAGTTGTCGGCCGGTCGAAAGCGTCTCCTGCACGTTTGGAATGTCATCGACGACATCCGCAATGCTAGCAGCCATCTCGTGCATTCCATTGGAAACGTAATCCCCAATATCACCATTATCGAGCTGCTCGTACAGCGCAACCAAGCCGCCCAAGATACCGATTTGTGCCGTCTTTCCGTCAACTTCCATTCGCAGGCTCTCGGATTCCCCTTTTTGTTGTCCTAGTGCTGATTCTAAATCGGCAATGCGCTGTTGGGCGGCCGATAGCTCGCTCTGCAAGCGTGAATTTTCTAGCTGGGCGGCCGCTAAGTCGGTCGCAAGTTGTGTTGATCCACTTGGTGCGATGGGCTGGGGGGCAACCTGTGCGGGGTTTGTGGGTTGCACGGCTGGCACAACGTTGCTCTGTACACCTGAAGACTCAAGTGCGTCCAATAGTTCTGGGTGTCGCATCAATCCAACCGCACCTCCCGTTGCGATTGCTGCGGTTGTCAACGTTGCGCCTAAAATAAATTGTCTTCTGCCTGTATTTTCAGCCATATTGCTTTTTCCTCACTTCTTGAACTGCCGTTCAGCATACCAGCATCCAATAAATCTAAGGTGAGAGCCACCTATTAAACTTATCATAACGCCACGTTTTGTTGAATAGTTTGCAACGTGCAGTACGAATTACAATGCATTGCGATGCGCGATATAATTATTTGCTAATGTGAAAAATGATTTTTAAGGAAACCTTATGAGTGAAAAAGCACGTGTCGTTGTCGTCGGCACAGGAATTGTCGGCGCGTCGTGCGCCTATCATCTTGCCAAGCTCGGCTGGCGAGACATTATTTTGTTGGACAAGGGAAATCTGCCCCACAACGATGGTTCGACTTCGCACGCCCCCGGCGGTGTAGGTGTCATCAACCATTCGATCTTGATGACGCGCTTCGCCAAGTACTCTTCAGACTTATACGCTTCTCTGCCGGAGTATGACCAGCCGCGTCGCACGCACAATCCCGTCGGCGGTTTTGAGCTGGCTCGCACAAAAGAACGCTGGGCAGATATGAAACGTTTGCACAGCGCGTCCAAAGCATTTGATGTCGAAACCCACCTGCTCTCGCCGACGGAAGCGAAAGCATACTGGCCGCTCATCAACCAAGATACGTTTGAAGGCGTTCTGCATATTCCATCGAGTTGTCTTGTTTCAGGCACGGGCGTGATCGGCTCATTTTGCGAGGAGATCACACGCATGGGTGCAGGGAAAGTTATTGCAAACACAGAGGTGATCGATATTGAGATTGTCAATGGTCGCGTGCAGGCTGTGCTGACCAATAATCCCGATGTGCCGCGCATTGAATGTGAAAATATGCTCTTGACGACGAATATCTGGGGGCCGATTTTGGGCGACAAAATCAATGTGCCGCTGCCGCTGCTGGCGTTTGAGCATCAGTATACGATCTCGGAGCCGATTGAGTCGTTGAGCCAGTTTGATCCTGCAAACCGCGATGATGAGGCGGTTTTCCCATTGATACGCGATCTCGACGTGACGATGTACTATCGCAATCATTGGGATCGGCTGGGCGTGGGCAGCTATTGGCACGCACCACACCCCGTCAATCCATATAAAGTAGGCAAGACGGCAATGCGGCCGTTTACGCCGGCCGATTTCATCGAAGCACGCGCCTTAGCAGATGAGATGATCCCGTCGTTTAAGGGGGCAGAGTTAGGTGAAAAATTTGACTTCAATGGGCAGAAGGTGGATACACAATACAACGGTATGTTTGCATTCTCCGTCGATGGCTACCCGATGATGGGTGAAACGCACATCAAGGGGGTTTGGACGTGCGTTGCATCGTGGATCACCCATGCTGGTGGTGTGGGCAAGTCGATGGCGGAGTGGATGGTGCATGGAGAAAGCGAGTGGGACATGCGTGCTTGTGATGTCAATCGTTTCCATGAGTTCCAATCGACGCGCAGCTATATTGACGACATCGCCATCTGCAACTATAAAGAGGTCTACGATATTCGGCATCCGCGTCAGCCGACGACGATTCCGCGCAACGTGCGCCTCTCGCCGTTCCACAGTCGTCACGAGACGTTGAGCAGCCACTTTACGCCGTTTGCGGGGCTGGAACTGCCCAATTGGTATGAGGAAAATTCGCGGCTGCTTGAAAAGTATGAGGAGAAAATCCCGGCGCGTGGACGTTGGGGTAGCATGTACTGGTCGCCGATTCAAGCCGCCGAACACCTAGAAGTGCGCGACAATGCAGGCATGTTTGATTTAACGGGTCTCTCGATCATCGAGATTAGCGGCAGCGGGGCCGTTGAGTATGCAAATTGGCTGTGTACAAATGAGATGGATCGGCCGGTAAATTCCGTCATCTACACCTGCTGGCTGACTCCAAAAGGCGGCATTAAGCGCGACCTCACCGCCACCCGCATGAGCGAGAATAGCTACTGGTTCTTTGTTGGTGAAGGGACGTTGCCCAACGATCTAGCGTGGGTTCGCAACAACGCGCCGGCCGATGGCTCTGTGCAGGTGCGCGATGTGTCAAACCTCTACTCTGGGCTAGGCGTTTGGGGGCCGAATGCCCGCAAAATCATGCAGGCCGTCACGGATGATGATTTAAGCGATGAGGCGTTCCCCTACTACACGGCAAAATGGATCGAAATTGGCGCGGCACGAGTTTTTGCAATGCGAATCTCCTATGTTGGGGAACTTGGTTGGGAACTGCATATCCCCTACGACCAGTCGATCACCGTCTGGGATGCCATTTGGGCGGCAGGGCGTGAGTTTGGCATGATCGCGGCCGGCAGCGGCGCGATGGACACGTTGCGAATGGAAAAAGGGTATCGGCTGTGGGGCGGCGACATTTACACCGAGTACAATTTGTATGAGGCGGGGTTGCGCTGGACGGCGAAGGTGAAGAAGAAAGGGGGATTTATCGGCCGAGATGCTACCCGAACCATCAAACGAAACGGTGGTGGCAAAAAACGCCTCGCCATGATCGCGCTCGATGACCCACAAGCGACTGTCTTTGGCTATGAACCGATCTTTGCCGACGGCACAAAAGTTGGACACGTCACAACTGCTAACTTTGGTTACAGCGTTGGAAAATATCTGGCGTTTGGCTATCTGCCAAAAGAGCTTGCCAAAGAAGGGACGACCGTTGAGATCGAGTACTTCAATGAGCGATACAGCGGAACGGTCGTAAAAGACCCCGTTTGGGATCGTGGGATGGAGCGGATGAAGGGGTAACTATCTAGGCCTCACATCTGTTAACTTAAGGAAAAGAGAACAGAAGAGCGAATTTCAAAAGTAGAGGGATCAAATAGGGGAACACTGCTGCAACTGATAGGATTTTTTATCGGTGTGATGGTGTTATTGTTCCCAGAAGAAGGGGTGATAACGTTGAGCAAGGCGGCCGTGAGCAAGAAACTCAAAGGGGTGACATGGCATCTGTTTAGAGGCGTGTACAACCATTTGTTGAATCGGTATCAAAAGATATTGGAGCAGGAAGAAGTAGCATTTTTGAGCCAATTCAAAAAGGCGTTTGCGATAGATGGGAGTGCCATCGCGGTGAGTAAGCAATTGGAGCAGGTGTTACCTAGCATAAACAGACGATTGGCAGCTCAGATACTCGGAACCGTCCGCTGCAAAATCGGCAGTTCTGTCAACGCCTTGCCTGCCCCTAACGCTGTACACGCGATTGGATAATCCGCTACGTACGCCGGCACACCCGTTCGTTGTGTCAGCAACGTGTCCATCTCACGAAGCAGTGCGCCACCGCCTGTTAATATCATCCCACGATCAATAATATCACTCGCCAATTCAGGCGGTGTTTTTGCCATCACTTCGCGTACCACGTTGAAAATTGCCTGCAATGGTTCTTCGATGGCTTCAGCGACTTCATCGGCCGAAATCTCAATTGTCTTCGGTAATCCCTGAATTTGATCGCGCCCCTGCACCTGCATTCTCTCCGACTCATCGGGCTGAATGGCTGACCCGATCTGTATCTTGATCGCCTCGGCTGTTGGTTGGCCGATCACCAAATTATACTTACGCCGTATGTAGCTGATGATTGCCTCATCGAGATGCAACCCACCGATCCGCACTGAGCTAGCACACACGATTCCATTGACCGAAATAACGGCGGCCTCTGAGGAGCCACCGCCCAAGTCAACGACCATGTTACCGACAGGAGTTCCTATCGGTAAGCCGGCACCAATCGCCGCCGCCAAAGGTTCAGGAATCAGATGAACCTCTTTCGCCCCAGCCGCCCGCGCTGCTTCTCGAATCGCTCGACGTTCAACGCTTGTCACACCATAAGGATGGGCGATCATGACCGTTGCACGACGGCGAATTGGAAATCGGCCCGTCACCTTCTCGATGAAGTATTGCAGCATCTTCTCGGTGACAAAATAATCGGCGATCACGCCATCACGTAGCGGCCGAGTCACCTCGATCTCTTCGGGTGTGCGCCCAAACATTTCGCGTGCAGCTCGGCCGACCTCTACAATTTTCGTACCGTTGTCACCAATGGCGACGACGGCTGGCTCCTGCAAAATCACGCCACGCCCTTCAAGATGCACCAGTACGTTAATTGTGCCTAAGTCGATCGCTACCTGTGGGTTGAAAAAAGACATCTGAATAGTTGCTAGTGGCTAGTTTGCTAATTCCTAGTGAGTGCGATTCCCGATCAGCCACTAGCAACTAACGACTAGCCGCTAAAAAATAAAAAACAGTCAGCAGCGTGTAATTATACACGCTGCTGACTGTCATAAATGATTACGGTGGCGAGGGTTAATCGAACTGAGGCGGCCGATTACGCCCCTGTCGCATTTGGGCAGCACGTCGTTGGCTCACATCGATCTGGATTTGAGCGAGACGAAGTGACTGTTCAATCATGCGATACCGTTCTGGATCATCCGGGATCCCCTCAGCCATTAGGCGTTGTGCCTCTTCGCGGGCTTCTTGGGCGCGTTCGAGATTGATCTGGTCGGCGCGTTCGGCCGCGTCTGCCAGCACAATCACCTTGTCAGGCTGCACCTCTGCAAACCCACCACCCACTGCAAAGAACTGCTCTTCGCCACTTGCGCGTGTATATACCTCACCAAATGAGAGTACCGTCAACAGCGGTGAGTGATTCGGCAAAACACCAATCACACCTTCGCGCCCCGGCAAGCTGACATAATCAACATCCTCACTAAAAACGGTTGTTTCTTGAGTTACAATTTCACAACGAATAGGCATAGTTTGGAAAAATGAAAGATGAAAGTGAAAGGATATTTCATCCTTCATCCTTCATCCTTCATCCTTTATTCTCACGCTTCGGCGCGAAGACGCTCTGCTTTTGCAACTGCGTCATCAATTGTGCCAACCATATAGAAGGCGTTTTCCGGCAGATCATCATGCTTGCCGTCGAGAATTTCGCGGAAGCCGCGTACCGTTTCACTTGTAGAAACGTAAACGCCATTCAAGCCATGGAACTTCTCTGCCACAAACATAGGTTGGCCCAAGAATTTTTCAATCTTACGCGCACGTGCAACCAGCAGCTTGTCATCCTCACTCAACTCGTCAATGCCGAGAATGGCGATGATGTCCTGCAAGTCCTTGTAGCGTTGCAAAATCTGCTTCACCTCATTGGCGGTGCGGTAATGTTCTTCGCCAACGATGTCCGCTTGCAAGGCGCGGCTGCTCGATGAAAGCGGGTCAACAGCGGGGAAAATACCCTTTGCGAACACGCCGCGATCCAGCGTCAAAACCGCATCCAAGTGAGCGAACGTTGCCACAGGCGCAGGGTCAGAGTAGTCATCGGCCGGCACATAGATCGCCTGCATCGACGTAATCGACCCAACCTTTGTGGATGTAATCCGCTCTTGCAGCGCACCCATCTCGGCCGCCAACGTCGGCTGATAGCCGACAGCAGAAGGCATACGACCCAAGAGAGCCGACATTTCCGCACCTGCCAAGACGTAGCGGAAGATGTTGTCGATGAAAATCAGAACGTCGCGCCCTTCATCGCGGAAGTATTCCGCCATTGCCAGACCCGTCAACGCCACGCGCAGGCGTACGCCCGGTGGCTCGTTCATCTGCCCAAAGACCATAGCGACAGAATCTTGTACACCGTACTCCTGCATTTCATAAAACAGGTCAGTGCCTTCGCGGGTACGTTCGCCCACACCGGCAAACACAGAAACACCGCTATGCTCTTGTGCAACAGAACGGATCAACTCAGCGATGGTGACCGTCTTGCCGACCCCGGCACCGCCGTAGATGCCCGTCTTACCACCGCGCAAAAATGGGGAAACGAGGTCAATGACCTTCATGCCCGTCTCAAACGTCTCGGCCGCTGTCGATTGCTCCGACAGTGGGGGAGCCTGACGGTGAATCGGATAACGCTCGCCGGCTGTAACAGGGCCTTGCCCGTCTACTGCATCGCCTGTCACGTTAAAAATTCGGCCGAGTGTTGGCTTTCCGACGGGAACCATAATTGGGTTGCCTGTGCCGCGCACTTCCGCACCACGTCGCAACCCTTCCGTTGCCGACATCGCCACCGTGCGAACCAACCCAGCATTCAAGTGCTGCTGTACTTCCAAAACGAGACGCTCCCCATCGGGGCCGTCCATCTCTAGTGCTTCATAAATTTCAGGCACATCCCCCTCTGGGAATGCAACGTCGATCACAACGCCGCGAATTGCCTGTACATGTCCAAGACTTGCCATGTGTTTCTCCAAATCGCAAGGGCGCAACACGTTGCGCCCCTACTCTCTACTGCGCCATCGCTTCGGCTCCGCCGACGATGTCCAAAATTTCGTTTGTGATGTTCGTTTGCCGCACTTTGTTGCGCTCAAGCGTGAGGGCTTCAACCAGTGCCGATGCGTTGTCTGTCGCGTTCTGCATCGCCATAAAGCGTGCGCTCTCTTCACTGGCAATTGATTCAAGCAGTGCCTGATAAATTTGCAGCTCTGTGAAGCGTGGCACGATGATGTCGAGCAGTTGTTGGGGAGCAGGCTCGTAAGTATAAGAGGCTTCCGATGCGGCTGCTGCATCCGTGTGTGTGACGTATTCGTTTAATGCCAAGCCCTCTAAATCGAGCGGTTTCAATGGCAACAGTTGCCGAATGCTAGGGATACTCTTTGCCAAGTTGACAAAATCGGTGTAGGCGATGAAGACCTGATCGTATTTTCCGCTCAGATAATCGTCTGTCACGAGACGTGCGACGGGCAGGATGTCGTTCACTTTGGGCGGTGATGGCAGGTTGATAAAAGAGGCATCAACGTTGTAACCGCGGCGAATCATGAGATCGCGCCCTTTTCGGCCGATTGTCACCAAATCGACCTCTGTCTCCGCTGCATTCACAAAATTTTCTGCCAAGCGCACCACATTTGTATTGTATGCACCCGCTAAACCACGATCACCCGTAATAAGCACCAACGCCGTGCGTTCAATACTTGCGCGTGAAGCCAACAGTGGGTGGGCATTACCGCCCTCTTGTGAGGCGAGATTGTTCAAAATCTCAAACGCCTTGCCTGCATAATCCCGCGTCGCTCGCACCGCTTTCTCCGCACGCCGCGCCTTTGATGCCGAAACCGCACTCAAGGCGTTTGTCACTTTTGAGATATTCTTGACCGAGCGAATGCGTTTGCGTAATTCTAATTCTGTAGCCATGTAGGAGTGGCTAGTGGCTAGCAGTTAGTCAAAGACTCAACTAACAGCTAGCAGACTAGCATCTAGCATCTAATTGCTCCACGTCGCGTTGAAGTCATTGATCGCATCGCCCAACTCATCAAAGTTTGGCGGCTGGCCTGATTGGCGGATTTTTGCGCCCATCGCGCCAAAGGCGGTGTCCATATAGCGCAAAAAGGCCGGAATCCAATCTTGAACACGTTCAAGCTCGATGTCATCCAAGTAGCCACGTGTCCCTGCGAAGATCAGGTAGACCTGATGATCGAGTGGATACGGTTGGTTTTGTGGCTGCTTCAAAATTTCCATCAGACGCTCGCCGCGTGAGAGCTGACGCTGGGTCGATGCATCGAGGTCGGAGCCAAACTGGGCAAAGGCGGCCAATTCACGGAACTGCGCCAAGTCAGCTTTAATGCTACCTGCGACTTTCTTCATCGCTTTTGTTTGAGCGGCCGACCCCACGCGACTAACAGACTTACCAGCATCAATCGCAGGACGTTGGCCACTGTTGAACAAGTCCGTTTCCAAGAAAATCTGTCCATCCGTAATCGAGATGACGTTTGTGGGGATGTAAGCTGAGATGTCACCAAGCAGCGTTTCGATGATGGGGAGCGAGGTAATCGAGCCACCTGTCCCCGGCACTTTGACGGCCTCATAACCACGACCCGCAGCCTTTAAACCATGTTCAACATGCTCTTCCCACAAGTTACCGAAAATACGGTTATCTGGTTTTGTGTTCTCATCGACATGCGTCCCGCGTCTAACGATGACGTATTCATCACGCAAGCGAACAGAGCGTTCCAAGAGGCGGCTGTGCAGTGAGAAGATGTCACCGGGATATGCTTCACGACCGGGCGGCCGACGCAAAATCAAAGACATCTCGCGGTATGCCCAAGCATGTTTTGAAAGGTCATCATAGACGATCAAGACATCCTGACCGCGATCCATGAAGTATTCACCCATTGCCGTTCCAGAGAAGGGGGCGAAGTACTGCATCGGCGCGGGATCGGCCGCTGTAGCTGCCACGATAATGGTGTAATCCATCGCGCCAAACTCTTCAAGCGTCCCAACAACCTGTGCAACCTGACCTGCACGCTGCCCAATGGCGACGTAAATACAGATCATGTTCTTGCCTTTCTGGTTGATGATTGTGTCGAGACAGATAGCCGTTTTACCCGTTTGGCGGTCGCCAATGACGAGTTCGCGCTGACCGCGGCCGATGGGAGTCAATGCGTCAATTGCGACGATGCCAGTTTGAACAGGTGTGTCAACGCCTGCACGCTCGATCACGCCGGCTGCAATACGCTCAACTGGGTATGTTTGACTGGTGTTGACAGGGCCTTTTGCATCGATGGGCTTGCCGAGTGCGTCAACGACTCGGCCGATGAGCGCATCGCCAACCGGTACGGCCGCAATTTCGCCTGTTGCACGCACTTCGTCGCCAACCTGAATCGCTTGTACTTCACCCATAACCACGATACCAACTGAGTCCGCTTCGAGGTTGAGCGCAAGACCACGCACACCACTTGCGAATTCAACAAGCTCGTTTGCACGCACGTCTGCGAGACCATTGGCAATAGCGATACCGTCACCGACGCTAATCACTTTACCGACGCTCTGCGCCTTAATCTGATAATCAAATCCTTCAATCTTTTTGAGCAGAGAATCCGCAATGTTGCTGATTTCTATTGGGAGGGTTGCCATTCACCAAACTCCTTAAAATTTGTACAAATTTGCTAGTAAATAGTGGCTAGTTTTTGACCAGCTATATGTAACTATTCTTCTATCAACTCTGTTTGTGATCTTAAATAAGGTAGATGGCACAAATATCTTGCGCCACCTTCGATATTACCGTAACGCCGTTTGATTGTCCAATTTTTCACAAAGGGATTGGGGGATGGTTATGTAGGTCAAATGATAACTGGTTTGACTGACAAAACGATGCCGATTACTTTATACCAACTAATATACCTTCCTATGCCGTGATGTTTATATTTAATTGTTAGGGTTATTGACATGATGAATTTAAAAACAAACCAAGATATTTTGTTAGGTGAATGGAAACAGCTTCAAGGAGCGATGCGGCAGCAGTGGGGCAAACTGACCAATGATGATGTGATGGTTGCACAGGGACATTGGGAGCAGGTTGTCGGTCAATTGCAGTCTCATTATGGCTATACGCGGGCCGATGCGGAAACGCGGCTTGATGCGTTTCTTAATCATTGGAATCTAAATGTACGCGACAGAACAGCCGATGTTGTCGATGATGCACAAAGCGGTCTTGCCAGCACGCTCCAATCTGCAAAGTCGGCCGCCTCTGACACAGCACAACAAACACAGCAAGCCGTTTCGCAGACGGCTCAACAAGTGCAGGATACAGCCGTTCATGTTGGTAAAACCGTTGATAAAAAGGTAAAGCGGAATCGTTGGAAAATGTTGATTATGGTGCTACTGGCTGGAATGGGGATTGGTTACTGGTTAAGCAATCAGTAAATGTTGCACAAACGCATCATGCCCCGCAATAAGCGGTGGCACGTTGCGAATTGGAACCCAGAAAAAACGAAAGAGCGGCCGATTCCCCTCGGCACTAAATTCTTCGTAACGCTCCCAACTTTCAGGGGGCGTTTTTGTGCATTCAATTTGGAAGAACTTACGTTGATGTACCTCCATTTTGTCAACATCTCGCCGAGGGTAAACTTGTTCGCCCAAGAAACACACCAATTTGAGATCGGTTAATCCCGTTTCTTCAACAGCTTCACGTAAGGCGGCCGCTTGCCAGCTTTCACTTGTATTCACCATACCACGCAACCCTAGCTCCTTGACCACCTTTCTGCTGGTAGTCGTCGCTTCCACTCGCGTTTCTGCGACCTCCCTCACGGGATGAGGCTACATTGTCCCGACAGCTTCACACCCTACGATTGCTCATAACGCATGTGCCGGTTGGGTACTGATAGCAGAATATCAGGCTGAATCTGTCTCACCCAAGACGATTCAGCCGCTAAACTAGCGACTTTTCAGGTCGCACCAAGCTTTGTTGGGCGGCTTCGTCAGAACTTTGGTGAGCAGGTTCAAGTAAATCATTCACCATTTCAACCAACGCTTCTAATCGATCATTTGGTATTGCTGATTGTTGGAAACGAAGCATCATATGTTGAGGTTTTCTATGTTTTTGTCCGGCATTATCAATACCCAGAAAACTCTCAATATCATTTGGAAAAAAACTTACCTTGTTAGTGAATTCGTTCTTACTGTCCTCAATCAATTGTAGGACAATGGGATGTACACCTCGACTATTATCTCCGTCGAGCAAGACAGAGTGTGGAATTTGTAAATGTTTACAAATGTTCATGAATCTGTGCATGTTGAACTTGCCTAAGCTGTCTAGCACAAAAACCCCACCCACCGGCATATTCAACTTTCCAATATCAAATAAATGATTCAACAATACTGTTTCTGTTGCCCCTTCAACTATTAGGACTTTAGCAGCAAAGAACATGCCGCATCTTTCTGGATTTAGCCACAAGAAGTATTTAATTGACTCCATATCATCTAAATAGTCATCTGGCATAACAGTATGGTTGCTATTAGCTGTTAGCACGTGATTTATTTGTTGATTGTCTGAAATTATTGTTGCAAAGTCGCCTTCACTAATCTGGCCGCAACAAGTACAGTTTGTCGGTCGAGATAACCGGATGATTGAAGGCAAGTCATGGGTATTTTGAGAAACAAATCGGGAAGAATGGGAAGAAATTAAAACTTGATGTCCCTCTTGCCTCCCAAATTTCCGCAGGTCACGGCTCATACTGTCTTGCTGGGTGGGATGCAAAAATGCCTCTGGCTCTTCGAAAAGCAACAAGGTCATGTCTGGAGCAAAATCTTTCTTTTTTGAAGATTGGCTAGGGCTTTGAAATTGAACTGCCAAACGAATTAGTGTGTATATCAAGTGACGCTGAAATCCATGTCCCTGTTGTTGGGCTGAAACTCGCTCGTTTAACCGATTGTCAACGATCTTAAAATCAACAAGATTTTTAATAATATTTGCTTCATCAGGAGCAGATAAGTCAAACTCAAAAGCCATTTCCCATTCTCCGATTGAGTCTGAAATTGCTGATTCAAGAGCTGCCATTGACCGTTCATCTTGTGTTTTCTCTTGTTTAATCTTGTTTGCAAAGGCATCAAATTGCTTGGTAAATGTAGAGAAAGCAGGACTTGCTTTAAGCACTTCTTTTGTGATTTGGCTCAAAAGATCGCGCATTGGCGATGGCCCCGACAATTTTGTTTGTTCTTCTAACTTGCTTACTGCTGGGATGTATATCAAATTCCCCAACTTGCCTTGTTGAACACCTTTAGCACCATAGAAAAGGCTGCTTGAAAGTTCCTCCCCTTCATAAGCATAAATTCCAGCTTTAATTGAACCTTTTGTCGAAAGTATTTTGCGAACTCTTAGCTTGTTTTCTGGCTGTAGATACTCAGCCTTTAGTGATAAAGCCTCAGTATCAGTCAATTGATATTGAATCTCTATCCAGCTTTCTTCATCTTGAGTATCCATCATCGGGGTATCTCGTTTCCCATTGTATTTGTACCCATTCTTTTCATAGAACACCCTCAAAGCATCAACCGTATTGCTTTTACCTGTATTGTTTGCTCCCACCAATAAGGAATAGTCACCTAGTGACAGAGTTGCATTATCAATTGAACGGAAATTATGAATTGTAATGGATTCGATTTGCATTGAAAGCCCCTATTTCAACTTTGCCTAGCTTTATAAACGCGACTCTTTATCTTTATTTGAAGTCCGCCCGTTCAGTTGCATAAGCCGCAAAATCTGTGTGCAGTTTTGTCGGCTTTATGCGATGTTGGGACGGCGAGTTCTGATTTAGCCATACCTAAAAATATATTTAGCCGTCCCAACTTATTATTAAGCCGAATGAGTTTCCGCATAAGTCAGTAATTTTTGGTGTTATGTGGAACAAAATTCGGCATAAGACCATGAATCACTTATAATTGCCGAAATTTTTTCGGGGTAAGACTTATTTTCGCTTACTTATGCGGAATTCTGTCTGCATAAACCAGCGCAAAGATACAAAAACCCGACTCGCTACAAGTATAAAGGTCTCATAAACAGACGGCAAGTGACAACGCACTTGAGCGTGTTTTGTCTATCAGCCTACGGCTTGAGCCGTAGGATTTTGACAGAGACGATCAACGCCCAACTGTGCTATGTCAGTTGTGTATGTCTGTGATGACCTGCCCAAGATCGATTACGTCCCCCTCATTGATCGAGAAAATTTTCGGCACATCTAGCTCGTCTTTTACGATAAACTGCTTAAATCCCAGATCGACGATTAGCCCATATTCCCCCGCTGGAACATCTGAGAAAACGAAAACGCCGGTTGCAAAAAGCTCGGCCTGTTTTGAGTCATCGTTTGCGCGGACGTAGGCCTGCTGTCCTGTGTCGGTGTAGAGAACTTCTCCCAAAATTAACCTGATTGGTTCAAGTGGAATGAACCCCACATCCTCGATTTCTTGGATCAAGACACCACCAACAACGCCATTGGAGGCGGTTGCGGCGGGCAGTTCTCGTTCCGGATTGGGCGGCACAGGTTGCGCCGTCAGTTCGATCTCGCTCTGCCCGACGGGATAGCCGTCCGTTACTGTATTGTCGGTAACTGGGTAACCGTCTGGAACAGCCGTGTTTGTGGGAGGGGGAATGGTTACAGAGGGGGCGGTGGCACTGTTTATTGGCGCGACCGGTTCATTCGTACAACGGATCAACGCAAAACTGATGAGAATAACTCCTAAAATTTTCCTTATTGACATAGCGATGTGTGACTCCTGATTTTGCAATTAATTCTTCTAGGTTCTATGGACATTTCCAAATTTAGGCGTAGGGAGCTAGGTAAATGGCGTAAGCATCGCACCAACCATTGGCTACAAGCCGTTTACCTAGCCTCTACCTCTCGATTGCGTAACATAAGTGACATAAGCGGTATGGTGATAATTACTCTGAGACGCAATCCTCATACGCAGGAATATAAATCTGCACGCCGGGTTGAATCAGAGAGGCATTTGGAATCTCATTGACATTGGCAAGACACGTATATAGGTCGAACTCTCCATAAAATGTCAGAGCGATGCCACCAAGCAAGTCGCCTTCTTGAATCATATAAGTCGTCGCCTCAAATGCACACTCCTGCGGCATAATGCCAGATGCCATCAAGCCATTAACACGTGGGTCGTTTGTTGCGATGATAGGGAAAGCAGCCCGCGAACAGCCAAACTCAGCGACGTGCAGATCATCGTATTTCCCATCTTGCTTGAGCGCATCAAGCGTAATGCTGACCCATTCCGTCAATTCAGGTGCATTGATATTCGAGATAATGGTGTAAGGCTCGCGGGTAAACTCTCGTCCGCGCACGACGAGCAGCGAATCGTTACTTGCCAACGTTTCCAAAAACAACCCATCCGTTGAATACGCATCTGCAACGCCGTTGCGGACAGCATTTAGGGCATCTTGGCGTTCTGGGTATTCCAATGGCAGTGGGGTTACAAACCCGTCTGGACACCAACGGTTGATGTTGGAAGGAACAGCTTGAACCGCCGTTGTTCCTTCCAATACTGCAACATATCCACCACTCAAATCACAAATCCCCTCGATGTCGGAGTTGACATTGACGACAATCCGTGCGCCATCGACAAAGTAAATTTCGCTGCATGAAACTTCCGCGCAACGACTGAGTGTGTGCGTAATCGCAGCAATTGCGATGTCAGCACGCCGTTCCTTCACAGATGGAATACGGTCAGGGCTTGGCACGGGCAGCAGGCGCAATTCCAACCCCCAGCGTTTTGCAAACTCGCGTGCGATCTCAACATCAAGCCCTGTGCGGTTGCCGCTGCTGTCAATATAGCTAAATGGCGGGAAATTCTCCTGCACCGCAACTATGAGAACGCCATCTTCAATGGGGCAATACCCATTGACTTTGACCGTACAAGATGGTGTAGGTGTCGATGGGTCGACGACAGGTGTATTCGTTGGCACTTCAATGACAACAGGCTCAGTGGCAACGCCTGATATTAAAGTAGCGGGTTCTGTTACTACTTGGGGGATTTCATCAGATGGACTCGTTGGAACTATTTGCTCATTCTGATTTGACGTATTATCGACGGTATTGGATTCTAGTTCAGGACTGGTTGTCTGACCGGTAAAGCTACTGACTAAGATAAAAACAGCCAGAATTACCAACAGTGCCAGAATCGCTAGAACAGTAAAAAGGATTTTGTTCGTACCAGATGAACTCATGTTTCTTTCTCCCTCGTCGCGGCTTGCTTGTAGTAACTAAACTCTATATCACTCCGAATTTATCTCCTCAAACACGTAGCCATCGGCCGCTAACCCCCGCAAAATCTCCCCCAAAGCCGCCACAGTTGGCGCACGATCCCCACCCCCATCGTGCAGCAACACAACCGCACCCGGATAGGCTTCCGCCAACACCTGCTCGCTGATCGGTGCAGCTTCTGATTGTTGCCAATCTTTTGGATCGATGTCCCAGAAGACGGGCAGATAGTTGAACTCGGCCGCCAACGCCACCCCTTCCGCATCAAACAGACCAAACGGTGGGCGTAACAACCGTTGTCCCGTCGCTATGCCGGTCGTCGCTTCGATGATGAGTTGCGCCTGATTGATCTCGTCAAAAAACGCGCTGCGCTCCAATCCTTTCAGCGTGCGATGTGTCAACGTATGATTGCTGATCTTATGCCCATCCGCGACGATTTGTTGCGCCAGTTCTGGATAGCGTCGGACATTTTGGCCTGTGACAAAGAAGGTTGCTGTCGCATCATACTGTTTAAGCAGCGTGAGGACTTGCTGAGTGTAAGTTGGGTGGGGGCCGTCGTCAAAAGTTAGGTAGATGATGGGGCGATTATCGGCCGAATGTGTCGCCAAATCCAACGTATCTATCTCGACAACGGGCTGTACGCTGCTCAAGCCAAGATAGGTCAGAGCTGCCTGTCCAACCTCAGCAAAAATCGGCGCGGCGACCTGTGATCCCTCCCCGCCATTTTCGACGATGACCGCGAGTGCCAGCGTCGCTTGTTCACTTTCGATGAAGCCGGTAAACCAAGCGTGTGGCTCCGTATCCTCATCGCCAACCTGTGCCGTTCCCGTTTTGCCGCCCACAACATGTCCGGCGATCTGTGCCTGTGTGCCTGTGCCATCGGTCACGGCGGCGATCATCATCTCGCGCATAGTCGCGGCGGTGGCAGCACTGACGCTGTTGGGCAGCCATGTCGTGGGCTGTGTCTCTTGGGTGGTGCGGGCGTTTGGTGTCTTGACCATTTTCACAAGATACGGGGCGGGAACATTGCCCTCATTGATAATCGTTGCACTCATCAACGCGATGTGCAGCGGCGAGGCAAGCAGTTCACCTTGCCCTATAGCTGTATGTGCGCGAAATAGTGCGCTGTTCTCCAAATTCTCCATGCTATTTGCTAGCTGTGCGCCTGCTGTCGTGATCTCCAGTGGTGGCACAACGTTGCGACTAAAACCGAATCCTTCACTGTATGCAATCATTTGCTCGGCCGACATCTCAGCCCCAATCTCAGCAAACGCCGCATTTGCGGACGTTGCATACGCTCCTGTCACGTCGAGTATGGACTCAACGTGGTTATGGTCTTCAATGATACCACCCTCGACTTCGTATGTATAGTACGGAGAACCCTGATCTGTATAGAGTGTGGGGCTGAAATCGAACTGGGTCTCGGCCGAAATCTGCCCACTGTCCAGCGCAGCCGCCAATGAAACCGTCTTCCAAGTTGAACCCGGCGCATAGAGTCCTTCGGCCGCCCGATTGAACAGCGTGTAATCACAGCTATCCGCGCAGGAGAGCAGTTCAGCCCCATAGCTGCGGTCGTTGAGCAAGCGGTTGGGATCAAATGTCGGTGTGCTAGCCAGCGCATAGACCTCCCCCGTTTCCGCATTCAGAACGACAACCGCGCCGCGCTCACCACCCAGCGCATTGGTCGCCACCTGTTGAATGCGGCTGTCGATGGTCAAATGAACGTCGTTGCCAACCTGCTGCCGATTTGCCAAAGCCGCCCAGCGATTGTCGAGCCGCTCGCGCCCTAGCAACGTCTCGTTGTAGGTGTATTCAATACCGCTCAATCCCGTGCCGATTTGTGAGACATAGCCGACGAGGTGCGCGGCATAGATGTCGCTGTAAATGCGATAGCCCGCTTCGTCATAGGCGAGCGGCCGCCCTATGCGGTCATAAATTGTGCCGCGCTCGATCCCTTGCAGATAGGCGACGGTGCGCTGATTCAGACCGGGCGGCAACTGCTCGTAATAACTCGTCGAAAGGGCTTCACTATCCTGACCATAGCGTTCGGCCGCAGCAAATGGGTCGAGCGCGAGTGGCTCATAGGGACGAAAGAGCGGCCAACGCACTGCGCCCCACAGCGCAATACCGACTAAAATAGCAACGACAATCGTAATATGCTGAATGCGATGGGTGAGTGTCATCCGTGTTTTTCCTCAAGGCGTAGGGCGAGGGCGAGAACGATGCCGATCTCGGCCGAGTTAACCAACAGTGCCACGCCGCCTTTGCTCATAAACGGCACGGTGATGCCGGTCATAATCGTCAAGTTAAACGTGCCGGTCGCCATAAAGAACATCTGACAACACAGATGTGTCACAATCCCGATGATGACGATCCGTTCAAAGAGTTGATAAGCTGGCAACAAAAGTGCCACTCGCAACATGCGCCAAAAAAGTAGCAAATAGAGCGTAAACAAAATTGCGATCACGACGAGACCAAACTCTTCGGCCGTTGCCGCTAAAATAAAGTCAGACAAACCTAACGGGATAAACTCAGAATGTCCAAACCCGGCCCCTTGCCCCCATAACCCCCCTTCAATCGCGCCGTAGATCGCCTGCTGTAGCTGAATGCCGGAGCTGACATAGATTGGCTCGCCCCAAAATGGCGAAATCTCCGTACTCCATGGATTGCGAAACGCCATCCAGCGATCAACGACGCGCACGGGCAGCGAGACAAACTGCATCAATATCACCCCCAATATCGCGCTGACCGCGATGCCCGACACAGCGATGCTCAAAAAGGCGCGTGTCTGCAACCCCGTATACAACAAAACGAGCAGCAGGGGGGTCAAAACGAGCAGTGCGCCGAGGTCAGCCATCCAAAAGAGTAGGAGTGCGGCGATGCCAAAAACGAGCAAGCCGGGCAGTAGATAAATCGGTCGCGGATAAGTCAAAAATCCAAACACATGTTCCGAACTGCCCGCATCCTCGCCCACATAGTCGATATACCACGCTAAAAAGAAGATCAGGGCAACTTTGACAAGCTCGGTCGTCTGAATCGCCAGCGTATTTGCGACAGACAGATTAATCGTTGCACCTGTCGCTTCGTCCGCTTGCCCAAACAAAATCGTGATAACCAGCAAAAAGAGGCTGCCCGCCATCATAATCAGCACGGTGTAGCGATTTCGCATCAGGCGTTCGATGATCTGGGGGAAGAGCAGCAGGAATGCGATGATGACACAGCCCGGCCAAAGACCACGCTGGATTTGCTGATTTGCCAACAGTGTGCCACCGACGAGATTGACCATGATTAGCCCAAACGCGAGGATCATGGCGAGCAGAGGCCAAATCAATTGATTCCCGCGCAGTCGCCGGAGGCAGAGCGCAAAATGAATCCCCCAGACTGGCACTGCGTAACTGAGGGTCAGCGCGACCACGATGCCTATTGCAGCCAGCGGTGCAGCGTCATTTTGCAACTGCTTGGCGATTTCGGTCATGGCAAAGCCGAGAACAGCAATAGCGGTGGTGATACCGAGCAGGGTCGCCTCAGTGGGGCGGAAATTCGGCCGAAAACGCGGCGCACGACGTACCATTATGCCTGCGCTCCTTCGATCAGCTCAAATGTCACCGACCCAATCGTAATTTTGTCATGCGTATTCAACGGGGACTCTGCCTTATGCAGCTTTGTTCCATTGATAAGCGTGCCATACGAACTCATGTCGCGCAGATGCCAATTGACACCGTCGTACAAAAATTTCGCGTGTGAGCTTGAAACGGTGGCATCGTCGATAATCAGCGTGTTGTCGTCGCCGCGCCCGATTGTCGTTTGCGGGTCGAGCGCGAAGGTTGTGCCAAAGGGCATCGCGGTGTTATCGGCCGATGTAACGCGCAGATAGCCGGGCCGAAAGCGTTTGATCTGGTCACCCGCTGGCACATGCTGCACCATCTCTTTGCGAACTGCTCGCAAAATGAGCAGCAAAAAGAGAAAGAGCAGCAAAACAAAGATAATACGAAAAATTAAGTGAGCGGAATACCAAGCCATTTATGACCTCATTATCAAAACGCAACTGCTCAGGCTGGTCTTCCGACCGAGCCTGTTGGTGTGTAAAAGCGCAAAATCGCGCAGCCTTTTTCGTGGCGCGTCGGCCGATCCCTTTCCAGCGATGCCAACACAATCTCGTCCCCATCCGACAACGTGTGTCCCCAAGAGCCGCCAATGCGTGCGCCGTTGGCAAACGTACCGTTGGTCGATGGCTTGCCGTTGTAGCCATCGTAGAGCTTGAACACGCCGTCCTCAAAGCGGATGTGGGCGTGTTTGCTGCTGACGAGTCCGGCCTTCTGGACGGCAGGGATGGTGATGTGGATGTCGCAGTCGGCCGAGCGTCCCAACACAACGACCTCTTTCTCGATCAGCCACTTCTGCCCGTCATTTGTCGCAATCAGCATTCCCTCAACTGGCAGTGCCGACGATGGTAGTGGTGCTGTCGCTACCTGATTCTCTTCGACAAATTCGTAGACAATCTTGACCTCGTAGGGCGTGTAGTCTTCGCTGGGATGCAGTTCGATCACGGGTTTGCCCGAAAGCGCATACCGTTCACGGTTTAGGCGTTTGTTGCGGCCGAAGACCTCCTCGATCAGTGTACGCGCTAGCTGTTGGCTAAACTGCTGGGTGACCCCCTGAAATCGCTGCTCAAATAGCGACGTATTGACGTAAATACGATACAAATTTGGCAAATAGCTGACGTGACGCAACTCACGATGCGCCTTTTTGTCAAATGCACAGGTTAGGAGTTCTCGCTCGACGCGCCGTGCGTCTACCTCAGACTGAAAGAGTTGCTGGATTCGTGTGACCAGTGAGGGGCGTGAAGCGTTATTGGGTAGTTCTGCTGGCGATGTTTCCTCTAGGAGCAACGGCATGTCTAAAGGGGGTTGCGTTTTCTCGCGTCGTGGGGTGACATCTGACGGCACGCTCGTCTTCTGCGTCCGATTGGCACGGTCGTGACTGAGCAGCAGGCGTGACATACGGCGCAGTTCGCGGTCAGGGCGTTTTTCAGCAATTTTATTGACAAAAGACGACAGCGAGTTACAAAGTTGAACAATATCCTTTAACACAGGTGCTTCGGTTTTTATCGCTGTCTCGCCAAAGAAAAATGGGTGTATCGAGTAATTTTGACCCAATATGTCTTCGATAGTGGCACAGGCTGAATACAGCAATTCATCGTCTGCTCGTTCCCCAATGATTGCGACTAAAATCGTCTCGGCCGTCAACAACACCATGTCAACAGGCACTTGATAATTTAACCCCACCAATCCATAAACGGTTCCCGTATGCTTTTCCGCGACCGCCTCTAAGGCGGCAACGACATCGGGGTTTGCTTTGGCTGATCCATACACAATATCTGCATTCTTCATACCATTATCATATATCGCATCTGCCTATTACTGTACAACCCGTTGGGTCAGATTGCCGACAATTGCAGACAAACAAATTCACTCTCCTCACACATCGTTTTCTCACAAATGACCTTGCACCATTTTTGGGGTGATTTTGCGGCCGAAACGCGGTCTCTCCCCCACTTGACTCATTATGAATACATCGTGTATTCAATTTGTGGGAGGAATGAGCAACCAACCAGCAAAGCGTAAATATCGCTTTTCAGCAGTCAGAGAATGCGCCATAATCCCGTGTCCACTGAGCTTGTCGAAGTGAGAAAGCAGACTTAATCTGTCAAATTGACAACAGCCTGAAAGCCACGTAAGGTGAAAATGGAAAATTGGAAGTTAGGTCGCTGGGTAGCGACGCTTGTTTGGCTATGTCTAATGAGTTGTAGCAATTTAGTGGTGATTGAGCCGACGATTCTGCCATCCGCCACGTCAGTTTCATCCCCAACAACAACGCCAACAAATGTACCAACGGCAACGATGGCGCGAACATTGCCACCGCCGCCAACGTTCACATCGGCCGCAACTGCAATTATTCCCACCACGTCACCACCAACGCTAGAGCCAACCGAAATCCCAACGCTAGAGCCAACAGCGACGATAGAGGAAGCGGTCACATTCGATGAGAATGATTGTTTGCCCCGTGCTGAGGTAACAAACGCACAGGCTCCTCTACGTGTGACAGGCGTAGATTGGGCGCGACCTCCCGCTTGGCAAAATGAAGTTTTCTCAGGGCGGGGCGCAAATAGTTTGATTCATCTAGGCTTTGATGTTGAGGGCAACCCCGAACCGATTGCCGAGATTCTCGACGTGCTGGACAAACACAATGTGAAAACGACGATGTTTATTCTCGGACGCTGGGCAGATGCTAATCCCGCGTGGATCGAGCAGTTTGTGCAGCGTGGTCATGAACTCGCCAATCACACCTACACGCACGGTAATATGAAAGAGATGGATGCGGCAACCGTGCAAGACGAGCTGAATCGTGTGGAAGATATTGTGCAACGCTTGACGGGCAAGACGACAAAGCCGTGGTTGCGTCCCCCGTTTGGCTCGCGCTCTGACGTGAGCCTTGCCGCTGCCTACGAAGCAGGCTGGACAACCGTCATCTGGTCGGGCAGCCCGGAAGATTGGCGGCCTGAATTCGACGAAGACCAAATGTGCCGCACGTTGATGGCATCGAGCCATGCGGGTGGCATTCTTTACGCGCATACGGGACGCTCCGAAATGCCCGCCGTTATCGACCGCTATATCGGCACGATGCAGCAGCGTGGCTTTACATTTGTGCCACTGACCGTTTTATTAAGTGAGAATCCGATGATCTATCTGGTGGAGGAGTAATGTTTCGACTTTTACAATTATTGCTTTTAAGCGCATTGATCGCGCTTGTGATTTCATGTGGAGAGCAAGATGCCCCACCACAAGCCAATACACCACAGCCCGTTGCCGATATCGTGACGAACACGGCCGAAGCCGCACAGCCAACCACGTCGGCCGAGCCAACCGATGTCATCATCGTGGATGAAGAGCTAAATGAGCCAACGATCAATGCTGCACCACCTACGTTAACGGCTGTTCCAACCTCTACGCCACGCCCTGCGACCAATACGCCGACGGCAACCGCCACACCGACAGAAACCCCAACGCCCGTCTATACGCCAACGCCGACGATTGCCCCCACTTGGACACCCGGCCCACGCAACGCGGCGCGTCCGCCTGTCAATGCGTCGCCGGGCAACCCACAACCCTACTTGTCTCGCTATCAGTTAGTCGCCTTTTACGGCAGTCCGTGGGGACGTGCGCTCGGCATTCTCGGCAACTACCCGCGCAAGCAGATGACGAGCTACATCAATGGCCTCATTGCGGAGTATCAACCGCTCGATAGCCGTCATGCGATGTGTGCCTACCACATGGTAACGACCGTTGCGAATACCAACCCGCCGGAGTATCGGCATGTCGTCGATCTACCGACGATTGAAGTGTGGATCGCCTCATCCGACATCTACGAGTGCGCCAACATTCTCGATGTGCAACCGGGGCGCGTGACGATTCAAGAGGAGTTTGAGCGCATCAAGCATTTCCTGCGCCATCCACATACCCATATGGCGGTTGATCCAGAGTTTGATATGAATGATGAGCAGATTCCGGGCATCAGCATCGGTCAGATGCCGTCTGAGGACATCAACTGGCTACAGGGCGAGTTGCAGAAAATTGCAATGGAGATTGGAGTGAACAAGGTGCTGATTATTCATCAGTTTAAGGATTCGATGATCCCGGACAAAGAGAATATCCGAGATTTCCCTAATGTTGAGCTAGTGATCGATTCCGATGGAACCTATCGCACCGATGTAAAACTGAAAAACTACTGGCAATATGCGGCCGAACCGGCCTTCGAGTATGGTGGCATCAAGCATTTCTTTGTCTATGACGACTATCTGCTCACGCCAGAGCAAACACAGTCGCTTAACCCGCGTCCGGCGGTTATTATTTATCAGTAGTTGTGCGGCTCAGTTGCGAAGTGGTTTCCCCGTTTTGAGAATGTGTTCCATCCGCGCCGCGCTGCGGGGGTCAAAGCGTAAGCTGAGGCTGGCGGTGCGTTCGAGGTCGAGAATGTGCCAAGGATCAACCCATTGTGGGGTCTCGACCGCGCCAGTGAGGATTTGGATGAGATGTCGGCCGATTTCCAAATCAAACTCACTCCATTTCCCATCCACCAACGCCTCCAACAGCGCATCACGCGCCACACTACCCGCGGCATAAATCAACTCGCTAGCTGGTGAATCTTGCCCGACAAGTGCTAACCCCGTTTCTTTTGCCACCAATAACCGATGATCTGGATTCATCACAATCAGATCATCATCTCTTAAATAGCCCAATGATTTGGCTTCCCATGCACTACTGCTAACGACTGCCCCCATCAATTGTTCGAGCAGTTGCTCTAACATGGACAATACATTGTGCGTATTATTTTTGGCTATGGGATTCACGCAGCGGCGCAGCAGTTCCTTAATACCGCTCCAAGCTGGAACACGCCCGACATTAAACTCGACCAGCCCGATGCGAACCCCGTGTGCTGCCACTGTCCGCCAGCTTGCCATGCTCAATTCAGCACCACCGCCCAGCGCATGACCTTGTATCGCCGTGACAACGGGCTTTGGCGCATGACGCAGTGCCATCATAAATTCTTGACCTGCTCGCAACCAAGCCGCAGCATGTTCATATCTGTCGCCGTCGGTCGATTGTGTCATACGTGCGCCGGCCGAGAAGTGGCGACCCTCATTGCCAATCACGAGAGCAGCGTGTTGAGGACGTGCCAACATCTCTAGCGCACGGTGACCCATTGCAAAGATGTCGCTGCCGAGTGTGTTTGCCTTACTGTGGAACTCAAGCAGCAGAACGCCATCTCCCATCGTGTGTAGGCTGGCACCGGCGTTCTGGGCGATTGGTTTGGCATATTGAGTGATGACAAAATGGTAGGTATCGGCCGACCGCACCTTCAATCCCCCACGCTCGAAATCATAGACCCCCTCTTCAGTGTAGAAATGCGCCTGTCCTGTGGCTAACATCTCGTTGACCCAATCGGCAACCTTGTGACCATTCGCTTCCATGTGTTCGGCCGTTTCCGCCACCCCAAGCGCATCCCACAGTTCAAATGGGCCGAACTCATAGTTGAACCCCCAGCGCACCACATCATCGACATCGGAAAGTGAATAGGCAATTTTGGGCGCGGTATAGGCAGCATATTCAAGCATGTTGAAGATAACACTTTTGACCAATTTGGCTCCAGTACCCTCACTTTGTAGCAAGTGGCGAACACGCGCTGCCGTCGAGCGATTTTTGGCAATCGCCTCAACTTCTGGATAACTCGTTGGCTGTGGCTGCCTGTATTGAAGAGCGTTGGTATCGAGTGTCCAAAATTGACGCTGACCGTCAACCATTACTTTCTTGTTGAACCCTTGACCGGCTTTTTTGCCGAGCCAGCCATTGGCGATCATCTGATCGAAGACGTGCCAGAACGTTTTGCCTCTGAGTAACTCACGATAGGGATCGTTTGGGATCGCGTCGTATAGATTGTTGAGAACGCTGGCACGTATGTCGAGACCGACGAGATCGGCGAGGCGAAAATAGCCGGTTTTCGGCCGACCAATCAACGCCCCCAACAGCCTATCCGTGTCCGCGACGCTGTACCCATTTGCCAATGCTGTCTCTGCGACAAACGAACCTGTGACTGCGCCAAAGCGATTGGCGATAAAGTTAGGCGTATCCTTACAGATGACAACCCCTTTGCCCAATACATTGCGTGCGAACTCGCTCAAACGTTGCACAACTAGTGGAATAGTGTCAGGTGTAGGAATAACTTCGAGCAATTTGAGATAGCGAGGTGGGTTAAAAAAGTGTGTGCCGAGAAAGCGGGCGCGAAAGCTGTCGGAAAACTCCGCCGCAATCTCATTGATGGGAATTCCCGACGTGTTGCTGCTCAAGATAGCTGTTGGCTTGCAAACTTGTTCGAGTTGCGCCATCAGCCGACGCTTCGGCTCAAGTCGCTCAACGATCGCCTCGATCACCCAATCGCAATCTTTGAGCAAATGTAGATCATCCGACGTGTTACCAATCGTAACCAACGTGGCGCGTTCAGGTCGCCCAAGCTGAACGGGTCGTCCGTTTGCCATTCGGTCAAAAAGCGTTTGTGTGAGCCGATTGCGTGCGGTGGGGTTGGTTTTTGCTTCGGCCGATAAATTCGGTGTCAGTCTATCGAGTAGGACAACGGGAACATCAGAATTTACCAAATGTGCGGCAATGCCTGATCCCATTGTGCCTGCACCGACGATACCTACTTTTCTAATGGTCATGTTTGGCTCAAAAAGAAAATGCTTTTTCATGACCTGATTGTAACGCTAGCAGTGTGAAAATCAGCACATTTTGGCAGTTTGCGATAAACTGTAGTTAAGATAGGTACTTAAACAAAAGTATATTGGATATTTGGTCAAGACGTGATGACAAATAAAACATTTGGAGAATTATTGAAATTGCATCGTAAAAAGTCACGCGACCCAGACACGGGCGGAGATTTAACACAGGCCAAACTCATTGAGTTATTGAGCGATATGACGGGGCTTCCTTACGTTACATCTAGTATCAGCCGTTGGGAAAATAACAAACGACACATTGCAAAAGATGACCGACAAACATTGGTCGGCCTCCTGTGCGTTTTTTATCAACATGGTGGGATCACGGCGATAGAAGAGGCTGAAACGTTTCTCCAGACAGGTGGTTATGGAGCATTGAGCGATGAAGAAATTAAACAAATTGAATCAAGATGGCTAGTAAATGAGTCAAACGAACGGCCGCAACAGGTGAACTCACCAGAGGATCGCCATCAGCCTTCATCCAGCAGCTTACAAACGATCTTCACAAACATCTGGTACACAGATCGTCGCTACACCTTCAAAACATGGGTTCGAGACTACACATTGGGAACGCTCTACATTCAAGAGAACGTGCTACATTACGTGGGTGAAAGAGCCACTGTCTCAATTGACAACGCGGAATCTGTCATTCACACGCGCCAGTACAGTGATATAAATGCGAACTGGGTCAAAATTGTATACGTAGAAGATAATGTACACAAAGAGGCATGGTTCGCAGATGGTAAGAAGCTCGGCTGGGGGAACCTAGTTGGGGGAAGCCATGAGCTTTTTGTTGCAATCAAGCGGTGGAAAGCTTATCTCGATTAGCGAGTAAAAGTTTCTATCGTGGCCTAGAAATGTCGTCCCAAGCTATCGGGCTGACATCGTCATGATGTAGCTGTCGTGTTCCAGCACGAGTAATTTGCATGATCAGGCGACATGCCGGATCGGGACAGGTCACTCGCGTGTCCGTCTCCATCCAATCGGCCGGATGACCACGCCGCTGCTTTGCTGGCAACAAAGGTAACGTTGCCTGAAGCGCATAAAGGCAGAAATCTGCCCCGTCTGGCAACGATAGCTTGCCACTTCGCAGATAGAACTGATCGCCAACCGTCATATTACATGTACAGTTGCCTTCTATCGTTTCAACCGTCACCGCTAAATCGAACAGTTCAAATGTCCCCTCGTTCATCTTGCCTCCAGTGCAGCACGCACGCGAGGGAGAACTTGCCCACCAAGCAAGTCGAGTCCTGTTTCTGCGGTCACGCCGTGCGGGGTTCCAAATTCGACACGACTCGCCCCGTTCTCAAATAGCGTCACAACCTGTGCGGCGACCTGCGCCGGCGTGCCAGCCAGAGCGAAGCGGTCGAGCAGATCATCTGAGATATAGGCAGCCGCTGCATTCCAGTCATATATTGCGGCCGCCTCTTTCAGCCCTGCCAAACGATCTGGCTCAATCACCACCGTCGGGTCAAGTGATGCGACAACGGGTAGGTAGAGCGCAACCTCACGACGAGCAAGTGCGCGTGCCTTTGCGCCATCCTCATCAACCAAGCTAACCGCGCCCAAGACAACCCCGACGTTGGCTGGGAGCTGAGGGCGCAGCCAACCGATCATGTCAGGATTTGCGCTGCCTCCGACTTTAACTTCACTGATGAGGTCGGCACTAGCCCGAATCGTCTTCGGCCCCCACGAGCCAAGCATGAATGGAATGTCTGATCGGCCGATTTCCCAACGTAAGCTATCCCCACCCCCTAATGGAAAATGCTTGCCAGCGAGTGGTGACTTATCACGTCGCAGCAGATGGCGCACCGCCAGCAGTGCCTCACGTAGCGCGGTCGGCGCGTTCACCGGATGCAGATCGAGCCAATCAAGCCATGCGCCACGCGCCAAACCCAGATAGACTCGACCATTTGCCGCCTCATCAAGCAGCGCGATATTGCCGGCGATGTTGATTGGATGTGAGGTAAATGGATTTACGGCGGCCGGGCCGAGCCGCACTCGCTGTGTATGATGAGCTATCTCTAACAACGGCAACCATGCAGGCTGATAAAGTAGATCGTTATAGACACTCACGCCATCGAAGCCATAGCGTTCGGCCTGTGCTGCCAGTACCCCGTACTCCGCTAGTCGCTTATTTGACTGCCATGCAATTGAAAGTTGATGAGATGTGTGGCGTGTCATTGGATTAATTCTGAGCGTTTGGAGCTTACTCAACGTTAGACGTTGAACAAAAAATGAACAATATCCCCGTCCTGCACGACGTACTCTTTCCCCTCTGTTCGCATGTCGCCGGCTGCTTTTGCGGCCGCTTCTGTGCCATGTTCGATAAATTTATCGTAGCTAATTACTTGGGCGCGAATAAACCCTTTCTCAAAGTCGGTGTGAATCACGCCGGCCGCTTGTGGGGCTTTTGCGCCAACGGGAATCGTCCAAGCGCGGACTTCCTGTTCTCCCTGCGTAAAATAGCTACATAACCCAAGCGCGGCATAGCTGCTGCGGATGATTTGATCAAGACCACCCTCTGTTGCGCCAGACATTTCAAGAAACTCTTGTCGCTCCTCATCCGTCAGCCCTGCCATATCTTCCTCAAATTTGGCACAGATTTTCACAACTTCAGCGTTCTGCTCATTGGCAACCTCGCGCACCTCCGCCACATAAGCGTTGTCTTCCTCCAACCCCTCCTCATCAACATTCGCTGCATAAATCGTCGGTTTTGCCGTGATAAAGCGCATTTCACGCACGAGTGCTTTGAAATCCTCATTGTCCGCTTTTGGAAAGGTGATGACGGGGTTGCTCCCCTCAATATGAGATTTGAGTTCCTCTGCAATCGCCAGTTGTGCGCGTGCGGCTTTGTCATTGCGTGCTTGTCGCGTCAGTCGCTCGACTTTGCGCTCAAGCTGTTGCAAGTCTGCGATCAGCAGCTCTGTGTTGATCACCTCAATATCCTCACGTGGGGAGGGGGAAGCATTGACATGCAGCACGTTTTCATCGTCAAAACAGCGCACAACATGGACGATGGCGGCCGTATCGCGGATATTGCCAAGAAATTGATTGCCTAGCCCTTCCCCTTGGCTTGCGCCCTTAACCAAGCCTGCGATATCGACAAATTCAATCGTTGCATAAATCGTCTTTTTTGGTTTGACTAACTCCGTTAATTTATCGACTCGCTCGTCAGGGACGGGGACAATTGCGCTGTTTGGCTCGATAGTCGCAAACGGGTAGTTTGCCGCGAGCGCGTTTTGTTCTTTTGTAAGTGCATTAAAAGTGGTGCTTTTGCCCACGTTGGGCAATCCAACAATGCCGATGCCTAATGATGCCATATTTGATCTTTCGTTTTAGATTTATCTCTCGTTCCCGTGAATTGATTTGGGTCGGAATGATGTTGTTTATTTGGCGCAATTGTAGCAGAGAAGGATATTAGACGTTGTCATGGCTTATCAAATGGTACGCACTTTTGCCAATAAGTCCTTGCCAGAGGCAAGCGCAGCGTCTATCAAGTCGATCATCACCCAATTCTCTAGCAGTTTGTCGCCGTCGCGTTTCCAGAAATCCATAATGTTCCAGCCAATTTGCTCGCCCGTTGGTGACCAATCCATGTAGACGTTCTTATGGGTTCCCACTAAACTAGGCCAACCTGTCGATGCTGCAAATCGGCCGTCAGCGATCCGCGCTCGGTGCCCCGGCCCATAACGGTCTGGAAAAGCACGCACAATCGGCCCCTGTGCATTCTTCTTAAACTCTACCATTCCATAAGTAGAGCCAATTCCAACCGGCCCGTGCCAAACCATCTGCTGGTGCCAGAATCGCTCCAACCCTTGGCTTGCCTGATCTTTGCCATCGTACTTGTTGATCCCGCCAAATATCATTTCTGTCACCAAGTCAAATGTTTTTTGGGATTCGGCCGCAGGCTGTTCAGTCAAACAGATACCATCTCCCGCCAACGGGCCGGGGATCCAGAGATCACGCCCGTAGCTAGTTGGCACCAGATGAATGCCAGACTGTCTGAGCAAATCAATCAAGTCAATGATGATGCGAATTTCAACAATTTTGCCCGCCTCTACTTTGCAAAACTCACCAAATCGAAAATGCACGCTTTGTCCATTGGCAGGAATCACAATGTCATCTGGCAAATGCCAATCGTTTGCAAACGTGCCAATAAAATCACCCGTGCCACAGACCCAATCTCCCGTGCCAAATTTCGGGTCTGAATAATGTCCGCCAATGAAGTGATACGGGCGACGAGACAGATCAGGGATCGCTCGATGCAAACTGCGCCAAAACCTATCCTTAACCGCTGTGATACCATCCAGATGTCGCAAAGGTTGAAAGCCATGCCATACTAGATTTGGATGCAAAAACTCAGTTATATCGGCCGATGCAAACTCGTCTGCGTTCATCGCTTTCCAATAACGCCAGACATGGGCTTTATTGGTTACATTTTTTATGTAGTGCATTTTGCTCAGAACAGCGGCGCAACTCAAAAAGTTGCGCCGCTGTTATTTCAGAGGTATTTCAGCTTCAATAGACCGAAACTTGTCAAGTCACTGCTCTTCACGTCGCAAACGATAAGCAGCCAGCGCACCCATCCCCATCAAAGGCAGCACAACCAGCCACATCACGTTTGCACCATTCACATTGCTGCTCACAGTTTGGACGTTGATCGCCATGGGGTCTAAATCTGCAACAAAAACCGCCGTCGTGCGTGCGGGAATCTCAAACTGACCTGCGACACGATTGCCATTGCTGACCTCAGACCATTTCGCCGTCTTGACCACCTCATCAACGCCATTCGCCTGAACCTCATGCAGGTTGTAGACAAATGCACCAACTTCATCAATCGTCAACGTTTGTGTCTCGTCATTAGCGTTGAAGAAGACAATGTAAGATGGTTGGTCTGGTGACCCAGCCTCATGCAAGCTCATGGCAATCAAGCCCGGAATTTGATCCACACCTGTATTGTGGAACTTGAGTTGATTCTGAACCGCTTCCTCAGTTTGCAAGCTGAATAGCAGAGACCCGCTGCGAATTGCCAAGTACTCTTGGAAAACAGCGTGATTAAACATGATCGCCGCTTCATCTGGGCTAATTAGCCCATTTGCCAAAATTGGCTCGATGATGAAGTAGTTGTCGCCGTTGACGCTCTGCATGGGCATCCCAACCGCGAAGTTGTTGGTCTGATACGTCCAGTCGAGGCGGTTGAACCAGTCGCCACTGTTGTAGCTGTCCCGATCCATCGACTTCGAGCGCAGAATATCGCTGCCCGCATGGAAGAAGTGCATCCCCTGTCCAAATGCAACGATGCCCAAGCCGAGATTTTGCACCCGCACTCGTTCAGCAAGCGTTGAATCTTGCGGCATGGTATAGGCGTTGATGTCGAAGAGCGTCTGGTTGTCATGCTTGCTGACGTAGGTGACGTTTTCCTGCGGGTCTTGCGTGTAACCTGCTGGCGAGCCATTGTAATCGACTTCGGAGCCGCTCACGACGTTGCCATTGCGATCCACAAACGTGAAGTCCGCCAAGTTCCCCGCCAAGCCGACGCGGATTTGATCCGCTTGCAAGAGAAGACGAGCTAAATCTGTCGCAACAGGATGGTCATTCGGGTCATAGAACTGTCCGTTGATAAACCCTTGTGTCTTCAGATCATTGCCACCATTGAACGGGCCGGGGCCGCGCACAGCATCGCGCAGACGGTCGCTAAACGTGCCAATTCCCGTGCCAGCCATGTTGAACTGGGTTGCATGGATACCGCGTGCATTATTGGCAACCTCACCGAAATTCCAGCCCTCACCGTAGATATAGATGCGTGAGCCGTCTACGCCATCGGCCGTCTCATCAAGAGCCGCCAGTGTCTCTTGTACCTTGAGCATGTTTGACTTCATGTGATGACCCATCAAGTCAAAGCGGAACGAATCGACCTTGTATTCAACTGCCCATACCACCAGCGAATCGACCATCAGCTTCTCCATCATCAGATGTTCGCTCGCCGTATTTTGACAACAGGTACTCGTCTCTACGCCACCATCTTCGTTGAGGCGATGGTAGTAACCCGGCACAACTCTATCAAGGACTGATTTTTCACTCTGACCGGCCGCGTTTGTGTGATTATAAACGACATCCATCACGACGTTGAGACCCGCACCGTTGAGCGACTGCACCATTTGGCGGAACTCAAGGATGCGCTGCGTGCCGTTTGCATCGGTGCTGTAGCTGCCTTCAGGCGTGGTGTAGTGATAGGGATCGTAACCCCAGTTGAAGCCATCTTGGTCAGCAATCGCGGCGATGGTCGCCTGTTGTTGTGTGCTAGTTGGCGCGTAGGTCGCCATGATGTCGTAATCTGGCTCTTGACGCTGTGTTGGGTCTTCGTTGATCGTCGCAATATCGAAGACGGGCAGCAGGTGGAGGTGTGTTAATCCATCTTCGGCGAGGCGCGTGATGTGCTTCATCCCGTCGCTATCTGGATAGTTGAACGCCGTATATTTGCCGCGATCTGCTTCCGGAATGGTTTCATCGAGGATGCTGAAATCACGGATGTGAATTTCATAGACGCTAATCTCTTCGGGAACGTCGAAGTTATTTGGCTTGTCGAGACCATCCCAGCCATCTGGTTTCAGGTCGTCATCGCTCAGATCAACCATCTGGCTGCGCTGCGAATTCATCGACAGGCTGACCGCATACGGGTCTGTGACCATATTGGTTTCGATCTGACCCGTCGTCGGTGCAAACACGACGACCTCAAACAGGTAGTATTTGCCCTTCCAACCGTCTTGTCCTGTATGGCTCCATACGCCCGTTGCACTGTCCCAAGTCATATCATAGGCAGTACTGGTCGTAGCGGGATCGGCATCGTCAAAGACGTGCAGTTTGACTGATTGAGCCGTCGGTGCCCAAACGCTGATGGTTGGAACAGCGCGGTTTGTGTCTGACCAGTTGATACCGAGAGCTTCATCAGTGAAGAACATATCGTCGAGAACGCCGGGGATTTGGATGCTTGTGCCGACTTCGGCAAATTCGCTGCCCATGCCCTGCACGGCGAGTTGTCCTTTGAGCATCGCGGTTGCGGTCTCGCGGTCGATGCCCTCAATAGTAAACGTTGGCATTCCCGCGAGATGTGGGAACCAGCCATTGTTATCGGCCGGATCATACCCCCCAGCCCCCGTCAACGTCATCGACTCACCACCCGTAATGCCGTTCGGTGTCGCCTCAAGCTGTGCATCGAGCGACGAGAGAATGGTGTAATCGAGCGAACTATTTGTCGCATCAGGCCAAACAATCGTGTTCATGTTGACCCAGTGGGCGCGTTGTTTGCCGATGTTGGGCGCGGCGGGGGAGCCATCGGCCGCTGGATAGACATACGGACACAGCGGATCCGCTCCTTGCAATTGCCACACCTCATTGCCAAATTCAGCGAAAATCAACGCCTGATCGGGGCCAGGGTCTTTTTCATCACCACGATGGAGGATGTAGCTGAGTTGGCCGGCCGACTGATCGACGGCAACCTCAAACACGATCCCAAAGGTATCGGTGTAAACGGGACGCACGGGGTCTGTCCAGCCGGGATTGGGGTCAACCGCACCTGTCCAGACGTGCATTCCCCAGAAGTCGTTGAAATCCATGCTGCCGTAGTCGCCATAGTCCCCAGCGGAGCGACGATAGTGGATAACTGCTTTCCCTTCTGCCATCGCCTGCGAGGGATAGAGTTCTTCGACACCATTCAACAGCCATGCGTGTGAGTTGGTCGCAGGGAACAAGTGGAAACGATCAGGGTCAACATCTTTGTCGTTGCCGCGATGGACGATGTAGTTGAGCGGCTGGGAAAGGTCAAGTGTAATGTCGTCGCCGATCAGGGCTTCGAGTGCCGCCTCGTCGATGTCGAAATAGGCGCCATAATCATTTGTGCCAGCAGCCTTAAATGGCGCGTCCCATTGGGTTGTCCAACTATCCTGCCAGAGGTGCAAACCCCAGAAATCGTTGAAATCATCGCTATTGTAGTCGCCGTAGTCACCATCATCGCGCTGATAGTGGAAGGTGACGGTTCCACCTCGTGCGTCGGCTTCGCTGGTGTAGATATTGGGGTCATCTTGGCGCAGCCAGATTTCTGTGTTGACGTAGGGTTGGAAGAAGCGGTCGGAATCTGTGCCGTCTTTGGTGTCACCGCGATGGATGATGATGCCGATCTCGGCCGAATCCTCCCCACTCGCGCTCAATGCAATCCACGCAAACTGCCCATATTCATCCTGCCCCCACACCCGTTTGCCGTTTGTCCACTCAAGCTGGTTGCCCATCGGCCGATTGTCGGGATGCTCCGCGTCAAATGCACCACCACTCGCGTCCCAGAGGTGCAAACCCCAGAAGTCGTTATAGTCAGTGCTGTCAAAATCGCCGTAGTCGCCATCTTCTCGATAGTAGTGGACGATGGCATATTTTGGCTTGTCGCCGTCTACAGGGTCTTCAATCGAAACGATTCCTGTGGCGGCATCGCCCGTCACCTCATTGCCGCAAAGATCGTCAACAACTACTTGGAATTTCAGCTCTGTTTCATCCGCATAATTGCTGACATCAAAGAAAACGCGATAGGGTGCGTTGTCATCTGTGCCAATGATCGTCCAGTTTTCACCATCATCTTCGCTGACGGCAAACGTCAATTCTGCGAACGCATCTGCGTCAAGCGTTGCACCAATTTCAGCGCGTCCCGTTAACGTTTCTGGCACGCTGATTGTCACGTTCGGAGCCATATCACCACATGGAACAGCCGCATCTGAAAAATAGATACTCGCCGTATACGCAGGAACCGTTATCGTGAAGTTGCCATTCTCGTCAGTCGGCTCTGGCCCACTACCAGGCAATAAGCCATTTATATACCAAGCATAGAAATTTGCGTTTGGTGTGTAGGTCGGAATCTCGACAGTTTGTGCTGTATCTGAGTTATTTAGCGCAACGACATACTCCATTCGGTCTGCGCGATCAATACGTGAGAAAGCATAAACGCCCGCACTGTCCGTACTGTAGCGATGAATCTGTGTCCCAACTCTGAAAGCTGATGCGTTTTCTCGAACAAAGGAAAGGTCGTTGATCAATTGATAGAGCGGATGGGTTATGTCAAAGTTGTCATCGGCAACCGTCGCATCTGTGCCGATTAGGTTGTAGTTGTTGAACTCGGCAACTTCGCTTGGCATCATATCTTCGCGTGCATTCTTATCGCTGCCGCCACCGACAAATCCCTGTTCGTCACCGTAATAGACGATTGGGAAGCCGCGTGCGGTGAACATTAAGCCATGTGCAAGGCTGGCACGGGCGAGTTTCTCGGCATCTGTGCCGCTCAAATAAGAGCCAATGCGCTCGACCCCACCATCATGATTGCTGACAAATGTGCCAAGCCCGTAGGCGTTGCTGTTTGCATCGGTGTAGTAATCATCTTGAGCAAAGAAATCGCGCAAAGCGTCGGTGTCACTTCCACCTGCCACGAAACTTCTGGTGCTGCTCTGGAATCCAAAGTCCGCGACTGAGGGCAAGCTGCCTGCGGTCGTAAATTGGCTCATGTTGATGGGGCTAGAATCAAACACCTCACCGTACATGTAGAAATCTGGTTTTCCATTATCGGCCGCATACTGCATAATTTCCGGCGTAAACTGCTGCCAAAGCTCAAGATTGACATGTTTTACCGTATCGAGGCGCAACCCATCGATGTCATAAACATCGATCAAATTTTTCACAATGTCGATGTACCCATTCACAACATCGGGATGTTCAGTAAATGTGTCATCGAGACCAAAGAAATCGCCATAGAGCGAATTTTCACCTGTGAAACTGGTGTCACCACGATTGTGGTAGTAGATAGGATTGTTGAGCCACGCGGGAACTTTGGCATTTTCCATCCCTTCAGGAATTTCAGGAACATAGGGGAAGCTGACGGCTGGATCGAGTGGTGGGAATGTGTCGCCGCCAGCGAAATCTCTGTCGTCAAATTCGTTGCCGTCCGCATCTTTGTACGGCGTGTCTTCTTTACTGATGTAGGCATTGCTGTCGCCTTCATAGTCGATTACATCGGCCGTATGGTTCACAACCATATCGAAGTAAACTTTGATGTCTCGATCATGTGCCGCATCAATCAAACTGATTAGTTCAGTGTTTGTTCCCAAATGCGGATCGGCGTTTTCATAGTCGAGAATCCAGTAACCGTGATAGGCCGCCCCAATCCCTTTGTCTGCGCTGCTGTCTGGCTGCGTCGTTTGGTTGACATACGGGGGTGTGATCCAGATCGCGGTAATGCCAAGCCCTTCGAGATAGTCGAGTTGCGCTTCCATGCCAGCAAAGTCACCGCCGTGATAGAAAGCCTTGTCAGATTTGTCATAGCCCGTTTCGGCAAAGGTTCCACCGGGATTCGCACCCTCATTGTTGTTGCTGTCACCGTCGCTAAAGCGGTCGGTCAGCACGAAGTAGAAGACCTCATTTTGTGCATCATAGTTGATGCGTGCCGCGGTGACAGAGGGATCAAAGTTGCCACCGCTTGATGGGGCAGTGCAGGAAACGCTGTCATCGGCCGAATTCCACGAAAATGTCATCGCCACATTGTCACTAGGCACAGTGCAGACCACATTATTGTCTGGCACTTCTCCATTACCCCAGTCCTCATTAAAAGCAACCTTGAACTCATAGTCGCCCGCGATCAACGCGCTTGTGGAAAATGTAAAAATACCATCCCCATCCCCATCGGTCATCAATGAGCCGAGACAACTGGGCTGCCAATCGTCGGAACAGCCAACTTCGCTTTGGATTTGCCCCGCAACGACGGGAATCTTTGGCGTGTTGACATTGTCCATGACAGCACTCGTCTTCTGATCAAAATAGAAACGCACATCTGTATCGCGCACGGGGGGAACGACGAGCGAGAGATTGCCTGCGGGATAAGATTCATCCCATGTGTCATTGAGAGCAACTTTATATTCGTAGCTGCCATCAGGAATGCTAAACTCGCCGCGATAAACATGATTCACCGTCAACGCCATTTCAGTATCGGCACATTCAGGTTGCCAATCACTCGAACAGCCTAGCTCGCTTTGCAAATCACCGACTAGTGCAACGCTATCGGGCGGTGCTTCCGACGTACAGAAAGGATCACTGCCTTCTGTCCAACTAAATGTGACCACATCATTGTCGTTTGCAACGGTACAGACGGCGTTGTTCGCAGGCACTTCCCCATTGCCCCAGCCTTCATTAAAAGCAACCTTATATTCATAGTCGCCTGCGGTCAGTGCGGTCGTGATAAGTGTGTATTCACCATCGCCGCCCACATCGTTCATTAACGACTGAACACAATCGGGCTGCCAATCGCCAGGGCAACCGATCTCTGATTGCACTTCTCCTGTGACAACGGCAATGGAATCCATTACACTATCGAGAACGGCATTGGTTTTCTCGTCAAAGTAGAAAATGACTTCTTGCTCGGCCGAAACCCCAAGAGTCGTATTCCCGTTGATCTGATGATTGCCCGCATAAGCCCCATTTTCCCAAGCATCATCGACAACCATTTTGTATTCATAGTCGCCAGCGGGAACAGTAAACGCACCACGCCACACCTGATTGCCAATCAAGGTCAAATGTGTTTCAGCGCAGTCTGGTGTCCATTCACCACAACTGCTAATTTCATCTTGTAAATTACCAGCCAGCGTGATGCTGTTTGCCACACGGGGCGGCGGCGCAGCACGCACAAGTAATGTCGTAAAAAGTAAAATGCACCCGACTAAAAGTGCAAGTCGCGTTATTCGTAAGCCAGATAGCGCACGGCTCATAGTAATCGTTCTCCTTCGTGATACTTCGGGTCAATCCCAGTGTTGACCTTTTACTAATGTAACAACAATTGACGATTTTTGCACGAAGCTGTGAAATTAGCGTGTAGAATAAGCATTAGTGACACTCATCGCTTATGCAATTCCAAACCGGACAGCTCTCCTAGATTTTCAACCCCCGCGCAAAACATCGTAATTCGCAGCTCGTCTGTCAATGTACGCATCAGTTCAACTGCGCCCGCGGTGCCGTTTTTGTCGGCCGCCTTCAAAAACTCCCCCGCCAATCCCCCAATTTGCGCCCCCAAAGCAATACATTTCGCCACATCAATTCCCGTCTTTAGACCCCCGCTGGCGAGCACGGGTAACTCTGGTGCAACCTCTTGACAGTAGCGGATGGCATCGGCCGTGCCAATCCCCCAATCGATAAATGCCCCCGCCACACGCCGCAATCGCTCCGTCGGCGCACGATGCTTCTCCACCTCGCTCCACGATGTCCCGCCTGCGCCCGCGACATCAATCGCTGCCACACCAGCCCCGCGTAACAGCCTCACATCCTCCCGCGAGAAGCCCCAACCGACCTCTTTTGCAATTACGGGAACTGCTAGCTCACTGCAAATACGCGCCACCTTCTCTGCCAAATGAGAAAAATCATCATCTCCCTCTGGCTGTGTCGCCTCTTGCAGCGCGTTGAAATGCAAGATGAGCGCATCCGCCCCCACCATTTCCACTGCTCGCCAACATTGGTCAACACCGTAGCCGTAATTTAACTGAACCGCACCGATATTGGCGAAAAGCAAAATGTCAGGCGCATAGTCACGTACATTATAGGAAGCTGCCAGCGCATCATCCTCAACCGCCGCTCGCTGTGACCCCAACCCCATCGCTATCCCGACCTCTTGCGCCGCCTCTGCCAACGTCTGATTGATCCACGCCGCACGCTCTGTTCCGCCCGTCATTGACGAAATGAGTAGTGGTGTAGTCAATGTTTTGCCAAACAGGGTTGTTTTTGTATCGACGTTTGCAAGATTGATCTCTGGCAGCGCACGGTGCATGAAATAGAGTTTTTCCAGCCCCGTCGTTACGCCCTTAAACTGTACGTCCTCTTCCAGATTGATACGAATGTGGTCAGCCTTGCGTCGTTCGTGTGTATACTCAATTGTTTCCATAAATGGCGAGTTTAACACAAGCGCACAAAAAGGTAAGGCGTTGCTCCAAGAATTTTCGATAGCCTCCATTACAGTAAGCATCGCGCTAAATCCCAATCTGAACGTTATTTTCGCTGGGAGGAACGTCTCGGCCGCGTATAATTCCCCGCTATGTTGGATGATGTCAGATTGATTGTCGTTGGATTTGGATTGATGGGTGGATCGTTGGCGCGAGCCGTTCGGCCGAAAATGCGCTCCATCATCGCCGTCGATGCACATGCCCCTACTCGGCAAGCGGCGATTGACAGCGGTGTTGCGGACGCTGCGTTTGCGACGATTGAAGAGGTCGCTGTGACGGCCGATGATCTCGTCATTCTCGCCACCCCCGTCAGCGCGATCATCGACACGCTCAATCGCCTAACCATTCTCGCCACAGAAGGGTGTATGGTGATGGACATTGGCAGCACAAAGTGGGACATTTGTCGCACAATGAGCGGGTTGCCCGGCTGGTTTCAGGCTATTGGCGGACACCCAATGTGTGGTAAAGAGACGAGCGGATTTGGGGTAAGTTCGGCCGAACTCTACCGTAACCAAACCTTTATCCTCACGCCCACCGTCCGCACAACCCCTCATCTGAAAGAGGTCGCGCTCGCACTCATTGCCGCGCTCAACGCCAACCCAATCATCATTCCGCCCAAAGAGCATGACAAAACGGTTGCACTTATCAGCCACTTGCCCTATCTGCTCTCCGCGACCCTAATGCAGCAAGCGTCAAACATCGCCAACGGCGGCGACACAGTCTGGCACGTCAGCGCGTCGGGCTTTCGTAGCATGAGCCGTCTCTCAGGCTCAAGCCCCGCCATGATGCGTGACATTCTGCTGACCAATCGTGCCGCGGTCATCTCGCAACTTTTGCGCTATCAGCGCGAATTAGCGGAGGTGGTCGAGATGGTCAATGAGGGAGACCGCGAAGCACTCGTGACATGGTTGGAAGAAAAACAAGCACAACACACCCATTATCAGACGGTAAAAAATGGATGATACAGATTTAGCAGTCGCGTTTTAAGCTATAATCAGGGTTGAGGTTAAATTATGAGTCAACAAATTCAGCGATTGAAGGGAATGCAGGATGTCCTGCCGGACGATTGGCGGTACTGGGAATATGTGATGGGAATGGCGAAGGAGGTCGCGGGGCTGTTTGGGTTCCAGCGAATGCAGGTTCCCGTGATGGAAGACCACAGCTTATTTGAGCGCGGGATTGGCACATCGGCCGATTTCTTCGTCCAAAAAGAGATGTACACGCTTGACGAAGGGCGCGGTGAGCTAATCACGCTGCGCCCCGAATTCACGGCGGGTGTTGTGCGTGCCTATCTACAAAATGGGCTTGCCAACGAGACGCAGCCCGTCAAAGTTTATCTGATCGGCCCTATCTTTCGTCGTGAACGCCCCCAAGCGGGACGCTATCGGCAGCACAGTCAATTTAATGTGGAGATTATGGGCGAGATGGATCCGGCGGCCGATGTCGAGGTGATGATGACGGCTATGACGCTCTATCGCAAGCTTGGTTACAAAGGACTTGGCTTCCAAATCAACAGCACGGGCTGTCGAGAGTGCCGCCCCGCCTATGTTGACACATTACGCACCTTTCTCGCTGCTCATGCCGATAATCTCGCCCCTGTTGACCAAGAGCGCATGACGAAAAACCCTCTGCGCGTTTTGGACAGCAAAGAGTCGGGCATGGAGACCCTGCTTGCCCAAGCCCCCCATCTAGTCGATCACCTGTGCGAAGATTGCGAGACACATTTTCAGGCTGTGCGCGACCAACTGGACGAACTAGCGCAGCCCTATCAGATCAACTTCCGCCTTGTGCGCGGCATGGATTATTATGAAAAGACCGTCTTTGAGGTGTGGGCAGAGGGGATTGGCGCACAGGCGGCCGTTTGTGGCGGTGGTCGCTACAATCTTGCGCCCGAAATTGGCGGACACAGCGTGCCATGTGTCGGTTTTGGCAGTGGCATTGAGCGCATCATCCTCGCGCTAAAAGATCGCGGTATCGAGCCGCCCGCATTACTTCTACCCAACGTCATGATTACCCACTTTGGCGGCACGACAAAACAGGCAGCGCACCAACTCGCCTATCAACTACGCGATGCTGGCATTGGCGTGTACGTCGCATTTGCACGGGCGAAGCGCAGCATGAAAAGCCAGATGCGCGAGGCCAACAAGCGTGATGTCACTTTCACGCTGATTCTGGGGCAGGATGAGATGGAGAATGGGGTGGTGAAAGTTCGGCCGATGGCTGGCGGCACCCAACTCACCATTTCTCAATCAGAGTTGATTAGCTGGTTAACAGAAAAACTCAGTTAAGAGTAGGTACACAGCCTACTGCTTCCAGAACATGATAGCAATTCTGCATCATCCAATGATTCCTCGTTCTCGGCCGCTGGCACAAGAGGTAAAAACATGGGTTGAGGAACGCGGTGAGCGAACGTGGCTCGGCTCAATTTGGGATGAAGCATCGGTGCAAGAGCATCTCGATGGAACGTCTCTACTGATCGCGCTGGGGGGAGATGGCTCCATTTTGCGGGCAGCGCGTGTGGCCGCGGCGCGGCACATCCCTGTCTTTAGCATTAACTTAGGCAAGCTAGGTTTTTTAAGCGAGTCGTCGCCCGATAATTGGCAAGATCGGCTTGAAAATGTATTAGCTGGCGAATTTCGGCGCGAACGCCGTCTAATGCTACACGCTCACATCTATCGTGATAGTGAGATGGTTGGTGAGTTGATGGCGCTGAATGAGATTGTTGTTGGGCGTGGCAGTCAGGCGCGAGTGGTGCGCTTCCATCTGCGCGTGGATGGCAATCATGTCACGAGCTATGTTGCCGATGCGCTGATTGCAGCAACGCCAACCGGCTCGACTGCCTACTCATTGGCGGCCGGTGGGCCAATCATGCCGCCTGAACTGCCCAACTATGTGATCGTGCCAGTCGCGCCTCATCTGAGCCTCAATCGCGCGATTGTGCTGTATGAAAAGGCGGAGACGACGATAGAGGTCGATTTTGACCATGAGGCGAGTATCACGGCCGATGGACAAGACGCAATGGCCTTAGAGACAGGCGATGTTGTCAACATCACGAAGGCTCCGTTTGAGGCGGTCTTTGTGCGCGTCGATGATCCGAGTTATTTCTATCGGCGTTTGATGGCGCGGGGTAGTGGGTTGCGTGGTGGGGCTTGAACGCGGCCGATTTCGGGTCAACGCTGAATATGCTATCATTCCTTCATGCAAATTGAACTCCCTTATGATGAAATTGTAGCTTTTACGCACCGCTGGGGACTGACAGAGTTTTCGCTTTTTGGGTCAGTTCTACGTGATGACTTCCGTCCAGACAGTGATATAGATGTGATTGTGGGATTTCCTTCTAATTCAAAAGCGACTCTCTTTGATATGATGGATATGGAAGATGAATTAGTCAAGATGTTTGAACGCAGCGTTGATCTATTGACACGTTATGGGGTTGAACACAGTCGCAACCCGTTTGCGCGCAAATATATTTTAGAAGGTATGAAGGTGATTTACACACGAGAACACAGCAATGACGCAATGGCGGGACTTACAAACAATTAGTCAAATAATTTTTGCCTCAGAAAGAATTTGGCAAACTTGTCTTGAAGATATTCCTCCTCTAATTGTCTATTTAGACCCTTTGTTGCCATTTCCCGATGAAGAATAGTAGGAAAGATGAATAAACGAGAATTAACTGTCATTGGCGGTGGATTGGCGGGGACAGAAGCGGCGTGGCAATCGGCCGAGCGCGGCATCCACACCAAGCTCTACGAAATGCGTCCTCAGCGCACGACTCCCGCCCACGCCACAAACAATCTAGCTGAATTGGTGTGTAGCAACTCGCTTGGGTCGATGACTGTGACAAAAGCACCCGGCTTGCTCAAGGCTGAAATGCGTGGCTTAGGCTCACTTTTGCTGCGTCTGGCAACAGAGAGCGCTGTCCCGGCCGGCTCATCACTAGCCGTTGACCGCAACATTTTTGCGGAAAAAGTGACGAACGCCATTGAGAATCACCCCTGCATCGAATTGATTCGTGAGGAGGTGACAGACATCCCCGACTCGCCCACAATCATTGCAACGGGGCCACTGACATCGGATGCCCTCGCGCAAAAAATTGCGGCACTGACAGGTCAAAACTATCTCTACTTCTATGATGCACTCTGCCCCATCGTCGCCCATGATAGCATCGACATGACCATCGCTTTTCGCCAATCGCGCCATGATGAGGGCGAAATGGTCGAGGGCGATTACATCAATTGTCCGATGACGAGGGAAGAGTATGAGCGGTTTTATCAGGCGTTGATCTCGGCCGAGACCGCCGCCCTACGTGATTTTGAAAAAGAGGATGCTCACTTTTTTGAGGGCTGTATGCCCGTTGAGGTGTTGGCCAAACGAGGAGAAGATGCACTGCGTTTTGGGCCGATGCGTCCCGTTGGGCTGACCGACCCACGCACGGGTAAGCGTCCCTATGCGGTTGTTCAACTGCGCCAAGACAATATCGCCGGCTCTCTCTTCAACCTCGTCGGTTTCCAGACAAACTTACGTTGGGGCGCACAGGGGCAAGTGTTGCGCCTCATTCCCGGCTTGCAAAATGCCGACTTTGTGCGTATGGGAACGATGCACCGCAATACCTACATCAACTCACCTCAACTCCTGCACGCAACGATGCAAACCCGCCTCCGCTCAGACCTGTTTTTTGCAGGGCAGATCGTCGGTGTCGAGGGCTATGTCGGCAACGCGGGAACGGGCTTGATCGCTGGCATGAATGCGGCACGACTGCTCAATGGGCAACACCCTGTTATTTTGCCGACGAATACAATGCTCGGCGCACTTTGCCACTATGTGACCCACGCTGAGGCAAAAACGTTCCAGCCGATGAAGGCCAACTTTGGCCTTTTCCCAACACCACAGCAGCGCATGGGCAAAAAAGATCGCTACGCATGGTACGCTCAAAAAGGGTTGACGAGCCTGCGTCGCTGGGCGCGTGATCATGGCGTGCGCTATGATCGCACCGTTGCTGAACAAGACCTCATTGCGGCGTGAAGGTGAGTGGTGAACGGTCAACGATGGATGGCGGGTTGCAGGTGGTGGCTGGTTTCGGCCGATCCACCACCACAATAAACCGCCTCAAGCAGCTAGTTGGTTGGCTAACGCCTCTTTCCCCTGCTTTGATCGGTGCTGGATTGGTCGGCTGGCTCGTCATGTTGACGCTGCTCTGGCACGGCAACCAACAGCTTGCGGCGACGCTTTTGGCTATCGTCATTGCTGTCAGCTTTGGCGGGATTATGTTGTCACAGTGGGTTGGGGAGCTATCGGCCGAAATTACCCGACACACTCAGCTTCGCACCGCTCAAGAGCAACTCGCAAGCATCCTTGACCGCTATCTTGATGGTAATTGGACACTTTATCATAGCATCAGCTCTGAGGCAGCATCTTTGCTTGTGGGAAGGGGTGGTGTTTATCGACTTGATCTGCTGTTTATCGGCCGCGTTGCACAGGTCCAAGCGAACAAATGGCTATTCCGTGATGAGGATGGTAACTGGGAATTGAGCAAAGATAGCCCCACGCGCAAGGCAACGCAAAAAGCTCTGCAACTACAGGGGCAGCTCAGTGCTGAAAATATCTCTGTTCATGTGCAGCCACGTGTTGTTTGGGCGGGCGAACAGCCAATTCTGCTAGATGAGCCAGCGACACCTGTTTGGTGGCTGGCTCAGGCAGAAGGGATGCTCGCCGATTTGCGTCAAAATAGTGAGGGTATCACTGATGAAACGATTGATCGTATTCAAATCAAACTGGAGAAAATCATTGAACAAGCACGCTCAGACACGTTATTTAGACATTGAATCTAATGTTTTCAAAACGCAAATACATTATTGCTTATTGGTCTTCTATATCATCGCATTGTTCACGGCTTGCTCTGCCTCGCCTGTTGCGACCTCAACCGCCCCGCCATCTGATGAGCCGGCGAATACAGCCTTACCTACTCCGACGAATATGGTCGCACCAACGGCTACCGCGGCCGAGCTAGTCGTGAGCGACGTACAGTTTGATGGAGAAAGTGCGCTTGCGTTTGTGGCCGAGCAGACAGCGATGGGACCTCGGTATCCCGGCAGTGAGGGACATTTGCAAGTGCGCGAGTGGATTGTGGACAACTTGACCGCAATGGGTTGGTCGGCCGAACGTGAGGATTTTGACTATCTTGGCTTTGCCGCTCAAAATATCTACGGGGTGGCAAATGCTGGCAAAGGTGCGACGATTATCCTTGCCGCGCATTATGACACCCGCGCCCGCGCAGATCAGTCACCGGGGCAAGAAGATACAGCCGTGATTGGCGCAGTCGATGGAGGCAGCGGTGTTGCTGTTCTGCTCGAACTGGCACAGACGCTCGACCTAGAGGCAATCGACAATGAAATCCGCTTGGCGTTCTTTGATGTAGAGGACAACGGCAGTGGCGGAATTGCGGGCTGGGACTGGATCGCAGGTTCGACGTTCTCGGCCGAAAATCTCGACTACACGCCCGATGCCCTGCTCCTCGTCGACATGGTTGGTCAAGTCGATCAAGAATTTTACTTTGAGGGCAACTCTGATCCTGAACTGCGGGCCGAGATTTGGCAAATTGCGGCCGAGCTTGGCTACGTAGACTCTTTTATACCCGAATTAAAATATACGATGATCGACGACCACGTTCCTTTTTTGCGGCGCGGTATCACCGCCATCGACATCATCGACTTTGACTATCCCTATTGGCACACAACGGAGGACACGATTGATAAAATGAGTGCGGAAAGCCTTGCAGAGGTCGGCCGAGTCATCGCAACTTGGCTTGAAAAATAATCCAAATGCAGAAATCATTTTATCTATTCATTATCCTCTTCATTTTTCTGAGTGCTTGTGGCGATAGTGGAAACAGCGTTGTGTTTAGCGTCTTTGGCGATCCGCCTGAATTTCGCGCCTATGAAGAGTTAGTTGCTGTGTTCGAGGAGCAAAACCCTGACATTGACGTGCAGTTGACGCATATTCCGGGTCAGGGTGACTATCGCCGTCGGTTGGCGGCCGATTTCTCGGCAGGCTCACCCCCAGACGTTTTCCTACTCAACTATCGTCGTTTTGCCACTTTTGCCGAGCAGGGCGGTCTTGAGCCATTGACCCAGTATGTCAGCGATAGCGGCTTGGTCAGCACAGATGATTTTTATCCGATAGCGATTGATTCGTTTACGATGGAGGATGAACTTTGGTGTGTGCCACAAAACATTTCAAGTCTTGTCGTCTACTACAACAAAAATTTGTTTGATGTAGCAGGTCTCTCTTATCCAGCAGATGACTGGCATCGGGGCGATTTTCTCGCTGCTGCCCGTGTGCTGACACAAGATGCTGATGGGGATGGCACAATTGACCAATATGGTGTGGGTCTCGCCCCGAACATTTTTCGGCTCGCTCCCTTTGTTTGGCAGGATGGGGCGCGGATTGTCGATGATTTTGACAATCCGAGTCGCTTGACCTTAGATGATCCGCAGGTGTTGGAGACGTTTCAGTGGTTTGTTGATTTACAGGTAAAAGAGGGTGTTGTGCCGAGTGCGCTGGCGGAATCGGCCGAAGAGAGCCAATCGCGCTTTCTCAACGGCACGCTTGGCATGATTCTCAACAGCCGACGCGGTGTTCCCACCTACCGCACGATTCAGAGCTTTGATTGGGATGTCGCCCCGCTGCCACGCGGCAAGCAAGCAGCAGGCATCTTGCACAGCGATGGTTACTGCATGGCAAATCGCACCGAGAACAAGGCGGCAGCTTGGAAATTTATCGAATTTGCGAACTCATTTGAGGGGCAGAGCGTTATCGTCAAATCGGGGCGTACTGTTCCCTCGCGCATTGCAGTGGCTGAGTCAGAGGCATTTTTGGATTCGACCAAACGCCCCGCCAATAGCCGCGTCTATGTTGATACTGTGCCGATTCTCGGCCGAGTTCCCCTCATGACAACGTGGATCAGCGTCGAAGAAACGGCGAGCAAAGAGATAGAACGTGCCTTCTATGGTGATGCGACTGTTCAAGAAGCCGCCGCCACCGCCATCAAAAATACGCAGACCTATTTTGATAACCGTTAAAAGTTGCAGACAAAAAAACGCGAGGCCAAGCCTCGCGTTTTTTAGTTATTATAGCGTCGATTGCCACGATAGCCGCCGCCACCGCTGCCACGCCGCCCACGATAGCCGCCGCTAGCACCGCGATAGCCACCACTGCGCCGTTCTTCGCGCAGATGACGGTCTACCCAACCTTCGGGCATCACGCGGACACGACGACGGTCGCCGTCCCCTTTGCTTTCCGTTTTCACATCGGGGTCTTCACGTAGCGTCATGTGGATGATACGTCGCTCATGGGGGGGCATTGGTTCTAGGGAAATCGGCCGATTAAATTGCATTACTTTGCGTCCTGTCTCTTTGGCGATCTCAATTAGTTCTTGTGTACGCTTCTCACGGAATCCCGCAACGTCAATCGAGAAACTGGTACGATCTTGAATCTGCTGACTTGCCATTGAGCGGGCAATAAACTGCAAAGCGTTGAGAACATGCCCATCTTCGCCGATTAACAGTGCCTCATCCGGGCCATTGATATCGACGGTGACAATACGAATATCGAGATCATCCTTTTCAGATATTTCCGCTCTAACAGAAACATCCATCCCCATCATATCAATGATAGTTGTCACAATGTCCAGCGCGATCTCGGCCTCGCGTTCGAGTTCTGGCTCGATTAGCAAATCATCGTCATCTTCCAGCGTGCTGCTCGATTCTGAAACGGCCTCATCCAGCAAACTTAGCACAACAACTGCGTCTCGTTTGCCGATCCCCAATACACCAACGTTTCCCTCATCAACGACATCAATTGCAACATCTTTACGCGAAACCCCCATTTGCGTTAAACCGAGTTGAATTGCCTCTTCAATGGTCTGACCGGTCACTTGTATATTCTCTAACATAATTCTCTCCCCGAAACTAGACTACTTTTTCTTTTTTCTGCTCTTTTTCTTTGCCGATCCGTTTTTGCTTGCTTTGGATGTCGAGCTACTCTTGATCGATTTTTGAAACAAATCTGGTTCTTCACGTTGGGCAGGCTGGGCAGGCGTTGGCTTGTTGACAGTTGTTCCCCTTTTCTTCGCGTCAGCTTCTCTTGTGCGCTTGAGAAACAAGCCTTGAGCCATTCCAATCAGATTAGAGATAACAAAATAGATTGACAAACCTGCTGGAAAGTTGAGGGCGAAAAAGCCAAACATCAACGGCATCGTCACCTGCATCGACTGTTGAATTTGCGCTGTTGGATCTGGTTCGTTCTTATCCTTTTTCTTGCCATCATCTTTCTTTTGTGGCGTAATCAGCTTTTGCTGTAAATACATCGAACCACCAACTAGGACAGGCAGGATGAACAGTGGGTCGGGCTGCGCCAAATTGAGCCACGCAAATGAGTTGTCAATCGGCAATAGATTGGTTAGGTTTACTGCATCATACGCACGCTCAGACAGTTGATAGAGTGACTGTGGCGTGGTTGCCAAGACGTAGGTAATGGCTCGGTAGAGGCCAAAAAAGATCGGCATCTGAATAAGCAATGGCAAGCAGCCTGTCAAACTTTCAGTGGGATTGTACCCAATTTTTTGAAACTCTTCCTGCATTTTGGCAGGGTCGCTGCGATACTTTTTCTGGATAGCCTGAATTTGCGGCTGCATCTCCTGTGTGCGTGCCATCGAGCGTTGTTGCCGAATGCTCAATGGCAACATAATGATGCGTGTCAATGCAGTAAAGACGACCAGCGCAAGAAAGAAATTATTAAACAGCAAATCATATAAGACCAACAGGAGATTGGTCATTGGGTTGACGATGCCGCTTTGCCAAATGAAATTCCACATAGTTTATGTTTTAACCGTCGGCCGGAACAAACAGCCCTGATTCACTGCCAGTAGACAGATCGTAAAAACGCAGTTCAAAGGGATTCTCGACCGTATCGCTTAACAAAACAACCAAACGATCCCCCGCGATCACAGGCGAGGTGAAGATAGGCGTAGTCAACTCTTTGCGCCACAGTTGGTCGCCACTATCGGCCGAAACCGCCAGCAACTCACCCGTTTGTTCATTATCCGTCCCAACACCGATCACTGAAGGGACAAACACAATCCCATCGGCCGTTGCGACCCCTGCTTCAACCGCGCCTGTCACTGCAATCTCCCACAAAACGCTTCCGTTCAACGCATCAACCGCATAGACGTTGCCCTTCACATCACCAAAGAAAAGTCGTCCGTCATCATGGGCAGGCGCGTTCCAAATCCAGTCGGTTGCGTCAACCTGCCATAACTCGTTGCCATCTAGGTCAAAGGCGTGTAGTTGTGCGTCAAATCCAGTCACGTAGATACGGTTGTCAACGACGAGTGGACTTGATGCAATCGCACCATCGACCGTTGTTGTCCAACGAGTGTCACCTGTCGTTGCGTCAAAGGCGTGAACTGACTTGTCAAGCGAACCGACGACGAGCAATCCGTCTACATAGGCAGGTTGTCCCCAAACACCATGTCCAATTGCCTGACTCCAGATTTCTTCACCACTATTCTCATCTAGTGCAACAACTCTGTTATCGGCCGTTCCCACATAGACACGCCCATTGACAACGAGCGGAGCCGCCACAATGCGGTCGGTTGCCACGCGCTCGTTGTGCCAAACCGCGTTGGCAACACCACCGTTGATGTCGGACGCATCTAGCGCAGTGACCCCCGCCAAAACACCCGGCGACAAAAACCCTTGTGATACGCCGTAATCAGCCACGTAAACAAAGTCACCGTTGACAGACGGTGGGGCCAAGAGCGGTGCCGGTGAGTTGCCTTCGGGATAACGCCACAACTCGCGCTCGTCTGTGGCATCAATGGCGACAATGTTGTTGCCGTAAGCCATGTAAACGACGTTATCGGCCGCGCCTAGCCCCGGCCAATTGTTATTTGTGCCGACAAGTCCCTCGCTACAGCCAACCAATAGCCACGCCAATAGGACAAAAAAAAGAAATTTCAACCGTAATTGAGTTACAACCACCCAAGCCTCCGTCAAGGAACGGGATCATATCCACCAGGGTTAAACGGATGACAACGACCAATTCGTTTGACCGTCATCCAACCACCCTTGATAAATCCATATTTTTCGATTGCCTCATACCCATAATGTGAGCATGTCGGCGTGAAGCGACACGATGCCGGCAAGATGCGGGAGAGTGTATTTTGATAGAGCCGAATAAAGAGGAGCGAGAGGTATTTCATCGTGTGTCTCATCTAGCTATAAACAGTGGACTGGACAGCAAGAAACCGTTTACTGTCTGTCATTTACTGCTACGCTGCTTTTCTCGCTATGTTGCAAAACGCCTGCTCTTTCTAATGAATGTAAAATGGCGGTTTCAACAGCGGCAAAATCGGCCGATGCTGTCCCTGGCCGCGCATTGATGACAACATCCCAGCCGCTTGCAATCGCCGTCAAATTAAGCCGTACCGCCTCGCGCAGAAGTCGTTTTGCACGATTGCGCGTGACGGCATTTCCTACCCGCTTGCTGGCAGAAAAACAGAAACGGCTGACGAGTTGGTGATTCGGCCGATAGACCAACACCAAAAGCGGATGTTTGACCACCCGCCCGCGTCGCCGTGTTGCTTGAATTTCTGCGCTATGCTGCAAACGATAGCGGCTTTGAAGCACGTCGTTATCTCAAGTTCTTTGCCCCACCGCGTTTGAGACCGCGATAAGAGGTAGCCGAACTCGCGTTCCAGTTGATGCGTTTGACGTGATTATTCATTGACACACCTAATTGTGTGCGACCTTTGCGACGCTTATTCTTCAAGACGCGCCGACCATTTTTTGTTTGCATCCGCTTGCGAAAACCATGCACGCGCATCCGGCGGCGGATTTTTGGCTGGTAGGTTTGCTTTGTACTCATTTCGATAACCTCTCAAAAAAAACAAGGCTTATAGCCCTGTTTTTGAAAAAATCATTTTAATTATAGGGAGTCACTCGACCCAGAATAATAACAAAATCGACTAAGCCCCGCAATTATGGAATGCAGATCACATCTCCTGCATAGATTAAGTAGTTTTCGTTAATCACTGGATTGGCGGCACGAATCGCCTCTTTTGTCGTCCCATAAACGATTGCGATGCGGAAAACATTATCCCCTTCTAGAACAACGTGTGTACGCTGCCCTGCGGCACAGGCGGTGGCGGCGGCAACAGGCACATTGACGACATTGCCGGGATAGATGTGATCCTGCGCGATGCTGTACTCAGCCATTAATGAAACCGACGTTCCGTAACGTGAGGCGATGCCGTAGAGCGTTTCGCCCTGTTGCACAGTGTGCTGCACAAAAGCTATATCATTACGATTCGGTATAGGGGTTGGATTGACAACGTTCAATGTGGGGATAGCCGTTGGCACAGCTAATGGTGTTGGCGTTGCTACGACAACGATGTTCGCGTCGGTCGTCGTGAAAGGCGACGGCGTTGGATTTGTAATTTGTGGTTGTGAAGATGCTAGAACGATTACCTGACGTGGGTCAGGGTTGAGCCGAACATCATAACCAGCAACACGAACAATTTGACTCGCTGTTGGTATCTGTCCTGCATCGATCACATCAGTATCCAATGCGTCTGTAATTGCTTCTTCCGTTGCCGGTTCGGCCTGCATCCGCCTAGACACATACCATCCCCCTACCACGATAATGCCAAATATGATTGCTATGAGTCCTCTGCTAAGTTTCATAAATATGTCCTCTTACAAACCGTCCGTCACTGCTAAACTTGGCTATCATTATAGCATGAGGCAGAAACGCTTCAATTAACCTGTTTGTTCCGTTTTCTGATAGACAGTATCAGAATGGAAAAGTGAGTGATTAATGATCGTTGGCCGCCAAAACCTTGAGCAACGAGAGTATGACTTTTTAGCTTCTTATGCGTTAAAATCGGCCGAAACACGCGGCCGCGTACATCCTGAGCCAGAATCTGCCACCCGCACTGCTTTCCAGCGCGACCGCGACCGCATCATTCACACAACCGCTTTTCGTCGCCTTGAATACAAAACACAGGTTTTTGTCTTCTTTGAAGGCGATCATTACCGCAATCGCCTTACCCATACGCTTGAAGTGGCGCAGCTCGGCCGCTCGTTGGCACGTGGGCTGGGCTGTAATGAGCCATTGACCGAAGCAATTTGCCTCGCTCACGATTTGGGGCATTCGCCGTTTGGCCACGCGGGTGAACACGCGCTCAACTATCTGATGCGTGAGTATGGCGGTTTTAACCATAATACGCAAAGCTATCGGGTTGTTACAAAGTTGGAAAAACGTTATCAAAGATTTGCCGGCCTCAATCTGACGTATGAAACACGTGAAGGTATGATCAAACATGAGACAGCATACGATAAAAGTGATGCAAAAAATTACGAACCTGAAAAAAGAGCTTCTATTGAGGCACAGATTGCTAACTTTGCGGATGAAATCGCGTACAATGCGGCTGACTTAGAAGATGGACTCGGTGCCGAACTATTTCCGATAGAGGCATTAGAAGAGCTGACAATTATTGAGTTGTTGCGTGAACAGATCGGCTGGCAACGCGGCAAAATTGATCAGCTAACGCGACGTGCATTGGTGCGTGAATTGATTGGGTTGACGGTAACGGATGTTCTCCGCGCGACAAACAAACGTATAGTGGAGGCAGAGTTAGATTCACCCATCAAAGTCCAAAGCCACGATAAAAATGTGGTTGGGTACTCGGCCGATTTGGCACCGAAAATTGACGAACTCAAGCAGTTTCTTTATGTCTACATGTATAAGCACCATCGGCTTGTGCGGATGCAGCAGAAGGCTGAACGTTTTCTGACCGATTTGTTTACAGCCTATCACATGCAGCCGGCGATGTTGCCCCCCGAAACATTTGCGCTCATTGGTCAGCGCAGCCAGCCACGAGTTATTGCTGACTACCTTGCTGGAATGACTGACCGCTATGCGCTCGACGAATGGCAAAAGCTATTTGACCCATATACCAACGCATAATGAAAACCTTCCAAGAAATCCCCCCTTTAGAAGACATCTCAGTTATCGCCGAATTTCGTGAAGTTCTAATCAATCTTATAGATAGATTACCACACATTCTGTTCGGCTTGATCGTGTTAATTCTCGTTTTTCCTGTCGCCCACTGGGCGCAGCGACTTATAGAAAACTTGTCGAGGTCCAAGCGTATCTCAAAGCAGGCAGCAATCGCATTCGGCCGAATTGCTCGTTACGCTGTCATCGCCTTTGGCATCTTGCTCGTCCTGACGATTATTGTCCCCAGCGTCAACGTCGCTACTCTGATCGGTTCGCTTGGCTTGACCGGTGTTATCATCGGCTTTGCCTTTCGTGATATTTTGCAAAACTTCTTTGCCGGCCTAATTTTGCTGATTCAAGAGCCATTTAGTCTTGAAGATCAAATTGTCGTGGGCAGTTATGAAGGGACGGTCAAGCAAATAGACTTGCGCTCGACCAAAATACACACCTATGATGGTCGTGATGTCATCATTCCAAATGCCGATCTCTTCACGGACTCTGTTCTCGTCAATACGGCTCATCCACAACGCCGCTCTCAATATGACGTGGGCATAGGTTATGGTGATGACATCGATACGGCTAGCGACCTGATCTTTGATGCGATGAAAAGCATTGAGGGTGTCTTGGCACAGCCTGCGCCAGATGTGCGAGTTTGGGATTTGGGTGATTCGGCCGTCGTTCTACGCGCACGCTGGTGGACAAACTCACAACGTCGAGAGGTCGTCGCCGTGCATGATCGCGTCTTGCGAGCCATTGCCACTAAGCTGACAGAACACGGCATCGATATGCCTTATCCGACCCAAGTGTTGCTGTTCCACGACCAAACAGAAGAAACCGATGGTAATCGGGCTGAACAGCGCGAAGGCTGGCCGAGTAATGGCAATAATCCTAAACCGCTGCGGATTGCAGGGGTTTTGCGGAGATCGGCCGAAAATTAACCAAGTAAATTTGTTGAGTGCATTTCAAATCAGTAAAACGTGTGGGTAGGGGGGCTAGGCAAACGGCGTGCAGTCTGCCATTATCATGATGTTCATGCCGTTTACCTACCCTGTACATGTCATATCCCTTCATCTTTTACTCAAATGAAATGCACGCTTAGTGTACTTAGGTGATTTGTCTATCGTCCCCACTCAATGACCGTGATCGAATGTTTAGGAAGATTGAATGTGTGGTTTTGACCAACCGACGTTTGCGTTGTCTCAATCCGAATGTCTTCACCTTGTTCGTTGTTGTCGAAGATGTAGTCAGTTGCCAATGTATGAACTGTGGCAGTCCCACTAGGATTGGAAGGAAGACGGAGTTCCACCTGTTGTGAGTTGTTCAAATCAAGATTGAATAGAACAACTGAGTAGGTGTTGCCGCGTTTGAAGGCGAATGAGTCGATATATTCAACCTCAATTGGCTTTGAAATCTCATTGAGAGGCTTCTGTGTCCATGTCGGGTTTGCTCCGCTCTGCTCTGTGACAAGGAAGTTGCCACCGATTGCTTTATTGACAATTTCCATCCCTAGCCAACCGGGGCGTTTGCGCTGCGTTGCTTCTGAATCACGTAAGAGACCCCAGAGGTTGACGCGCTCTTTGTGTCTACCGGGCATCTCCCATGAGTATTGCAAGGCAGTGAAGGCGGCCTGTGTGCGGACACCAAGTTCCGCTTGGTAGTTGAGCATGTGCAGTGGCAAGAGAACACCCATTGCAAAGCTAGACACAAGACGATTGCGTTCAAAGAGCGGCATGTTTCCATGTGTCAAATGGCTGTTGATTTCATAAACGGACAGCTCTGTGTTTCGCCCTTGTGACACAACATACTTGCTGCTCTTGTACATTTTGCCGCTCATTGACACTTGCTGCGTTGGGCGTGCCAAGAGTGATTGAAGCAACTGCTGCTCATTGCCATAGGTCTTAATGTGGCTTGCGAAGTAAGGTGCAACGGCAATTGCATCATGTGTTGTGCTGCTCGATTCAATCTCAAGCTGACGCTCTGGGAAACCCGCTTGTCCACCCAACACGAGAGTTGTTTTGTCCGCGTTGAAATGCGGCGCGTTCCGCATAATGCTTATGCGTGAAGAGGCGATTTCGCCAAGATGATAGCCATCCCAAAGTGTGCCACCTGCGAATGGGTCGCCAGCAGTGTTGCCGCCCCACATCTCATTGCCAAATTCAAGATGGATTTGTTTGAGAACGCTCGTCCATGGTGCGCTTTGACCAAGGGCTGCACGCTTATTTGCATAAGGATGTGAGCCGGCAGGCGCAGAGAGATAGGCGATCAGGTTCTTTAATTCACCGGCTGTCCAAGTTGGTGGAACGACGTAATATGCCTCTGTGTTTAATACTTTTGCCAGTTCAAGGAACTCATGCAGTGAGTAGTGGTATTTGACGGGGAAGCGGTCGATGTTGAGGGGATTCGGCCGAAAATCGTTTGTCTTCCGCGCCCACGGCTCTGCAAGCTGATTGTCTAGCGTTGAGCCGTATTGATGACCCCAGTTACGAATCACACCCGGCTGTAGCTCTCGCAACAGATCGACGAAGTGGTCGCTAAATGCGGTTGGATATCGATTGTCAATACGCGCTAATTCCGCGTCGTCAATTAAAATATCACCGTTCTCAGAAGCAACACGTAGCTCAAATGCAATCGGATTAACTTTACCGCTAAAAATTGGTGCATCTACGCCCGACTCGACAAGGAATTTTCGCTCGATCTTTTGCCAACCCGGTTGCAGTGTAAACACTTCTTGGAAGAAAATCGCCTCACGATGGCGCAAGAACTTCACCTCAAGCGTCTGGTTTGCCGTCGTTGGCTTAACCCACACCTCGAATCGCCAAAGCCCTTCCACGATATTGAGTTTGCCAGCAGAGGCATCCGCATCACGTGCAAATGAATCAAATGGAATTGCCACACCTGGGTCCCAGCCTGATGACTTTACGCGCAGGGATTGTAGTCCTGGGCTGCCAGGGCGACGTTCTCTCGTTTCGGCCGATTCAAATCCCGTTGGCGTTTCTGTATTGTAGCCGGGAACCTGTTGACGAATGATAACAGCATCTTTCACATTTGGTTGAACACGATTGCCGTTGACATAAAAGGTGTAGTTACCACCCTCAAACGCATAGCGATTGATTCGTCCAACGGTGCCACGTGCCGGGCCAGAAATGATTTCGTACTGTGCGCCGTTCCAAAAGCCGTTGGGGTGATGGTTCCAAAAACCATTCCAGCCATTTGGCTTTAGTCGGGTTGCATTAGAGCCGGGCCCGACTAAAAATAACATAGCGACTTCGCCCGACTCAAATCCCGGATTTGGGATCAAGTTTCGCAGATATTGCCCTGCACCATACTGATCGTATGAACCGATATTAATGCCAAGTTGTTTGGCATTTGGCATTTTTACTTCATCTTTGACAGTGACGACTGTTTTGCCGCCTTTTTGATATTGATTGGTATTCCCTTGGGGCCAAGGGTCTGCGGATACAATCCCGACAGTTCCAAAAATAAGTGATATAAGCAGGACGATTTTGACGATGCGTGAAAAACGCAGCGATGAATTGCTACCCATAGCTTCTTTACTCTCCCAATTAGATTGTATCTTCGTAAGGATGACCTCTTCCCGGAGGTGTTTACAAATCCATTTCCCTGTAATGCCGTTACCGTTCACGGTAGGACGACACCGCAAGGATACGCTATTTATGCCAATAGATCAAAGAGAAACGCCGACTTTTCAAAATTTTTAAGAATTACCGCACGGTCTCACATCCATTGTTTGCCAACCGTCAGATTATTGTCACCAAATCGTGACAAATCAAGCCACCCAACATGAGATACAGTTAACACCGAGTGTGAAATTCCCACAAAATGACACTAAAGAGTCACTAATACGTCGTGCATTCAATTATGAGAGCGATATGATGTTACTTTATGCGCTTTCTATAGAAGGTGGGAATAAGACCTATCTACACGACCATTATGACAATAATTCGAGTCAATGGTTCTAAAAAGACGTAAAAACAACGTGGTCAAGTGAGGGAGGAGTTAGGATTGAACGTTCTGTTTGCGGCGTTTCGGCCGAATTACGTTACACTATCCGCCGTCCAGCTTGACAGCAGAAGCACTGTTAGCGATATTTAGAAGACTAACAAATACCAACCTGAAGTAACGGAGTATATTTAACCTGTACTCGTAAACAATGGCTCAACAACCCACCACACGCAATCACGATTTTGAATCTCAACTTGAACTCGCGGAGATGATGCTTAATCTCGGCCGCATCGACGAGGCCGCGGTTGAACTCAAAAAAGCAAAAGACCTCAACGAAATTGGCGCACATCGCCACCCTGTCGACAGCATGGAACACGAGGCAAATCTGCGCCGCCTTGCCAATGCGCTAGAGCGCGTTGAAGAGATGCAAGGCCGCCAAAATCGCACGGGGCGTGTCTGGGCGATTGCTGCCTCCATTGCGCTACTTGGCCTGACAGGTCTCATGTTTGTCACATGGGCATTGAATCGCAATGAGATGCTCGAAATGCGGGCCGGTGCGACGGAGGATTTTCAGATAGTCTTTGCAGAGCGCACGGCCGAAGCGGAGCAAGTGCGTTTGGCTGTTGGAGAACAAACGCGCCAAGCCCAGCAGATCACCGACCTGTATCAGGAAAACAGCCTCTATCGCTATCAGGCGACGCAAAATGCTTTGGCGATTTCGGCCGCTATCGAGCAGTCTGGGATTTCGGCCGCAACACAAATCGCGGCCGAGGCGACTCGCGGAGCTGAACGATTTGAGTCTGTAACCCCTATTCCGCCCCCAAGCCAAGAGACGGACGAGGAAGCGACAACAGAAGAGACGGACGTACCAGATGTCGTCATTACAACCGATCCGGTGGCAACACTTTTGCTGCCTACGCCACTATCGGGCGAATCGCTCGCAAACTCCATTGACCAAATACGGGTCGATGCCCCATTTACTGCCAATATGCGTCGCGGGCCGGGTTTTGAGTACAATGTTATTGGTGTTTTGAGGCGCGGTGAAGTTGTCACAGTACAGGCAAAAAGTGGTGATGGCTATTGGTACGACATTTTGACAGAAGACGGCGCGAAGGGTTGGCTGCACACAAGTCTCGCCAAACCGGTCTCTCTCGATTGGTTGCCGACAAATACAAATGTTCCACTTCCACCACGCCCTACAGCGACCCCAACATCTGAACCAACTGAGACACCACCTAATCCTACTCCTCCTCCTGCCCCAACGTTGACTCCCTCACCCATCCCACCAACGGCTGTGCCACCAACAGATATTCCGCCGACAGCTGTGCCACCAACAGATGTTCCCCCCACCGACATCCCACCAACGGCTGTGCCACCAACAGATGTTCCGCCAACGGCTGTGCCACCAACAGATGTTCCCCCCACTGACATTCCTGCCACTGATGTCCCACCGACGACTGTCGCTCCACCAACTGTGGAGCCAACCCCTTTGCCGGGCCTAACGACGGCAACAAGTGAACCTGCGCCAACCGTAACGGCAACACCTGAGATGACTGAAACACCCACGCTTGTACCGAATGAAACCTCTGTTGCGCCCTCTGCAACGCCCGATCCAGAGGCAACAGAAACACCTACGATAGAGCCGACTCCTGAGCCATCGCCAACTGATGACGGTGGCTCTGTCGATGACTTCATCGCCACCATTACGCCAGTCAATCCATAAACTCTCGCCTCTTTCATGTTGTAGCCACATCCTGCCGAGTAGGTGTGGCTGCCCTGCGACAGACAGACACATCGCCAAGTTGCGTCTTTGCTAGGCTCTAGTGACATTTGCATAAGCAAATCTTTCACAAATGTCACTAGAGCCTATTGTCTTTCGCCTCCTCTCTTATCTGGCTCTTATAGAAATGTCACGAGAACCTAAAAGTCTTGGGCTAAAGCCCATAGCTTCTACTAGCGCATTGGTACAGTGAAATTTGCCGCTATGCGGTTTTGCTAAGGTTGTTATACTAGGGGGGAGGTAGTGAACTATGGAAGCATTTATCAAGGCGGCACGTAAACCAGTTGTTGAGTGGGGGCGGCAATCGGCCGAATATCTCTCTGAGCCAATTCGCTTTTTGCGGAACTATCAACTTAGTAACATACAGCCCGATCTCGCGGCCGGCCTAACTGTGGCAGCCGTCATGTTGCCACAGGCGATTGCCTACGCGCTGATCGCTGAACTGCCGCCCGAAGTGGGCTTGTACACCGCGTTCATCACTGCGATCATCGCTGCATTGTGGGGGTCATCGATCCACCTACACACGGGGCCTACAAATGCCGCTTCGCTACTTGTCTTGACAACCTTATTGCCGCTTGCCCAACCCGGCACGCAGGAATTTCTCGTTTTGGCAGGCATGATGGCTGTCTTATCGGGCATCATTCGCCTATTATTTGGGCTGTTTCGACTTGGGTTCTTGGTCAACTTCGTCGCAGATAGCGTCATCACGGGCTTTACAGCGGCGGCAGGTGTCTTGATCGGTGTCAATCAGTTGCGCCCGTTGATGCGGCTCGATTTCCAGAGCGACCCGCTTTTCTTAGTCACACTGTGGCGCGTCGTTCGCAATCTGCCATCTTTACATCTACCGAGCTTGCTGTTGGGGTTAACGACGATTGGGATTATCTATGTCGTGAAGCGTTTTCGGCCGAAGTGGCCAAGCGCGCTCATCAGCCTCACGCTTGCGTCTCTCCTTGTCTACCTACTCGGTCTCAATGAAAACTATGGTGTCCAAGTGCTAGGAGAAATTCCGCAGGGTCTGCCCGGTCTTCGCACAATGCCTTTAGCAAATACGGATGTATGGGGTGACATCTGGGCGGGTTCGCTGGCGGCCGCCATCATTGGCTTAGTGGAGGCGATGTCGATTGCACGGGCGTTTGCAGGTAAATCAGGCCAGCGACTCGACGCAAATCAAGAGTTTTTTGGACAAGGATTGTCCGCGATTATCGCGGGATTTTTTCAGGGCTATGTGCCATCCGGCTCGTTCACACGCTCTGCCATGTTATTCGAAGAAGGCGCAAAAACGCGCATGGCCTCGATTTTTTCGGGCATCATTGTCCTGATCGCGGCATTGACCATCAGCCCCCTCGTCGCCTATTTGCCACGCACAGCGTTAGCGGGCGTGCTTGTCTATGCGTCAGTAGGTATGGCAGATCGCGCCGAGATTCGGCGCACAATGGAAGCATCAATGGGCGACACGGCGATTCTTTGGGCAACATTTGCCGCTGCGTTAATTTTGCCATTGCAGTACGCCGTACTAACAGGCGTGTTTGTCTCATTTGTGCGCTATGTCTCCCGAACATCTCATCCACTTGTGCTACCTGTCGTGCCAGATGAAGAGTTTGAACATTTTGAATCACGTGCAGATGCGGTTGAGTGTCCACAGTTGGGCGTTTTGACGATTGGGGGTGCGCTCTATTTTGGTGCAACACGCCATGTCGAGGATCAAATTCGCGCCCATATCGAGGCGTTTCCCGACCAGAAATATCTGCTACTGCGGCTGCATCGCGTCAATCATGTCGATATGACGGGCATCCACATGCTGGAGGGCATTGTACGCCTCTTGCGGAAAAAAGGCGGCGACCTCTATCTGATGCGCGTACACCAAAGCGTGATGGAGCGCATGGAGCAGACAGGGTTTGATGAGCTGCTGGGGCATGGTAATTTTTTGCCTGTTGAATCGGCCGTTCCCTACCTCTTCCATCGCGTCCTCGACCCCACGCTCTGCATTTACTCTTGTCAACATCGTGTCTGGAAAGAGTGTCAGACGTTGCCAAAATCACACAATCCCGCCTTCGTCCCGCTTTATGAGGTGGAAGCCCCCGATGCAGTTGTGCCAAGCATCGACCCAACAACGTTGTATGCACTGACACGTGAAATGGAGACATTTTGGCTCGTTGACGTGCGCGAAATGGCAGAATGGGAGATAGAAGGCTTTATTGAAAACTCGCACCTGATGCCGCTACCACGCTTCTTTCAGCGGCGATTGAATTTGCCTACCAACCGTGACCTTGTGTTTATTAGTCGCACGGGCAGACGGAGCCGCCATCTGGTTAGTCTATTACAGCGGCAGGGATGGCAAAACATCTATAATTTGAGTGGGGGCATCGTCGAGTGGCGACGAGCGGGACTGCCATTAGACACGATGCAGCTATCAACGGACATCGATTACACCGATGAGCGTTTTGAATAGAAGTTAAACAGACACCAAATGCAGACAACACCAACAACTTGGATCGGCCGACACTGGCTTGCCATCATCAACAGCTTCTTAGCCCTTTACGTCTTTTTGCCAATTATCGCACCGTTTCTGATGGGGTTGGGTGTGACAACGCCCGCCCGTTTTATCTATCGTATCTACACACCGACCTGCCATCAGCTTGCCTTCCGCTCTATCTTTTTTGGTGGTGAACAGTTTGTTTACCCACGTGAACATGCCCAAACGTTGACAAGTATCACCTCATTTGAGGAATATGCCCAACACTTAGAGCAGTTTCATGATGTTTCACTTGAGGGATTAGAGCTTGATTTGATGCTGGCAGGCAGGGCATTTCTCGGAACAGAAGAGATGGGCTTTAAGACAGCAATTTGTCAGCGTGATCTGATGATTTTTGGTTTTATGTTGCTGGGCGGGTTATTGTTTGGCATTATGCGGACACATTGGAATATTCGGCCGATGCCCCTCCTCTTGTTTGTTCTCATTGGCATGACCCCCATCGCGTTTGACGGCTTCAGTCAGCTATTCAGCTACTATATTCCATCGCTGGCTTTTCGAGAGAGTCCGCCATATATGCGGATAGCGACAGGGGCATGGTTTGGGCTGTGCGTGGCGTGGCTGGCGTTTCCGCGCATCGGCCGAACGATGCGCTAAAACTGAAAGCCTTCCCGATATGGCACAACTTTGTAGTCAAAATCAGTCACAAATGCCTCTAGCTGCTCGTTGAGCGTTGACCATGCCTCGCTGTCGAGCAGTTCCATCATCGTCTCGCGGTCGCGTGAGACAAACCCAATTTGCCGATTGGGAGCCTCGCCATACGCGACAGTCCATGCCTCTGTCATCTCAATCCCGCGCTTTTGCATCATGGGCAGATAGTTTCCCATAATAAACTGGTAGTACTCCTGCAACTGGCGTGGGTCAACGTCGTAGCTCATTATCAATTTGGTGAAATTACGGGTATCAATTGCCATCTTGGGAGTATGGCAAAGTTGGGAGGGAATGCAATAGCTTGTTAGTCGCAGCTTGGACAGCGAGGTAGGTTACAATTAAGTTTATGACACTGACAGAGCAGTTAAAAGCAAAGGCACAGGCGTTGGGATTTTCGTTTGTGGGGGTGGTCTCGGCCGAGCCAAGCCCCTATCTTGCGGCTTACAAACGCTGGATTGCGGCCGAGATGCACGGCAAAATGGGCTATCTCGCTCGGCCGGATCGCCTCGTTCGGCGCGAAGATTTGAACATCATTGTGCCAAATATCCGTTCGCTCGTCTGCGTTGGCCTTGACTATTTCTCATTCAAACTGCCTGACAAACTCGCCAGCGATCCAAGTCGCGGGCGCATCTCTAACTACGCATGGGGAGTCGATTATCACGACGTGATGACTCCGCGTCTGAAAGAGCTAGCGACGTGGTTGCGTGAGATGAGCGATGATCTAGTACAGTCTAAAGTTTATGTCGATACGGGCGCAATTCTCGAACGCAGCCATGCCGAGATGGCCGGTCTTGGCTTTTTTGGCAAAAACACGATGCTTATTCAACCACGTCGTGGCTCTTATTTTTTCTTGGGCGAACTGCTCACAACGCTCCCGCTTGACCCGGACATTCCACGCCAGATGCCAAGTTGTGGCTCCTGTACACGTTGCCTTGTCGCTTGCCCAACCAACGCTTTCCCAACACCGTACACGCTGGATGCACGTCGCTGTATCTCCTATCTGACAATCGAACTCAAGGGCTGGATTCCCCACGATTTGCGCCCGCTCATAGGGAACTGGGTTTACGGTTGTGATGTTTGCCAAGATGTTTGCCCATGGAATCGCTTTGCCGCCGAAACGCAAGAGAATAATTTTCGCGCTGTCAGCAATGAGATCGCCGTGCCAAAGCTGCTTGATTTGCTCGTTTTAGACGAAATGGCTTTCAAAGAACGCTTTGCCAACAGCCCCATTTTACGCATCAAGCGGCGTAGATTGGTGCGTAATGCGTGTGTGGCGGTGGGAAATTGGAGGAGCGAAGAGGCGGTTCCAATACTCGAAAAATTATTGCGAGACAGAGAACCGCTCGTGCGGGGTCATGCGGCTTGGGCGTTGGGGCAAATTGGAGAGGTGTTAGAGATTAAGCGGATGGTTGCGGCCGAAGACGACCCCGCTGTACAAAATGAGATGGAATGTGCAATTGCTGAGAGCGCCGAATAGTTTGCGTCGCGTGACTGTGTTTTGCTAATAGATCCTCAACAGGGATTGCTGGTGGACGTGAATCAGGCTTTGTGTTTGTACGTTGTGCAAGCGTTGTTAGATTTGAGCTCATCATAATATTTACCTCCAGAACGGTGCGTTTTGCTGCTATAAATCTAACACAAAAAACATGCTTAATTTAGTGTTTGAGCAACTTTATACCTTGTTCTATACCCTTCGCCACCAAAGTAAACGCTCCCACCAGCGTTTTCGACGACGACGCTGAAAAGGTTCAGGCGGTAGCGGATCGTATGTGAAGGTTTTTATTTCGATTGGGCTGCCTGTGCCAGTATCATATTCACAACCGGCAAGTAAACCAACGCGAGCGACCGCTTCTGCATCGGCCGACTGCTCATAAACTGCCCACATCGCGCCTATTGCAAAATCCATCCCCGACCCCATCGCGTGAAAGCGCGTATATTCCTGTGCGTATCGTTGTGAGTCGATGCCAAATATCCCGTGCTGATTGGCAACCAATGCCAACCATTTTGTTTGCTCAAAAGGAACGCCGTCGCTTGTCGGCGTTTCGTTTAGATGGTAATCGCGCACCAGATTTTTGTGCATGATTCGCATAAAGTCAAAAATATCTTGTGATGAACGAAAATCGGGTGGTTTGTCCATCCGGGCGATGTAATTTGCAAGCACCTGTTTCCATGCGGCCGAGCCGCTAACAGCAATATATCCATCCCCTACTTGTGTCAGTTTTGAATGGTTTGCAATATGCGTCGCATTGGCTTTTAGATTGTGAAAGGTTGTAAGGGTATCACCCCCAATAGCAATCTGATTGCCTTTGCGAACAACGACGATAGTAGTCATATTTCTTCCTTACTCTCCCAACACAAAACTGCTGAAAGCTCAAAAATCCGCGCTGAATCAGCACGTCATCATGCTCAGGTATTGTGTTTCGTTACAAAAAATGATGATAATTATCAACAAAAGATCTGATAACGTAAGGGTCGCTGTCGGAATAGGAATCTATCACTTTCCAAAAAGTGTTGTCAAAAGATGTCACGCTTGTTGTCTTAGGCTCTAGTACACTGCGGCGTAGATAATTGACATATTGTTCTCGTCATTATCCAGAGTGGCACGCTATTAGAGAACAGGTCAGATACTTACGCCGTGCTGTACTAGTGACATTTGTGAAAGATTTGCATAAGCAAAATTGTCATAAGTAACAGCTTAGGATTAATGTAAATATGATCGTGGTGAGCGAACATAGAGTCTATGATAAGGCACAAATTAGAAGACAGAAAATGGGAAAAAATATATGGAGGTTTGAGACTGATCGGAGGGATTTACACGATCGTGTCTCATAGCAACACTTTTGTAGGGTCGTAAGGCTGACACAAATTAACAACTTTAGGTGAAAGTAAATAGCATCCTGAATCTGCTCCTATAGACCTAATCGTGAATATCGCCTAATTCATTCTGCTTGACACTCGCTATCAACATACGCAAAAGCATCCATCGTATCCCACAAATCAGCTAAAAAATCAGGGTCGCTTGCGCCTTCTTCCATCAACTTCAATTGCTCTTCCAAAGTCAAACCTTTTACAAGACAACCTGCGCCAAACAGTGCGATGTGTTGTTCAATTAATCGCTCCACCGGCACGTACCCTGTCGCAGTTTTCTGCGCTTGTTCCAGCAAAATCGCATCAAGAGAGTTTTGTGTTTTCATAATGATATTGTACAAAGTCACCGCTATGATTCAACGAGATCGAGAATCCGCCGATGCAGCCAAAAGGAACGCCAGCGCGTGCGGGTTGAGTCGTCGGTCAGGTTTTGGGCGATGGTTGCCATCATTTGACGCACATGGGTGACGGCGGCGGGGAGGTGGTCGCTGTTTGTGTCGCGCAAGGTTTCGAGCCAGTAAAGCAATGTGATGTACGCCTCTGATGCGATGGGGTTGAATCGGCCGATCAACAGCGAAATCCCCTCCGACAACCCCCGCGCCTCGCTTTCATTCCCCAATTGCAGATGCAGCCACGCCTTGATCGCGGTGCGGGCAACTTGGTTGTAGAGGAGTGCGGGAACGGGGTCGTGCTGGTCGAGGGCGGTTAGCTGGTCGAGGGCGTGCGCGTACTGTTCGCGGCGGATGGCGATCCAAACGGTGGCGAGACGGTAGAGAACGTGGGCGTTGAGGTGCGCGTCGTCGTCGGGTGGGGAGAGGAGAGGCTGGGCGGTTTTGGTGAGTGTTTCGGCCGAATGCCCACCGACAAACCCCATCACCAGCCGAATGTAGGCCGCATATTTGCCAAACATCGCGTTGTCATGCCGCTCGTCAAGTTCCGTTGCAAGGTCAAAGGCAGCGTCGGCGTTCTCAAAGTCGGCCAGCAAAATGTAGTTGAGGGCGAGACAGTGATAGGCGACCGCTTGCCGAAAATAATCCTGCGCGATTTTGGCGGCGGTGAGCGACCGTTCAAGCAGTTGATGGGTGCGCGGAAAGTCAAGCGCATCCCGTGTCATGTACGCGAGATTGATTAGCGCGACCGCCTGCCCGACATAATCGCGCAGGTCACTGGCGATAGTGAGATAGCGTTCGGCGTTGGCGCGGGCTTCTGTGTGTCGTCCCGTTTTTGAGTAGAGCGCACCGAGATTATTGCTGGCGCGGCCGATTAACCGCCGCACGCCCAGCCGCTTGGCGAGATCAAGTGCGGTCAGCCACTCTGCTTCTGCCTTCGTAAATTTGCCCTGATGATAATATAAATCCCCCAGACTGTTGCGTGCGTCAAGTTCGATTAGCTGGCTGCCGATTTGTGTTGCAATCTGGATCGCTTCGAGCAGATATTTTTCGGCCGATTCTCGCAATTCCCGCCGTTCCGCCGCCCTCCCTAGCTGCATTAGCGTCTCTGCCTCGCCCAGCCGATCCCCCGTCACGCGCAAAATAGCGAGACAGCGCACCCCGTACTGCTCGATCTTTTGATGCTGGTCGTGCTTGAACGCCAGCTTCATTAACGCCCACAGCAGATGAGTTTCCCCGACAGGCTGCGTCGTTTGGGCGAGTGTATCGGTGAGGGTCGCTGCGAGATCGGGGCGTTTGCCGCCGCGCAGATAGAGCTGCCCCGCCTGACCCACTAAAATACCACGCTCGTTTTCGTCGGGTAGCGTCAGCAATTCGGCAAAGACGGCATCCATCAGCGCAGTTGCCTGTGCCGTTTCGCCGAGTTGAAAGAGAATGAAGGCGTGATACGCTTGCAGTTTGGGGGTGAGATCGGCCGAAAAATTCCCCAACCGCGCCGCCGCCAACTGATCGCCCAACGTCTGCAAGCGTCCCTGCTGCTGCAAAAATGCTGCCCAGCCAAACAGCATGTCGCTGATGAGATCGCCGCGCCGCTGCTCAATCGCGGTCGCCCATGCGCGGCGGATATTCTCACCCGCTGCGCCCATCTCCTCGCGTGCGGTTGCCGCATTCCAACCGTGCAGTTGTGGAAACCATGCGGCCGTCTGCCGCGCATACCATTCGGCGTGGCGCAATAGCGCGGCCGGCGCATCGGTAAGCTGCTCGGCCGCATATTGGCGCACGGCCTCGTGCAGACCAAAGCGATCCCCCATGCGCTGGACGAGTGATCGGTTGATCAGTTGCAACAAATCGAGCAGCCGCGCATTGGCGACCGCCTGTGCCGCATCCCGCTCAAACGCACCGCGAAAAACGGCGAGCCGCGCCATCACATCGCGCTCATGCGCGGTCAACGTTCCCCATGTGTAGTCGAGGACGTGGCGCAAGTTGCGCTGGCGTGTGGGCAGATGGCGCAGATCGGTGTCGAACAGGGTCAGGTTGCGCTCGATTTCGGCCGAAATCTCCCCCACCGACAGCAGCCGCACCCACGATGCCGCCAGTTCAATGCTCAATGGGTGTCCCTGCACAACCGTGCAAAGCGATTCGATGGCGATCAAATCGTCGCCGGTTGGATTGAAACGTGCGTGGGCGCGGCGGGCGGCTTGGAGGAAGAGTTCGGCCGCGTGAGAGAGCGTGGTGCGTGGTGCGTGGTGCGTGGTTTGGAGACCAGACACGTCGAAAATCCATTCGTCGGGTTGATCGAATGATTGGCGGGAGGTGGTGAGGAGGGTGATGTTTGGGGCGACGGTGAGCAGGTCGGTGAGCCACGCCCCTTCGTTCAGGAGGTCTTCGCAGTTGTCGAGATAAAGGAGAAGCTGTTTGTCGCGCAAATAGTTGCGGAGTTGATCGTGCGGAGAGTCATCGCTTTGAAAGGTGAGATTGAGCGCGGCGGCGATGGGCAGCATGTCGGTCGCGCCGACGAGTGAAACAAACCAAACGCCATCGGGATAGTCGGCTGACTCCTCAACTGCCCGATGTGCCGCCGCCAACGCCAAGCGCGTTTTACCTGTCCCGCCGAGTCCCACTAGCGTTAACCAGCGGCAGTCGGGGTTTGCCAGCAAATCACCAATTTCCCTCAACTCCTGCTTGCGTCCAATTAGCGGAGCCTTGCCACGCGGCAAATTACTCGGCAATGCAGCCGCTTTCATCCTTCCGCCTTCATCCTTCATCCTTCCCAAAATGGCGGTCGTTTCGGCCGATGGCTCGACCCCCAGCTCATCCCACAACACCTGCTTGCACTTTTCGTAGACGCGCTGGGCTTCGGCCGATTGTCCATCCGCGATCAGATAGCGCATCCAATCTTGATACGCCTCCTCGCGCCATGCGTCGATTTCGACCTGTTTTTGGGCGTAGGTGATCGCTTGGGTGTAATTTTGGGATTCGGCCGATTCACGCCCCAATTCGCGCAGCTTGGCGATCACCTCCTGATGCAACGCCTCCCGCTGAATCGTCGCCCAATCGTTAAACAGATCACTCTCCGCCACATACAACTGCGCCAACAACCCGCCGCGATACGCCAGCACATCCCCCGCCCGCACCGCCGCCACGTCGATCCAGTGATCGCACTGCAAGTTGAACTGCACCGTCTGGCGCGTCACCAAAAGATAAGGCGGCTCGGCCTCCTTGTTGCCAATCGCCAACTGCAACTGACGCAGCGTTTGGCGCAAATTTTGCCTCGCCTTCTTCGGCTCAACATCAGGCCAAAGCAACAGGGCGAGTTCTCCGCGTCGATGGGGTCGGTCTGCTTCAACGGCGAGATAGGCGAGCAAGGCGCGGGTGCGGTCAGAGTATAGTTTTGTGATCGGGCGGTCGTCTATGGCAACTTCAAACGCATCGAGCAGGCGCAGGCGTAAGGATGGCATGGGGAGATTATAGGCAACGGTGGGCGGTCAATCAAAAAGATAACCAATTCATGCTGCCCCCCTCTGCTGTAGCTGGCCAAGCAACTGTTCAGCCAGCGGCAACAGCGGGTATTGATTTTGGCGTGCAAGGGCGACTGCTTCCAATGCCAACGGCAGCGCGGCCGCATCTTGACCATCTAACTCATAGGTCAATGCGAGATTGTGGGCATAGACTGCAATCCCACGTTGATCCCCCATTTGGCGTGCAAGTGCGAGCGCGTGTTGCAGATGTTCGATTGCACTGCCGTAATCTTTCTGTGACTTTGCCAACAACCCCAGCCGCCCCGAAACGTGGGCGATACCGTCTAGGTTGCCCAACTTTTGACTGATCGAAAGACTCTGCTGGTAGAAACGATACGCTTGTTCAAGTTCCCCCGCGATGCTGGCTAATTTTCCGAGAAACGAGTAAGTCGTGACGAGACCTGCTTGGTCGCCGAACTCTTTCTTGATCGTCATACTGCGCTCAAAATACCATTTGGCCTCATCATACTGTTCGGCCGATGTCAGAATCGCCCCCATCTGATGCAGTATCCGCGCAATGCTGCTCCCGTCGCCCAACGCCTCCTGAATGCTGAGAGCCTGTTCTGACAGTTGCCACGCCGCATCCAAATTGTCGTAGTGAAAGGCGAGGGAGCCGAGCGCGTAGGTCGCTTTGGCAGCGGTTGACCAGTAGGCGAGTTCGGGAACGAGCGGGTCTTCATCCCAGTTGAGTCTGCGCGAGCGGTTGAAATCGGTGAAATCGGCCGAAACGGGCGCGTGATGTTCATCTAAAAGCGAACGACAATGTGCTTTTAGCGCGTCCGTCGTCGTCAGAAATTGAATGTGCGGTCGGATCAGGTCGAGCGTTTTGTGGAATAGTGTTTCGGCCGATTGATCTTCTCCCCGCGCCGCTGCCACAGACCCAAGCTGGTACATGGTGACGATTTGCCCATGTAGATCGTCTGTCTCTTCCCAAAAGGCAAACACTCGCTCATACAGCTTTTGAGCCATTTCTAGCTCACCCAATTCAAAGATCAACGTCGCCTTGTCTTGTAGGAGCAGGTGGGTTTTTTCGGCCGATTCTAACCGATACGCCATTTGCAGCCCACCGTCTAGCAATCCAAGCAGATCATCCCAATAGCCATGCACGCGCAAATAGCCCCGCGCAGGATTGCCGATGATACGAAGTAGCTCAAAATAATCCCCCCACAATGACCGAGCGGTCAACTGCTGAACTGACTGAATGATGTTGTCATGGTCATCGGCGAGCAGCGTGTAGTTGTTGGGGTTGTGTGCGCTGTGCTGCTGGGCAAGCGTATAGAAGTAGTCGGCGTGTATGTTGGTTGCTACCCCAAAATAGGTCTGCCAATCCATCCTTACCCCCACTTTTTCACAATGTCGGACATAATAAAGTAGTGCGTTAGCTGGTGAATGGTGTAACGACGGGCGAGTAGCGTGCCTGTTGGATTGATGAGTGACATAAAAACGAGCTGACGCAGCCCGTCGCTAAATTCAGGATCATCAACTCGACTGACGCTTTTGAGCGCGGGTTTTGTGCCGCCAATTTTCACCGAAAAGGTTGAGGTGGATACGAGAACCTTTTGCGCCGCTAGCTTGAGCAAATCCCACGACTGCTTAAACACGAAGCGATAAAATTCGCGGTCGCGTTCCTCAAACTTGGCATTTTTCAGAATAGTCAGCACCTCATCTAGCTCCAGCCAAAAAAGTTGCCCAATGACCAGCTTCATCGCCAGCGGTGCGCCGCCTGTAACCGCATGAACTTCGAGTAGCAACTTTTCTGGTGCAGATGCAACTTCCTGCACCCCCTTCTTCTGACTTTCAAAGCGCAAAAATTCAAGCCCCTCTTTTTCTGGCAATCCCTGTAGCCGAATAACGTGTAGTGGGTCAAAGGGGAAGATGTGGCGTGTCGTGATAAAGGTTTTCGACTGGCCGCGAATATCGGCCAGTTGATTTAACAAGTCGCGGGCGTTTGGAACCGTTTCAAGATTGTCGAGAACGATCAAAACACGCTTATCGGCAAGTAGATATTTGACCGCCTCACGCTTTTGCTCGATGGGCATTTGGGCAATGTCGATGCGGTTGCACTGTCGGCCGATCTCCCCCATCAGTTGCTCAAAATCGAAGTCCGAAACCTCGACCCGCTCGACCCCTTCACCGACAAATCGTTCAGTTTTCGCCGATGTCCACACGACATGCTCGAAATCGCCACGCTGCATCGATAGATCAATCGCCTCTTGTGCCAGTGCGGTTTTGCCGATACCGCCCAAGCCGTGCAGTGCAATGATCGGTTTGCTCTCGTCTTGGAGCGCGTCGAGAAGTCCAGCGAGTTCGGCCGATCTCCCAATCAGTTTTACATACCCCTTCGTCGGTAGTGTAGCGTGGGGGGATTCGGCCGATTCTTCCACCAACCACTGCGGCTCGATCTGCACAATCTCCTCATCGCTCAACGCCCAATACCCCTCCGCGCTGAGAAACGCCGCCGCCTCATCCCTTGTTGTAATGCCGCTGCATTGATAAAAAACAGCCAGTAACCCGATCAATGTATGACGATCATCAGTGTTGATGCGGCGCTTGCCATTTTCCCATTTATTGACGGTGGGTGTCGTGTAGGTCAGCCCTGTTTCCATGCTCAATAAGTCAGCGAGCCTACCTTGCGTCAAATCGCCGCTTGTCTCAGGGTCGCGGGAACGTTTGCGGTATTGTTTGAATAATGTTCTAAATTTCTCACTCATCTTTTTTGTCATCTTGTTTTGTATCCCCATAAACAGAGTCCAATGGTTGTACCTGTAAAAAGGATTAGGTTTGCCCAAAGCGGCAACCATCCCTTGATAAGCGCGATGATGGAAAGGGCAATGTTGAGGTAGACGAGGCTAGCCGCGGGGTGGATATTGAGCCACCTTTGGGTTCGTTTTCGGCCGAAAACGAACCAGATCACAAACGTTGCGATTGTAAAAACCCGACCTAAAAACAAATCATAATTCAACGCCCCGTTACAAAGCAGCAACATTACCGCAACGCCTCCAAGCCCTCTGAATGTGAAGGTTGGCGGATTTCGCACTAGAACAACGATCCAAACGGCAATAAAGGCGATAATGTATTCAATAGCTAGAAAGATGAGAAGAAAATCGTCTACCGATAACGTCGTTATATCCCCCATCGCGCCACCTGCAAATATGTAAATCGCGTAGATCGAAACTGGAATCAATATGCCAATGATGGCAATAAGTTGCCAATCTGGCAAAAAGTCCGATGCACGCTTGCGCTGCTCCCAAATAGCCATGCCGATCAGCACAACCAACAAAGCATATCCTGTTACTTCGTTTGTCAAAAAATCGTGGAACGCATACACAAACCATGCAAGAAATGTCCCAATTCCATACATCACCAAAAATATCAGCTCTCCCTCAATGAGTTTTATCTCGCCATCAAACCACTTGTGATGATTGACTGGATTACGGCGTGCTGATACATAACTAAGCAGCAGCGCAACGCCGATAAAACCCCACAAAATGAACGGCGGGACTGCCCACTGGTTGATGTAGTAAAGAGTAGCGACAAAAGCAAACGCAAAAAACATGCCAATTGTGTAGCCAATATATGCCCCTGTCATTTTGAAAAAGAGGACGACGGCATTTTGTCGAAAGGTTTGTGGCTCAAAGCGTGTTTGGGCTTCTTGCGGGGTCACCACGCCGATAAAAAGCGGCACGATGAGACTGCCTATTGCATAGCGAACAGACGCATCTGCACGTAAATCAACTTCCTCAATCGGCCACTGAAAAAATGGCATCACAAGCCATGACGTTCCAATCCATACAAAAAGCGCGAGAAAGAAGATCAATGCGCCTAGTGGTGTGATATATCCTGTTAGCACGGAAAAGCAGTATAGAAAAACACCCGCCCAGCTCGATTTTGAATGGTTGTCTATCTCAGAGAGACGAAAAAATTGTGCAAGCCAATCGCGCAGCCATTGCAGCGGATTGACCCGCGTGTTGATTTGAGAATGGGTTTGCGCTGGTGTCGGAGGGAGCGCAATCGTAGGCCAAACGTGTCTCTTTTCTGAATCAGTCAGCGGCGCATAGCCGCCCGTTGTGAGCAGGTTGTCCGCCTGATCTACTGCCTGAATTTCGCCACATTTGACCAAAACAGAGACAATCCCAACCAGCAAATCGCGCCGCTCAGACGAGATTTTGCGTACATTGCGCTCCCAGCGGCTGATGTCGGATGCGGAGTAAATCAGTTCAGGATTGCACGCTGCCAACATGTCCGCAAAGCGACTTTGCGTCAATTGACCACCCTTTTGTGGGTCTGTCGCGTTTTTGCGGTGTTTTTTGAGCAATGTGCCAAAGGTTGTCATCTCAAAATTACCTTATCGCCAAAGTTGCCAGAAGTGGCAACAAAAATTGCCATCCTCGCCATTAAAAGTTGCCGCCGCAACCCCTAACATAAAGGTCAGATTCACTGAAATGCATTTTTCAAATGCGGTGAACAAAGGCCTTTGTCTCCGTGCAGGAGACAGTCCATGCACACTTTCTATGGTGGCGAAGACAACGTCGATGACATCGACATCAACGGTCGCTAAAGCCACAAACAACCGAGGAGAAGCGCGGATCCCGCTTCTTTTTCCCTCACAACAATTTATCCATCAAATCAGCACGAAGCTGTTGTAGGCGATAATCGGCCGAAGCCCCCAGCCCCTCAACCACCGCCAACGCCGCCTCCCACTTCTCCCGCGCTACCTTCTGCTTGTCCCAAAAATCAAATGTATCCCCCAAACTATCCAACGACAGCGCGAGATGTTTTTGATCATCCAGTAACTCCCACACTTTAATTGCCTTGTGCAACCAATAGTCAGCCTTGCCATACTCGTTCTGTAAAAGATAAGCGTTCGCCATATTGTGCCGCATTAGGCCGATAGTTTGAAACTCTCCCAACTGTTCAAGTTTAGACTTATTTAGCTTTTCAAGAGCCGCAATCGCTCGTTCAGGATTCTCTTGCGCCAAAAAGAGCGTGCTTTGCGTCAGCCATAACGAATGGTGCAGGGTCGTGACATTAGATGGCAAAAGAGCCTTGGCCTGAGCCAGCGTCTCGTTTGCATCATCGTATAAATTTTGTGACCGTTGCACCCTTGCCAAGTTGAGTAGCAGTCGCGCGTGCATCGTCGCTGTGTCGTCGTTGAGTCGGGCGATGCCGGTGCGAAAATGTGTTTCAGCCTCATTGAATGCGCCCGTCAGAAGCGCAATTGTGCCAAGTAAATTGTTTGTCGCAATAGCGTTACTTGGGCGCGTTGTGGCAAATACATCGCGTGCTTTTTCTGCAAACAGCTTTGACCGCGTATAGTCAAAAATGTCGCGGTAATCAAGCGCGAGATTGTAATGAACCTGTGCCAAAAGTGTTGTATCTTGCAGCGGGATGGCGAGGTTTTCTGAACGATGATGTGTATCGAGGGCGAGGGTGAGCTGTTTTTGCAAACGGTGCAGATACCCAAGCTGATTGTAGCACAGGCAACGTTGCTCATCGGTGAGCCAATCGGCCGAAACAAACCGCTCATGCAGTGGAATCCATTCGGGTGCAAATCCGCGCCGAGTGACAAATTGATAGAGTGTCAACGAAAATTGATAGAGAGCCTGCTGCAACTCAGGTGCATCGTCAGCATGAGAAAGCGCAAGCCGAAATGCCTGAAAGATGTTGGCGCGGTTGCGGTCGAAGAGATGCGTATCAGCCGAATCCAACACGTCAACCCGCCGTTGCCAGTAGCGCACCACCGCCAACGCCTCAATGTGCAGCGACGCTTCCTGCGCGTTGATGTAGTAGCGCGTCAAATTATGCAAGCTATACCAGTAACTTTTTGGCGTTCCGTGTGTGTGCAACAGGCCAACCTGATTGGCTTGTTGAATCGCGCTCAAGCAATCATACTCAGGCAGCCCCCCCGCAATGCGTAATGTTTCCTCCCCCGCGCCCTCATTGCTGATGAAGTAGAGGAGACGTAGGAGGGTTTTGGTTTCGGCCGATAACATCCCCCACAACTCCGCATAGATATTGTCAAAAAACTGCTGAACCTCAGCCAACTGCATTGACCGCAAAATTCTCAAGATGCGCCCTATCGAAAACGTTTTTGAGTACCGCGCGACCAAATTTAACGCTTCTGGATGTCCGCCCACACCCTCATAAAGCCCATTGAGATCATCTAGCTCAAGCGCAGGGTTAAGCTGTCGCAGCAAAGATAACGCCACATCCCGCGCTAAATCGGGCATCAGGACAACGTCAATGGAAGCCGGCGACAGCGTGGGAGGTGCCACCCGTGTCGTAAATAAAACGCGCGTTGTCGTTGGAAGTTGGGTGATAAGGTCAATGACTGCTGTAAGCTGTGTTTCATCTTCTACACCGTCAATTACAAGCAAACAGGTCGTTTGTTGTAGCGCAATCCGCACCTGATGCAGTTGGATGGTCGTCGGCTGTTCATTTAGTCCAGCGAGCCGCAACTTTTCGACAAGCTGTAAAACTAATGCAGGAAACTTTGCGACTGAGAGCCAGTGTAGCTCAGAAAAAGATGTTGTTTGCAAAAAACGCCGCAAGCACGCATTTGCCAACTTCGTTTTGCCGATCCCGCGCCGTCCTTGCAGGGCGATGTGAATCCCGCTCTCTTTGTTTGCTAACCGGTTGGCAACAGTCGTCACTAGCTCGTCAATGCCAACCGCAACGCCCAAAACAGGCCAGCCAGCAATCCGCTCGGCATTTGACAACGTCTGCTTACCCGTTGGCAATGGCGCTTTTCCGCTAATCCAACTTGGATCAAGGCCGCGAATTTCATCTTCTGTCAATGGGGCGTAATTACCGCTAGCGAGTAGCTCATTCGCCTGCTCAAGCGAAGTCAACCCGCCACATTTGAACAATACCTTGATGATGCCAAAAAGCAGAGCGCGATCTTGATGGCTGATGCTATTCTTGCCGCGTTCCCAGTTGCTCAGTGCGGCATGTGAATAGATCACGCCGACCGCATTTTCCAACTCTTTGACAAACGCCATTTGCGTAAATGTCTGTTTGACATCTTCAACACATTTCCGACTCTTGTTACGCAACTTCCGCAGACATGTTCCAAACGCCTTGCTCATTGAAAACCTTTTTGATGGGGTTGTGCGTCACAAATCAAAACATATAGCGAGATTGTTTCTCTAAAGACACACAAACTTTTTGCGATTGCCCTCCTGGTGAGCAACAGCATTTAATGTTTCCACTTTACTGCGTTTACAGCGTTCACGCAACGCCAGTCAATTTTCAGAATAGCTTAAATTCAGCATCCAAAATTTAAGAGCCTCCCCGTTCAACTTAAACCGTTCCACCAGTATGATACCAATGTAATTACGAAACGAGTTAGCCGGCTAGCTCCCAACGAAATCTATATTCACGTTAGGAGCTTAAAATGCAAACCTTAAAAGGAACGAACCTATACATCTCTGGCGCACTGGTCTTAGCAACCCTGTACGCCCTTATCGCCAGCGTTGCCGCGCCCGTCGCGCCTCTGCAATCTGGCCTCACCGACAACTTCGCCGTAGCAGAATTGCTTGATGGCCCCATGGACTTCATTCAAGGTTGTTCTGATGGTGGCGGTCAGGGCGGAACTTGTTCAATTTAATTGTAGATAAGCGGTTTTTGTCAAATCTACAGTTAGTGATGCTAGTGAAGGCAATCAGTAAAGTTAGCTGAAAAGGCTAGCTTTACTGCTCTTGAATTTCATTCAGTCGATTCACTAAACTTTCTCGTAGTGCAATTGTGCTAATGTCAGAATTGATACTGACAATTTCCTCAACTGCCATGTTATACGTTTGAATAGCGTTATCCACCATTTGCTGCGCTAGATAAATATCTCCAAGCGTTTCGAGAGAATTAGCAAGTTCTCGTCTGTTGTTCAGTTGTTTCCACAATTCAATACTTTCTATGATATAGATCATTGCCTTTGAAAAATTGAGCTTCTTCAAGAAGACATTTCCAAGGTTGTTCAGCACGAGTGCAAGCAAAAACACATTCCGCGTTTGACGTAAATGTCTCAAATTAATTGAGCCAAATATCGCACTTGCCCTTTGAAAATCGCCCCGTTCAAAGTAATAGCTTCCCTCAGATATTTTTAGCCAAGCTTCTTGAACGTTATTAGGATTTTTCTCAAGGATTCTATACGCTTGATCATATGCGCTGAGTACAAGTTTTTCCTGATTAGTTTTTTTGTATAACCGTATCAAATTATTCAGGCCACGTAATACATTATCATGTGAGTTTGCGACTCGATAAATTTCAATACTTTGTTTGAATACGTTTTCTGACATTACAAACTCTTCAAATTGTATGCCTAGTAGCCCTCTCAGCATTAGTGCGGAGGCATATTCAATTTTTAATTCATGTTCTTGAGAGATTTCGAGTGCATCATTACAAAGAGAAACTGCTGACCCGTAGTCATATTGATGATAATGAATAATACCTAGACCATACGTTGCACGTGCTAAAGCCTTTTCGTCTTCCAACAATAAAGCAAGTTCGCGTGCTGCACTGTACGCTATTAATGCCTCTGGAAATTGTCTTGCGAGGCGATTTGTTTCCCCCAGTATGTTTAGTAAACGACACTGCATACCTTGATTATTGTACGTATCACTTTCAATTACCTTTCGTAATATATTTATCCAAGTGAACCAGATACCGTGACTATGTAGGGCTGAATGTAAAATCAACGCCAGTTCACTGCGGGTTTGGCTTACTTCTTTTTCGATTGCGCCATGAAAGCTAAAACGAAAAGTCTGCAATAAGTTTTTTACAGATGTCGTTGAAAAATTGTTTTGAGAGTTCCAAAAAGATAGGGCGGTTTTGGTTAGGTGTGTTCTGTCAAAATCGGCCGAATTGAGCATACTTGAGGGGTCTTTAAGCTCGATTTGGACGAATTGAATGGTGAGATTATGCAGGTTGTAGCGTTTGTGTTCGAGGGAGCCGCGTGTTTGGAGGAGATTGTAGCGGAACAGTTCTTCGAGTGCGTCGAGTTGGGCATCTTCATCTAAGCCAGTGACGGCGGTGAGGAATGGTTCGTCGATGCCGTGCTGGCTGACGAAGCAGAGGGCGAAAAGCAGCTTGCGTGCGTCGTGTGACAGGGCTTGCCAAGCGGCAGCGTAGATTTCGTGATGTGCGCCGTATTTTCCGCGTTCGATGGCGTTGAGAATGCGCTGGAGCGGGAATTTGACGAGCAGTTCGGGCAGAATGCTGAGGGTGAGGGGATGACCGCCGATGTGAGCGAAGATTTTCCGGACAGCATCGGCGTGAAATTTGACATTCATCGCTTGCGTGGAGCGTTTGGCGTGGCTTTTGAGCAATTCGGCCGATCCCGCCACATCCAACTCGTCCAACTCACACACAAATGTCTGCTGCGCTCTCTCTGGTGTTGCGCGGCTGGTGACGATAAAGTGGGATTGCCCCACGAGTCGCCAAAGCTGCTGACCGAGCAGATCGCTGTGTTCGGCCGATTCCACCCCATCCACCACGATCAGATGCCGCTGATCGCTCAACACCCCCTTGATCTGCTGTTCGCGGATTTTGGCGTTATTGGTGTCCAGCCCTTCGGGGATGAGCCATTGGCCTAGCTGCATTGTTAGGGTTGTGAGAAGGGTGTTGGTTTCGGCCGACCCAAACGGCAGCCAAATGACAGATGGAAATAGCCCTGTGTCAAGCGCATCACGTGCCACCTCTCCCGCCAAAGTGGACTTTCCGACACCACCCCGACCAACGATAAACTGAACACAGACATCTGAGCCTTCTGCAAAACTTTTCGCAATTGCCTCTCGAGCCGCCTCGCGCCCGATCATTTCGATAGCGGACGGTAGTGCCGCTTTTTGCGTGTCGATGGCTGGAATAACGTAGGTTCTCGGCGTGTTTGTTAACCAGTTGGGCTGGATGTCTGCGATTTCGCTGTCTGTGAGGGCGACGTAATCGGCCGAATGTAACAACTGATTCGCGTCCTCTAAGGTCGTAATCCCATCATATTTTTCCAGCACTTTGATTATGCTGAGAAGCAGATAGCGACTGTCTTTCCCAATCGGCCGCTTTCCCTGCTCCCAAAGCCCAATCATGCGATTACTGTAAATGATATCCGATATTTTTTGCAACTCCTCTGCAAAATGGGCTTGGGATAATGTTTTGTTTGTCTTGGGATAATATGTATTTTTACGAAGCGTTCTAAGCAGTTGACCAAACGTCACCATGCAGCATTTCCTTTTGTTCTGAAAATTTCAATTTTCTCCCCTTACTATGGGACTATAGAAATGCGATACATAAGAATACAAGATTTGCACTAATCTTGGTAGTTTGCTCCCTAAATTTTGCTGAAGAGGTAGTGGGCTTGTTCCAAGTGAGGGTTCCACAAAACCTGTAGTGAAACGGTTATGCTCAGGAGGCGTATTTATAACCAGTTTCGCTACAGGTTTTTTTCGCTTATCCAAAAGAAAGCGATGGGTGCGACACACCCGTGATTACGTCGAATAACTCATCCTCCACATCCCTTCATTTAAGGTGCAGTTAATTTTATTTAGTCTGGTGTTTAATCGTGCCGCCCCTGCAACTGATATTCTTACATCAACAAACACAACAGCGAGTTAGCCAACAGCTAACCAACACATGAAGGCAAAACTTCAAGGAACTTTTATCATGTTAAAACAACACCTCTCTAAATTTATCGGCGCAGGCACAATCGCAACCATCATGCTCATTCTCATTCTCGCATTTAGCAGCTTCAACACAGGCATTGCCAATACAGATAGTGGGGATGGGGGCGGCTTCTTCACAAGCGTCGTCTCATCCTTCGGGGAAGGCGAGGATGAAGATGAAATGGAAGAAGAAGGGGAAATGGGCGAAGAGGGCGAGATGGAAGGTGAGGAGGAGGAGGAAGATGATGACGACGATTAAATGAAATGGGTGTGTTTCAAATACTTTGAGGGTGTCATTCCAGCGTATGCAGGAGTCCATTCTTCGGGGTGGTTGTTTCGGGAATTGTTGAGCATTAAAAAATTAAACGT
>CAYMGE010000008.1:0-103595 GCA_964389925.1 uncultured Ardenticatenaceae bacterium
TTTATGGCAGAGCTAATCTTCGATTTTCCCAAATATTTCAGCGAACGTTGAGTACTTTCAAGGACGGATGAAGAGCTGAGTCGTGACAAGCAGAATCAACAATCCAACGCTAAAGAGTGCGACAGGCGCGACAGGATAGGCTGTCGCATTAGATAAGCTGACCGCTGCTGCTATGACGTAAGGACAGTTGATGCGCGGAGCAGATAAGTTGCTCGCAGGGTCGGTGATGATGACGGAAGAGGCTTTTAGATATGCCTCGATAGCATCAGGGGTTATTGCATCATTGTTGGCAACGAGCAGCGCGGCACAGCCAGCAGCATGTGGACTCGCAAAGCTGGTTCCGAAGCCTGATCTTGTCCCGCCACCCATGGAACTGGCAATAATGTTGGAACCGGGTGCGTAGATGTCAAGCGTCGCATCTCGGTTGCTGTACCCAGCAATGTTGTCTGTCTTATCCGTCGCACCAACAGAGACAACGTTCTCAATGCAAGCGGGAGCCTGCATTGAATTCATCGAGCTATCGTTGCCGCTAGAGGCAAACATAATCACGCCGTTGCTGCGTAGTGTATTGACGGCCGATGCGCCCGCCATTGTCCAGCTTGTTTGGTTGTCACATGCACCACTAAAGTGTGCGTTTGTGCCAAGACTAGCGTTGATCACTTTAACATCGGGGCGACTGGTGATGATGTAGTCTAGGGCCGCGGCGATCTCAGAAAAGGTGTAGAAGCGATTTTGGTTATCCAGCACTTTGATAGCTGCAATGCCGGTATCGGGCGCAACGCCAATAGAACTGTCTGTGCCGTTGGAAGTGATGATGCTAGAGACAAACGTGCCGTGTGATTGATCATCTTCGGCCGATCCTGCCCCTAACTGACGGTCACTCCCATTTGGACAGCCACCAATTCCGTTAATTGAAGCGTCGTCATTGAGAAAACACGCTTCTCCAGCCAAATCATCGGCTAGATCAGGGTGATCTGAGTCGTACCCACTGTCTAAAACGGCAACAATGACCCCCTCTCCTGTTAGGCTCTGTGCGTGCCAGCTGTCTATATTCAATAGTGGGATAGTGTCTTCCAAGCTGCCAGAACCGCCCTCATCTCGGTCGATGCGACGGATGTTTGGATGATCTGCAAGTTGCTGCACCCCTCTAGCCGTGATCCAGCCAGAAAGTGCAGGAACCGCAGCAAACTGATGGGTGAGGATGAAGTCATCGGCCGATACAGCCGCTAAGACATCTGCTTGTGACGTTGCGACTTGGTGCTGGAGGGCTGTCAGATCGACAGGGGTGCTACGTGTCGCGGCTGGCTCAGTCAGTGCGAGAACAACAAAAACGTGTGCCTCTGTCTCTAGCGTTTCGATGACGCTCGCGCCAACTTTTGCTGAGGCAGCCATGGTTGCGTTTTGACGGCCGAGCATCAAACCTATTGTCAGAAAAGTTAGTACAGGAAAGAGAAAATATTTGGTCATGGTGCGTCCTCTTGTATTTAAGCACTCGATCAAAAGGATGAGAACGTCGCAAGTTCAGCCTGAAAGCCTGCAAGAATTTCCTCTGGCGCATCAATGACTTTGGCATCGCTAAATGCGCCAACGGTCACCCCACCGTTATAGCTCAAAATGCTGACGCTAATTGCTAATCGCCCCGTCATCGGCCCGAAAAACAAAATCTGCTTGATCGGTTTGCCAAGTAAGGATAGTTCGGCACGCGGGCCGGGAACGTTCGAGACGAGCAAGGAGTTTTTTTTGCGTGCATTGGTGATGAAGGCAGCGGCGCGTTTGCGCGGCATGAGGCCAATGAACTTAGAGGCGCGATAGGAAATCCACGCTTCTGGGGAGCGTTTGAGCTTATCCATACGGCTTTTGAGCAGTTGCAAGCGTTCAAGCGGGTCGGCAATGTGGATGGGCAAACCGAGATTGACTGCGCCGATGACGTTGCCGAGATCGGCCGACTTCTTCAGCGGTCGCATCCCAACAGGCACAACGGCGTGAATCTCAAACGTGTCGACAGGTTCGCCCCGTTCGGCTAAATAGCGACGCAGTGCGCCCGCCAACATCGTTAGCAACATGTCGTTTATCGTTGCCCCATGTTGCTTGCCCAACGCTTTTACAGCCGCTAACGGAATTGGCTCCATCCACGTGACACATTTGGCTCTCCCTAATTTGCCCCGCAGGATAGAGGGATGGTCGGGCGGTTGGCGCAGGAGTTGGCGGGCTGTTGATGGGAGTTTGGCGAAGGTGCTGATTCGGCCGAAAATCCCCTTTATTTGTGCCCAAACGCCCTCTTTTTTCCCACTTGGTATCCGCAAACTATCTCCGTCCAAAATCGACAACAGCACAAAAATCAATGCAATACCGTCAGCAATGCTGTGATGCACGCGCACAACGACAGCACGATTATCGAGAAGATCGATTTGCCAAAGGGGAATCGTCTTATCGAGTGGTTGGCTAACAATTGCCCCAATTGCCGTTTGAAGTGTGTTCCCTTCAGTTGAGCGAGCGTGAATGTGATGGTTGATGTCAAAGTTGGGTGCGTCTGCCCATTTCCAATCGCTCAACGCCCAGCGGGTTGGTTGTAGTTTTTGCTGAAATCGGCCGAATTTCAACAACCGTTCCGCAATTAGCACCTTCAATGCAGCAATATCAAGTGACTCGTCAAACAACATCACCCCTGCCACATGCATTAAGTTATCAGGGCTTTCCATGTGGAGATAAATTGCATCGACAGGAGGAACGTGATTAAACATAAATTTTTCCTACTCATTCCGACAGAATACCATTGATAGAGAAGACGGGAAAAATAGATTCCCGTTAACGTAGGAATGATAGGTGTTTTTGCGCGAAAGCAGCAAATGCACAAGCAACAAAAAAAGCCTCCACATTAGATGGAGGCTTTTAAGGCGACGACCGGATTCGAACCGGTGAATATAGCTTTTGCAGAGCCATGCCTTACCACTTGGCCACGTCGCCACGTGGAAAAAAAATAGCAGATCAACTGATTGTCTGCTATTTAGAGCGGGCGACGAGATTCGAACTCGTGACCTTCTCCTTGGCAAGGAGATGTTCTACCGCTGAACTACGCCCGCGTATTGGAAATGGTGCCAAGACCCAGACTCGAACTGGGGACACTCGCATTTTCAGTGCGATGCTCTACCAACTGAGCTATCTCGGCTTGTTTGTTAAGAGCGAACCAAATTCTAGCAAACAATTGCTAGGTGTCAAGAGGATTTTGAAAATTTCATCGAAACGGCCGATTCATTTTCGGCCACAAACCTTGTGTAGTCGATAGAGGTGACAAGTTGAGATGACCAAAACAGGCCAATTGCTGAGACAGCGAAGATAATCGCGTAGGTAGTTGAAAATGGAAAGAGATAGCCGGCTAGGTCACGCAGTGCGCTGCCTGAAAATGTGCCAGCCCCTTTTGTGAGCAAAATACAGGCTGACCAAAGGCCGAGATAAGCTCCCGCGTTGCGTGTCGGTGACATGACCGCCATGAGGCTAAGACCGCCGAACGTGTAGAGGCCAAAACCGCCACCGAAGATGAGCAGAGAGGGAATGAGGAGTGATTGAGTTCGGCCGAAGCTCCCCATCGCTAACAATCCCATTCCTATCGCCATGACAATTAATCCTACTTGCGTTAATCGCCCCTGTGTTTCGGGTCGTTTATCTCGCAGTCGCCAAAAGCAGCCTAACAGCACGATGACTGTCGCGCCGCCCCAATAGCCTGTAAAACGTGTGGTCACGCCGACGGGCAGCTCAAACACATCATCGCCAAACGGCTCTAGGATGTTATCCTGCATCCATGCGGCAAAGGTGGCGAGGCCGAGAAAGATAAAAAAGGCGCGGGTGCTTGCGTCTGCCCAAATAGCTTTCAGCGTCGTGCGGAAGGCATGAGGTGGGGAAGGGGTAATTGGGTGGGGAGAGGATGCTCGCTTGCTGCGGTCAGTTTCTTTGCTCTCCATCTTCACAATTGCAAACCACCAAAAGAAGCCAGCGGTGACGAATGTTATCAGCGTTAACCGCCAAAATGCAGCCAGTGAATATGTTTCCATTGCGCGACCAAAAATAATAGCAACGACCGGAAAAAGTGCGATTAGCGTCGTTTCGACAACGGCAATGGCGATGCCGCGTTTTTCGAGTGGTGCAGATTCACGAACGAGGGCGAGGAAGACGCTGCCTGATGCGAGTTTTCCCGCGCCAAATAGTAGAAAAGCGAGCGTTGCGATCAGCCAGCCTGTTGTTGGGTCGGACTGGGTAAATCGGCCGACACTAACCCCCAACAACGGAAAAGAGAACAAAACTAGCCCCCGTCCCAACCAAATATAGCTAACACGCTGCCTACCAAAAAGTTTGATGCGATCTGAACGGTCGCCCACATAAAGACTGATAGGCAGCAAAATGTATTGCAAGACAAGCAGTAGGCCGACGGGCGTGGCAGGCATTCCTAACTCGCTGATCATGATGCGATTCCAAATGCTGGCGGTCAAAATCTCGCCCATTGCGGAACCAACTTGAAAAGAACTCAGACGCACATTGCGCCAGACCGAATAATTTGCTGCCATGTGAAAAAATGCACGAATGCTTAGTTTTAGTTAGATTTTATAGAGTTTACAGGGATTATCGGCCGAAGGTGAATAGAAAAACGAGCGTTTTTATATAAAGTTGCCAACTTTCAAGGCGGCTTGCTTGCCGTGTCGGATGCAGTCTGGAATCCCCACACCATCGAAATAGGAGCCAGCGAGAATGAGGCCATTGTGCTGCTCGGAGAGGTCGCGGATACGCTCGATGCGGGCGCGGTGTCCAATTGTGTATTGGGGGATGGAATTTGACCAACGGTGGATCGTTTGGAGATGGGGGGCGGCCGAAATTCCCACCCCTTCCGACACTTCTTGTCGCGCCATCTCCACCAGCTTCTCATCGTCGTACTTCGTGACATCAATGCCGTAACGCCCCAAATAAACGCGCAACAGAATTTCTCCGTCAGGCGCACGCCCCGCCCACTTGCTGGATGTCCATGTACAGGCCAATACCTCTTGCCCCTCAACGCGCGGAATGACATAGCCATAGCCCTTGAGCGGATGCGATAGATCACTTTCGCTGTATGCGAGTGTGACGATTGCAGCGGAACTGTAGGGGATTTCGCGGAGTGAAGAGGCAAGCGTTGAGCTTAGGGATGAAACGAGGTTTGCCGTGATGTAGGCTGGGGTTGTGAGGATGACGTGATCGGCCGGAAATTCTCCCTCACTCGTCACAATATGATACCGCTTGCCGCGTTGCCCAATGTTAACGACAGGTGTCTCTAAGTAAATCTCGGCATCAACAACGGTCGATAGCCTTCCAACCAATTCCCCCATCCCGTTCGTAAATGAAACAAATGGTGGTGTGTCAGTTGAAGAAGCCGCCTTTCGACTTTCAAATCCCTTTAGCAAACTCCCTTCGCGCCGCTCCAACGTGACCAACTGTGAAAAGATCGCGTCTACGCTCAATAAGTCGGCTCGGCCGCCATAGATGCCCCCCATCAGCGGCTCGATCAAATTCTCATACGCTTCCTGCCCCATACGGCGCGTGATGAATTGGGCAATCGTTTCTTCCTCACTATCTATGCGTGGCGCAATCTCACGCTCTTGCCGCACGCGCTCAACGCCTGCCTTTGAAAGCAGCGTGCTGTTTGTCAATGCGTCTAGGTTGGTGGGAATTAGACCTGTGAGACCTTCAGGGAGAGGGTGGAGTTTGCCGTGTCGTTTGACAAAAGTCGCACGATTTTCAGGGATGCGGCCTTGAATATCTAAGCCCAATTCGTTGACCAACTCCATGCCTGCTAGTTTGCGCGAGAGAAAGGAATCGGCCGACCCCTCCACCAAAAATCCCCCAACTCGCTGCGTCAAAATTTTGCCGCCTAAGCGATGAGAGGCTTCTAGTAACGTGACTTGTGCTTTGGGAGCGAATTTTTGGAGGTAGTAGGCGGCCGATAATCCCGTTATACCGCCACCGACAATAATTGTGTGCATTTTTTGAGATAAAGAGGCAAATATCGAACTTGATTGTCGAATTCCTCTGCGAAGCCAAATAGTGCAGTTAACTCAAGTTGTTCGACAACCAACCTAATTTCACTCCCACTTTTCACAAGAATAACGCCCAGCATTTTCAAGTTTGAGAGAATCCGCTCATAGGCATAATAAGGAATTGTTTTTGCATCATGAGTCAGCAAAATGCGATTTTTACGCGCTGCATAATGTAAGACGGTTGGATCATCTTGTCCATAAATTTCGGTCTCTTGTGCTATTTCGATGTCTATTTGTGGAACTCGTCTCTCCACTTGGCGCACGACATTGCGATTAAAGTTTTCATCTGCTAGGAATTTAAGCATTTGCCGCTCGACGTGCCTTCAACTTTGACCATAAATCATCTGATGGGTAAAGAGTCTGCCATTTTGCTCTCATCTGTGCTGCGACTTTTTCTCCTCTTTCCATATACGCATCAAGCATAGTTTGATTGTCCAGATAATAACTGAGTATCCCATAGACATTGCTTAAGCCAATCGTCGGAAATGCCGAATCAATCTCGTTAGGTGTATCACCTCGATGATAGGCGGCAATAACCGTATCAATTGGAATGCGAGTTCCTTTAATTCTTATCACTTCAATTGGATGATAGATAAATTCCAATGGGACAGTTTTTATGGCTTCGGGAAATGTGGCTCTCATAGCTTTCTCTAAAGTTTGCATTGTCTGTAGTCTATCAGCCCATTAAACACACAATTAGGGTATATAGCAAATGTTTGTCAAGCAAAAAACCGTTGCCAATGACAACGGTTTTTGAGCTTCTTTACTATCGAGAGACAGCCTGTGTGGTTACAGATAGTCCTAGTCAGCACTGACACCATTTTGATTTGGCGTTGTCTGAGGCACGATGAAAATCGTCGGGTTGTCTGTGTCTAAGTCGTCATCCTCGACAGGGCGACGCTTGATAGGCACAGGACGAATCCGCGCTGGCTCGCGTTGAGGCGCAGACGGTTGCACGTGCGCGGCAGAGCGCTTTGTCGTCGAGACGAGCAGTCGGCTACTGGTCATTGATAGAGAGCCAATGAACAGAATGCGTGTTAGCCAGACGAGAAATGCCACAAAAATAGGTACTACTCGCAAAAGCTGTTCCTGCGAAAGCACCTGATTGCCGATGTCGTTTTGCAGTAGCGTAAGTGAGACTGCATACCACGTCATCATCGCGTTCATCGTTGCACCTAGCAACCACGCGCCCATCAGATACCATACTTCGCGGGGGGTGTTATTGTCGTGATCGACCGAAAAGACGCGCAATAGTCCCGCAAAATCAATTCCACAAAAGGCGATGGCGAGAATCGTTGCCCAGCCAACACCCATGAACGTCACGCCACCAAACAGGTTGGTTAACGCATATTTTGTCGTATCAAAGTTGAAAATCTCGAACGCAATCAAGGCCACAGCAAGGATAATGCCAATAACCGTGTACTTAGTTTGCGGAGTGAATCGGAGGGCAGCCGCAGGCTCCCGTGCCTGTGCGCTGACCCGTTGTGAAAAATTAGCCATCATAGCAAAATCTCCGTGTGATTCTGTCGGGTCAGCTTCTGCTGTGACAAAATCAGCCTAAAATGTTTACAGCGTACATAGAACCTTTGTTCTAAATATGTCTTCACTCTAACCGATACAGTGGGATAAGTCAACCAACTTCACGGTAATTTCTAGCTCAGACAATTCATTTAGTTATCCACATCTGGGGAAAAGAAAATCAACAGGAGGGAGGAAAACCAAACAGTTACTACATGAACTATTATACAATTTTTTGGTTAGAATGTCGTATGTAACCAAAAAATTGCTTGAAATTAGCGTCTATATATTATATTGGATGAAATACGGATACATGTACAAACGAATAAGGGATACCACGTACAGAGGAACACAACAAATCAAATTTGCTGATAGAGAGCCGTTTGAGAACGTCGATTGTTTCAAAAAGCGAGCAACTTTGTGTCGTTGAGGTAGACTATCTATAACTTTGAGCGAACTGGTTGTGAGTTGTTACCGTTGTAATGGTGACATGAACAGTTTACAATCCCTCTTAAGATGGACATATTGCTACAAATTTTTTCGATTACTGCACTAAGCTCTGTTCTAGCCGCTTCATCGCCGCTGATTTTCGCCAGTCTAGGGGAAACGCTGAGCGAGCGCGTTGGTGTCATCAACCTATCAGTAGAAGGCACAATGATGCTGGGAGCGATGGTTGGTTTTGCGGCCGCCAAAACAGCAGGCAGTGTCGTTGTTGGATTTTTGGGCGCGATGTTGGTCGGGATGTTGTTTGCCCTGATCGTGGCTGTTGGGAGCATTACGCTTAAGCGGGATCAGGTAGCGATTGGATTTATCCTCGCGGTGCTGGGGATCAACCTGAGTTCATTTCTCGGCACGCCTTTTGTGCGACAGCCAGGGCCGGCAGTTCGGCCTATGCCCATCCCGATCTTCTCCGACATCCCTATTTTGGGCGAACTCTTTTTCGACCAAGACCCACTAACCTATCTCAGCTTCCTCCTCATCATTGGCATGTGGCTTTGGTTCTACCGCACACAGCCGGGCCTCAAGCTGCGTGGCACGGGTGAACGCCCTGCTGCGGCCTTTGCGCGTGGCGTCAATGTCATACGTCTGCGCTACCTCTATACGTTGATGGGGGGCGCACTGATCGGATTTGGCGGCGCAAGCTATTCGCTCTATGTTCAGCTTGGCTGGAGCCATCGCATGACGGCTAATATCGGCTGGATCGCGCTCGCAATCGTCATCTTTGGGGGCTGGCATCCATTCCGCGTAGCACTTGGCTGCTATTTATTTGGGATTTTGCGTGCGGCCGCAACGACGCTGCAACCACTTTTTCCGACCGTTCCCGTCCAGGTCTTCCCACTTTTGCCGTTTCCACTTATGATTCTCACCTTGATTATCTTTAATAGTGATGGCTTGACGCGCTTGCTCGCCTATCTCCCCGACGGAATGCGCCGCTCCCTGACAGGCTTTCTCCGCAGCCATCCACCTGCTGGTCTCGGTCAACATTTCCAACAAGAATAAAGGAATCTTACTCCTAAAATAATCAGTTCAACTTATGTTTGAAGTCATTTTTCTCGGCACGTCTGCCTCAAGTCCATCTGCCTATCGCGGTCTGTCTGCTCATCTCGTCTTGCATCGTCAATATCGCTTTTTGATCGATTGTGGTGAGGGGACACAGCGGCAAATTCTGAAGAGCGGCGTTGGTTTCAAAAAGCTAGAGCGCATTTTGCTGACCCATGCCCACCTCGATCATATTCTCGGTCTAGGTGGGCTTATTTCAACGTTAGCACGCTGGGAAGAGCTAGACACAATTGAGATTTATGGCGGGCAATCAACGCTGCGACGGGTGCGTGATCTGCTTTTTCGTGTGGTCTTGATTGGCCCACGCCCCAACACTGACATTAAGTTGATTCCTGTTGAAGATGGCGACACCTTGCTGGAAGACAGCAAATTTAAGCTGACGGCCTTTGCAGTTGAGCATCGCGGGCCTGGCTGTTTTGGTTATGTATTTGAAGAGAAGGCACGTCGGCCGTTCCTCGACAAAGAAGCCAAAGCGTTAGGTGTCCCTTTCGGCCCTGAGCGTGGCAGATTGGTGCAAGGAGAGACGATCATGCTGGCAGATGGAGCACAAATCACGCCTGATATGGTTTTGGGAGAAGAGATTGCGGGAACAAAATATGTGCATATTGGAGATTTGGGTGCGACAGACGGGCTGGAGAAATACTGTTCTGATGCGACAGCGATGACAGTTGAAGCGACCTATTTGGCAGAGGACACGGAGATGGCGCGGCGGTTTGGACACATGACAGCGGCGGATTCGGCCGAATTTGCCCAACGCACCAACACAAACACCCTCATTCTGACTCATATCTCCCGCCGCAACAGCGGCCGAGACATTCGCAAAGAAGCCCAAGCCATTTTCCCCAACACCTACGTCGCCCGCGATTTTGACCATTACCTCATCACACAGGATAAAGTTCAGCGAACAAATCTGCTAGACAAACGAGGATAAACCACAGTACTGAAAGCTGTGATAATTTCCCTCAATCCCTTTACGCACCGTCTCTCACCGTCTACAATCTAACATCGAACAAACGTTTAGCCTCTATCGTGTGCCACTAAACGTACTGATTCTAGTGGAGTCCACATGTTCAAATCAATCGACGATACAAAAAAAAGATTATCTAGTCAGCAGTATATTGCGTCCAAAGAGATCGCAACGGTTACGTATTTAGCACAAAGTCTCTGCAAGCCGATTTTGACCGAAGGCCCTCCCGGCGTGGGCAAAACAGAACTGTCGAAAGCTGTTGCGAAGGCTCTCGGCCGACCACTCGTGCGTCTACAGTGCTACGAAGGTCTCGACGAGAGTAAAGCCCTCTATGAGTGGGAATATGCCAAGCAGATGCTCTACACGCAGCTTCTGCGCGATACACTTTCAACCGTGTTAGAGGGCGTGACTTCGTTGGGGGAGGCGGCCGAACGCCTCTCCGACCAAGATGATGTCTTCTTCTCTGAAAGCTTCTTGCTCCCACGTCCGCTCCTGACCGCACTCACGAGCGAAGAGCCGGTTGTCCTCCTAATTGACGAGATCGACCGAGCTGATGTTGAGTTTGAAGCATTTCTGCTCGAAATCCTCAGCGATTTTCAGGTCACTGTCCCCGAACTCGGCACAATCACGGCAAAACATCAACCGATTGTTGTTCTGACAAGCAACAACACACGCGAATTGAGCGAAGCTCTCAAACGCCGCTGCCTCTATCTCCACATTGGTTATCCAACGTTTGATGAGGAGATGGATATTGTCAATCTCAAAGTCCCTGACATGAAGCCTGCGTTGGCAAAGCAAGCTGTCCAAACCGTGCAGCAAATCCGCAATATGGATTTACGCAAGGTTCCCAGCATCAGCGAAACGCTCGACTGGGCGCGTGCGCTCGTCACGCTCAACGCCACCTCTATCGATCAAGAAACGCTCACGAATACGCTCAATGTCCTGCTCAAATACGAAACCGATGTCTCCAAAGCGCGTCGCATGATGCGTCACCAAGGCAGCCGTAATGAGTGGGAACGCTAAATCTAGTCGCTAGTCGCTAGTGGAACATCTTACTAGCAACTAGCAACGAACAACTTAAAAATGGATGACAGAATAACAGAATTCGTTCGTGGTCTTCGCGCTGCTGGTGTCCGTGTTTCCCTTGCGGAAGGGGTCGATGCGTTTCGCGCCATTGAGGTTCTCGGCATCCAAGAGCGTGAGACATTCCGCGAATCGTTGCGTACCACGCTTGTCAAGGAGAGCAAAGATTTCGAGATTTTTGATCGCCTCTTCCCACTTTATTTCAGTAGCGGTGAAGCCCCACTTGAAGACGCAACGACAGAGCTAAATGACGATGAATTGAACATGCTAAATGAGGCGATGTCACAGTTCAATGATCGCACAAAGCAGTTGTTAGAATGGTTGACGAGCGGCGACGGCCCCTCAAAAGAGCAGTTGGAGGAGATGGCACAGCAGATGTCGCAGCGTTGGCGCGACGGCCCACGTAAAACGATCTATGTCAATCGTGCGATGCTGCGCGAAATGGGTTTCACCAACTTTGAGCAAAATATGCAAAAGTTGATGGAAACGTTGCAGGAGATGGGGCTATCTCAAGACAAAATCGACACGTTGCTTGGGATCACGCGAGAGAATGCAGGTAACTTGCGTGAACAGGTGGCTGAAACGGTTGGCCTTGAGGTGTCACGCGAGCGAGCAGAGCGAACGGGCAACGGGCGCGGCGCAGATGGCAACGATCTACAAGGCGATGAAAATGACATCATGGATAGGCCGTTTGAGGCTCTTTCCTACACCGATACCGAGCAGTTGCGTGTTGAGGTGCGCCGCCTTGTTCAGCAATTGCGTAGCCGAGCAGCATTGCGACGCAAGCGTGGCAAAAAGGGCAAGTTTGATCCAAAAAGCACCATTCGCGCCAATATGCAGTATGGTGGTGTGCCTGTCGAGTTAAAGTTTCGCCACAAGAAAATCAAACCGAGTCTTGTCTTCTTTGTCGATGTATCGGGGTCGATGGAGCGTATTATTGAGTTTTTATTGCGCTTTGTGCATCAGCTAAACGATCAAGTCTCGCGGATAACGATCTTTACCTTTTACGGTGAATTGTCAGAACTCAATCCAAAAGTGGTCGATTTGGTCGCCAACAACGATGTTGAAAGCGCGTTTTATGTGATTCGCAACATCCACCCTTATCGGCCGTATGCCACCAACTTAGGACGCTCACTCGAAATGTTCTATGCCAACCACCTTAGTCGTGTCGATCATCGTTCGACGGTCGTTTTTCTGGGCGACGGCCGAAACAACTATACCTCTCCGCGCTCTGATCTCGTGCAAGACTTAAAGCGGCGGGCGCGGCGGCTGATTTGGCTCAACCCAGAGCGACGATATCAATGGGGAACGGGCGACAGTGACATGATGCAATATCTGCCTCACTGTGATGATGTGTTTGTCGTCAGCAACCTAAAGCAGCTTGGTTACGCGATTGACAATCTTTTAACGAAGTAGTGCCAATCGCACGACTTCATCTGCACAGCCCACGAGAGCGCGTAACCACCGCCGCCATGTCCATAGTTGTGGATGACGGTTGCGCCGTTGGGGTCCTAGTCTCACACGCACGATCCGTTTGGTCAGTAAGGGGTCACAAAGTTTTTTTCCTCCTGTGCAGCGGCACGTTCCAAATTGAGCGCGAGCAGCCGCTCTAAAATTTGCTCGTCCGTCAGATCGTGCGGCCAGCCGTAGCAGTCGAGAACGGCGTGATCGAGCGCGGTGTGGATGTCGTGTAGGTCGATGATTTGCGGGATGGTGATGTCGGAGCGCACCGCCTTTTTCCAGCCATTTTTGAAGGCGACGGTGTGCGTTTCGCCAGCGGCGCGGGCGGCGCGATAATGTTGCAGCGCGTTGTAGAGGTTAGTCAGCGTGCGCTTTTTGAGCCGTTTTTCATAGGCGGGGTCAATTCCATCGCCATTCTTGAGGGGATGGAGCCACGTTTGCCGCCATGCAACTAGCTCACGCGCTACATCGGCGATGTCAGCGACGTTAGGATCATCGGCTTCGCTGGGTTCTGTACCGGGTGGCCACGGAAAAGGGAAGGTTTCAAAAGTGGTTGTAAGTGTATATCGAGGATCGTTTCCTTTGCCTAACCAAGTTCCGAGACGTAATGCCCACATCTCATGTAGTTTCGAGTGTAGAACTCCGAAGAAATAATCTGATTCGCTAGCAATACCGACCGTAGCCGAATCATGTATAACGTTCGCACCTAGCCATGCAAAAACCCGATGTTTAGATACCCTGGGGGTGATGATGTAGCGCGATTTACCTTTGAGAGCAGCACGAAAAGCAGGACGCGGTCGCCAGTGGAGCCAGTGTGGATAACCCGCAAAGTGTTTAGCCTTCCGTTCAGATTTAACAACTGTTCTGGTATGTTCAAACGGAAGGACGTATTTTCGCGCTGTCTCTTCAGAGAGCGACTCATCAAAGTAGATAACAAATTTGTTTCTTGGTCGGCGCACAACATCAGAGCCATTGACCCAAGGAAGAACGACATCGGCATTGTCAACCCCTGACGAATTGGTCTCACTCAACCATTTTCGGGCGACAGCTTCTTCAATGTCGAAAGAGCCGCTTTTCTGCGTTCCGATAAAGGCTAAATTGCTGTTCTCCAAAAGAGTTGTTGCAAGCGTCAAATTGATACCCGCGGTAAGATCAGCGTTGATTGATTGGACAGTTGAGCCGTTTAACTTTCTAGTTTTTTCAGTTCCATCATCGAATCCCACAATCGCAACACGAACAGCAGCACCGTCAAGAACCCACGCCTTGTCATCCCAAGCTAAAAAGATGTCGCCACTCGCTTTGATATTTTTCAGAACAGGTAAATTTGTTCCCATGCCGATGCTATTCGTGGCAATTAAACCTACGCGCCTTGCCAGTCCAAGCTCTACTTGATTGCGTGCGCGTTCAAACCAGTAGGTTACTAAATCTGTAAAACTTGGCAGACTATCTTCAAAAACTGATCTGACATCTGCTATATATCCCACGCCTAAATTACTTGCAACTTTTTTAGCACCGAGAAAAGGCGGATTGCCAATGATGACATCGGCCGAAGGCCAAACAGGTTCTACAGGGTTCCCATCCGCGTCATAGGCGAGAATCGCGTCTTTGCGCTCGATCTGGTCGAGTGGCTGCAAGAGAGGCTCTTGAACGTCGCTAAAGCCGTTGTCATCGCGCCACTGTAGATAACCGATCCAGATGACGATTTGGGCGAGTTCATGCGCGTAGGGGTTGATTTCGATCCCGTAGAGTTGATGGGGAGAAACAGTCAGCGGAATGTCGCCCAACTCGTTGCGGCGTGCGTGGACGATCACCTCTTTTTGCAGCGACAGCAGGGCTTGCAGCGCGACGTATAAAAAGTTACCGCTGCCACACGCGGGGTCAAGCACCTTTGTGGCGGCGATCTTGCTGGAAAAGTCGCGCAACAGGGCATGGGCGGCCGCTTTGTCTCTTCTGGCGAGACGCTTGGTTTTGGGGCGCAACGCCTCCCACTCACGGCGCAACGGCTGCATCAAGACGGGTTCGACGATCAGCAAAATGTCCGCCTTGCTGGTGTAGTGTGCGCCGAGCGGGGCGCGGGTGGCGGGGTCGATGATGCGCTCGAACAGTGTGCCAAAAATGGTCGGGTCGATCTCCTTCCAATCTTGATAGGCGGCGTTGAGCAACAACTCGTCAAGGCCACCGGGCAATGTTGGGATGTAGTCATCATCGAAAAGATTGCCGTTGAAGTAGGGAACTTGATCGGAGCCAAACCAGCCACCGCTACGCATGGTGTCGAAGAGAGTGCGAAGAACGGTGGTTAGGCCAGCGACGTTCCCCTTTAGCTTGCTGATGGTTTTGCGGAAAAGGTGGTCGGACAGCAGACCCATATCTTCTGCAAACAGGGCGAACAAAATGCGCGTGATAAAGTGGGCAACCTTCTCTGGTGGCTCGTCGGGGTTCCACTGCTTCAACTCATTGGCGACGGCAACAAAGGTATTGGCGTTTGCCTTAGTCACTAGCTCCTGTGTGCGGGTTGGCTTGAAAACGCGCTCTATCTCGTCTGCGCGGGCAAAACACGCTTTCAACAGCGCGAGCTTGGCAGGGAGGAGTAGTTCAGATAGCTCAATGACGTATTTCTCGCGGATCGTATTGGTGTAATTGGTGTGGATGATGATGCGCTGTGTGTCGCTGACGATCAAGAGCGGCGGGTTGCCGAGCGCGTCGCGGTAGAGCAACACTTGCTCATACGCCTTGTCGAGATTGGCGTGTGCGCCCTTGTATTCCCAGACAAATTTGCCCTTGTAAAATGCGTCAGCGCGGCCTTTGCTGCCCGTCGTCTTTTGGGCGGGCTTCTCAAAGCGAAAATCTTCCTGCGTCGTGGGGTTGTCATAAGGGCGTGGATGCCCAACCAAATCGCACACATCCAAAAAATGAGATTGCGCCGCCGCGATCTCATTGACATTGATCTCCGCCCACTTTTTGACAAATTGTTGTGGTGTCACCTACACTCCTTTAATTAAAAACACCACTGCCTAGCCAGTGGCGTATATGTTCGTCAGGGGATTAAACAGGATAAGGGATCGGCCGAATCCGATAGCTAGAAAAACAAAAACCGCCTTAATGCTTGGCGGTTTTTGGAACTTACACTTTAACATTGGTAGTTTTACATTACCCACATCAATCGTGAATTTATGCCGAAGGTGGGAGTCGAACCCACACATCCAAAGGATACACGGCCCTGAACCGTGCGCGTCTGCCTATTCCGCCACTTCGGCGTAGCGTCGAAAAATTTTAGCAGAGAGTAGAGGAAAGTCAACTAGCAAAACTTGAAGGAGCTTTAACGATGATGCTTCAAGCTCACTTCTGCCAATGGATTTCGCCAATTTGTCCAGATGTCGCGTTCTTCATAGAGACAAGTATGGGGCTGTTTGTTGCCAATCTTTTCGCGGAAGAAGGCAATAGAACGACCTTTTGTCCAAGCGAGGTTGGCTTTGAGAATACCAAGACGACCCCCGTAGAACTTGGCAAAGTAGCGTGTGCGAGCGGCGTAGAAGTATCTCGGCCGACGTTTCCGCGCCTTTGTCGCCTCCTTCACCTCTGACGTTCCCCCACGTAAATGCACCATGCGTGCTGTCGGCACATGCAAGACTTCCCAACCAGCCTCCCACGCACGCCGACAAAAATCGACATCTTCAAAGTACATAAAGTACCCTTCATCCATCCATCCAATTTGTTCAATGACAGCGCGACGGACAACACAGGCGGCAAAGCTAGTCCATGCCGGTTTAATTGGCATGTCGCTGACGGGCAGCGCAACTTCTCGATTGGGGAATAATTTTGTGATCGGGCTTGTTTTTGCCGCTTCGAGTAGTTCGCTGACGGGAGAAATGTAGCGAAAGCAAGAGATTTGCGGTGTTGTATCAGGCCATTCGAGACGGGGGCTGATGAGTCCTGCTTGCGGATTTTCATCTAGGGCGCGATGTAGTTCATTCAGCACGTTTTCCCGCGCGAGCGTGTCGCTATTGATGAGAAAGTAGGCGTTGGCTTCGACCTGCTGCATTCCGAAGTTGTTACCGGCCGAAAATCCCCCATTATGTGGCGCAACGACCAACTGCGCCCATGACCAGTCATTTGTCTCAATAGCTTGTTGAATTTGTTGTGGGGAGTCATCGCCAGAGGCATTGTCAACGACAACCACGCAGTCGCGGGTCGGTTGGATTTCTGTCTCAAGTGAGCGTAAACAATCGAACACCAATTGCGGGGTACGATAATTTAGGATGACAATCGCCAATCGTATCACTGCACAATTGCCTCGGTTTTCTTTTCGATCGTGTTGCCCTTTGCCCCCGATGCAAAACGCTTCTTGAGACGAATAAACGGTGTCTCGTAAAAGCGGAAACTAATCTCGGCAATGAGGTATGTTCCAACTAGCACGATAAAAAAGAGGATGAGTGAACTTGAATCAGCTAGGCCGATGCGTCGTAAAACGGCCGATGCAACCGCCACAACCAGCATGTGAAACAGATAGACTCCATAGCTGACGATGCCTAAGCGTAGAAGTGGCCTCCATTGAAAGAAGGATGCCAATGTGTGTTTTTCTTGTAAAACAGAGGTTGCGACAAATCCAGTCATCGCTAGTTGAACCAGTAGACGTGGTGTGCCGGAGATGTCGGTGATGGGTAGGTTGAATAGGATGAGAATGACGGCCGACCAAACAAGTATCATCCACTTTTGCCCAATTGCCTGTTGGAAGCGCTCAAACCACTCACGATTGTGCAGTAAATGTGCTAAACCGACACCGAGTAGAATAGGTGTGAACGTTGATTGGAGGATTTCCAGCTCATCATGATAGTTGGCGAAGATAATTCTGTAGTTGATTAGCTGATTGATCAATAGCAGACCAACCCAGATAGGCAGGGTAAAGCGTGAGAGAAATTTTTCGATAGGTGGCCAGAATAGATAGAATTGCTCTTCCGTCGCCAAACTCCACGCCACGGTTAGCAATGTTAACGTGTCGATGAAATTGCTGGTATAGGTGAGGTAGTAAGGAAGGGCTTCAAAAAAGGGAGCCGCCATATCACTGCCGCGTGCGACTACACCAAATAGGATAATGAATAGTAAAATAATCCCATAGTAGAGCGGGAAAATTCGCAGGATGCGCCGCATGTAAAATTTCTTGAGTGAAATTTGATTGGTGCGATCCCGTTCGCGCAGGAGTAGTGTGACGATCAAAAACGCGCTCATCACGAAGAACATATCTACACCGAGAAAACCACGCCCGCTCATTGGGAGCCAGCTAAAGCGTGGGGCGGTGTGATGCCAGACGACAATCAGAATGGCGATGCCGCGTATGCCGTCTAAGGAGCCAAAATAGCGGCGGTTAAGGTAAGCTGTGTGGGCAGAAATAGGATGGACGCGATTCATAGAGAAATCCGCTCAGAACAGGCTAAAGCCTTAATCGGCCGAAACCACCCCTCGCGGAGCGTCAATATCATCTTGGGGCGGCCTTGACTTAGGCATTTCAATTGTGTCCACCGCAGGCAGATTGCCATACGCTCCCATCATCGCACCAGCGGTCAACATGTAGAGTGGGTTGATCATATTGTTCAACAATCCATCGAGCATGTATAACACCAAAATGACGGAAAAGACGGCGGCAGGTGCAAGTTTTGGATGTGACCACATATACGCTTTGTAGCGCGAGACAAATACAATGGGTGGCAACAAAATAGAAAAAACGAGAGCCATAAACCCAAAGGCTCCAAACTTGCCAAAGAATGTGACCCACATCGAGTCAGCAACGGTGCGATTGCCCCAGCCGAGATCGACGTGCTGTCTATCCCAGCCAGCCCACCCAAAAATTGGCTGCTCACGGGCGCGTTCGGTCAGATATTCCTCATTAAAATAGCGGTATTCGAGCGATTGAGCGCGTTCTTCGCCGATTAATCCCGTCATAAAATCGACAGAAAGCTCAGTTGGCCACATATTGCTGCCCTGTAGGAACGCATAGAATGGAACAACACAGAACAGAATAGCGATAATCCACCGAGTTCTAAAAATTTGGCTGGCAAACAATACTGTCAGACCTGTGAGAAGCCAAACCCATGCGTTGACTGACACCATTAGAACAGTTAGTCCGACAAAAAATACGGCAACATAGCCAAATGAGAAAGAGAATTGACGCTCAAAAAGTGAAAAGTCAATTTTCTCAAAGGTTCCAGATCGCCAGAGCCAGACAGCAACCAAGGCAATTGCCATCACCCAAAATGCGGCCATCAAGCCATGCTGCATAAATATCATCGGCCGATACATGCCAAAGCGTACCGTTTGCTCAAACTTATGCTGATGGTAACCATAAACTAATAGGTGTAGTTGTGGACTCATTCGCATTTCAAAGAGAATGAATGGCGTGTAGACCGCGCCGCCAATCAGAAAGCCGGATGCGAGGTCTTTTAGATCATCCCAACTCGTGAAGTAAACTCGGCCGAGGAAATAAGGAATCCCCCACAGAACAGCTTGGTCTAGCGACTCGGACATTCCATCCCACCAGCCTAGGTCATTTGTGAGCGAGGAGCCAAACGGAACGAGAACCCACAGAATCATGGGAATATCGATCCACTTCGGCCGAATGGTCAACATGCGCTTAAAATCAAAGACGAAGACGGCCAACAAAATGCCAAAACAGGTTGCAAATAGCTTAGAATAGTCGGGTAGCCCCTCAATCTCGTATGTAAAGTTTGGCAAGAAAAGCCATGCACTGATGAAGCTATAGAGCAGCGCATGACGCGGGTTTTTCAGCACTGCGAATAAGGCTAAGAAACCCACAACGCAGCCAAATAATGCAATTGGTACCAATATGTTGGCACTACCTTCCATGACAATCCCTCTTCGATCCAGAAATTTGAATCGTTACGATACAGCTCTTTCTATATCAATCAACAAACATTGTAGCAGCTACAGTTGTAAAACTGTTGATCTATTTGAAAAATTAAACGGGTCTTTACTTATGGGGAGGCTACTTTTTTCCTGCAATCACGCGCACAGAATCATACTTTTTTGCGTCTTCGACAAAAAGCGTTTGCGAAAATAGTTTCCATGCTTGCCATTGACTTTTGCGCTCTGGCAGAATGTGGCTCTTGCCATTCAGTTTGGCCTCGTAACGATCATAGATTTTCTGCTCGTCCCGAATCCAATTCGCATCAAACTGGCGCGTATAGCCACGATATTCGATGTCAATAGGGTTTAACCCCGCTTCACGACAGGCTGCTTGAAGACTATTGGGCGTGAAAAAATTGAGGTGACGTGGCACGTCGAGCCAACGCCACGTTAGCCCTGCTTTTTGAAATCCGAGCGCACGATGGTTGGGGACTTCTATGGTGACTTTGCCATTAGGGGAGAGAAGCTCGGCCGAGTTGCTCAAAGCCGTGACGGGATCAACACAATGTTCCAAAACATGGGTAATAAAAATCGCATCAAACGTTTGCCCCACGACTTCATCGGGTAACTGCTCGGCCGTGCCAGCATAAACGGTCACACCACGCTCTTCCGCAATTTTACGCGCATCGCTATCTGGCTCAACGCCAACGACGGCATGACCCTTTTGTTTTAACTCAGCCAGCAGTTGTCCACCCCCACATCCTATGTCGAGAATACGCACAGGGGCTTCCCCATAGTGACTCGCAAACCAAGCTGGGCTAATATAGACGCTATTATCTAGCTGCCACGAGACGCGCCCCAAGACCCGACCAAACATATTGTCAAATACGCTAGTCGTCTTACGAAGATCACGGGAATGATGTGTATAGTAATCGTCAACTTTATAAAAAGAGGCGACAGACTCAATCGAGGGTCGGGGATATAACATCCCGTACTCGCTTTTATCGTCCCAGAATAGTTGATACGATTCTGCACTTTCCGGTCGACGCCAATCTACCGGGATCGTCATCCGTAACCGCATTGGGTGCTGTCCAAATGGCGAGATGGGTTGATTCATAACTGAAAAATTATACCGTCAATACTGTGATAAGGATACTGTCTCTTACTTACAAACAAAATTCAGGCCATAATTGGCCTGAATCTTTAACGTAATCTTTGTTTCTTGAAGGGCGAAGCTGACACTCAAGGATTGGTTAGGTTACTGTGATGGGTTCCAAGGATTGGCAGGCTGGTCATTGATGGAGACCCACATGCGTCGGCCGATGGGCAGCCCACCATACGCCCAAAAACGCCATCCCTCTGAGCCGATCTGCCCCAATGCCCCATCATGAAATTCTGCCATACGCCAGCCCGCACCAAATGCTTCTCGACACTTCCCATTTGCTTTATCACGAGTGTTGATTTCATGTCCACTAAATGGATAGGTTGTGTTGACGTTTGCGCCTGACCACCCCTGATTGAAGTAAATACCTCGCTGCGATGTCGGCACAGAATAGCCCTCAACCTTAATGCACAAAACAGGCATACGCTGATTGCAGTCTGTGTCGCCGCGATATGGATTTGTTTTGTTGTCAACACCCACCTCAACGAGGCCGTTAAATTGACGATGAATGACCCAAGTCATCCCCATACACTGTGTGCGTGGCGCAGACTGACCCTCTGCCGGCATCATCCGTAAGCCATACACAAAGGCGGGGTCTTCACCCTGCCAATCGATAGGAGATGCCCAGACATTTAAGACAATTTCTTCTTGTGGCTGAACGCTGTCCCACGGATTTGCTGGCTGGTCATTGTTGGCAACCCAAAATCGTTGACCGGGTTCAACGCCACCATAAGCCCAAAAATCCCAACCGCTATAAGCACCAATCGCAACGCCGGCTGCTCCGTCATGGAACTCAGCCATGCGATAGCGGTCACCGAATGCTTGCTGACAGATGCCATTTGCTGCCCCACGTGAAGTTAGGCGTGTGCCGGGAACAGGCATTGTTGCGTCAACGCGCCCATAGGCCCATCCGTCGCTATAGCCGGATGACGGCCAGCCCTGAAAGTTTTGGTCAATACAAAGAATGGGCAACGATGCACTACAACTGGTATCACCACGCCAAGGATTGGTTTTGCGATCAGACCCGATGCGCGTCACACCGCCCCCTTGCTGCAATAGTGTCCAAGACATGCCTTTGCACGTCGAGCTATCAGCCATCACACCAGACCAGTATTCTTGATAACCGCCGTCGATAAATGCGGGATTATCGGTTGGCACACTAATAATGGCGTCGCTCTCATCTTGTGGATCAACCCATCCCGGTGGTTTTGTGGCCGTTGGAATGGGGGTTGGCTCGTCTGGATCAGGCAAGCTAGTTGGTGATTCTGGCTTGTCTTGTGGATCGCTGCTTGGAGGAGGAGCCGATGTAATCGGGCCGCTGGGGTCTAGCACATCGTCCAAGATGTGTATCACTGCATTGGCTGCTTCCACATCAGTCACGATCAACTGGGCGCGGCCGTCAACAAGAATAATGGCATAAGGCTCAATTTTAACCGAAGGGCCAAGCACGCTTTTCTCGCTTGTAAGACTACGCAACGCCGCGCTACCGTGCCGTGCGTTTAGCATATGGTACAACACCACTTCGCGTGCATTGTTTGGATTTTCCTTAATCGTTGCGAGATCACCTTCTGGCAAGTTCGCAAAAGCTGTATCAGTTGGAACGAGGGCTGTGTAGTTGCCTTGTCCATTGACAAAGCCATCAAGTCCGGCGATGTTGATCAATTCCACAAACGTGGACACATTGTCCATGCCACGCAGTGCGTTGCCGAGCATATCCGTATCGGCCGCAGACGCACCACGAATGGAAAGCAAAACAAAAAGCAGACTGAAAATAAAACTCAATTTTGTCAATCGCTGCATAGTAACCTCTTGTCAAAAATAATCTTAATGTGTACAACGATCAGACATTGCTGTAAATAGTCGAAATGTCACAAATAACGACAGGCGATGCACTTTAATTAGATTTGGCAAGTATTTAGGATATGTACACAGTTAGTGTACATGCTCATAACCCCAATTGGATATTCCCTGAGTTCGTCAAAAACAATTACGAATTACTATCACAATTCACTATTGTTACCATTAACTAGCAAAATTGTATCACGTTTATCGCTTATCTAAAACAAAAATGACTCTCGCAAGAAACGCTTGAGTCATTTTTGACGTTTGATTTTGGCTGTGAAGTTTACGCTAGGTGTGAGCTGATTATTTTAATGTGAGTGACAAAAAATCCTGACTCATCTCTCACTCATCTAACTAACCCGATGGAATGTCACTTGGGTTATCCAAGACTTGATCGATGAGGCCATATTCGACTGCTTCGGCCGCGCTCATGTAAATATCACGGTCTGTATCGCTTTGAATACGCTCTAAGCTCTGTCCCGTGTGGTGCGCCAAAATGCCATTCAGACTCGTCCGCAGACGCAGAATTTCCTTTGCCTGAATTGCAATGTCGGACGCTTGGCCTTGTGCGCCACCGAGTGGCTGGTGCATGTGAATGGTTGCGTTTGGCAACGCATAGCGCATTCCCTTCGCGCCGGCTGTCAACACAATAGTGCCAAAGCTCGCGGCAAACCCGACCGCGACCGTAGAAACGGGTGCGCTGATCTGTTGCATCGTGTCATAAATAGCCATCCCGCTGTAGACTTGTCCACCGGGAGAGTTGATGTAGAGACGGATTGGCTCTTCTGGGTCTTGGCTGTCCAAATAGAGCAATTGTGCCACGATTAGGTTGGCAACTTGGTCATTAATGCCTGTTCCCAGCAACACAATACGCTGTTTCAGTAAAAGTGAGTAAATGTCGTATGCGCGTTCACCACGCCCCGAATTGTCAATGACCATTGGCACGACTGATTGCGGTAAGAAATTCATGTTATTAACTCCAATAGGGCGATGACCTACTCATCGCCGTTTTCTGATTGCTCCACGATAGTATCTGACGCTTCCGCCACCTCTGGCTCATCATCCGTATCGGCTTCATCTTCTTCTGTTGTCTCACCTGTTAAGCTAGGTGCGTCACCGGCAAAGATCGCCACAACACGGTCATAAACTTTATTCATCAATGCTTCATGACGAAGAACTGTACCACCCTCTGCAACAAGATAGGGGCGCATCAATTCGCGCATTTCTTCATCAAACGTCTCAAGCCGCTCATCTATTGCGGCATCGATTTCCGCTTCGGAAAGAGCTAGTTGTTCCAAATCGATAAATTTTTGAAGAACAAGACGACGTTCAAGACGATCAACGGCACCCTCCTCAAACTCATCGCGTGTACTATCTTCGGTCATTTGCCGCTGTTCGAGATATGTTTCCCATTCCCAACCAGCTTGCGCGATCTCTTGTTTGAGTCCTTTGATGATGTCGTCGATCTCGGCCGAGACAAGAGCCTGTGGATAAGCTAGCTCTTCCACATTTTCCAGCATCTCAGTGATGAGATTTTCGATTAGGTCATTCTTTGCTTGTACTTCTGCCTGCTGTTGGAGATGTTGGCTAACCGCCGCACGATAATCTTCGAACGTCTCAAATTCACCCGTTTGATTTTTGGCAAACTCGTCATTTAGCTCTGGCACAGTGCGTTCTAATACTTCCTGAACGCTCACATCAAACCGTGCAGTCTCGCCGTCTAACGCTTCGTGTGGATAGCCAATGGGAAAGTCAACTGTAAACGAGACTTCCTCCCCGACCCTCCAGCCAACAAGTTGTTCGGCAAAATCTGTATTCGGAAAGGCAGCGTCTTTTTCTAATGTGAGATGATAGTGTTCCTGATCAAAGAAAATTGTGCCTTCAGCCTCTTCGGCAGGAACCGTTCCCTTCACGGAGATAACTAAGTTGTCCCCCATTGCACTAGCCCGTTCAACAGGTTCGGTTGTCGCTTGCCGTCGACGCGTTAGATCAATCGCCTCGTCAACCGCTTCATCCGTAACTTCAACTATGTTAACTTCTTGGCGCATCTCACGATAGTCGCCCAGTACGATAGTTGGCATGAGCGGAACGGTGAGATGGAGAACGAATGGGTCAAACTCAAAATCGTCCAACGTTGCTTGTGCCACCGGTTGCTCATCAATTTGCTCGAGTGCCTCTTTGAAGATGGTTGGTGTCATGTCTTGCAAGACATCTTGATGCAATTGTTCTTTCCCCACATACCCTATAACGATGCTGTAGGGGGCTTTTCCCGGCCGAAAACCCGGTATGCGTAGCTTACGTGCGTAAGACTTCGCCGCCTTTCGCATCGCTTGCTGAAAGCGTTTGTCGTCAACCTCAACTTTTACGGCTAGCTGCCGTTGGTCATCTTCTTGTGTAGAAATTTTTAGTGTCACGGGTCAATACCTTATCTAGCATCCGTAAATTGTTTATTGGTTTGGCACGGATGGTACGTTTGTGTTGTGTAAAAAATCAGCACTCGGCAATGTTGTCTGCTAATGAACTGACAAATTACTGAATGCTGATTGCTTTGGATAGGTGAAATCTCCCAATATCCACATGTTTTTAGCCATCATGCAACGTGGCATTTTAACTTTAACGGAGGCTGTGGGCAATTTCCACCGCAACAGAGCGACTATTTTTGACGTGACACAAAGGAAAACATTAAGCGATGGCTCGCTGCAATGCGCTCAAAATGAATAACAAGAGAAGAGGGCTGAAGTCGAATCCACCCATTGGGGGGAGGATGTTACGAATTGGGGCGAGCAATGGCTCTGTCAACTGGTGTGTGATTTGGTAAATCGTCCAAACGGCCGAATTACGTGTCGCTTGGATCACCCATGACAGAATGATGCGCGTGAATAGAATGATGTAGAAAATCTGAAAAATTATACTGAGCAAACCCATGATGTTCCTATTAGTATTGCCGCTCACCGAAGATAGCTCGGCCGACGCGCACATGCGTCGCGCCCTCTTCAATGCCGATAGTGTAATCGTTTGTCATCCCCATTGAGAGTGACTCCCATGAAATATGTGGCACAGTCGAGCGCAACCACTCTGACAGGCGGCGCGTGCGTGAGAAAACTCGTCGCACAGTCGCTTCATCTGCCACATAGGGAGCCATCGTCATGAGGCCACGAATCTCTATACGTGCAAGTTTGGAAATAGTTGTAACGGCTTGCAGCAATGCCTCACGCTGTGAGCCATCATTTTCCCAGTCGGAGCAGTCAAAGCCATATTTGCTCGCTTCGCCTGAAACGTTGATTTCGAGCAGGACAGGCAACGCATGGTCGAGCTGACGATTGAGCCGTTGGGCTATTTTCGGCCGATCAACCGCATGAAACAATGCCGCGTAATCTGCAACCGGTTGACTCTGGCGTGTTTGCAAGTGACCGACGAAGTGCCAGTTAAGATTAGGATGAGCGACTGCCTTAGTGGCGAGTTCGGCCGATCTATTCTCGCCAAAATCGCGCACGCCTGCCACAACTGCCGCTTCGATCATTGCCAGCGATTTCTGCTTGCTGACGGCGATGAGGGTAATGGCATCGGCCGAGCGCCCGCTACGTGCCGCCGCCTGCTCAATTGTTTCTCGAACCTGTGCAACATTATCTCGAATATCCATAGCCCTATTGTACGCAACTTTCTAATGAATTTGTCGCTATTGTTGCAAAAGTCGCGTGCGTAACTGCCTAATGTGTTCGGGCGTGGTGCGGCAGCATCCGCCAATGATTGTTGCCCCAGCGTCATGCCACTGGCTTGCACGCTCCACAAACGAGTCAATCGTTTCGTTGCTTCCCTCGATCCAACATTTGCGAACCCCATCCCAGATTTCTCCCGAATTGGGATAAACGACAATCGGTTTGCTAGAAGCAGTGCGAATTTCGGCGATGAGGCTGGTGATGAATATCGGCCGAGTACAGTTCACGCCAATTGCCGCAATCAATGGCTCCTCGTCAAGCAAGGACGCACAGTCTCGAATGGGTGTCCCATCACTAATATGCTTCCCATCTCGACAGCTAAATGAAAACCACGCTGGCTTTTGCGATTCTTGTAACAGTGATAACAATGCTTGCGTTTCAACGAACGAGGGGAGCGTCTCGCAAGCAAGCAGATCGACAGTTGACATCTGACAACACTGCCAGCGTTGCTTATGAAATGCGAGCAAGCCATCTCTATCTAAATCATAGTCGCCTGTATATTCAGCACCGTTGGCGAGGTAAGCCCCATACGGGCCGATACTAGCCGCAACGAGTGGTTTACGACCTGTATTGTTGCCATTTTGCCAAAAGTCATCCCGCGCTGAAATGGCTAGCCGCAAGCCATCCTCGACCATTTTCCCGCGACTCACTTGATAAGTTGCCGCGATGATAACGTCTGCCCCAGCTTTGAGATAGGCTTGATGCACGCCGACAATCGCCGCTGGCTCATCTCGAATGAGTCGCGCTGACCACAACGCGCCGCTCAAGTCATGTCCACGCAGCTCTAATTCTGTTGCTAATCCGCCGTCTAAAATCCATGTGCTGTCTGAGAACATATTTGAAGATAGCGAAGTGAAGATGATTACAATTTATTCACTTGTTCCTACTCCGCGACTTTGCCACTCCTAAACTTTTTGTCAGCGGCCGATGCCAACGCTGCCGCCAAACGCGGCTGAAAGCTCATCATAAATCGCTGAAATACTTGCTTCATCCCCATAGAAGAACTGCCCATTCGCCGCGAACGCAATATCTTGCAGAACGCCAGTGTCCGCGCCGCGCCCATAGCCGATGGTGAAGACGGTTGTGTTGTTGGCAGAGGCGACATTACCAAGTGTGGCATCGTTGCCATAGCGACGACTGGAGGTGTCTTCGCCATCTGTGAGAACGACGAGGGCATTGGCAGTGTCGGCCGAATTCAGCTCGCTCAAAATCTCACCACCACGCCCAATCGCGTCGTAGAGCGACGTATCACCACCGGCCTCCATTTCTCGAATGATATTGATTAGTGTTGCACGCTCATCCCCGATACGCGCCCGTTGTGCCTTAATATCGACTGTTGTGTAAAACTCGAGCAAGGTCAAATAGTCACCATCCGCCATCTGTTCCACAAATTCGACGGCTGCGGCTTTCATATTGTCAATACGACTTCCGTCCATGCTCCCCGATGTGTCAAGAATCATGGCGAGATGGATCGGTTTGCGGGCTGATTGCCACAGGTCTTGAACGGCGAAGATGGAATCGGCCGAACTCTCCCCAAACACAATCGTTGGCTGATTCAAATCCGCTCCCGCCATCGTCAACGAACTTGCATCCGCGTCGCTAACAGGGCGCAACCCATAGGTCACCGCCAATGCTTGTCCTTCTTCTCCGCGTAGCCAGTCGCGGAACGCCGTTGCGCCTGTCAAATTTGCACTGCTCCCATTTACACAGGCAGGATGCGTCGCCATAAATGTGCCTTCAAACGGATAGATCGGCACAAGTTGACCGCCACCTTCTGCCAAAACGGTGCTTTCATACATGACACCCGCGCCGAGATAGCTCGACCCGCGCTCTGCCATTGTCGCGCCGAGTGTTTCCGTATCTTGGCTAAACCATGCGACCCCGCTTTCAAATGCGCCGACACTTGCTCGCACAATCGGTTGGTCGATGTCGGCCGGTGTGACCGGCTCGGTTTTGGATTCGGCCGATTGCACCAACGCCAACAGCGTACTTGCCCCAGACGCAGATAATCCCGGATGCGTATGCCCTAGACGTAACGTCTCACCATACTGACCACCACTATAATAGTCCCACGCTGTTGCATCGGCCGCTAGCGACCCAATATCCAGCCAGCCCAACTCGCGCCCCGGATAACCCAATAGCCCTGCCACTTCACGCCACATCCCAATCACCAATGGGCTTTCAGCAACACTCACACAATCAGCGAACCCAGAAATGCCGCGCTCGCTGGCAATATCTGTCCATGCCGAATTGTCAGGAATCCAGAGGTCAGCAGGGTTCTCTAGCTCATTTAATTTGACAGACGCTTCTCCCGCTTCGAGCGTGATGACTTCGACACGCACACCGTCGCCGTCTGCATCTTCGAGGCCGTCGTCGTTGATGGTTGCGGCGGCGGCGCGGATGTAGTCGTCAGCTCCTGCATTGGTGACGACGTAGATTGTGTTTGGTTCTGACCCACAAGCTGTTAGCAAAAATAGTATGAGGAATGGGATTAGTTTTTTCATGTTGTCTTGCCCAGATAGTCCATTTTTTCAAAAAATGGAACATCTTCATTAACGTCCACTTGTAATCAACGTCAACTCCACATACCGATCCTGTGCTTGATCGGCCGCATTATCCGAATTACGCCGCTCTTCTGGCGGCAGCGTCGCCGTCACAATAAAGCGGGCAGGGTCGATTCCTTGCGAAACCAGATAATCGACAACCGACTGCGCTCGCGCCGCGGCAAACTCTTGAATCTCCTGCTCAGTAAATGGCGGGTCGTTTTGTGGCCACGCAGAGGAACCGTTGACCTCAAGCAGCAGCCCAATTGATTGCAACATCGTTGGCACAACACACTCGTCGAGCTGGCGACGCGCTTCGAGCGTGAGTTCTGTCGATTCGGGCAGGAATTGGAAGTCGCGACAGGGGAGAACGGCGAGGGTTGCGGCTTCTTCGGCCGAACTCACCGCTGTCAAATCTATATTTGCCGCAATCGAAAATGTATCATTCACGGGATCAGAATTGGTTGTCAATCCTCCTTGCTGTGCCGCCGTTCCGACAAATTCAGGGTTGACCAAATCTGCAACATCGCCGCTTGGCACATCCTGACCGGCCGCGGCCCAAACACGCTGGGCGATGTTAAGCCGATCTACTAATGGTCGTATATCACGCATCACGGCGCGGTTGTCGCTCAGGTCCGCCTGCGCCACTGTTCCCAGCCATGCCTGCAAATCATCTGTTGCACTATCAGGATAGACAAACGACCAGTCGTTGTTGCCCCATTCTGCGATTTGGCTGGCGGCTGTGTCGAAATCTTCTGTTTGAGCTTTGAGCGCGGTGAACCAAGCATTGTGGAAGTTTTGGACTTCGGTCGGCCGAGCATTGATCGACTGATTCGATGTCACGATCACGTCAATTACAATGCGTAACTGCGCCGAACTGAGCAATGGTACACCGCCCGAACCTTCCGCCTCATAAATATCTGGCTCCCACGCAGAAACGGCATCTGCTTGACCCGCATTGAAGGCCGCCACTGCATCTGCGACTGTACTTTGTGGCACAAGTGTCACGTCAAAACGCGGGTTGAGTCGCGCAATTGAAAGTGCATAATACATAAAGTATTCACCGACACTCCCCTCCGCAAAGGCGATGCGCTTCCCATTGAGATCATTGATAGTTGTGATGTCACGCCCCCAAAGCTGATCTGCCCCCGCGCTCTCATCCACGATGGCTGTGATTGTCCCTGGTGCGCTCAGGGCAACCGAGTCGAGCGTTGTCAGTAGACAGTCCCAGTCACCACTGGCAAGCAGGGCGGTGCGCTGTTCTTCCGTCACAGCATAATCGTCATTGAGATCAAACGGGATAATGCCCAGATGAAAGCCGTTTGCCACATCTATTCCCGCAACTTGCATCTGTTGCAGTGTGAAGTAGCTGCCAAACGCATCTGCCCCGCAGATATAAGTTGGCAGACCGTCATTCAGGTTGACACCCTCAGCATAGATTGGATCAGGGGAGTCAAAGTTAATGGTCGTTTGACCATTGCCAGAGGATGAGGTTGCAACAGGCGTAACGCCGGCCTCTATTGTGGGGATTGTATCTGCCCCGATCAAGCGGTTAAATTGCTGAAAGCCAAATGCGACACATGCGATAATGACGGCAAGCGCGATAATAACGACGAAAATGATGCGGGTTCTGTCTAATTGCATGGTAATCTCCGAAACTGTTTGCGTATAGTCATTCGGCTATACGGAGGAAACTATTTTTGGTTGTAAACATCGAGCGTACTTTACTCTGCTCATTCAATATCATAATGACTTTGCACAAATCCATTTGAATAGCTATGAGACTTGATATGTTTGAGATGAATATCTTGAGGGAGCGTGCCGAATAATGGGATGCCGCGGCCGATTAAGACAGGAACGCGAGTGAGAATCAGCTGATCGACCAGTCCCGCGCTCAAAAATGCTTGAATCGTTTTGCCGCCATCAATGTAGAGAGATTGCGCGTCCTGACTTGCTAGTTTGGCGACGATTTCTTCTGGCATTCCTGCCATCAACTGCACTGTGTTGGGAAGGTGTGCCGCGAGTTCTGTCAGCGAGTTGCTCAGAACAGTAACGGGGATTTGATAAGGCCATTCACCACCAAATGAGAGAACGAGTTCATAGGTGTTGCGACCCATGACAAGCATATCGACGGAGGCAATAAAATCATGATAGCCATAATCTTCGTTGCCTTCACTGTTGCCGTCTGCGCCCGGCAGCCAATCAAGTGATCCGTCTTCACGTGCGATGAAGCCATCAAGGGTGGTTGCAATGTAAACTGAGATTTTCATATCTACGTGGGCGCAGCGTGCTGTACCCCTACAGGTAGCCGAGATTTTCGAGGACTTTTTGTTCGTCTTGACCGGCGATTAATTCGTAAATGTGATGTCCGTTTGTGTCTTTGTCTACGATCAATTCGGGGGCTTCTGGGAGCATACAGTGCTTGCTGCCGCGCACGCCGCCGAGCATTTCTTGATATGCGCCGACGCTGAAGAAGCCGATATATAGTTCATCGGTGTCAACGGGCAGATAGAGCGGGGAGATGCTGCCTTTTGGTGGATAGACATCATCACTATCGCATGTGATGCCACCGAGCTGGACTTGTTGGAATGGTTTGTCGAGGTGGTTGAGCGGGAGGACGATGAAATGTTCTTTTAATGCCCACACATCTGGAAATGAGGACATGATTGAACCATCAATGATATACCATGGCAGGTCGGATTCGTTTGTTTTGTCACTGATGATGCGGAAAATGTGTGCGCCGTGTTCGGCCGACGTATATCGTCCAAATTCCCCCATCACATCCGGAACCTCAACTCCCTGCTCCGCACAAATCGCCTGCATCGTCGTCAGTAACAAGCGCACAAACTGCTTGTAGTCAAAGTCAAAATCAAGCGTTTGCGGCACAGGCATCCCGCCACCAAAGTTAAAAATCGTCAAGTCAGGATGCTGCTTTTTGAGTCGCGCATACATCTGCATCGGAGGTGTCAATCGCTCCTTAAAACCCGCTTCGCTCAAAATTTGACTGCCCACCATACCGTGATAGATTCGCAAAATCAGGTTGGGGGATGCGTCGATGTAGTCGGCCGCCGTCATCATATCCGCAACGCTCATCCCAAAGCGCGAATTCGCCGCGTCCATCGCGTAGATACTCTCATGAGTACCATAGCTCTTTTGGCGTAGCCCAACCTCAAACGGCAACTGAGACTGTATCAAGGGTGGAATTTCGCTCAAATCTTCGACAATCGGAATCGTGTTGGCATGATAGTAGCGTTTGAGATCGCGGATATTTTGTGCATAGCGACTACCTGTTGGCTTGAAGCCGTTACAAATCACCATTTTGTCAGGCTTGAGCAAGCCACGATCCACCATGATTTTGGCTGCATCGACATCAATCGTGGACGACATCTCGTGATGTGCGCCTGCGCTTAACGTCGTGCGAATGACTTCTTCGGCCGCATTTGCCTTCGACGCATACGCATAATGAAAATTTCCTGCATAACCGATCTCCTCGATCACCTGGTCAAAAATGCGCTGCATATCCTGAATACGCCGACGAATCAGCGGCAGATAGACAATTTCAAGCGGACTTGGCAAGGGAGACTCTGGCACAGGCGATAGCTCAAACATTTGCATCAGGTCGAAGTCATCCATGTAGAGATGACCGTTATGGGCGGTGAGAAAGTGGTTAAATTTGTGGTGTGATGGGACGGGTGCTGCATTTTCCCAGCCGATAATTTGGGGCATGTTTCGGTATTCGGTATTCGGGCATCAATAACCGAATACCAAGTTTTACAAGTTCAGTTGAGCGAGGAATTTCTGCCCCGCTCTCTCTATATTATCAGAAACATCGAAAATGAGGGTATGAAGATGCACGTTATCAATGTATGTGTTGACAGGGGCGCGGAGTGGGGTGGGATAAATTAGGATCGCGCGAGGGGATTGGTGACTGTTAGCATAGAAGGTGATTTGGTAGATGTCGCTGTTGGCGGGTCGGGCGGGGACTTTCCATTTTGTGTCGATAACCGCCCACACGTTGCCGCTGACACGTTCCCTAATGACGAGATCGATAGTGACATGCAGCGCATTCTCTACAAAGGTGCGCTCTTGAACCGAAAGCGTATAGGCATCGGGAATATTTTCGCACAGCCAGTTTGCAATAAATTGTTCAAAGAGAGTAGGCATCTCTATTAGAAAAGGCGGCATCTCCTGCTGGCCGGTCGCGTGGAGGGGGGCGGTGTGCGTTAGGAAGAAGCGGCAGAGGGCGTGCATCGGCCGATAATCCCCATTCAACCGCGAATAGTCAAACTGCTCCTTGCCCGAAAACGAGCGCAGACTAACGGTATCGCGCAACGCCCGAAATGCCTTTCGCGCTTGAATTTGTGTCTCGACACGACATAGCCCAGTCCGTAAAATGCGGTCAAGGGCAGCTAATAGGCACTGATTGTGGGGGATGTCGGCCGAAAATTTCTCATAACGCACAGGCACTTTCAACTCTCCCATTTTTAACTCACGCACGCGCAATCTGCCACGCACGTAAGGTAGCTTTGCATTCCGTTCACGATAGCTGCGAAACAACCCCTGACGCACACGGACAAGCACTAATTGTGCCAATCGCGCTGCCAATCGATCATAGAAATCTTGTACTGTCTGGCTGCCCATAAAGTTGGGCAAGTGACGGATTTTGAGATCATGGGCGATGTCGATGAGACGGAAGAGATTAGAGAGGGGAATTTTCGGCCGAATTAGCACCGTCACGTCATCCAGCACGATTGTCCCAACCGTTCCCGCCGCCGTCAGTTGCCATTGCTTTTCGGGATAGACGAGCAGTTCAACTTTGAGGATGTGAGGGTAGCCAGTTTGGATTTGGCCGATAACCACCTCTGGTAATGCCTCGAATGGTACTGCGACGCTCTCATACTCTTTCAACTCGATGACGCTCATTTTGGCAGATGTCGCTCTAAAAATCTTTACTAAAAGCAAAAACCCCGCTCATCACGGGGCTTTCAACAGGAGAAAACTGAACGATAATCGTCAATTTTAGGAAACGTTCTCAATGCGTGTTCAGATGGACACGGTGCATCTTGTTGTCTAATAACTAATATATTGCCACAAGTCGCCACCGATATTGGGCGACCGCAATTTGTGCAGTGCCGACCGTTCTAGCTGACGAATACGTTCACGGGAGAGGCCAAACAATCGGCCGACTTCCTTCAACGTGCGCGGTTGTGCGTCATTTAACCCATAGCGCAGACGCAAAATGCGTGCCTCGCGTGGGGTCAACTTCTCAAGCAGCCCTTCCATCTCATCACTCAACATCTTTGTCGCAACTTCTTCGGCCGGCTGAGGGGCGTTTTCATCTGCGATAAAGTCAGACAGATCGGTGTCTTGATCCTCACCAACTTTTTGATCGAGCGACATGGGCTGTGCAGAAGAGCGTAGCAAGTGGCGGATTTGCTCCTCGTCCATCTCCATCATTTTTGCCATCTCAGTAATGTCCGGCTTGCGCCCAAGTTTTTGTTCTAGTTGCTGGACTTCACGATAGAGCTTGCTGATGCGCCCGTGCATGTGGGATGGAATGCGGATGGTGCGACCATAGTTTGCAATCGAACGACTCACCGATTGGCGAATCCACCAAGTCGCATAGGTGCTGAAGCGATTACCCATCTTGTAATCGTATTTGCGGACAGCAATGATGAGGCCGATGTTACCCTCTTGGATCAAGTCTAAGAAGGCAAGACCGCGACCACGATACTTTTTTGCGATGCTGACAACGAGGCGCGTGTTGGCCTGAATCAATGTCTGCCGCGCTGACCGTCCTGTTTCGACCACTTCCTGTAATTCCATGCGAGAGAAAAAATCGAGTTCTCTATTGTCGAGCATATATTGTGCTGCTTGCCCAGCTTCCATTTTGATCGCAATGTCAATTTCATCTTCGGCCGAAAGTAGCCCCTGCTGGCTCATCTGGCGAAAATAGAGGTCGAGGGCATCATCGGCCGATATATTTGCGACAGGGTCGAGCAAAGCCATATCTATAGGGCCAGCCCCTTCTCGACTTTTGAAATAAAGCTCAAATTCATTATTTTTTTTAGCATTCATGATGTTCCTCTTCACACGGCAAAGTTTACAGCGTTCAATATATTTTGAACGTAATACATGTCAATAATGATTATAAGTGAACGACGTTATTTTTACAGAAAAAATTCATACGATTTATCGAAAGGTATATTTTTAACTGGATCAGGGAAATAGTGTAGTGTACAGGTACACTCTCCGATTCCCCAAACAATAGTACTTTCATCTTATTTGAAACATACAAGAAGAGCATATACAAGACACATGCAACTGAACAAAATATGTGCAAAACTAGGACAATTCCATTTTCTGCCTATCCCAGCGGAATGTTATGAGCGCATTAGGATTGTCGAAAAACTGCTCTTCCAGATATGGCTCAACTTCTGTACGCCAGATTAATCCAATCTCTTGTGCAAGTGTCTTAGTCAAGAAAAACGAGATGCCTAGTTGATGTGAGAGATCGAGCTGCGCGTTGATCTGTTTTAGGGTGCTGATGAGTGGCTCAACGTTCAAACCAGCATGGAAACGACGTAAAACTTCATAGTTTGGTTGCAATGGCAAAAAGGCAAAACGCCGACGCAGCGCATTATCCATCAAGGAAACGGAGCGGTCAGCCGTGTTCATCGTCCCAATTAAAAGTACGTTGCGCGGAATGCTAAACATTCCTCCGGCCGACAGAGCGATGCGCTTTTCTCGATATTCTAACAAATACATCAACTCACCAAAGACCCGCGCGAGGTCGGCACGGTTAATTTCGTCGATGATCAAGACACATCGGCCGCGTCCCTCTGCACGCTGACAAAAATTGAGAAAGCGCCCCGCAACAACCTCATAGGCCAACGCGCCATTCTGCTCGACCGGTCGCAACCCTTGAATAAAATCTTCATACGCATAGGCTGCATGAAACTGAACAATCTCCCAAAATCCATCGCTGCCACCGACAAAATGCCGTGCTAAATGCTGGGCGAGAAATGTTTTGCCGGTGCCGGGCGGCCCGTAAAGAATAGCCTGTCCTTTGCGCTCAATGGCGTGCTTCCAATTGGCAAGTTGCTCGATAGGAAGATGCGTCTCGGCCGAAATCGCCTCCAGAGTGTGAGCGGGTGAATTCGTTCTATAGGCAATCGACTGCTCATAAAAAGCGGTTAGCTCGGCCGATGTGTCTAGCGGCTCGTAAACTGTTGGTGGCTGATCGAGGTCGATCTGGGCGCGCGTGTCGAGCCGCCCTGTTTGCTGACGACTCGTTCGATAGGCTGTCACCACAAACGCCTGCAAATCAAGCATGTCATTTGCTCCATAAGCGGTCAATTCGCCCATCAGTTGCGCCATCGTCGAGCGAATCGACTCATAACTTTCACCCATCGGGTTTTTCGTGTAAAGTTGATCTTTACCGAGAAATTGTAACAACCACTGCGTCATGCGCGGTTTAATCAGGACATTATGGGATGCGTGCGACATCCAAAGAAAATAGCTGAGAAATGCCCATTTGACAGGCCATCTGCGTTGCTGCGCCTCACGGATAAAATAGTCGATGCGCTTAGAAAGTCCGGCCGAGCCATACAGGAAATTGTAAAAAAGATGGGCAAACGTCGCGCCGTCACGGCTGGCTGGCAGTAAGATACTTAGATCACCGCGAGTTGCGCTGGCTGTGTGTAATTCGGCCGATGCTTTTCCTAACCGCGCAACCTGCTCGATAATTTCAGCATACTCTTTTTCTTGCAAAAGTTCTTGAAACTGTGCTTCACCGAGTCTTTTCTCAAAACGACGACGTTGTTTCTCCAGTGACGCGCGTTCATTTTTCACAAATGTTTCAAAACCAAAGCCATCCCAACCGGGATACGCTAGCCGCACCAACTCAACTAATGCTTCTGTCTGCCAGTTCATCTGTGCGATTAAACCAGATTCGAGGGAGAGAAACAAAATGGTCGGCCGATTTTGTATCCCTCTTGTCACCTCCTTTACTGAAGCTGCAACATAGTTCTGCTTGTTGCCATCTCCATCTTTACAGTTGTATTTTGGGCTTCTTCAATCCAACTTGTCACACGACTGACCGCAGGGACACGGCTAACCTGCCTGTGACCATTGCGATTGGTGGCTTCCATTAATGCGTGCAAGTTGTGCGGATCAGCTTCAGCTAAATCTTGAAGAGTTTTTAATCCAGCACTTTGCAACAACTTTGCATACTTGATGTGAATGCCATTCACTCTGATCAAGTCTGCAATCGTAACCCAATGCGTGATTGTGCGTGTTGTGACACGGGCTTTTTTTGCAAGGCTTTTGCGTTCGGCCTTAGTTTTCCCCGCCATCAACAAATCATCTAATGTTTCGATTGATAGGGACGCTAACCTCTGCGCCAGTATCGCTTGGAACCCGTCAATTTTATTCAGTTTGGTCATCTTGACTCCGATCTTTCTTTGCCGTTAACAAATCGGCTTCTATTTCTACTTATGCAAAGTTAGAGACCAAATTGGCTAAAAAGTCACCCCAAAATGACACAAAATACGTTATACAATCGTTAGATGATGCGTTGGGCAGGTGTGCAAAGTTAGTCGCAAAATGCTGTAGAATTAGCCAATTGAATAGAGGATGGTATGATCTGGGCATCTTTTTGCAGAATAAAGTAAGCGTGTAGTTCCCCCCTTTATAATCCGTTACAATAATATGCAAATCTCGCTCGCGCGGGAGTCATTCTTGGAGAAAAAGATGAAGTTATTGCGACCCCTATTTTTGCTTATCGCCCTGCTCATTGCTAGCGTTGTTTCAGCACAAGAGCCAGCCACTGTTACACTGACAGGGCTACCTGACAACCCTGCTCTATTATTCAACGAGACGCATCAGCTTTGGCTTGGTGATGTTGCGCTTCCTGCGGGCGAATACAATTACAGTGTGACACTCGACAATGGCACAACCATCACCGCCGTTGCCCCGCTCTCGCTCGCCAGCGATGCAATAGTGACAATTCTTTACAACCATAAGACTGGTTACTTGGCAGATAACGTCAATCGTATCTTTGCTAACGTGCCGGGCAACTTCAATAGCGAGGTTGGTTGTGGAGACACTGCGCTTGATGATTCAGGTAACCCTGGCGATTGGGCACCAGACTGCTGGCAAACGCTGCTCGAAGACCTGGATGGCGACGGGACGTATACCTTTGTTACGACTGCTCTTCCCGCCGGTAGCTATGAGGGCAAGGTTGCCGTTGGCGGTAGTTGGGCAGAGAACTATGGAGAAGGTGGCACAGCGAGCGGCGCAAATATGGGATTTGTGGTGGCACAAGACAACGCTGCGGTTACGTTTAACTGGGACAGTAATAGTAAGATGATGACAATTGAAAGTGAGGGTGCGCCAAAAGGCAATTTGTCAGATTTAGGCGCATATTGGGTCTCAGACAACAAAATTTTGGTGCGGGAAGATGCGGGACATACGTTTACGCTGCACTACTCGGCCGATGCTACCCTTCAAGTCACTGAAACAGGTGTAATCGGCGGCACAAGCTACCCGCTGACCGTCACTGAAAACCTGCCCGACGAGACATTGCAAAAATTCCCCCATCTAGCACAGCTAACCCGCCTGCAAATCCCACTCGAAGCCCTGATCGATATTCATAATCTCGTCAAGGGACAACTGGTCGTTTCTGTCACGGACGCGGCCGGCAACCCTGTCACAGCAACAGGTGTGCAACTGGCTGGCATTCTCGACGAGCTATACACCTATGATGGTGAACTGGGTGTCACATTTGATGAAAACAGAACGCCGACATTCCGCTTATGGGCACCGACCGCACAAGCTGTCCGCATTCAAATCGCAACAGACCCCGCGTTACTCAGTGGGATCGATAGCGTTGTGGAGGCACGCGGTGTCGATATGGTACGCGATGGTTTAACGGGTGTCTGGACGCACACGGCCGATCCACAATTTTACGGCGGCTATTACATCTATGAGGTTGATGTTTATGTGCCGAGCGAAGGCAGCCTCGTGACAAATTACGTCACCGACCCCTACTCACACAGCCTGTCTGCCAACAGTACGCGCAGCCAAATCGTTGATCTAACGGATCCAGCACTTGTGCCAGAAGGCTGGGTAAGCGTCCGTAAACCAAATCTAGCCGCATTTGAGGACATCATTCTTTATGAATTGCATCTCCGCGACTTCAGCATCAGCGATCAAAGCGTGCCAGAAGCAGATCGCGGCACGTACAAAGCATTTACCTACGCTGGTAGCGCAGGGATGCAGCATTTGAGTGCCATTGCTGAGGCGGGTGTCTCGCATCTCCATCTGTTACCTGTCTTTGATGTTGCAACGATTGAGGAAAATCGCGCAGAGCAACAATCAATCCTACAGGACTATTTAGAGAGTTTCCCCCGTGACAGCGAACAGCAACAGCAAGCGATCAACAATTTGCGCGACACAGATGGGTTCAACTGGGGCTATGATCCGTATCACTACACCGTTCCAGAAGGTAGCTACAGCACAAACCCGAACGGCGCACAGCGAATCGTTGAGTTCCGCGAGATGGTGCAATCGCTCAATGAAAATGCCGGGCTGCGTGTCGTGATGGATGTGGTCTATAACCATACTAACTCGGCCGGCCAAGCCGAAAAATCCGTTCTTGATAAGATCGTCCCCGGCTACTACCAACGTCTCAACAGTAAAGGCCAAGTCGAAAATTCAACCTGCTGCGCGAACACGGCGACAGAACACAACATGATGCGAAAGCTGATGGTTGATTCGGTCGTGACGTGGGCAACCCAATACAAAGTAGACGGCTTCCGCTTTGATTTGATGGGTCATCACATGGTTGAAGATATGCGTGCGGTGCGTGAAGCATTGGACGCATTGACGTTGGAACAACACGGCATAGATGGCAAAGCGATTTATGTTTATGGTGAAGGTTGGGACTTTGGCGAAGTACAAGGCGGTCAGCGCGGTGCAAATGCGACCCAGACACGGGTCGGTGGGTTGGGAATCGGCACATTTAACGACCGCATCCGAGATGGTCTGCGCGGTGGTAATCCGTTTGGCGGCTGGCAAGAACAAGGCTTTGCGACAGGTTTGTTGACTAATCCGAATGCAGTGGCAGACAGTCCTGCCGTGATGCAGAACAACCTGACAAAGTTTGCCGACTGGATTCGCGTTGGATTGGCAGGCAACTTAGCCAACTATACGTTTGTGGATCGCAACGGCAACATGGTGACAGGCCGCGAGGTTGACTACAATGGCTCGCCGACGGGATACACGGCCGACCCACAAGAGGTCATCAATTACGTTTCAGCACATGACAACGAGACGCTGTTTGATGCCATTCAGTATAAAGTTCCTGTCGAGATGTCTACGGCCGACCGCGCCAAAACCCAAATGTTTGCGCTCGACATGGTGATGTTGGGGCAGGGGATTCCATTTTTCCATGCGGGCAGCGACCTGTTGCGCTCGAAGTCGATGGATCGAGACAGCTATAACAGCGGCGACTGGTTCAACCGCATTGACTGGACATATCAAAGCAACAACTGGGCGACGGGTTTGCCGATTGCAGACAAAAACGAGAACAATTGGAACATTATCGCGCCATTGCTCGCAAATGAGTCGATTGCACCTACGCCGGAAGACATTGCGGCGACACGCGATCATTTCCGCTTGATGGCGCAGGTGCGGCAAGCGTCGCCGCTGTTTAGGCTGAGAACGGCCGAAGAGATCCAAAATCGTCTCGGCTTTCACAACACGGGTATTAATCAAGTGCCGGGCTTGATTGTGATGAGTCTGAGCGACGACGGAGATGTGCGGATTGACCCCAACTATAATAAGATCGTCGTTCTGTTCAATGGTCGCAACGAAGATGTGACCTTTACAGTTGAAGAGTTGGCGGGCGTGCAGATGAGCCTGCATCCGCTACTAGCAACGAGTTCGCGCGATACGTGGCTCAATGCACAGTTTAACGCCGGGACGTTCACCGTTCCCGCGCTGGCAACGACGATTTTTGTCCAAGCGGGTGATGCAAACACCGTTTTGGAGCCTGTTTTTGCGGTGACTGCGGCCGACGAGATAATGCCAAGCGAAGATAGTGAGGCACATTCGGCCGAGACCACCCATGACGAAGAAATATCTCAGGAGTATTCAGGTATGGACGTAGGAACATTTATAGCTTTGTTAGTCCCGTTTGGGATTCTCTTGCTCATTGCGCTCGTTATTTTGCCAATCATTCTCATTGGCGGTTTCTGGATTGTGTCACAGAGCGAAGAAGATTAAACAAGACCGCTAACGCAGCTTTATCTACTTAAAAATGCCGACCACAGGTCGGCGTTTTGCGTTGTTATTGCGTGATAATTGGCAGATAGACAGTGTGGATGAAGCCGTCGCTGATGTCTCGGCCGATCCATAGCCCTGCCTCAGCATCTGCAATGTATGCTGTCATATTGACAATGGCAATGTCGTTTCCGCCCAATGTCCCAAACGTACTCGCAGTTGCCTCCTTTGTGGGGTTCAGCGGATTGGCGAGATCAAAGATAGATAATTCACCTGTGCCAGTTGTTTCTGTGGCGATAAAAAGCTTATCGTCTGAGACAATCATCTTATGCCCAATACCGCCGATCTCGTCAGAATCGACTCTGTTGGGGATCAGCGCATTTGAGTAGTCGATGGTAATTAACTGATAATCATCGGGTCGTGGCTCAAATGGCGAGTTATGCGATGTGGTCACGTAGATCATATCATCGACGGGTAAAAGATCAGTGATGCCGTTCGTGTCAAGCTCAAACGCTGTTTCGACTGTACCCGTATCTAAGTTGATGATATTCACCGTGTCTAGCGATGTGACGTATAGCAGATCATCGACGACAAAGCTGGTTGAAATTGATAAGTCAACCACGTGTTCTCTCACGTATATGGGATTGTCGGGGTTAGAGACATCATACTCAAGAATTTTCTCAAAGCCTCTCGGTGTGATAAAAACACGCCCGCCTGCATAGCTCAACTGATGAGCCGCGCTAAAATCATACTCGATTGAGCCACGCTCAGTAAGTTGATGCGACGCGGTGAGTGAATAGACGATTAGCTTCTCACTGGTCGTCACATACAAAAATTCATCGACCCACAGCATATCCTGTACATCCCCTTCTGCAATTACAGCCGTGTCTTCCAAGACAGGGGCTTGCCCTTCGTCCGTGAGCGAATAAGAGGACAGCAGTTTCTGTGCGCCATTATGAACGATTAGCCCCGTTTCAGTCGTTTCGACAAAGCTACCATAGGTGAGTGGAGATGTTTCGGTTTTTTGGATGAGGGGGGGATCGGCCGAAATATCAAGAAGCTGAAAACCAAATAGCCTGTGGGCGGTGACTGCATGAGTGCCATCAGCAGAGAAGGCACGTGCGTCTGCTAATAACTGATCAAACGGGAGTTGCACAACGCTGCTAAACGTCGGATTTTGTGGCGTGCTAATGTCAAAGGAAAACAAGCTGTCTCCACCGCTAATATACAAATTGTCCCCATTTGCCTCCAATATGCCGACAGAATGAATGATAAAAACTTCGTGCAGTTTGACAAACAGTGGCACGGCGGGATCAGCTAACGAAAAAATGCTGATCCGTTCAGTCGAGTCAATGTCATAATTTCTAGTGTAAAGCGTGTCTCCCGCAATGGTGAAATTGTGCAGGTCACCGTTGAGTTGCGCTGTCAATTGAATCGAGGCTGGGTCTGATACGTCTACTACTTGTAGACCATCTGAAGGTGAACGACTATCTTTGCTCATGTAGACGTAGTTATCGTGCCGTACAATCTTGTCATAATGGTCTGTTTCAAAAAAGCCGATCTCGGCCGGTGCGCTCGGCGTGGTGACATCTATAACCCGCAACCCGCTTGGAACTGTCTCAGACGGCGAGATATGTCTAAAATAACTTGCCAGATAAATCAGATTACCTGATTTGGCGAGATCACCCCCACCAGTTGTCGTAAATCGGCCGATGACAGTTGGGCTATTTGTTTGGCTCACGTCAACAATTGACATTTGATTTTGACTCACGATGTAAGCGTAGTTTCCGTCAACGAGCAGTGCAAAAATCGGTTCAGCATTTGGCACAATCTCGCCCAGTTGAACGGGATTTGAGCTATCCGCAACATCATAGATGGCCAAACGCGCCCCTTCCGCCGTAAAGAGCGTGCTGCCCTGAATAACAACGTCGCGTACTTCGCCACCGAGTTGTTGATGTGGCACTATTCATGATTGCTTGTTGTTGCTGAATGCGTGGCTGGTCATCGTTGCCACTAAGAGTAGCAAACTAAAAAAGAGAAATTTTGTATTTTTGGTGTTCATAGCGTGCAAAGTTTAGAATTTGACTGATACATGAAATTATAGGCAAATCAAAAGTGATGACGATGGCATATAACTGATTTGTAACCTAAACTGTGCAGATAGCGGAAAAAGTTGGTCAGGCGCGTTTAGATAGGTAAGATGAGCAAGGATGGTAATATTATGAAAGAGAAAAGTTTTCCAGATGGAACATTAAGTGCCTATTTAGACAATGATGTAGACGCAGAAACACGGCTTGCCATTGAGTCGGATGCTGATTTGATGAGGCAAGTTGCAGAATTGCGAGCGGCCGATGATATATTGAGACAGCGGTTGGGCAATCGGCCGAAACCCACCCCCCTCCAAATTGGCGAAGCCGCCCTAAACATGGGGTCTGTCGAGCTAACCCGTGAACCACACGGTCAACGCCAAGCCAAACTGTTACGGGAATTTTGGGCTTCACTCGAACCCACACCCGTTAAGATCCCCTCGCTGCTGGAAAGAACGCGCTTATTTGTTGCTGAACTGATTTCTAGCAGCAATCAGCCTGCCCTAGCCTTTGGTTTGCGCGGCGCACAAGAGGGAATTTATATGGCGGGCGACTACCAAATCGTGATCGAGACGGATACAGACTTTGATGATCCCACTCGCATGGCTCTGTCTGGGTTGGTGATGGGGATAGAGAATGAGAGACTCTCGGCCGATCTTTGGCGCGACGATGCCAGCGCAAAATTGACCACGCCCTTAGATGAGTTTGGCAATTTTACCTTCGACCAACTAGAATCAGGCCAGTATGAATTGCTGATTACGGGTCAATCACTCACGATACACGTTCCGAACCTAGAATTATAATGATCGCCAGCGTTATGTTGGCGACTTTGCCGACATAATGCAATCGTTGGTTGATGTTTTATTGCAACTTGAAAGTGATGATGAACAGGCGGCGTTTCTGCGTGCAAATGTGGCAGATGCGGCCGAAATCGCCACCCAGCTAAAAACTCACGCCGATGGCGCATTGCGAACAGCCCTCGAACAAGCTACACGCTGTGCTAATTTACTCCATCTTCTGTCTGGTATTGCGAATACGCCCACCTTTACCGCGCTCGCTCACCGCGTCGAGGGAAACGTCGCCATCTTTGGTGGGGGCGACTATGAATTGGCGGTCGCTAAGTTTGAGGATGCGGCGACCATCTATGCAGCGGCCGGCGAGAAACTAGCGTGGGCGAGCAGTCAGATAGGGACGGTTGCCTGTTTGAGCTATTTGGGGAGATCGGCCGAAGCCCTCATCCTCGCCGCCAAAGTCCGCGCAATTTTAGAAAAACATGGCGACTGGAACCGCCTCTTTCAGCTTGTGACCAATCTCTCCGTTCTGCACAATCGACAAGGTGATGTCAAGCAGGCGGTGATGCTCTTGGATGAAGCGCGTCAGCTTGCAACCAGTCATGCGCTACCACAGCATTACCTCGCCGCCGTTCAGCTTAATCGCGCCCGCATGTTGCTCAATTTGGGCGAACTGTCTGAGGCAGAGCAGGCAGCTCAAAACGCAGAGCAGATATTTACGGAGACAAAACAGACGATTTCGGCCGCACGCGCCCAGCAAGTTCGCGCCCTCGCTTACCTCAATCAGGGGCGGTACAACGAATCACTGACCCTATTTGACCATGCGCGGGCTGCCTATCTTGAGGATGATCGCGCCGAAGATATGTTGTGGAGCGAACTATGGGCATTGCCAGCGTTGCTAGAGTTGGGGCAGTATGAGCGTGCGCTGACGCTCACCCAGTCGATTGAGGCGTATTTTCTCCAGCGCAACGTGCGACAAGGGCTAGCTGCTGTCATCCGCCATGCCGCGGTCGCCCATGCGGGGTTAAACCAATTTGCGGCCGCACATGAGGCGATGGTGCGAGCGCAAACACTTTGCCAAGAAAATAACGACCCACTGCAAGAAGCCCTTTGCCAATTAGAACAGGCGACACTCTTTTTGCGCCAACAGGATGCAGAGACGGCACTACAGTTGGCAACGCGCAGTGGGGAAACATTTCACACCAACGCTCATCAGTTGCGTGACGCGCAAGCACAAATGATCCGCGCTCAAGCCTTTGCAAAACTCGGCGATAGCGAGGGCGCACTTGCCATCTTGCAGCGGATTGAGCCAACGGCACAGGCACGGCAGTCATTGTGGCTACTGCATCAAATTTATGCGTTGCGCGGTCATCTCACACAATCACTTGCTGCCTATGAGGTCGCGCTCGATATGTTGGAACAGCTGCGCGGCCGATTAATCACAGAGTTTCGCGCTGACTTTCTGCATGATAAACAGCAGATTTATGAGGAGGCGGTAGCGGCGGCGGTCTCGGCCGATGCGCTGCCCCAGGCATTAGAATGGGTCGAACGTGCCAAATCGCGTGCGCTGGTTGAGATGATCGGACAGCGCGTCGATTTGCGGATTCAGCCGCGCTCGGCTGAAGACATCAATCGAGCGGCCGAGATCGAGGCATTGCAATCACGTCGCAACGCTGTCTATCGCAAGTGGGCATACACGTCACGCGAGGATAACGCAAAAACACGGCAACAACTGCAAACCCTCGAAATGGAAATCACCGAACGCTGGCATCAACTCTTGGTTCACAATAGCGACTATGCGCGAGATGCGTCGCTGACGCGGGTGCGTTCTGAGCCGATTCAGCCCTATTTGGCGGCCGAAACACTGCTCATCGACTGTTTTACAATTGGTGAGGACATCTTATTCTTTTTAGTAAGCCAAAATGAGTTGGATGTTGTTCGTTTGCCACGCGGTGTGCGACGTGTGGCAAAGTTGATGCGGATGTTTAATCTCAACATCAAGGCAACCTCAACCGCAGACCCTGCGCGAGTGCCACACTTGTTGCGGTCGGCACGGAAGCTGTTGGGACAGTTGTATGAGGTGTTGATTCGGCCGATAGCCCCCCAAATAAAAGCCTATTCCCACCTCCTCATCGTGCCACACAATGCTGCCTTGCACTATCTGCCATTTCAAGCGTTATTTGACGGTGAATGCTATCTTGGACAGCGTTATGAGATTAGCTATTTGCCCAGCGCAGCCCTACTTGCCTACCAAACAGAGCGAACTTGCACAAATGGTACAGCTATCGCTTACGGCTACAGTAATGAGAGCCATCTGCCCCACGCTGCGGAGGAAGCAAAGCGCATCGCCGCGCTGTTAGGCGGTCGCGCATTGATAGAGCAGGCGGCGACACTTGAGGCGGTAAAGAGGGGGGCTGGCTCGGCCGAATTTCTGCATTTCTCGACTCATGGTGATTTCAACCAAGCCAACCCATTATTCTCCGGTCTCGCGCTTTCTGATGGACAACTCAGCACACTCGACATCTTTAACCTGCGTCTAAATGCGTCACTTGTCACGTTGAGCGCGTGCCAGACGGGGCGCAGCGTTGTCAAAGGCGGCAATGAGTTGATGGGGTTAATGCGGGCATTTCTCTACGCAGGTGCGGACTCTTTATTGCTGGGTCTGTGGCAAGTCAACGATTTAGCGACACTGCGCTGGATGGAGACGTTTTATTGCGCCCTACAGGATAACCAAACAAAATCGCAGGCATTGCAAACGACCTATACAACCTTTATTGAAGGGACAAATCTACCCGCGCACTATCAACATCCTTATTTTTGGTCGCCTTTCTTTCTCGTTGGCAAAACCAAATGACGCTGGAAAAACAGTGGTTCTGTCGTTTATATAACAGTCATCGTAAGGAATTTTCAATGAACGCAAATCGACCCAAGATTTTATTATTATCTTTTCTCTCGCTTGTCTTGTGTGTGCTGCTCTGGCAAAGCGTCGTGGTTAGCTCGGCCGATTCAACCGTCTATCGCTTCGTCGCGCTGGCTGGCAATGAGGAGCAGGTTGATCAAGCGGCCGAACCCTTTCTAGCTGACGGTCATCTCAAATATGTGCGTGAATATGGCGCAGCATCCGCCAGCTATCAGGCTGAAGCACCAAACGACAATGGCTCGCTTCCAAACCAGTTTAATATCAAGCTCTATCAGGTGATGACGACCACGCCCCACATCAATGCCGTTGTTGCCGAGGTCTATAGCAAAGTTGAAAGCTATCCGGAGGTTCAAGCTGAGAAAGATATTTCTTATCTTGCCTACGTACCAAACCAACTACTTTTGAATGGGACATGTGCGGATGTTGCAGCTATCTCAAAGGAAGTTGGTCTATCTCCTGTGCATGGGGTGGAGCCGGCCGAATTCATCACGCCCACAGGCTGTTTCTCAGTGGGTCTTTTTCAAAGTCTTCCAGATAAGAATGTTGCAGAATCAGTCACCGCCGTTAATTTGTTTATCGATAATAGTCAAATCGGTGATGCCTACGCACAGCCGAACCAGTTCACGATGGGTTTCCCTAGTGGCGATTACATCTTTGGCAGCCCCGCCGGTATGGCAACCCCCGGCAGCACCACCTTGACCCTGCCCAAATCACCCTTTGCGGGGCAGACAGGACAGGAAATAGCCGTTGTCTTATTTGATACATCCCCCTACGTCAACGCGCCGGCTATTAGTACTCAAGTGGTGAACGGTGTCGACATCACGGTTGATCAAAGTTTGCCATTGCCCGCCAACTTGCCATTTTCAGGCCAATCCGTTGTTGGCTCGCATGGCACAGTTGTCGCTACCCCTGTGACCCATTATGCGCCGAACAGCGATATATATTTGATGCGAACTCTGAGCCTAGATGGAATTGGCACAGAATTTATGCTCATTCGAGCGATTGTCCAAATGCGTGATCATTTGCTTGCCAGCGCCGATAAATATCAAGGTGTTATTTTTAATTATAGTCTAGGAGTTGAAGAGGAAGTGTATGTCGATCCGCTCTCTGCACTCGCACGAACGCTTGATCTGGTTCACGAGACAAATATCTTTCAAGTTGCGGCCGCAGGCAATAACTCTGCATGGCGGTTTGTGCCACAAGATGCAAACTTGCCCGCTAGCCATCCGAATGTTTTCGCAGTGACGGCAACTGCCCCAGGCAATAAGTTGGCGTGTTATGCAAATAAGGGGGATATTGCTACGTGGGGTGGAGGTGACCCGCGCAGCGCACCCGGCCCCTGTCTGCCCAACAAAATTGTGAGCGATTGCGCGGCAGGTCTGCGCGGCGGCTGTCTGACGGGCGTTGACCCACACTCGCCAAATGGTTGGGCGTATGCGGTTGGGACATCATTTGCGTCGCCCATCATTGCTGGCATGGCTGCCCAGCGAATGGAGTTGATGGGGCCTCCGCGTTCTGAGCTTTGGATTCGGCCGACTGCCGCCCGCACCGAAATGGAGCTTGTCGCAACGCCTGACGAGACAGAAATGGGCAGTGGTTACATTGGTGACTTTGAAATCCCCACAAGCGTGGGTCTATCAAATGTGCAGCAGGTGCGAGACAGACAACTCGACATCCTAACAATTTTCGTCGGTATTCTGACGCTCTACTTGGTTTTTTCGCCCAAAGTTGAGAAGATACGCCAATAGATGTTTTACTCGGAGATTTCACCTTAGTGAAATCTCCCACACAAAATTATGCGCTATCTTATCACAGGAGCTAATCGCGGAATTGGCCTCGAATTTGTCCGACAACTTATTGGCCGCGGCGATATGGTTTTCGCCACCGCACGCAACCCCGAAGATGCAACCGACCTCTACCATCTTTCCCAAATTGGGCAGGTATTTCCCATCAAGTTAGATGTCACCGATGTCGATTCTGTCGCACGGGCGCGGGAAGCGGTTGCGGAAAAGGCAACAGGGATTGATGTCCTTATCAACAACGCAGGTGCGTTTTTTGCGCGTCAGGAAAGGCTTGAGAACTTTGATCCCAATGCAATGCAACGCACGTTTGAGACGAACACAATTGGGATGATGAACGTCACAAAGGGGTTTGCCAACTTGCTCAACAATGGAAGCGAGCCGTGTCTCGTCAACATTTCATCCAATCTGGGATCACTCGCTATGATAGGCAACCGTCGTTCGGGAGATTACAGCTACAACGCAAGCAAGGCGGCACTCAATATGTTGACCCGTATGCTTTCCCATGATTTGCCAGACGTGACAGTTATTTGTGTGCATCCGGGCTGGGTGCAGACGGACATGGGCGGGCCGAGTGCGGCGATTACGCCAGAGGAGTCGGTGGCGGGGATGTTGGGGTTGATCGGCCGATTAACCCCAACAGACACAAACAGCTACTTCAACTGGAAAGGCGAAACAGTCGCTTGGTAATCCATACTTAACAAGCGAATTTTATTCATGTCGCGCAGCTAGAACAGCCTCTACTTCTTCAAGCGAAACCCCCTTTGCTGCCAATAGTACCAGCAGATGATAGAGTAAGTCTGCGCTCTCTTCGACAAGCCGTTCACGCGGCTGATTGAGCGCAGCGATGACGACCTCAACCCCTTCTTCGCCGACTTTCTGAGCGGCTTTGTTTTCATCATTGAGAAGCATGACAGTGTATGAGCCTTTGGGTTGTTCCCGCTTGCGCTCTTCGACTAGTTGGGCGAGTTGGTAGAGAAATCCTTGCATAGCTTGAGATGATCGGTTCGATTACTGTAATTTACAATCGCAGCCTGATCGTATATATCAATGTTGGTGATGCTACAGTTTGCCATATTGAATTGCCAATGCTCTAAGACGGATAGGCCAATCAGCAGGCAAAGTAGCGTGCGGAGCGTGCCACCGTGTGAGACGATGAGATGTGTCCCCTTTGTGTGGCGAAGCGATTCAATAAAGGACTGAATTCGTAATTCGTAGAGAGGTAACGGTTCCGCATTCGGCGGGACATTCGCCATGTTTTGAGCATATTTGGCGGCGTGTGTGGGATAGTTGCGCTCGATTTCGGCCCACGTGTGACCCTCCCAAGCACCAAACCCAAGTTCGCGCAGTCGCTCATCGGGTTGAGGGCGGAGATTGTGATATTGATTGATAATATCGGCCGTCTGCCGAGTGCGTGTGAGAGGGCTGGTGTGTAGGTGGTGGATTTCGGCCGATTGCAACGTCTCCGCAACCTGCTCCGACTGCCAAATCCCAGTCTCATTTAACCTAGTATCAGTCAATCCCTGAAACCGCTTTTCAAGATTCCAATCTGTTTCACCATGTCTGACGAGTAAAAGCTTTGGCATATTACAAATTTGTCTTGATTTTTTGAAGAGCTTTCAGTAACCGCGCATTTTCTGGCGCGGGACGAGTGGCAATGCGGACGTACTCAGGCAGCCCAAAAGAATCGCATTTGCGGACGATGATGCCATGTTGCAGAAGCTGCTCGCGGAATAGTGAGCCGTTGCCGACGTTTACGAGGAAGTAGTGCATGAAGGAAGGGGTCGGCCGATAACCCAATTGGGCGAGATCGCGCTTGAACTGTTCAGCTAGATGCCTCAATTCATGCCATTGCTGCACATAATCAGCGTGGACAGCGAGGGCGGCGAGGCCGGCTTGTTGGGCAACTTCGCTGACGTTCCACGGGACGCGAACGATTCGTAGAGCATCAATGATTGACTTTGGGGCAACGGCGTACCCTAGACGGACACCTGCCAGCGCGTAGTCTTTAGTCATTGAGCGAAGGATGATGACGTTGGCTCGTCGCTCTGGTGGGTAGGCTATCGCTGAAACAGCAGTCGAAAAATTGATATACGCTTCGTCAATGACAAATAAAGTGTCAGGGGCTGCATCCATCCACTGGTGGATAGTTGTCAGAGACGTAATTGAGCCAGTTGGATTGTTAGGATTGCACAAAAAGACGAGGCGGGGAGCGTTGGCGAGAGCCGCGGGTAATTCGGCCGCGCTGATATGTTTGACCGTTGCCCGCATTAACTTTGACATACGCGCATATTCACCGAATGTCGGTGCGACAATGAGAACGACATCATCGGGACGCAGGTAGGCGAAAGCGATTTGCCAGATTGTCTCGGCCGTCCCGTTAGCGACAGTGATGTTTTCGACCGAAACGCCCAGCTGCACCCCCAATTTCCCGCGCAACGCCAAACACTCTTTATCGGGATAGCGATCAACCGCTGCGTTTGCTATCGCGTCGCGCACTGCACGATGTGTCCCAAAAGGGTTGCTATTGACGCTAAAATCTAGCACGTCCTCCGGTGCATATCCCCATTGTGCTAGCTCTGCATAATCTAACGCCCCATGATAGTCTGGCTCAATCTCCAAAATTCCGTCACGTGGTAACATAAAAATTCGCGCTCGTTCGCGTCAGTTAACAGCTTTATTCACAACCCAAACCCCAAAAAGAAACACCGCTGCTGCCACTCGGATCAACGAGTTTGCCCTTACGATGTCATGCGCCTTTGGTTTGCGATAGCCGGCTCCGAGTTTATAATGTCCCGTTTTTTCGAGTTCGATTTGTAGACCGCCAGCCGCTGCACTCATGGGGTGTCCAGCATTGGGGCTGGCAGTGAGCGTCGCGTCGGTTCGCCACGTGCCTAGGGCTTGATCGGCCGAGAACTGCACCACCGATGCCCCGATAATCGAGCCGGCCGCCAGTCGTGCTGGCAACAAATTCAGCAAATCATCGAATCGTGCTGGCACTTTGCCCAGATACTCGCGCTTCTCATCTCGATACCCTAGCATGGCATCGGCCGTATTTGCATAGCGATAGACCAACGCGGCTGGTAACCCACCTATCAAATAAAACGTTAACGGCGCAACAAAGCCATCACTAAAATTTTCGGCGACAGATTCAATTGTTGCAGCCGCAATTTGGCTCTCGTTTAGGTCAGATGTATCCCGACTCACGAGATGATAAGCGAGGGCAAAGCGTGCTTGGGCTAGATCGTGTCGTTTGAGAGAGGCATGAACTTCGCCGGCAGCCCCAGTTAATTTTGTGAGGGAGAAGAGTGTTTTTAGGAGAATTGCCTTAGCTAGCAGCGCGACGGGTGAGGGGAGTTTTGTGAGGAGTGTTGCGAGGAGTCGGCCGAGCCACCAAATACCCCATGCCCCTCCTAGCGCAATCATCCCACCAAACCCAAATTGCGCCCATCTGCCGCGCTGCGGCGCACGCTTTTGCATCGCACCAATTGCGTTCCCCATCCATGCAACAGGATGAAAGCGGTTGGGTGGCTCTCCTAACGAGTCGATCAACAAGGCTAATAATAAAACATGCATTCTTTATTATCTGGAAAACAAAAAAGGCCACACATGTGACCTTTTCGTATTTGATGCCCCGTACGAGACTCGAACTCGTGTTTTAGCCTTGAGAGGGCTACGTCCTAGGCCGCTAGACGAACGGGGCGTAGAGCGAAAGAAATTCTAACAAAGTGCAAGAAGCGTGTCAATAGCATTGCCAACTTTGCCATTTTTGGCAACGCTTAAGGAATGCTCAATCTTGATCGACAAAATAGTTTGCGTGAACAATATCGTCAGATGCGGACAGGCTGGCGACCTGCGACAGAGGTGTACGCTGATTTAGTGCGCGAGAAGCTGCAGCCCGATAATCGCGTGCTAGATATTGGCTGTGGGCGTGGTGGACTAGTCGAACAGTTAGAGCATCCGCTCAATCAAATGGTTGGAATTGATCCCGATGAGACCTCTCTGCGCGAGCATCGCTTGACCTTCCCGCGTGTCAATGGGCTGGGGAGACTGCCATTCGCAGATGGCTCGTTTGATGTTGTGTTTGCGAGCTGGGTGTTGGAGCATTGGGCGGGGCCTGAGCGTGACTTGGGGGAAATCGGCCGAGTTCTCGCCCCCAACGGCACATTCATATTCATCACCCCTAACCTGCGCCATCCCCTCATTCGTCTCAATGCCGCGCTCAACACCTTCAGCAACCTGCAAAAACCAATCGTCGCCAAACTCTATGATCGCGCAGAGGATGACACTTTCCCCGTCCATTATTGTGCCAATGACCCCCGCACGCTCCATCACCTCGCCACAACTTGTAACTTGCAACTTATAACTTTGCACTTCATCGAAGACCCAACCTATCTCTCTTTTACACCTGCGCTGTTTCACACGATGGTTCGGATCGAAAAGTATCTCTCAGCGGCAAAACGACTCCATCTTGTTGGCATGATGCAGAAACAGAAAATGGTACAATAAGGCTAAGAAGCATACGCGATTTTTGCGCCCCGTTCATTGACATCGTAAGGTGGCAAATCTACACTACGGATCGTCACAGCAGAAGTAACCGATTGATGTAAGGAATTTGCATGGAATCCTCAGCAAGACTGTTGGTGCGCGTAGGCGCACAACCCGAAGAAGAATATATTTTAGAGCGCGAAGTGACCATTTTGGGTCGTGAAGCGATCAATGATCTGGTTGTCGATGATGCGGAAGTCTCGCGCCGCCATACGCGCATTTTGCGTGAGGCGGAAGGGTACTACGTCGAGGATTTGGGCAGCACCAATGGCACGTTTGTCAACGGTCAGCGCGTCACTTCACCGCTGCTGCTCTATCATGGCGACACCATTGAGATGGGCAAATCGTCGCGCTTGGTCTTTCTCGGTGCAAATCCAGCAGAGGATTTGACGCGGCCGATGACCGCTACCACGCCACCCCCTGCGCCATCACAGAAAACACGCGCTGCTGAGTACGAGCCGATTTACGACGAGGCGTTTGCTGAGTTGGAGGAATCGGCCGATATTTATCAGCCACCCTCTGACCAGTTATTAGACCTTGACGAGGACGAAGAAGGCGGATTACAACGCTATTTGATTAGCTGTGGGTGTCTAATTCTGCTCTTTCTCTTTTTGCTCGGCACATCCCTTTTTGTCTTAGACCGTTTTGCCCCTGATCTACTCTATTGCGGCCCCCTACAGGGTTTTTGGGAAGCCCTGTTGAACCCAGTCTTGAGCGCAACCGATCGGACATTTGCCTGCCCGTAAATCGTTCGTATGAAGCCAAAACTGCGCCCAGTCTCCTTTCAATCCGTCCACTGGCAAAATCGGCCGATGTGGCTCATCGATGACCCCTTACAACTCAGCCAAAAACAGATGATCTTGCCCTATCCACTCGCAAAAATGATCAGCGAGATGGATGGGACAAAAACGCTTGATGCGCTGTATCGGTTGTTGTCGGCCGAGTCGGATTCCCCCGTCTCCTTCACAATTGTCACTGATGCACTCGCCCAACTCGATGAAAACTTTCTGCTGGAGAACTCATTCTCCAGCGCAAAAGTCGCTGACATTGAGCAAGCATGGCGCGAACAGCCCTTTCGCCCGCCAGTTTTTGCAGGTCAAACGTATCCTGATGACCCCGCGAAACTTGACCAAACGCTCGCTGCCTACAGCGTTGGCGATGATGATCTAGCCAATTGGTCAGAGTGGGCGGGGCGTGCCATTGTTGCGCCCCATATTGATTATCAGCGCGGTGGACATGTCTATGCCAAGACGTGGCAGCGGGCAAAAAAGGGGTTGGAATCGGCCGATCTCATCCTTATTTGGGGAACCGATCATAAAGGTGGAGCTGGCAGCCTGACGCTCTCCTCTATCCCTTACGCGACTCCCTACGGCATTTTGCCCACCGACGACCACATTGTGCGCGAACTTGCCGCTGCCATCGGCGAAGATGCCGCCTATGAGCTTGAACTCAACCATCGCACCGAGCATTCCATCGAACTTGCCGCAACATGGTTGCACTATCTACGCCGTGAAAGCTGCCCCGTCCTCCCCATTTTGGTCGGCTCTTTCTACCACTTTACCCCAAACGGCGACCCACTCTCTGACCCCAAAATTGCTACTTTTATGCGTCGGCTCAAAGAGTTAACCGCTGGTAAAAAGGTCTTTTCGGTTGCATCTGTTGATCTGGCACACGTCGGCCCCGCATTTGACAGCCCCTATGAGATGGATGAGCGACGTAAACAGCATCTACGACAAACAGATGCACAACTGCTAGGGGCAATTGAACGAGGGGATAAGGAACGCTGGTTTGATTTGCTAGCCTACAATCGCAACGCGAACAATGTTTGTGGCTTTGCTCCCACCTATCTGATGCTGGACTATTTGGGGGAGACGAGCGGGGCGCGGGTAGGGTATGAGCAGTGTTCGGCCGATCCGGCCGACACCTCTATCGTCTCAATTGGCGGCGTACTACTCAATTAAGTGACAACTTAGAAATGCTCAGTGCTTGACACAAACGAAGGATATGGCACGAGAGACTTATTCGTCGCCCAACTCGACCACGTCCTCTAGCGAGACCTGCAACGCACGCGCCACCCGCTGCAACACATCAACTGTGCCGCTGCATTTTCCCGTTTCAAGTTGCGAGAGATAGGCGGTGCTGATTCCCACCTGCTCTGCCAATACCTGTTGTGTCAACCCTCGATACTCGCGCCACACCTTGATCGGATGTTCTCCATCCCAAATTGTCTGCATTATTTCTAGTGGAATCAGTTCCTCGCCTAGCTCTATTTCGAGCATGGCTTGGTCAAATGCAGCGACATCGGCCGCCATATCCGATACCATTTGTAACCGCATGCACATGTCGTAGGGTAAAACCGCATACTCTGGATTTCCATCTTTGAAGATCATTTGCACGCTCATTTATAGACATCTCCTCGCGGTGCAATCCGCACAACAATCAGGACAATTTCCTCATCTTGCAGTTGATATAAAACACGCCATCCACCAACGCGCAGTCTGTACCCATTACGCCCTTGTAACTTACGCACATTGACATGATTGGCAAATGGATCTTCTGCAATCGCTTTTAGCGCATCAAGGATTCTCTTTCGCAATTGGGCAGGCATTTTTCCCAGAACCCTAGCAGCCTCGCTTGATAATAATTTTATACACGTTGTGATCATAACAAATTACTCGTCATCTAATTCAGCGAGACCTGCAACGCACGCACCATCGCTTTCAATCAGGCTAACAGTTGAAACACAATTCAGTGAGTGTCTTATAAATTTTGTCAGCATTGCGACACATCTGGCTTACATCGGGGTTCTATGAGATGATTAAGCATAATCCCTTTTTTTTAAGGTGATTGAAACAAATTATCTTGAAGTAAAACGCAATCGGAGAGAAGATGAAGATACCAGCGATGATTTTGAAGCGGCTGTACACCATTGGCAGCTTACAGAATGCAAATGGCGGCGTACAATTTTCCCTTAAAAATCGTCTGAGCGACGCAAAAGTAACCGCAGTCGATCATGTTAAAGTCAACGGAGCAAACATTTCGCTCGACAAATTATGGTTAGAAGTTGATGGACAGCGCACCCCCGCAACGGCCATTTCAGAACACAATGCCCTTGATTTTCCGCTGCGAAAGACGATCAATGTAAAGACAAATAATGGTCAACTGGCATTAGGTAAACATACGATTGAGATCGCCGTGCAGTCTACCCCGTTTGGCCAGCTAAAGTTCAAGGTCAAAGATGAGGTGAGTGAGGCGGCCGAGACGACCCCCCCGCGCATACCACGCAGCGAGTCAGACGACTACAGCCCAGAAAGTATTGAGGCACGCCAAAAGTTTGTTGCAAACTACACGGGCAAACAATTCAATCATCTGACCAAATACACTTTTGATCCCCACATTCTAAAAGGCAACATTGAGCATTTCACAGGGGTTGCCCAAGTTCCAATTGGATTTGCAGGGCCGATTGAAATTGAAGGCGAACATGCTAAGGGCAAGTTCCTCATCCCCCTAGCAACGACAGAGGGAACGCTAGTTGCCTCCTACAATCGCGGCATTAAGGTGTTGAATGAAAGCGGTGGTGTGAAATGCACAGTGATTGGTGATGCGATGCAGCGTGCGCCCGTTTTTGTCTTTGACTCGGCGCGTGGCGCACGCGATTTTCGTGATTGGTGTGAAGCAAATATCGCCAGCATTCGCCGCGAAGGAGAGGCAACTTCTAGCGTCGCTAAAATGCAGTACATCGACTACTATTTGTCGAACAAGTTTGCGTTTTTGCGCTTTAACTTCTCTACAGGCGATGCAGCCGGGCAGAATATGGTCGGCAAAGCGACGAATGCGGCCTGTCACTGGATCATTGATCATTATAAAGGCAGCGATCCGATTCGCCATTTCTATCTTGAGTCCAATTTCGCTACTGACAAGAAAGCCTCGCAGGTTAACATTATGCGGACGCGCGGCAAACGAATCGTAGCAGAGGCGGTCATCAAGCGCGAAGCACTTATCAGCAATACCCGTGTTACACCGGAGGCGATTCACTATCATTCACAGGTTGCCAATGTTGGTGCATTTTTGTCAGGTGCAAATAACAATGGCCTGCATAGTGCAAACGGTATCACGGCTATGTTTATCGCCACAGGACAAGATGTCGCCAACGTATCGGAGTCATCGGCCGCCGTCGTTTTTGTAGAGATAGTCAACGAGGGTGATCTCTACATCTCGATCACGATTCCATCGCTGATCGTCGCAACTTATGGGGGCGGCACGGGGCTAGCGACACAGCGCGAATGTCTCGAAATTCTCGATTGCTATGGCAAAGACAAAGTCTATAAATTTGCAGAGATTGTGGCAGCCGTTGTGTTGGCGGGAGAAATTTCGCTGGCGGCGGCGATCTCTTCATCAGATTGGGTGTCGAGCCATGAGCAATTCGGCCGAAATCGCTAAAGGTAATCGGGTATTTGGTTTCCGCCATGCCAAAACTGTGCGAGCAATTAGGCAAATACAACCTTAAACTGGTCGATTGCCCAATCCAAATCTTGCTGAGAAATCACAAGCGGTGGGGCAAAGCGGATGACATTTTCGTGTGTCTCTTTGCATAGGAGACCGCGATTTTGTAACGCTTCGCAGTAGGGACGAGCAGGCTCATTGAGAACAATTCCAATAAAGAGACCTCGTCCGCGAATATGGTCAATGCTGGGATGATCGATCTTTTTGAGTTCAGCAAGCGTGTACTCACCCAGTTTGCAGGCGCGTTCGACCAATTTTTCTTCGCGCAGGATGGCGAGTGCTTCTCGGCCGATTGCCGCCCCCAGCGGGTTCCCACCATAGGTGCTGCCATGATCGCCGGGCTTGAACAGTCCAAGAATTTCCTTGTCCGCGAGAACGGCAGAGACGGGATAAAAGCCGCCACTCAACGCCTTACCCAAAATTAAAATATCGCCGCGCACATCTTCCCGATCGGCCGCCAACATCCTGCCTGATCGACCTAATCCCGACTGAATCTCATCTGTGATGAGCAACACATTATTTTCGCGGCACAGGTTTTCCAGTGCTTTCAAATAGCCGTCAGGTGGGAAAACAACGCCCGCTTCACCCTGAATTGGTTCGATCAGAACCGCGACCGTATTGGGTGTAATTGCCGCTTTGACTGCCTCAATATCACCATAGGGGACGCGAGGGAAGCCGGGCGTAAAGGGGCCGAAGTCGGCGCGATATTGTGCTTCGCTGCTAAAACCGATAATCGTGGTTGTACGGCCGTGAAAGTTGCCATCAAAGACGATAATTTCCGCTCGGCCGTTGGGAACCCCCTTGACTTGATAGCCCCATTTTCGTGCCGCCTTGATCGCTGTTTCAACCGCCTCTGCGCCGGTATTCATCGGTAGTGCTAGTTCATAGCCCATCATCGCGCACAGTTCTTTGAGGAAAAGTCCCATCTGGTCATTGCGAAAAGCGCGTGAGGTCAGGGTGACGCGGTGCATTTGGCTTTGCATCGCTTCGAGCAGACGTGGGTGGCAGTGGCCTTGATTGACGGCCGAATATGCGCTTAACCCATCGAGATAACGGTTGCCATCGACATCGGTAAGCCATGCGCCAGAGGCACTTTCTATCACGACATCGAGCGGATGATAGTTGTGTGCGCCATATTGTTCATCGAGTTGGACATATTTTTCAGTGTTCATAATTCTTGGTGAGTGCAAACCTTGCCCACAAAGGAGTGGCATGCACGATCGCTAAATTGACTTAAACCATTATGTGTTGAAATCGGTACAATTTGAATGGGTTTCGCAACGCTTTTCAAGGCGATTGCTTTCAAAAATAATGAAACACCCTCCTACAACGATAGAAAGAGCAGACTAACGTCCACTCTATGTTTTGATGAGAGAATTGACAAAGACTAATCAGCGAATTTTGGATATTTTGCGGGCAAATGGACGGGCAACCTACACCAGTATGGCAGGCGATGTGGGATTGAGTGCGCCAGCAGTCAAGGAGCGCATCACAAAGCTAGAAGAGTCAGGAATTATTACAGGTTACACGGTGACCGTTAGTGAGTCCGCGTTGGGCTATAACATTGGCGCGTTTATTTTGGTCGAGGTGCCGGGGGATCGTGATCGGGCTTTTGGGAAGTTTGTGCAATCACAATCTCCCATTCGTGAATGCTATCACGTGTTGGGAGATCGGGCGTTTGTGCTTGTTGTCTATGTCCGCGATATGCAGGAACTAGAGACATTGATCAAAACGTGTCTCAACTATGGGAATACGACGACGTACATGCAGTTGTCACGGATAAAATAGATCAGTTTGGTTTTCGCGCCAAAATTGTCGCGCTGTATAATCCGGCTTTTTCTGGCAACGGTTCCCACTCAATCCTATCTGTCAATAGCTGTTGACTCGCCAAATCGAGTTGTTCAAATCGTTCAAGACCGTAAGACGTGAGCGACTCGACACGCACATCGACAAACCCTGACTCCAGAATATGTTGCAAAAAGCTATCTAAAGTGATCAGTGGCGTGATGACGGCTCCCGCCCAGCAGTCGATGTTGGCTTTTAGCTTCGGCCGAATCTCCCCAATAATCACCGTATCTGAAATTGCCATACGTCCACCAGCTTTCAACGTGCGAAATGCCTCTTGAAACACGGCCGCTTTGTCAGGGGAAATGTCAATTACACAGTTGGAAATGATGAGGTCAATTGAGTCATTTTGGACAGGTGGAGATTCGATTGTCCCTAGGCGAAATTCGACATTGGCAACGCCCATTTTTGCTTTGTTTTGATTTGCCAACGCGATCATGTCGGGCGTTGCATCCACGCCGATGACGTAGCCGTCTGCCCCAACTGCTTTTGCGGCGACAAAGCAATCGATACCGCCGCCTGATCCGAGATCAAGAACATGCTCACCCAATGCTGGTGCAGCGACGGCGAGGGGGTTGCCACAGCCAATTGAAGCATCAACGGCAGGTTTGGGTAGGTCGATTAGATCAACCGATGTGTAGAGACGAGCTGCGAGGGTCTCGGCCGAAACCCCCGTCTGAGGCGCACACCCATCTGCATTGAACGGCAGTGGTTCGTTTGAGCCTTTGATTTGTTTGGCAAACGTACCATATCGTTCCGCAACCTGTTTGTGTGATCTGTTCATGAAATTTTCTCCAAATTGTTCATCGGTAAATAACGATGAACAAACGTAAAAAAATAGATGTCAAAACGTGCTGTCAACAGTTTGTTTGAACCAGTCTATATTTGTCTGATCGAGCCAATGATAGGTCATTTGACAAACAGCCTCACTACTCAGCCAACCCGCATTACGCAATTGCTTGATGTGCTGGGAGACGGTCGCTTGCGAGATGGGGAGATGATCGACGATTTCTTTGGTGTAACAATGGGGATTTGCAACGAGAAATTGCAAGATCGCAAAGCGCATTGGGTGGCTAATCGCTTTGAACATCGTTAAGAGACGTTGTTCGCTGTCTGACAGCGTTTCAGGCGTTTTTTCGAGGAGCATCATATTTTACACATTGTTCATCGTTAAATACCAATGAACAGTGTATCAAACTCTTTTTCGGTTTGCAACTAGCTGACTACGCATCAACGCAAGTTGCCACACACGTTAAATTTATATATGATTCGAGCGTAGTTGTCATCCCAAATGCAACAGGAGCTTAAACATGCACGCACATTTAACTGACACACAACTTGATTTCTTTGCTGACAATGGCTACCTCGTGATTGAGAATGTGATTGATGACGCGACGATTGCGGCGATCACGGCCGAATATTCTGCACTGCTTGGTCAAATTGGGGCAGAAAAGGTGGCGAATGGTGAGTTGCCGTCTGAATTTGCCGAGCTGTCTTTTGGCGAAAAATACCTCACGCTGCTGCACTCTGAAACCAACTTTTTTGACCGCATCGACATCACATTGCCACTTGCCAACGACTTTCCTGCTGGCGCGACCATGCACGCTGGCCCTGCTGTGTTTGATTTGCTGACGCATGAAAAGTTGCTCGACATTGTTGAGTCGGTGATCGGTTCTGAAATTTACAGCAACCCCGTTCAGCACGTTCGCATTAAGCCGCCGCGTAAGGCGTTGCCCGAACTTGCGGGAAAAAATTCCTACGTCGGCACAACCACATGGCATCAAGATCACGGTGCGTTGCTCGATGAGGCGAATAAAACGCAGGTCGTCACAACGTGGGTTGCCATCACGGATGCGCCCGAAGAGATGGGGTGCTTGATCTGTATTCCAGGCTCGCACAAACGGGGTGAAATGACAGATCATTGTCCGGGTAAGGGGATTTCGGCCGAGAATTACATTCCCGGAAAACTACTCAACACGCGCCAAGCGGTCACGCTGCCTATCAAAAAAGGGGGCGTAATTCTCTTTCACCAACTCACTGAACACGCCGCCCTCAACAATAAAACGGACAAAATCCGCTGGAGTTTTGACTTACGCTGGAATCCCATTGGGCAACCAACAGGCCGCCCAGCCTTTCCCGGCTTTATCGCACGCAGCAAGGCAAACCCTGACAGCGAACTGCGGGATTCGGCCGAGTGGAATCAACTCTGGCTCGATGCCAAAGATCGCATTGTCTCTGGTCGCTATGCCGACCAAATTTTCAATGCGGAACGCTGGGTCAAGAATGGGTCGCTAGCGATTTGCGCGTAGGTAAAGCACAAATGATTCAGGCCAATATTCGCCAGCGTAATGAGGTTTGCTAAACGATGCCCATTGCATCAATAGACCTTGGTCACTACGCACCATACAGCAGACGCTCACGATTGAAGAGACGCATCCCAATGACGATCCCAATGACGGCAACAACCAGCGCACCTACGACACTGAGAAGAAATGGAACAACCGGAAATGCGCCATCGACCGCGAGTTTTCCAACGACTGCCCCCGTGCCGTAAGCGGGGATCAGGTACAAGACGGGATTTGTTGGTGGGAACATACCGGCTGCGATGGTTGGGAACATCGCGCCCATTGTGACGGGGGTGGCGGCCGATTGTGCTTCCTTAAAAGTGTTCATGCGGATGGCAACCAGCATCATGATGACATTAACGGCGAGTGCAAAGGGCAGTGCGGCAATAATTGAACCGATGAAAACGATCAGCGGAATTTGTGCGCCGCTCGACATTGATTCGGGCAGCAAATTGGTCGTTAGGCCAAATGCGACAAAGGTGGCAACTGTCGGAATCAGGGTGATAGAGAAGACGGCGAGTAGTTTGCCCGTGAAAATCTCCATATCGCTCGCTGGAGTCAATAAAAGTGCTTCAAGTGTTCCGCGTTCGCGCTCACCCGCCGTCACGTCCAGCGCGACATACATGCCACCCATCGCCACCACGAGACCGACGAGAATAGAGAGTAGATAGCTGTTTTGTCCCGCTGTTTCTTGCTCAGGTGTGGTGAGCGAGAGTTGCTGGATGTCGATAGGTGTGAGAATCGCTGGATCGATGCCGCGTTCGGTCAATCGGCCGCTAACCAACGCCTGACTATACCCTTGCAGCACATTTCGCAAACGAAAAGTGGAGGTGTCAATGTTGAACATGCTGCCACCATCGTTATTTGTGAGCAGTTCGATTTGGGCAGGTTGCTCGCTTTCGATGGCGTTTGCAAAGCTATCAGGGATGATGATGGCAAGCGTAATCTCGGCCGACTCAATCTCTGCCTCCAACGCTTCCCGTGTGCCAGTATATTCTGTGAGGGAAATATCGGCCGATGCCAATATCTCTCTCAATGCCTCATTTACGTTTTCTGCTCCAATCGCCACCACTTCCAATGATTGCTGTCCCTGTTCCTCGACGCGACTCGACATCACGTTGCCCAACAGCGGAAACAAAAACGCATAGACGACACCAAATAGCACGGGAACGAGAATGCTTTGCCGCAACGCCTTGCGGTCGCGCAAATTGTCAGTAACTTCCTTTCGCCAAATGTTGATGATGTTATTCATTGAATTTCTGAAACATAAAGCGTAATGAGTAAAACGTAAGGATTGATACGCTATGATATTCCCATACGCTCTACGCTTTACGCCTCAATATCATGCCCTTCACCAGCCAGCACCACAAACGCATCTTCCAGCGTGTCACGATTCGTCCGATTCTTCAGGTCAGTCGGTGAGCCAACAGCGATTATTTTGCCGTTGACGATGATGGCCACATTGTCACAAAGCCGATCTGCTTCATCCATATAATGTGTACTGAACAGAACACAGCGACCCTGCGCTCGAAAGTCGCGGATCGTTTGGCGCGTGTCGCGCACCGCCATCACATCGAGGCCGTTGGTTGGCTCGTCCATGATGATATTGGGCGGGTTGTGGATGAGGGCGCGGCCGATGATGATTTTTTGGCGTTGTCCCCGCGAGAATCCTTCGGCGCGACGATCTGCGATCTCTTCCATATTGAGCATCGAGATCGTTTCTTCGATGCGTTGTTCGAGTTCGACGGGGGAGAGGGGGTAGAATCGGCCGAAATAACGAAACTGTTCGCGCGGAGTCAGACGCGGATACACGCCACCAGCATCTCCCTGCATCCCCAACACGCGCCGCACCTCATTTGCATTCTCCCGCACATCTAGCCCATTGACCACAACGGTTCCTGACTGTGGCTTAATCAAGCCCGTAATCATACGCAACACGGTCGTTTTGCCAGCCCCATTTGGCCCCAGCAGCCCCGTGATCTGTCCATCGGGGGCGGTAAATGAAACACCATCCACCGCTTTGACTTCTCCAAAATGTTTGACCAGTTCTTTTATCTCAATCATGGTTTTTGCTTCCCATTGGGAAAGAAAATATCTTCAATTGTACAATTAAACAACTTTGCCAGATCAAACGCCAATGGTAAGCTAGGGTCATATTTGCCGCGCTCAATGGCATTGATGGTTTGACGCGATACGCTCAACTTATCTGCGACAACTTGCTGGGACCAATCGCGTTCTGCACGTAAAACTTTGATGCGATTTTCCATGTGAATGACCTCTTCTATTGAAACCGTCGCCGCACGATGGCACTTGCCAAACCCCAAATGGCAAACATCATCGGCAAAATCATCCAAAATGGAAGGTAGGGTGCCAAATCGACAAATTCGAGCAGCCCATAGCCAAAGGTGAGCGCACCTGTCAGTAACGCGGTAATCAGAACTGCTTCAAGCTGAATGCGCCGCTCAAGCTCATCAAGGTGACGCACATTGTTAACCGTTGCCTGCAATACAACAAGAATAGCGAATGCTGGCAATAACGCTGTCATGTATTTCATGACAATTGACATCTCATGTTCGTTTCCAAATCTGAAGGCATAGTTGAAAATTCCAACCATGTAAAGTCCCATCCCAATCCAAAACTTAATATAAAATTGTCGTTTCCAAGTGTTCATCTTTAAGCTCCATGTAAGCCTTAGTTGCTATTTTGTCAAGCAAACTTTACAAACGCTAGTGTAAACGAAGCGCGTCAAATTGTCAAGCAAGCTTTACAAAATGGTTTCTGGAATGAGCCAGCACTATGTTTGGCACAGATTGAGATTTAGATCATGTGGAACCGAGCTTCCTATTGGCTACCCAAATTTCAATTTCAACTTATAATGGTATTTGCAGGACCTAAACTTAAACCTGTTATGGAGAAGAACAAATGATACAGAAAAAATGGTTGTTAACTGTTGTAAGTTTGCTGCTTGTTATGTTGGCAGCGTGTGGTGGTGGGGAATCGGCCGACGGTGGCCCCTGTAGCGAAGTAGAAATTGGTGAACAAGACAACGGCATGGCTGATCTCAAAGGCTGCACACTGCGAGTCGCGGTCGAGAATGCGTACAATCCATTCAACTTTATCGACACTGAGACGGGGGAAGGCGTTGGCTATGACTATGACATATTTGATGAAGTCTGCACACGCATCAACTGTGAGCCAGACTATGTTGAAACAAGCTGGGATGCGATGGTCGCCATTATGGGTGGTGAAGGCGGATTTGATACATTTGATGTCGGCGCAGATGGTATCACCATTACGGATGAGCGCGATCAATATGTCGATTTCTCTGATCCGTATATCCAATCTTCCCAAGTTTTGCTTGTCCGCGCTGACGAATCTCGCTTCGTTGAAGCGAGTGAGTTTTCGGCCGATCCAAACCTACTCGTCGGCACACAGCTTGGCACAACCAACTACGATGTAGCAGTTGACCTCGTTGGTGAAGATCGCATTGTTGCCTATGATCAGTTCGGAACGGCCGTACAGTCACTCATCAACGGTGAAGTGGATGCGGTCGTAATCGACAATGTGGCAGGTCAAGGTTATGTTGGACAGAATGCAGATAGCGTGAAAGTCACAGGTCAAGCGGTTGCAGGTGAAGAACTTGGATTTATCTTTGCAACAGACAGTCCACTAAAAGAGGCAGTAGATGGCGCACTCGACGAGATGAAATCTGACGGTAAGTTAGATGAACTGTTTGACAAATGGTTTAGCGAATAGGCTAACCGAATGACTGTCTGTGAGACGCTCAAACCCCGCCAACAGCGGGGTTTTTAAGTTGGTCAGGTAGCATGTTGAGTAAACCCCTCATCTATAAGCCTCTTCTCTAGCCTTTGGGAGAGGGGGCCGGGGGTGAGGGTTTTTGCGCTGCTTCCTCTTGTGACAGTTGTAGACACATTGACGCAACGCCCATTCAATTGATCGCATAAGCGATTGTGATAAAATACACAAAGTAGAATTTTCAGCTACCTGCGCTTACAATGGATGGAAGATTCATACAAAACGTGAGTCACTTGAGAAAAACGAACCCATGAGTAATACACGTCACTTATTACAGGCTTCTGCACTCGTCGCAATTTCGAGTGTGATTGTCTACTATGTTTTCAGCGCTTTGTTCCAGTTTATGCCCTCAGCCAGCGCGGAAGGGGACAAAATCTTGGTGTTGGCAGACGCGCATTATATGGCCATTTCTGTGCTGTTTTCGCTAATCATCGTCTTCATTCTGTACGCCTCATTTGTGTTTCGTCGCAAAGAGGGTGAGGAAGGGGATGGTGTTTACATGCACGGCAATACGCCCCTTGAAATTGCGTGGACTGTTTTGCCGCTTGGCGTGGTGGTGTTCTTTGCAATCTGGGGGTCGAATATGCTGCTCGACATCAACAGCCCAGCACGAGATGGTGAGGCGTTTGTTGTGGAGGTAGAAGGCCATAAATGGGCATGGACGTTCACCTATCCAAACGGTACACAGTTAGCCTCTTTGGTTGTGCCAAAAGACACGCCGGTTTTGTTGAATATGGAATCGGCCGATGTCCTCCACTCTTTCTGGATTCCAGAATTTAGCGTCAAACAGGACTTACTGCCCGGTGTCAAGAAGCAGTTACGCTTCACACCCACAAAGACGACTGAAGAAATTATCGAAGATCACTTTGATCGCACTGGTATTTCTGGCTATCGGCCGCTCGTACGCTGTGCCGAAATCTGCGGGACGAGTCACTCACAAATGTATGCAAACGTCTATGTCGTCAACTCTGTTGCAGAAGTTGAAGCAGAAGTTGAGCGTATTTTGAACGACATTCCCGAAGACACCGTTGCACGCGGTGAGTATTGGTGGAGCGCGGACGGGCTGAATTGTCAAAGCTGTCATAGTATAGATGGATCTGACGGAACAGGCCCCACTTGGCTAGGCGTTTATGGACGTGAAGAACCGCTAGAATCGGGTGAGATCATCATTGTTGATGATGCTTATATTGAAGAATCTATCTACGCGCCAAATGCAAAAATTGTCAGCGGGTATAATGCCAACGTGATGCCGCAGAATTATGCACAAGATTTTGCCGACCGCGAAGCCGCATTGGCTGAACGTGGGCGGGATGACGTTGTTATCTTGGAAGACCTCATCGCGTTTATGAAGTCAATCTCGGAGTAAACCACTATGGACGGTATACTAAAATTTACACACTCAAAACTTGGGCGCGGCATCGCTGCTGGTGTCAGCGGTGGTCTGCTTGTCTACGTCGTTCTCTACCTCACATTGGCATTGTTCAACTGGTTTACAGACATAAACGGACTTGAAGAACCTGCATGGGGTCAGGCGGCGCAGGGAGCCGTGCTTGTGCTTGGTGTCCTCTGGGCATTGTTGTCGGGCATTGTGTCTAGCTCTGGCAACTTCAACCACACGAAAGTTGGCGCATTCTTCTACTATCTCGGCGGAACCGCACTCGCTTGGGGAATGATGGGTCAATTTTTGACGATATTGGTTGTTTATCTCCTTATGCAGGCTGTGCCGACAGCGCGAGAGATTGCAGACGGCGTTCCCGCCTCTGGCGAAGCGGGCTTGGTGCTGGGTGCTATTCTAAGTGTTCCCATGTTCTTGCTGTTTGCTGGGGTTTTGACCGATTGGCTCAAATGGGCATTTGGGATGGAGACCCATCTACATCATGGTGCGCCAGAAGGCGAGCCAGAGTGGATGCGTTACTTCAGCGTCGATGTTAACCATAAAGTGATCGGCATCCAGTACGGCGTGACAGGTATTTTTGTTCTACTGATCGGTGGGCTATTGGCGATCTTATTCCGTCTCGAACTGGCATTTCCGGGAATGCAGTTGATGGATTATGACCAGTACAACACGCTCTTTAGCGCACACGGCATGATCATGATCGCCGCCGTTTTCTTGGGTGTCGGTGCGTTGATCAACTATTTGGCTCCAGTGATGATTGGCGCGGCCGATATGGCTTTCCCACGTCTAAATGCTTTTAGCTTCTGGGTTGGTATCCCCGCTGCATCACTCCTCATAGGTGGTCTGCTGCTTGGCTGGGATACAGGTTGGGTTGGCTATCCACCGCACAGCGTCACAACACCGGAAATGGGCGTTGTTCTTTTTATGCTTGGCTTCTACATGAATGGCTTCTCTTCAATTGCAGGTGGCTTAAACTTGCTCGTGACGGTCGCCACCATGCGGGCAAAGGGGATGAACTACTTTCGGATGCCGATCTTTGTCTGGACGGCAATTGCAACAAGCATTATGCAGTTCAGCGCGACTCAAACGGTTGGTGTTGCCCTGAGTATGGTATTGGCGCAACGTGTCTTAGGCATGGGTTTCTTTGACCCCACAAGCATACCGCCCGGCGATCCAATCCTCTACCAGCATCTTTTTTGGTTCTATTCGCATCCGGCCGTTTACGTTTGGGTTGTACCAGGCTTTGGCATCATCAGCGAAATTCTACCCGTCTTTGCCCGCAAGCCACTCTTTGGCTATCGCTGGGTTGCAATGTCAAGTATTGGGATTGCAATGGTCGGCTTTATCGTGTGGGCGCATCACATGTTCACCTCTGGGATGAGCGATGCACTGCGGATTCCCTTTATGATTTCGACCATGCTGGTCGGTGTCCCGACTGGAGTCAAGCTATTTAGCTGGCTCGGTACGATATGGGGTGGAAAGATTACGTTCCCGACACCTATGCTATTTGCGCTGGGAGCTATTTCAGTTTTCCTCTTAGGCGGGTTGAGTGGGCCGATTCTCGGCACAATTCCGACAGATCTCTATCTACATGACACATATTGGGTCGTCGGTCACTTCCACGCGACAATTTTCGGTGGCTTTGTTTTCCCATTCTTTGGTGCGCTCTATTTCTGGTTCCCAAAAATCACGGGTAAAATGTACAACGAGCGACTGGGCAAGCTGCATTTCTGGCTGATGCTCCCCGCCTTCTGGGTGATGAGCTTAGGTCAAATGCAAGTTGGTTTGATGGGGATGCGCCGTCGTATTGCCGACTATGACCCTGCGCTAGGGATTGACTTTACACAATCACTAGTGACAGTGGCAACGCTGGTTATTGGCTGGTCTGTTCTGATCATGATTTTCAACTTGTGGACGAGTGTCAGATCGGCCGAACGCGCCGCAGAAAACCCATGGGGCGCACACAACCCCGAATGGTTGGCTCCCAGCCCACTGCCAGAATTTAACTATTTGACCCCCATCGAGGTTGTCGGTGAACCGTATGAATATGGCTCAGAAAACTGGACTTATGTTCGCAACATTCCTGCGATAGGAGATTAGGAGTATGGCTGGAAAAGAACACTCGGCCAAAGATAAAGCCGCAGTTTATAACCAAGCGACATTTATTGCATTCGTGTTAGCGATATTGACGGGGGCTGAAGCCTACATGGCGACGAACGATGCGCTCAATTCCCCCGTCTTCCTGTTTATCGTCGCCTTCATCAAGGCCGCACTTGTCGTTTACTTCTTTATGCATGTTTATCGCCTCTGGCGAGAGGATGGTCACTAATGGCTGCTGCTGTTGAACATTTACACGATGACCACCATGACGAAGATCATGGCCCCGCGCTGAGTTGGCCTGAGCAGCTTCGTGCCAACCGACTTGGAATTTGGCTATTCTGCATCTCAGAGCTTTTCCTATTTGTCGCGCTACTTGCCGCACGTTTTTATCTCTGGCGTGATGAAGGTGAGCTTGTACGCCCTCACTTGAGTCAAGAGGCTGCGCTCGCCACCACATCAGTGTTGCTGGTAAGCAGCTACTTTATGATTCGTGCCGAAATCGCCGCAGGATTTGGCGACTGGAAAAAGATGGATCGCAATCTTATCTGGACGTTTTTCTTTGGCCTACTCTTTTTGCTCGGCCTCTTCTTTGTCGAGTGGGGCATCGTTCCAGAGTTGGCGATGGCGATAACGGGCGAATCACACGTCTTGCGGCCGACAGATGGCGTATTTGGCGCGGTCTTTTTCATGATGACAGGCATGCACGCAGCCCATGTCATCATTGGCTTGGTCTACATCGGCACAGTCATCCGCAATGGACGAAAGGGTAACTACACGGTTGAGAAACATTGGGGTGTCGAATCATGCGCGATCTTTTGGCATTATGTTGATGTGATCTGGATTTTCTTCTACCCTGCGCTTTATTTGATCGGCCGAGCGATGGATTTCCATCACTAAATTTTTGACAATACGCAACTAAATTACAACGGAGAGCGGCTTGTTCGTTCTCCGTTTTTGTTTTAATGAGCGACACAACACGGGCGTTACTGAGTTCTTGGGAATTCCAGCCGATCATCTTTGTAGTTCTTTTCGCGTTTGGGGTCACGTTCACTATCGGCTGGATACGTCTGCGTCAGCGCGGTGCAAAATTGTCACACTGGTGGCGTTTGCTCGCATACTGGGTTGGTTTGCTGCTCGTTTTTCTTGCGCTCATGTCGCCAATCGAAGTGTTGAGTGGTCAACTTTTCACCGCGCACATGATTCAGCATTTGATGATCGCTATGTTTGCCCCACCGCTTCTACTCGCTCCCAACCCCTTGCCAATTGTTATGTGGGGGCTGCCACTCAACTTACGGCGACAAATCGGGTATCTATTGTTCTCAAAACGCGCCAAAATTCGCCCCTATTTGGCACAAGTTAGTCAACCATTTGTTGCGTGGGCAGCCTTTTTCCTTTTTCTTTGGGGGTGGCACGACGCGAACATGTATAACTTGACGTTGCGAAGTGAGTGGGTGCATGATCTGGAACATTTCACTTTTTTCTACTCTGCAATGCTACTTTGGTGGCATATCACAGGTGCAGCACCGATTTTTCACAAACGCTTCGCTTATCCCGTGCGGATTGCGTTTGTGATTGCCTGTGTGCCGGCCAATATGATCGCAGGGGTTGTCATCGCCCTCGCAGATGCCGTCATCTATACTTATTATGAAAGCATCCCTTTTCGTACCTTTAGCATTTCGGTGTTGGACGACCAGCGACTCGGTGGTGCAATTATGTGGATTCCGGGCAGTATGATGTACGTGATTGCGGTCATCGTTCTAGTTACGTTGTGGCTGAATGAGCAGGAGCGTGAGGCGAAGTCACACGATATTCGATCAGGGGCAAAGTGAACAGTCGGCCGATAACAAAGAACAGAAAACTCATCCCAATGATTGCCATCGGGGTGCTTTTGTTGGCGCTCTATGCTTTTTTCATTCTTTCTCAAACTGCCAAAGCGCACGGCGGAGGCATTCCTCAAATCGCCAATGCTCCCATCGGTGAATACATCATCTCTGTATGGACAGACCCAGAGCCGATGACGGTTGGCACAATCCATATTACGGTCGGACTCGCGCAGGAAAATGAAGCGATGCTCAATCGGAATATTCAGGTGATTATCGAGCATACTAGCGATGGACAGATGATTGAAGCACGCGCCACACACGAAAATTCAGCTAATAAATTCCTCTATGAGGCAGACTTAGAGGTTAGGCGTGCTGGTGATTACCGTTTTGTCGTTCGCGTGGACGATTTGGCAGATACGGTTTCTTTTGTCGATATGGTTGAAGGGGAATCGTTGATGAACAACACTGTTGTTATGGGAGGGATTATTGCTTTGGTTGCAGTTGTAGCCGTTGTGGGGTTACGACAGGGAGGGCGTGATGGGTAGGTATTTCGGCCGAAAAAATCTGCCCAAAACCCTTTTCATCCTCGCCGCCGCCGCTATCTGTGTTTGGCTCGGTTTCTGGCAACTCGACCGCCTCGAATGGCGGCGTGGCCTCAATGCTGCGACTCGCGCCCAGCTTGACCAGCCACCCCTCAGCCTCAATACAATGACTAACGAAGCACTATTGCTAGAGATGACAGACCGCACTATCATAGCTGATGGTCAATTTAATTTTGATGAGCAAATTGTTTTACTCAATCAGAATAACCAACAGGTGGGGTCTGGCGTGCATCTCATTGCACCATTTGTTTTGGATGGCACAAACAAAGCTATTTTGGTAGATCGCGGTTGGATTTCAAATTTGGAGTGGCAATCGGCCGATTTCCGCCAATTCGATGAGCCAATCACCACAATCGAAGGTGTTGTCCAACAATTCAGCACGCGCAACGCAACGCTGACTGATGGCGAGACATTTTTGCTTAATTTTGAGCAGATGCAAAGGGTTGTGTCGGCCGAGTTGCTCCCCATCATCCTTCTGCAAACTAGCGATAACGTTGACCCCACCGCTAGACCGTTCCGCACCGCACACGTTGTCGAACTGAGCGAAGGTAGTCATCTCGGCTATGCTGTCCAGTGGTTCTCTTTTGCAACAGTTTTTGTCGCAGGGTACATCTTTTACGTCCGCAAATATGGTTAAGATATGATAGCTTATTTTTTACAGGGCTTTTTACTTGGCTTTCCTGCCTCTGCCACGCCGGGGCCGATGCAGGCTTTTTTGTTTTCCCAAACGCTCAAAAATGGCTGGCGACGCTCTCTCCAACTGGCACTCGCACCGTTGATTAGTGACATCCCGATCGTTTTACTTGTCGTCTTCTTGCTTTCAAATTTGCCTGCGTGGGCAATCTCAGGCTTGCAGATTGCTGGCGGCCTCTTTCTGATCTACTTAGCTTGGGGAGCATTTCAATCAGGAAAAAGCTCTCCCATGCAGGAAATACAGCAAGACACACCCGAACATGGCCTCCTCAAGGCCAGCCTCGTTAATTTGCTCAATCCCAATCCATACATTTTTTGGGGAACAATTGGCGGTGTGATTCTCTTAGAAGCGTGGCGTACCTCAATTAGTAACGCAATTGGCTTCTTAGCGGGCATGTATCTCACATTGTGCGGCGGTTTTGCACTGTTTATTATCTTCTTTGGGCTGATTGGCAGTGCAGATAGGGGGGATGGCAACCTCAGTCGTTGGTTAGCCTATATCTCGGCCGTTCTATTATGTGGATTCGGCATTTTTCAGCTATCACGCGGGATTGCCGCGCTGATATGAGATTGTTATAATCCCCAAATTCGCGGACGATTAGCTCAGTTGGTTAGAGCGCTGCGTTCACATCGCAGAGGTCACTGGTTCGAGTCCAGTATCGTCCATCACCCCCTATCAACTATTCAAGATATAGTAGGTTCCCTTATTCATGCCGAGTTTGAGCAACTTGCCTTTGCGAACGAGATCGGCTAGATCGCGGCGGAGGGTCTCGGCCGAAATATCCGCACACTCTCGCCGAAAATCTGCATTGGTGATGCTCCCATTCTTTTTAACGTAGTTGACGGCGATTACTTGCCGCTCGTTCATGCCGCGTGGCTTCCGTTCCTCATCAACCCGTGCATTTGACAGTGTGACGGTAAAAATGTCGTTTGTCACATCAAACTTAGGTGGTGGATGACCTGCCTCAGCCATCTGTTCTATCATCTGATCGATTCCCAACCCTAACTCTTCAATGTAGCCCCATTGAAACAGGCCGCCGACGATACGCGGATTGCGCGAATAATGTTCTTCCACTAGATTGTCAAGCGTCATGTGACCTGCCAACCCGCCGGGGCTAATCACCTCTAATCGGTCGTCGTACATCCGAATCTCAATTTTGCGTCCTCTGATCGCATAGTCACGATGAGCAATCGCGTTGATGATCGCCTCACGCACGGCGAAAATAGGATATTGGCTTTCTTCCTCCCGCCGCAGTCCACGCAACCGCGCCCCTGTTCGCATCTCCCGATAAACGAGATTCCAAGTCTGCTCGACGATTTGCGTCAGACAACCGGTGATCTCTGTACGTGCCGTGTAGCCGACCTGCCCATTGATGCCGCGTGGATCAAGTCCGTCAAATGTCACAAATATGACGCTACTTTGCGGCATGAACATCTGTGGGTTTTTACCCAACAACAAAATACCCATGACGGTTGGATTGCCAAGATGATCGGTCGCGCCAATTTCAAAATAGAGCTGCTCGCGTGAGCCAACGTATGCCTTGCCATGTTCTTTGCGCCCATCTAAATATGCTTTGACAATGTTGGGATTGAAGTCATCAACTGTTGCACCAGCCACCGTGTCTAATTCGTAGTTGCCAACCGTGCGGCCGGTCGCAAGCTGAATCAACTCTACACCTGAAACAGGGCGATTCTCCGTATTGTGACGGACAAAAACGCGGCCGTCCGTCAAGGTATGTAGTTTTGTTGATCTTGCCACTCTTAAACTGACCAACTCACCCTGTCTCGTTTGCAACATTTCCCACTGAGACATTACAGGGGGATTGCAACGTGCAACAGCCAATCGTAACGCACTGGTTGCCTCCTCCTCCCAGATTGCTTCCGTGGAAGAGCCGTCCTCATTGACACCTAGCACAATAAGCCCTCCCTCTGCATTTGCCATAGCGATGAGCGTTTCGGCGAGAAGAGTGGGATCGGCCGATGGCAAATAAGCCGTCAATTGCCCCTGTTTCTTTTCAAGCATATTGAAAACAAAAAAGCCGCAGCATTCAGCATATATGCGAACGCTACGGATCTTTTTTCGTCAAAATTAAATGCGAACTAAGCCGCTTTGAATTGATCAAATTGTGCGTTTAATTCCATCTGTGTACGTCGCATCTCGCTGCGTGCTTCAGCCAATGCCGTTTCCCAGCGTGCCACCGCTCGCGCTCGCAAATCTTCGCCTGACTGTGGCGTAAACAGCAGCGATGCACTCGCTCCCACCATTGCACCACAGACTGCTCCTGCTAGAAATCCAAAAAGTCTATTCATAACGTCCTCTCCGAAAAAGATACACGTCATTATAGCAAAATGTTGACCCAAAAACGGACATATTTCGGTTCACATAATCCACTTGCTTAAGATGGGTAGAATGGAACCTATCGTGTGTAGATTTGGAAATGTTGCGTCAAGAACAAGATAGCGTTACCGTTCCCGTGAGAGGAACTGGGAATGAAACGCACAAACAAAATTTACGACTATTTGATTATTGGCGGTGGCTCGGCCGGCTGCGCGTTGGCAAATCGACTGAGTGCCGCGCCAGAGCATGACGTGTTGGTGCTGGAAGCAGGGCGGCGGGATCGTCGATGGGATTTGTTAATCCAGATGCCAGCCGCGCTCACCATGCCAATTGGCAATCGCTTTTACGATTGGAAATATCAGTCGGAGCCTGAGCCATTCATGCATAATCGGCGCATCTATCACGGGCGCGGCAAAATTTTAGGTGGGTCAAGCAGCATCAACGGCATGATCTTTCAACGTGGCAATCCGCTCGATTTTGAACGCTGGGGCGGGGATGCCGGGATGCAGACGTGGGATTATGCACACTGCTTGCCCTACTTTAAGCGTATGGAGAACTGCCTTGCAGGCGGGGACGACTATCGAGGAGATGCAGGGCCGTTAGAGTTGGAACGTGGACCGGCAACCAATCCGCTGTTCGGCGCATTTTTTGAGGCTGTGCAGCAGGCAGGCTACCCACTGACGAGTGATGTGAACGGGTATCAGCAAGAGGGATTTGCCAAGTTTGATCGCAATGTGAGAAATGGAAGACGATTGAGCGCATCGCGTGCTTACCTGCACCCTGTCTTAGATAGACAAAATTTGCATCTCCGTACTAACACGCTTGTGACACGTGTTCTATTTGAAGGTAAACGCGCTGTCGGTGTTGAAGTCGGCCGCCGCGGCGAAAAAATTTACGCGAATGAGGTTATCTTGTGCGGTGGTGCAATTAACTCACCCCAGCTATTGCAGTTGTCAGGGGTCGGGAATTCGGCCGATCTCACCCCCTTAGATATTAACATCGTCCAGCACCTGCCCGGTGTTGGTGCAAACTTGCAAGATCATCTCGAAGTTTATGTCCAGCACGCCTGCACCCAACCTGTTTCCGTTTGGCCTTCGATGCAATGGTATAACAAGCCATTTGTCGGCTTGCAGTGGCTATTTTTCAAAAGAGGGGCGGCGGCGACAAACCATTTTGAAGCGGGTGGCTTTATTCGCAGCAATGAGGATGTTCTATATCCCAATCTGATGATTCACTTTCTGCCCGTCGCGGTGCGTTATGACGGTACATCGCCTAGTGGTGGACACGGTTATCAGGTGCATGTCGGCCCGATGTATTCGGATGTGCGAGGGAGCTTGAAGCTGAAGTCGGCCGATCCCCGTCAAAAGCCCGCCCTGCGCTTCAACTATCTCTCGACCCCCAATGATCGTCGTGAATGGGTCGAGGCGATTCGCTGTGCGCGACACATCATGAGCCAACCTGCCTTTGCGCCATTTAACGGCGGCGAAATTTCACCCGGCCCCACTGTGCAGACAGACGTAGACATACTCAAATGGGTGGGATGGGAAGGGGAGACAGCCTACCATCCATCCTGTACATGCAAAATGGGAACAGACGAAATGGCAGTTGTTGACCCTCTCACAATGCGCGTGCATGGATTAGAGGGATTGCGCGTCGTCGATGCGTCCGTTTTCCCACACATCACCAATGGTAACATCTATGCACCGACGATGATGGTGGCGGAGAAGGCGGCCGATTTGATTCTTGGCAACACGTCGCTAGAACCCCAAAGGGTGCTTTTTTATCGGCATAAAAGTGTTGGTGAACAATGACCGAATACTGACCACTGAATATCAATCTGTCATCCATTCGCACTACTCTGCCCTAACAATTCGATAAGGTCCATGACATCGACCATCTCTTCAATTTGCCAGATGGCTTGCTCAAGTGCATCTGCTCGCTGTGTCGGCAGATAAGCATGTGCTAATCGCCTAAATTTATCTAAAAGCGCATCATCTGTCGCCTGCTCACTCAAGTCCCACAGCGGTTTTACAACGCCCGAATCAAACAGTCGCCCATCTGTTGTCTCAATCTCAACCCGTGACAAACGATATGCTGGAAAACGAGCGTTGAAGTACTCATCCTCGATCAACTCAACCGCGTCAGATAGCCGCAATACTTCGGGATGGGTCAAATTGTCACCCGACAGCTCATCTAAATAAAGCTGCCCATGCACCAATGCGCCTGCCACTGGGAATGGCAGGCTGTACTGCGCCTCATCGGTCAACTTAGGACGACGCATCGCCAGCCGCGTTGCTTCGTGGAAGGTGTACACTTTGATCTTAGCGATGTCATCCGTTTCCAAATTGTTTTCTTGCTTGAGTTGCAACGATCCTGCTATTGCGGCTTGCGCCCAATAGCAGACAGCGTAGGGTTTGAAATAATGGATCATCAGCGACCATCGTTCACCCAAATCCGCCCAGTATGGGGCAATCTCCTCGTTTGTAAAGGCTTGCTCAACGGTAATTGCCGGTGCGCCTGTGAAGCCATCGGCCGCCAACAACCCGGCACTAACCCCCGCCATCGCCCCCCAACCAGAGCCATCTTTGATCATTGTTGGGTAATCAATCGCTCGCATCATCTGTGAACGCGGCCCGTGGTATTCAGCAATACCGAGCGCATGACGTGTCTGCTCGTATGTTAGCCCCATACGCCGCGCAATGATCGCTGCTGTACCAACTGCATTCCACGATCCCGATGTATGGTAATCACAGACAGTTGCATGTTGTGCGGTTCCTGTCCGCGTAGCGATGTCATAAGCCATTGCTAGCGTTGCCAGAAGCTCTTTGCCGCTCACAGCACCATCGCCCATTCCCAGCGAAGAAAGCGCGGCTGGCACTTGAGCAACCCCTGCATGACCTTTGACAGGGCGACAGCTATCGTGCAGATCAACGGAGTCAATGGTCATACCGATGGCGAGGGAGGCTCCAGCGGCCGACACCTGCCGTCCATCAAACCACAACGGGGCATCATTGCCACCGAACTGTCGCGCCGCATGGTTATAAATGATGCGTGATAGCTCTGTTTGTCGGCCGACAATCGCCACGCCGATTGTGTCGAGTAGACAACGCTTTGCCTGCTGCTGGACATGCTGGGGAATATCTTCCCAGCGTACATCGTGAATAAAGTTAATTGGATTTATCGGCCGAGTCATTCTCTTATTCTCCTCATGTCATTCAATTTCGTGCAATTTGAATTCGCTTCATTGGCTAAGGCAAAGGCCTTTTTAGTTTGGTGTGGCATGTTTAGTGGAACTCCCTGCAAACGATTTTCTGTCCGCAAAAATAGAGCGATAAATTTTTATGGTGTAGCATGCGAAACAGCCACGATTCGCACACCCCTATTCGTAGAGATCAACCCCATCGAGTTTGCGCGTGCGCCGTGCAACATAGTCATTCAATTCTTCGAGAATGGCTGGCTCCATCGGTGGGCGTTCATATTCATTCAGCAGTTGTTTATAGAGCTTGTTTGCACGTTGCAATGTATCTTCACCGCCGTTTGCCAACCATGGCTCATAGCCTTGACGGTCGGCGACGAGTGGCTGATAGAAGGCGGTTTCGTAGCGAGATTGGGTCAACGGTGTGCCAAAATGATGCCCACCAATGCCAATGCTGGCGATGGAATCGAGCGCGAGTGACTCATTGTCAATTGTGAAATCGTTGAGGAAATGGATAAACATACCCAATGCCTCCGCGTCGATCACGAATTTTTCAAAGGAGGCAAGCAGACCCGCTTCAAGCCAACCGACGGAGTGCAACATCAAATTGGTATGTGCCATAATCGCCGGCCACATCGACCATTGGGTTTCATAGGCGGCTTGTGCATCGGGTGTCTGTGAATTGGTCAAGCTGCCGCTTGAACGATAGGGCAGACTATACCGCCGCGCCATTTGTGCGCCAACAATTGTCGCCCACGCTCCTTCTGGGCTGCCAAATGCAGGTGCGCCAGAGCGCATATCGACCGGTTGGGTGAAGCCACCATAGATGACGGGCGCACCGGGGTAAGCTAACTGAACGAGCGCGATTGAGCCTAATGCTTCTGCATTTTGTTGTGCGAGAGCGGCCGCAATCGTGACAGGACTGGTTGCCCCCGCCATGATAAACGGCGTACTCCACGTCACTTGCCCGTGTTTGGCGTAACTGAGCAGGCCGCCAATCATGCGATCATCGAGACGCAGCGGGCTTGTGATATTGATCGTGCCACCATGACAGACACCGGGCAGTTCACCCCCAAACGCAATTTTGCACATCGCCACTTCATCTTCAGGGATGACGCGCCCGTGACCGACATCACGGATGGCACGATCTGTCGTCGTGAGTAGGACGCGCATTCGCTCAAGATGGCGTAGTGATGGGTCGATGTCTTGCGGCTCGCAATAGGGTGCGCCCGCGAGCTGGAAGAATGGGACTGTATGGGCAAGTTTGGCAAATTTCTCGTAATCTGCCAGCGTGCCGTTTCGTCGGCCGCGATCCATATCTGACACATAAGGCATCCCTGAATTAGGATTAAAGACGATGTGATTGCCACCTATCGTGAAGTTATAGGCCGGATTGCGGGCGTGCCATGTAAAGCTGCTGGGTGCTTTGGCAACGAGTTCGAGCAGCATGTCGCGGCCGATCCAAACTCGCTGATCCCCACGATCCACTTTTGCGCCAGCCTTCTCCCACAGATCGAGTGCCTCCTCGTCCATGAAGGCCATGCCGACGTTTTCAAGTATCCACATCGAGGCGTTGTGAATCTTTTCGATTTTTTCGGCCGATACCCATTCAACCGGTTCAATTGGGTTTGTCACCTCTCGAAATGGCAATTTCAGCCATGCAAGCTCAGGTTTTCTACGTGTTTTACGTGCGCGTCGTTTTTTCATAGTGATGTCACTGTAACGAGGGGTGACAACATTGCCAAAATGACTGCGATATTTGAAATGAGTTGCAAGAATTTGCGTTTCAAGATTGAACATGTAAATAGCGAAACAAAGCAGGTACACTCCCCCAATGTCTTCAATTCGTCTACAGCTTTTTGTCCTTGCCGGCACACGCTTTTTTCTCACAACGCTGATACGAACCATTTTCTCGTTTCTACCCGCGTTTGCGCGTGGATTAGGTGTGCCGATTGGGACATTACAACGGTTATTAGCAGCCCGCTCACTGGCGAGTTTTATCGTGCCATTTGTCGTGCCATTGAGTGAGAAATTCGGCCGAAAATCGTTCCTCATCGTCGCTCTGCTTATCTTCTCTATCAGCACTGGCCTACTCTATTTTTTCCCAACGCTTGGCATATTTATGGTGGTCGTTATTTTGGGTACACTTTCTAGCGTTCTATTTGACCCAGCCATGCGAACCCACATCGGAGATGTCGTCCCTTACGAGCAACGTGGCATGGCGATTGGAATCACCGAGCTATCGTGGGCTGGGGCATTGCTGATTGGTGCGCCAATCGTTGGCGTGCTGATCGCGCAATTTGGCTGGCAATCTCCGTTTCTCGCGTTGTCGATTGGTTCAGCCATCATGCTTGTCATTATCTGGCGCGTTATCCCAGATGTACGTCCACAAGTGACTGGCAAATTTTCGCTGCGTTTGATGGCGCGTCATGTGGCGGACACACCGATGCTCTGGGCGGCGGCCGGTTATGTCGGACTAGCGATGATGGCAAATATGCTCGTTTTTTCAAGCTATGCGGATTGGCTGGAAAACTCGTTTGCATTAAGTGTCAGTGGATTGGGGACGGCTGCAATCGTTTTGGGATTAAGCGAGTTGATTGGCGAGTTGAGCGCGGGTTGGCTCAGTGACCGACTGGGCAAACGCCGTATTGTGCTTTTCACCGTGACGCTCTCGGCCGTTGCCTATTTTCTGCTCCCTGTCGTCAGTGTCTCAACTCTGACTGCATTAATTGCTATCTTCTTTACGTTTCTCACATTCGAGATGTCATTTATCAGCGTTATCCCCATTTTTACTGAACTCGTTCCTGCCGCTCGCAGCGTGCCGTTAGCCGTTCTCTCACTAACCCCACCAATTGCGCGTGCCGTTGCGCTTTTGTGCGTGCCGACCCTCACAAACTTTGGAGGCTTTCGCCTGATCTGCTGGTCGGCCGCTGGACTCGCTTTGCTAGGCGCACTTGTCTTTCGCTTTGTGGAAGATAAGGGGCTTTAGAAATTCGAGATAAAGATGATTCCAAACCTGCTTTTCGCTAAAATTTAGCTCATCAATTCTTTATTCCTAAAGAAACATCGTTTGTGAAGTAACCACCCAAATTTTAATGCCATGCTCCCAAATACAATTGATCCGGTCGATGAACATCATCTCGCACGCCAGTTGGCGCAACAGGAAGCTTCCGTCGCGCACATCCAACGACGCGCCCACCGTTGGCGATTGCAAGATTGTGATGAGCCAACGCTGGTGCGAATGCGGCACGCACTGATCGAAGAGATGCTGGCGATGCGTGAGCAGTTGTCACAAGCCGATGACTACTTTTTGCAGTGTGTTCAGGCGGGCAACCCGCTTGAGACAGATCAGGCGTTGCAGCGGATTGATCGCCTCTCGGCCGAATGGCAGGCGCTTGATGTTCACTTGCGCGATGTGGACAACGCCATTGTAGAGCGACACATCCAAGATCGCATGGCAAATTTGCTTGGTAGCAGACGCAACTACACCGTATGGGACACGTCTATCTTGGCTATTATTGTCATCTCTGTCATCATCACGATGGGCGAGTTGATTTTGCTCAATCGAGACGCTTCGACACAGATAATTTCTATCTTGATCGTGATTGACACCGTTATCTGCTGCATACTGCTGCTAGATTTTTTTCTACGCCTCTGGGTCGTGGAAGATCGTCGTTGGTATATTCGTCGTTACTGGATCGATTTTTTTGCGTCCTTACCGTTTACGGGCGTGCTGCGTTTCGGCCGATTAGCTCGCATCACGCGCACCCTACGAATCTTGCGACTTGTCCGTGCCTATCGCTCGCTCACCGAAACATTTCGTGGCTTAGACAAACTATTTCAGACATTTGAAGTGACCTTGCTCCGTCGCTCGCTGATGTTGGCGATTGTTTTGCTGTTTGTTGGTGCATTTGCGATCAGTGCGCTTGAATCGCTCGATTCGCTGCCCGGAGACAGCGAGCTGCAAAAAGGATTATGGTGGAGTTTCACCACTGTTGCCACGGGTGGATTTGCCGATATTTATGACCCAGCAACGGCAGGAGGGCGTGTTTTAACAGGTGGGTTGGTTATTTTAGGCTTTGTCGTGACAGGTGTATTCACCGCTTCGCTTACATCTGTGCTGCTGGGAGATGAATCAAAAACGGTCGAGCAAAATCTCTATCAAATCGAAGACCAATTGAGCGGCGTGATGGGACAGCTCAAATTGCTCTCCACACAGACAAATGAGGGGCTGCTGGCGTTGGAGACCGTCGCGCAGGCGTTGTCCAATCAACGCTCGGCCGAAGCCATTGCGACAACGCTCTGCACCGCAATGACAGAAAGCTTTGAAGCCTTGCAAGCCTCTGTTCATTTGATTCAGGATGAGCAAATTCAGATGTTGGAGCAAACTGGATTGGAGACAATTGCACCCGCTGACGTTATACAAATAGGCGAAGGATTTTTGGGAAAAATTGCTACCAATTTACAGCAAGAGGATTTGCGCCATCTCGATGTGGAGCCATTTGATCAGCCTGTTGTGCGCGTGGGCGGGGTCGCGCTCGCCTGTCCGTTAGTAGCACAGGGGAAACTGCTTGGTTTTCTGCATATCGTCCTGCCAGAAAATATCGGCCGCTACTATCTCTACAATCGCGCCCCAATGACGCTTTCCCATCACGCCGCGATTGCACTCCACGCCGTTCGCTCCGATGAACGCAGCCCAGTTGAGGCGTTTTACTCCTGATTCAACTTGCGGAGCAGTCGCCCGCGCCGATGTTGTAACGCCTCTTGTGCTGTCAGATCAAAGGGGTCTAATAGCGCAAATGCAGCATCCGTCCAAGCTAAGGCTTGCTGCAAATCGGTCTCGTGCCACTCGTAAAATTTAGCGAGTTCGATATGGGCGGTGATGTCATCGGCCGACGTGTACGCTATTTGCAACCAAAACGGAACGGCATCTTTGCGTCGATCTGCCCGTTTGAGCAGTTGTCCCAACTCCAGCAAAATCAGTTGCCACGTCGCCAGTTCACAATCCATTGTCGCTGCGTGCCGCAAATATGCCTCTGCTAATGGTAACTGCAAATTGACTTGCCACTTGGCGAGGCTGTATACATCGAGTGCGTGTTGGCAGAGATCAGGCGCGGCGAGTAGGTGGAGAATTTCGGCCGATAAGCTTACCATCGACAAAATATCAATTCGATTGTGATAAAAAACACCTTTGAGCGGTCGCGGATCGGCCGAGCGCAAATAGTCATGATAGAGTGTCGGAATCAAAAATCCCGCCACGTCCTCCTGTGTGCGCGAAATTCCCAGCAGCTTTTCTTCTAAATTACCTAAGCGGACCGACTGCAATCGCCGTCTCCATAACTTTCGCGCCAGTGTCAGCAGATCGAGGTGTGGCATCTCGCCAAACGGATCGGGCAGACGATTCATCAGGTAGCGAGTTTGTAGAAGGGGGATGTCAAATGTTCGACCGTTGAAGGTGACGAGATTCGGCCGAACGGCAATCAGTCGCACCAAATCTGCCAGCATCGCTGTCTCTTCCCCAAAATCGCGCACAAAATACTGTCGCACAACAAACACATTGCCATCGAAAAATCCGACCCCCACCATAAACGCGATGGTTCCCGCCCCATGTAGCCCCGTTGTCTCCGTGTCGATAAACAAACAATCTTCAAACGTTAGCACAGCATGTCCATACAATCCCAAGTGTGCGGACGTTTTCTCCAACAATGCGCCTAACGGCCGATTTCCATGCCGATGCGTCAACGGATAGACATAATCAATCGAAAAATAGGTTCCATCTTCATTTTCGACGATCTCGCCGCCTGCCAGAAGCTGTTGCAGAGTAGGGGCATCATCAATATCTTGTTCTTCTGGCGGGAGAGGAACAGATTTAACGGGTTCCTTTGGTAGGATAAGCGCACGTGCGCCCTTTTTGACACCCAATCGCCGTAGCCGAGATTGTAGTTTAGGATTCACAGTTACTCAATTAGACATAATCATAGCGGTTAACATGCTCCTGCTAAATCAACCAAAACGATAGTCTAGTTTTGAGGCAGAAGATAGGCTTTTAAGCAATTCAGATAAATCGACATAGATAAATATCAAAACAGGCTGACCGTTGAGTGTGAACTCACGAAATGGCGCACATGACGAATCAAATGTGATGCAATATTTGACAATATGAACGACTTTCCCACTCTCTTTTTTTAAGTCTCGAAAGACCTCTCCATAAAAATAACTTATAGGAAGGCGACCAAAGTCATAGTAAGAAACGATGTATTTGGGATTTAGTGGTGCGTACGAACAAATGTTTTTTTGTTTGAAAATATTCCCAACTTTATTCTGTAGAAACTGATCAGTGGCTTGTTTTGTTCGCGGATTTAAAGAAATGAAAGGGGCGAGCTCACTATAAACTGTATGAGAATATTGCCTGTTCATTTTAGATATGCCTTTTGCACTATCAAAAAACTGGTTTTCAATATCTCGATTGTGCTATCTTGGATAATCGGATTGAGAAATGTTTGCGGAACAAGGTCACCGAGGTTTTCATCTTCTGGAGGATAATAATGAGGAATACAAAACTGGCTTCTAATAGAATAGTTCTTGTATCTTATTTGCAATGCGTATTCATAGACCAATTGTTTCACTATATCTTTTTCGACTTTAGAATTGATTATTGTTGAAGTGAAGACATTCTCATGCTGATACTTAAAATCTATAATCATATATTCTGTCAATGATTTTCTTACTGAATCTTCTATAGCTTTTCTCACGATTTTTTCGAGTGTTGCATACTTTTCTGGTTTTACTTTATTGATAATTATAGGTTTGTCTTTTACTAGCTTTCTAGAGGGACTAAAGCCTTCATAAATCAAATTACGTTGTAGACCTTTTTGGTTGCGTTTGCCATAGTAGATAGTTTTGAGAACTTTTTTAGGAACTTCTAGAATTAATCTGTAAGTTCCTTCTGAACTCGCCTTTGAAAGTTGGTATAGCTTAACATAGATTTTTCGTATTAAATCAGGGCGTAACTGTCGATTATCTTGCCCATTGCTCAGTGTTGCAGGGGAGAAGAAATCATTAGCAAGAAAAACCCGATTGTATTTGTCAAGTTGAGAGTTACCTATGTGCCTACCATTTATATACATATTTGTATCTGCAAACAAAATGTCTTCAGCAAATTCTTGAAAGATATAAGCGAAGCACATCTCTTCCCAAACGGCCGAAAAGTTTGAGATGCCCCAGATGATGCCATCGTGTTCGGCCGATAAATTTAATGACCCATACAAAAATATCTCGATAGCTTCAAAAAATAGCCAATAATCATGGTCTTTATAACCTGTCTGTTGATCAATCGTCTCTAAAATATCTTTGAGTGCTAAAATCGTAGATTCATAGCTGTATTCATCAAAGATCGATTGGTTACTAGTCAAATGGTTGTGGTGGAAACGATAGGCCGCCGTTTTTAAGCTCTCGTCAACCTCATCCATCTCCTCCAACTGATCTTTAATCTCTGAATAGATGAAACAATACATATCTATAAGATCATTTTGCCCCACCTCAATTTGAGGGCGTAGAATCGTCATTTCATCAATGTAAATAACGTCATCTGGTAAATAAACGGCTTGATGAAGATATTTGTGAAGTTGCGTGTAATCAATTTTGTTACTTGTTGCAGGCTTCTTTTGCAGCAAACGAATAGCAACTTCGTCTAAATCATTCAAAACTGCTTCCAACATCCCTATCTTGCTATACAGTAAAACCTCTTCACCGTCCTCTAAATGAAATCTAATCCCTTTTTCTCTTTGGATTTCATCGCGTTGTGATGGGTAAGTAGACTCAATCTTGTCTCCTTTGCCAATCGCAAATCGTCGAAAAGTCCTGTACATCCGAAAAAACAAATCACGCGTCGCTACAAAATCATTATCGGGAAAGTCATCGAATCCAATTGGCAAGCAAAACTCGGGATGCCCGTTTTTATTTTGGATTCCTACAAAAGACCAATTATCATTCGACCGTCGCCGAACTAGCGTCATTCTTCTGAAATCTAACATAACCTCATAGGGGTCAATAATTAGCTGCGTTGAGACTTCTAGTCATTGATAGACTCGATAAATTCTTTTACCTTCCCAGCAAAATCTCCAAAGGTGACCAATTTCTCCTCCTTAATTTTCAACAATTCGATTAGAGGTCTCTTATCGCGACTAAATACGCTATCCCAGATAAAAAATAATAATTTGTTCTGAATTTCAGAGTAAGTAATTTGAAATTGGTGTGTCTTTTCATTCTCTCCCTGAATGAAGTATTTTCCTATTTGCTTATCTTCGACACGGCGTACAGACTTATAGTGGCTCTTGATAAAAGAATTTAGATTATTGATAAATTCAAACCATGATCTTTTACTATCAAATGCTATACCATCTATAGCAACTGAATTGCCTTCAATATTCATGAACTCCCATTCCCATCTGCGCTTGAAGGCACTATCCATATAGTATATCGAATTATCCGATGTATTCATTGTTGCGATTAGGTGCAAATTCGCGGGGATTTTAATATGCTGATTTGTAATTTGTATAGACTCTAGTAACTTATTGAGTTGTGACGGGAACAATTGTTGTGATGGCTTTGATTTCAATAATTTATGCAATCCATCTGTTATGATGTAAGATTCGCTTCTCGCATTAATTCCAATTAAACGCAAAATTTCATTGAATCCAATTTGGGAAATATCAACATCGTAGGATGACCAACCATCTTGCTCACGGTCTAATAGTTGAAAGATTGTGCCGAAGATGGCGGCCGAATTACCGCGATTGATTTCGTCAATAATCAGTGCGACGGGTTCTGGATCATCAGGCTGAATTAAGATATTTTTGTAGGCTTGCGCTAATGCTTTCAAAAAGTGTCCGCCATAATAACGGTACTCAACTTTACCCCCATTTGTTAAAGGTAAAAGTTTGCCTACAAAATCCCCATATGTATATTCAGGATGAAAGACTGTTTTAATACAATTTGGGCTTGTTGGGTCTATTCTCAACTCGTTTTGGACAACTTCGTTGCGAACATGCCAACTTTTACCTGTTCCGGGGCTACCGAAGAAAATTTTCTGCACAACTTTGTTCTTTGAAACAATTTTTGACACTTAATATCTTCCTGAATTTTAAATTTCGAATATTTTTACTTGATACCTTTACATATGTTCTGGCAATCAAAATTTGTTCTCTGCCTTTGTAAGTATGATAAGAGTATACAATTCTGTTGGGGTCAATAAATAGCCAACTAATACTATCTCAATTATTGTGTCGCTATCGTTTCTCGTTGCCATTCGGCAATCTCGCGCAACTCTGTTGAAAAGTTGACACCGAAAAGCTGAATCAGCTTACCACGTCCGCGATATTTGGCAGGATAATCACGTTCCTTGATTTGTGCAATAGCTTCCTCTGCGCTGCCGTCTAGCTTAAATTCAAAGATGTAGACACTCTCCTCTGTCACAACAACGGCATCAATTCGGCCGCGATTCGTGCGCTGCTCCACCTCAATGTGAATGCCGATCAGCTTGAAGATCAAGAAGAAAACGGACTGATAATACTTTTCCTTTTTTAGCTGAATATCGTATGGGATTTCAGCGAGAAAGCGATTGAGAATCTCAAAAAAGGCTTCCAGATCATCGCCGAGCAACGCTTGTGTCAAATCAACCAGCGCATTATCTGTCTCAGGCAGCGACAGCGGTGTAAGTGCTTTTAGCAGGTAGGTATTAAATGCCTGCCCTACTTCATGATTTGGTGAGCCAAGCTGATAGCGACGAAACTGAGCGTTGTAACCTTTGATCGTCAAATACCCTGCTTGATAAAGGATGGGCAGGAGATCGAGGCTTTCTATGTCGTAGGTGCTAAATGCAAAGCTAGAGACCAATGGATTTTCAAGATCAACTGGAGCGATGGACTGCCGTTTGAGGAGCTTGATTAAAAAAGTTGGTGTGCCTGTTTCAAACCAGTATGGGGCTATTTGGTAGGTTGTGAGGGCAGAGAATAACGAAAACGGATTGTAAACACGTTCACAGTTGTTGGAAAAACAGAACCCGTTGTACCAGTAGCGCAACGCGACACGCACTTCTTCGACGGTCTGCTCACGTGCGTTGGCAAAATGGGCAACGTGCTGTGCCAAATCGCGCTCAATTTCTGCCTCAGTGATGCCGAGTAGACTGGAAAACTTTGGTTCGAGCGAGAGATCACGCAAATTGTTCAAGCCGGAGAAGACACCGACCCGCGTGAATTTACTAATGCCCGTCAAGAAGACTAGGTGTAGATAAGCGTCCAGACTTTTGATAACTGTGTAAAAATTTTTCAGCACTGTCTGTATTTTGCGTGCTTCCTCAATGTTATCTATATTGTCTACGAGCGGCTTATCGTATTCGTCAATGAGAATAGCAACTTTGCCCTGCGTTTTTGATAACTGGCGCACGAGTTGTGTAAACAGAATTGGAATGAAGTTACCCTCTAGGAACACCGCGTTTTTCTCGGCCGTGCTGCGTAGTAGCCAGCGCAGTGTATCTTTTAACTCTTCGGCCGACTGCACCGGATACTGCCCAAAATCGAGCCGGATAACGGGATGGGATTCCCATGAATAATCACTTTGCCCAATCCATAATCCCTCAAATAGCTCTCGATTTCCCTCAAGAATTTCTCCCAAAGTCGAAAAAAGCAGACTTTTTCCAAAACGGCGGGGACGTGAGAGAAAAAAGGCTCCTTTTGACCTACGCAAGAGATCATATATTAGTTGCGTTTTGTCGATATAAAGGTATTTATTCTCAATGACATCTCGGAAGGTTTGTATACCAATCGGAAGCTCTTTTAGCGTTGCCATATTTGGATTATAGCAGATGCTACTTTATGCTTTTGGCAAGCTGTCGGGCGTAATTGATGAAAAATTCGGCCGCCTCCGGATTCCGCATCGCCCCCAAATTCGCCGCCTTACTCGCGTCCATCCCCAACAAAATTTTGCGAATTGGCACTTCCATTTTCTTGCCGCTCAACGTGTACGGAATGTCCTTGACGGCGATCATCTCATTTGGTACATGGCGCGGCGAGACCTCTGCACGTAATCTCTTGGTCACACGTTGCTTGAGTGCGTCGTCCGGCGCGACTCCTTCTGCCAACTTGACGAACAATGGCATAAATGAATCGCGCCCGCGAAATTCGAGATCGACGATCAGGCTATCTAGGATTTCATCAAATGATTCAACGACGCGATAGATTTCACTTGTTCCCATGCGAACGCCGCCGCGATTAATAGTGGAGTCGGATCGGCCGAAAATAACACAGCCCCCGCGCTCATTAAACATGATCCAATCCCCATGCCGCCAAATTCCCTGGTACATCTCAAAATAGCTACTTTGATAGCGTGTTTTATCCGCGTCATTCCAAAAGTAGATCGGCATTGACGGCATTGGCTGACTGATAACTAATTCACCTACCTCATTCACAACAGCGTTGCCATCTTCATCAAACGCCTCTACCTTCGCACCCAAGCTAGCCCCTTGAATTTCCCCCGCGTAAATTGGCATCGTCCGCGCCCCCCCGACAAAAGCCGTGCATAAATCAGTCCCACCACTCAGCGATTCAAGCGCGAGATTAGCATTGATATTGTCATAAATCCACGCGAAGCCATCGACCGTCAGCGGAGAGCCAGTTGAGCCGACAGCGCGGATTTTGGAGAGGTCGTACTGCTGATTGGGCTGGATGCTCGCTTTGATGCAGGCGGAGATGAAGGCGGCCGATGTGCCAAAATAAGTCATCCCTGTTTCTTCCGCCAAGGCAAACAGGGCATTCATGTCGGGGTAGGCGGGGCTGCCATTGTAGAGAATCGCCGTCGAACCAGCCAATAGACTGCCAATCAGATAGTTCCACATCATCCAGCCTGTGCTGGAATACCAGAAAAAGTTGTCATTTGGCTTAAGATCGTTGTGAAAGACAACAGACTTGACATGCTCAAGCGTGACACCGCCATGACCATGCACGATTGGTTTAGGCAATCCTGTTGTACCAGATGAATAGAGAATCCACAGCGGGTGGGCAAATGGCAAACGCTCAAATTCTAATTTCTGGGCATCATTAGCAAGCGCGTCCTCCCATAGAAGTGTGGATGTATGGAGATTGTCGGTATTTTTGGCTATATGCGGGATGAGAACCGTTTTTTCAAGTGTTGGTAGCGCGTCCTGTAATTCTGCAACGACAGCGCGGCGATCAAACGGTTTTCCGCCATACTGATAGCCGTCAACTGCGATCAAAACCTTTGGCTCGATTTGTGTGAAGCGATCAAGCACGCTGCGTGCGCCGAAGTCGGGCGAGCAGCTTGACCAAATTGCGCCTAGACTAGCAGTTGCAAGCATGGCGATGATCGCTTCGGGGATATTGGGGATGTAGGCAACGACACGATCTCCAGCCTCAACGCCGCTCGTTTTCAAAAACGCTGCTAGCCGTGTGACTTTCCTCTCTAATTCACTGCGAAAAACTTCGCGTAGCGACGAGTCTTCGGCTTTGTACAGTAGAATGGGTTTGTCTGTGCTGAGTTTGGCAAAGATATTTTCAGCGTAGTTGATGTGAACATTGGGAAACCACTCGGCCGATGGCATCCCCATTTCCCCCAGCGCAGGTTCCAGTTCCCCATCATAAACCAACGCAAAATAGTCAAACAGCGTTGTCCAAAAATCACCAATTTCATCAATAGACCATTCCCACAATGCACTGTAGTCATTTTTCACAATACCATGCTTATCCGATAGCCAGCGCATGTAATCTGTCAAGTTTGCCTGCTCAATTGCCTCTGGGGACGGTGACCACAAAAGATCACCTTCTTTTATCTGTGTCATGTTCGCATCCTTCGCAATTTACCAAACGTTGCCCACATGTTGGCAATGCTTTTTGGTCATGTTATCATTTACGCCAAATTAGGCAGAAAAGTGTTGAACAAAAACTGATTCAAACAAAAAAGAGCCAATCAGACACTTTGCTCATCACCACTATTTTACAGGATAACTCATGCAGTCGGCATATATTGTAGCAGCAGCACGCACGCCCATCGGTAAATTTGGCGGCGGATTAAAAGATGTTTCTCCCGTTGAACTCGGCGCACACGTCATGAAGGCGGTTCTCGAACGCGCAAACTTGCAGGGGAGTGACCTTGATTTTTACATTATGGGCAACGTACTTCGTGCAGGTCACGGGCAGCTATTACCGCGTCAGGCTGCGGTCAAGGCTGGCATTCCGGTGAATGTCGATGGGTATGGCCTAGATATGGTCTGCTCGTCGGGCATGATGGCGACGATAAATGGTGCAATGATGATTCGTTGCGATGATGCTAATTTGGTGTTGACAGGCGGGATGGAGTCAATGTCGCAAGGTGGATTTGTACTGTCGCATCGGGCGAGGTGGGGCTACAAGTACTTGGCAGGCAAGCCTGAGCCGTTGCGCGATGTGCTGGAGGTGGATGGGTTGAGCGATCCGCTGGAGAATCACGCGAGTATGGGAGATGAGACAGATCGGTTATCGGCCGAATACACCCTAACCCGCGCCGAACTAGACAAAGTAGCCTATATGAGCCACATGCGTGCCGCCGCTGCCAGCGAAGACGGCACGTTCGCCAGTGAGATTGCCCCTATCAAAGTCCAGACGCGGCGTGGAACGGTCGTCGTCGAAAAAGATGAAGGCATTCGTCCCAATACCTCACTCGAAAAACTGGCTCAGTTGCGCCCTGCCTTTACAAAAGATGGCGTTTTGACGGCTGGCAACGCTAGCTCGATCAACGATGGTGCGGCCGCCATGATCTTGGCAAGTGGAGCCGCTGTTGAGAAACACAATCTAAAGCCATTGGGTCGCATTGTTGGTAGTTCTTGGTCGGCCGTGGATAGTTGGCGATTTGCCGAAGCCCCTATTCCGGCCGTCAAAAAACTACTCGCAAAGCACAATCTCACCGTCGAAGATATTGACCTTTGGGAGAACAACGAGGCGTTTGCAACCAACAGCGTATTATTCAACAAAGAACTCGGCATTCCCTACGAGAAGCTCAACGTCTATGGCGGTGGCATTTCGCTCGGCCACCCCATTGGTGCAACAGGCGCACGTCTAATTGTGACACTGCTGACGGCACTACACAATCGTGATGGGAAATATGGGATTGCCTCGCTCTGTCATGGGACAGGGGGCGGGACGGCCGTTTTGGTAGAACGAGCCTAACATCTCGCTCTTGTAATAGCTTTCTAAGCGGGATGCGTTACACTTCTGACCTGCAAATCGATGATACTTAGTTGGGAAAAATATGTTTGGAAGAAATAAGCGAACTGATGTAACAGAAGAGGCCGTTATGGCGGCGATGTCTACGGTGATTGAGCCAGAGCTACACCGCGATTTGGTTTCGCTAAACATGGTGCGCGATCTTGAGATCAAGGGCAATGACGTGAGCTTCACCATCATGCTGACAACACCAGCCTGCCCCTTGAAAGATGTCATGGAGCAGGCATCAAACGTGGCCTTGCGCCGCGACGTGCCGAGCATTGGCGGCATCACAATTAATTGGGATGCACAGGTGCGGAAAAATAAGCGCATCGAGCAGTTGGGGCATAATTTTAAGAACACGATTGCCATTGCGAGCGGAAAAGGCGGGGTCGGTAAGTCAACGGTCTCCGTCAATTTGGCGATTGCACTAGCAAATTCTGGCGCGACAGTTGGGCTAATGGATGGGGATATATTGGGGCCGAACGTGCCGATGATGATGGGGGTGGATCGGTTGCCGCCGACGAGCAATCGCAAGATCAATCCGGCCGAAAATTACGGCGTGAAGTTTGTCTCGACCGCATTCTTGCTTAAGCCAGATCAGGCACTTGTGTGGCGTGGCCCAATGCTGAATAGCGCGATTCAGCAATTTTTGAGCGATGTCGCTTGGGGTGAACTCGACTATCTACTGATCGATCTGCCACCGGGGACGGGGGATGCACCCCTGTCACTAGCTCAAGCATTGCCGTTGAGTGGTGCGGTTATCGTGACACAGCCAATGGCAGTCGCGGCCGGCGACGCGCTACGAAGTGTCAAGATGTTTGAGCAGCTCAACGTCCCAATTTTGGGGGTTGTTGAGAATATGAGCGGCGAATTCTTTGGCAGCGGGGCTGGCGAAAAGTTAGCGGAGAGTCAAGGGGTAGATTATCTTGGAACTGTCCCACTTGATGCACGAGTGCGGATTGGCGGGGATACTGGCAAACCAATTGTTGCCGCAACACCGACCTCACCCGCAGGTCAGGCGTTCATCGAGATTTCACAGAAGGTTGCCGCAAAGGTGAGTGTCTTGGCCTTCCAAAATCAAGCAAACTTTATCCCAATTGAGATGATTGGATAAGCATCGATCAAAACGGACACGTGGGGCGGTTTATCGAAGGATAAATCGCCTTTTTTGATCGAAGATGAGCGGTGGGTTGAATGTGTGAGGTGGTCGAGTACAATTCGAGAGATATGACGGTTAAGGATGTGAACTAGATGACTTTATTGACGACCTCTTCGCTGCCGGTGGAGCCTGTTTCGGCCGAAAAACCCCCCTTCATCGGCGTGCGTTTCCAAAAGCTAGGCAGAATCTACCATTTTCGCACGGGAAAACATGATGTTGAGTTGAATGATCCTGTGATTGTCGAGACGCGACGAGGGCGGCAATTGGGGACAGTCGCAACATTTCTTCAGCCGGAGCAGGTGATTCGGCGCAAGAATGTGCGGCAGATTGAACGCCCCGCCACCCCCCGTGAACTCGTCCTCCAACAAATCTGGGATGCCAAAAATTTAGACGCGCTCATCACCTGTCGTGAGCTTGCCCATCGCCTAAATGTAAAAGAGGTGAAGTTCATCAAATCGCAATATAGTTTTGATGGCTCTTGGCTGACAATCTCCTATGCGACTGAACAGCGCAAGATGAATCTAAGCGAGTTGCGTCGGCAACTCTCTCGCAAGCTGCGATCACGAGTTGAGCTAAAGTTAATCGGCCCACGTGACGTGGCAAAAATTTTGGGCGGCTATGGTGCGTGTGGGGGTCCACGTTGCTGTTCGACTTTTTTGACGGAGTTTAGTCCAGTTTCGATCAAAATGGCGAAGGAGCAGGGGATTTCACTCAGCCCGAACGAGATCACGGGGATGTGCGGCCGATTGCGCTGTTGCCTTGTGTATGAGTATGAGCAGTATGTCGAAGCAAAAAAGAAGCTGCCGCGCCTAAAAAAACGAATTGGTACACCTTATGGAGAGGGGCGGGTCGTGGACGTGCGTATATTACGTGATTCCGTTTTGGTGCAGTTGAACAACGGTGACTATCAGGAAGTATTCCGCCATGAGTTGGAACCACTGGAAGAGCTAAAGGCATTAAAGGAAAAGGCGGCACAAGGCTGTACGAAACACGAGGGCGGTGGATGTGATTGCGGTGCCAAAAAATAGGAGCAGTTCGCGGACTGTTCAGAAATAATCAAGAAGGAAAAAGACGTGACATTACGTGATAAGGCATGGGAAACCGTGCAAGAATTTGTTCAGGATGAAGGGCTACGCCGCCACATGTTGTCTGTTGGCGTGGCGATGCGTTGGTATGCGGAAAAGCTAGGATACGACACAGATGTTTGGGAAGCGGTTGGCATCGTGCATGATTTTGATTGGGAAATTCATCCTGATTTAGACCGTCATCCGGGCGATGGTGCGATTATTTTGCGCGAACGTGGCTGGGATGAGGAGATAATCCGCACCGTTTTGTCTCATTATGAAGAGGGAACGGGCGTGCCACGTGAGAAGCCGATAGACTTCGCACTGTTGGCATGTGATGAGATTACGGGACTGTTGGTGGCGGGGTCGCTGGTTCGGCCGAGTAAAGACATCCGCGACATGAAAGTTAAATCGGTCAAGAAAAAGTGGAAACAAAAAAGCTTTGCGGCTGGCGTAGACCGTCCACACGTTGTTGAGGTGACAGAAGATTTCAGCCGTGAATGTTTTGATGGCAATCTTGAACTGTGGCAGCACATTGCCAATGTGCTGGAAGCGATGCAGAGAGATGCTGAACTGCTTGGTTTAGACGGTCGGTTGGCCTAACTAGCGTATTGCCAACTGTCGAGAAACAGAATGAACAAACAAGATTTGTCGGTGGCGGAGGCTCTGGAACGAGTGCTTGCCACCGTTTCAGTTTTAGGGAATGAGACGGTTGAGCTGCTTGATTCGCTGGGGCGCGTGTTGGCAGAGGATGTCGTGGCACGAGATAGCTTACCACCGTTTGATAATTCATCGATGGATGGATTTGCGGTGGTTTCGGCCGATCTTCAAAACACAACCGAAGACTCTCCTGCAACTCTGCGTGTTGTGGGTGATGTCGCCGCAGGAACGTGGCCTGACTTTCACCTCTCACAAGGGCAGGCTGCACGCATCATGACAGGTGCGCCCATTCCAGCCGGTGCAGATGCCGTTGTGCCAGTTGAGGGGACGGACGAGAATTGGCGCGAAGAGGCGCGGCCGTTGCCAGAGCAGGTGAAGGTGTTTAGGAGGGTTGAGCGTGGGGGCTACATTCGGCCGCAAGGCGACGACATCCAAGCTGGTAGAACAATTCTGCGTGTGGGGCATCGTATTCGGCCGCAAGAGATCAGTGTTCTCGCCTCACTCGGTGTTCCACAACTCAGCGTTGTGCGCCGCGCACGAGTCGGCATTCTAGCGACGGGGGATGAACTCGTTCCCGTCAAAGAAGCACTCTCGCCCGGCAAAATCCGCAATAGCAATAGCTATGCCCAATCAGCGCAGGTCGCCGCACTCGGCGCGATTCCTATTCCGCTTGGTGTAGCACGTGACACGGAAAAAGATGTCCGCATAAAACTGCAAACAGGCTTGGATTTAGATGTTGATATGTTTATCAGCTCGGCCGGCGTATCTGTTGGAGCTTACGATGTGGTGAAAACGGTTTTATCAGAGGGAGGAGATGTCAATTTCTGGCGTGTCCGAATGCGACCGGGCAAACCACTTGCTTTTGGCAAATATGCTGGCGTGCCGTACATTGGCCTGCCCGGCAACCCAGTGTCTTCGATGGTCTCATTTGAACGCTTTGCCAAGCCTGCCATTCGCAAAATGATGGGCGAGACAGACTTAACACCACACATCGTTCAAGCCATCGTGCAAGATAGCTTTGGTTCCGATGGACGTGAAAGTTACATTCGTGTCATCCTAGAACAACACGCAGACGGAACCCATGCGACGACAACAGGTAATCAAGGATCACACGTCATCACCTCATTGGTTAAGGCAAACGGGTTGCTGATTGTGCCGGAAGGTGTAAGGGAGGTACAGTGCGGGGAACGATTGACTGCTATTTTATTGTAGAGAGAGGGGTGGAGTCATCCACCCCAAATGGCTGACAGATTTTGCTTAACGCCGATAATCCAGCGTGCGCTCTAAAATCTCATCATGATAATCGTTGCGCCGCCGTCCACCACGACGTTTTTTCTGTCCCTTTTTTCTGCTTGATGATTTATTGCTGCCACCAGAAGCGCGACGAAATGCTGCTTCCATTGCTGTGGGCATCTCTTCAGGCTCTTCTTCAAGCTCAAAAACCTCTTCAATAAAGTCCTCAACCTCTTTTTCTGGCTCGGCCAACAAGGCTTTCATGCTGAGGTTGATACGCCGTTTGCGCTTGCTGTAGCTCAAGACCTTGACCTCAACCTCATCCCCAACCGAAATGGCCTGTGAAGGGTGGCGGATATAGTCGTGACTGATTTCACTCACGTGAACAAGCCCTTCTTTTTCCGCGCCAATATCGACAAACGCGCCGAAATTTTCGAGTCGCTTGATCGTTCCCATGTAAACGTTGCCATCAGCTAGGTCGCCCCATTCAACTGCCAAAGGTTGTATCATTGTGACGATGAGTTGATTGCGTTCCACAATAACTTTGTCAACCCAAACGTCAACTGTTTCCCCTTCCTTCAAAATATCTTGGATGCGTGATCCGCCGGGAACTTGTGATACGTGTAAAATCGCGTCTGTTTCCAAGCCAACGTCCACAAAAGCTCCGTAGAGTTCGGTGCGTTGTACTGTCCCTTGCAACCTGTCTTTGCGTTTCAAATCGCTCAAGCCTTTAGGTTGCATAGGTGCGTCCATAACAGTGTCAGCCATCAGTAATCTCTCCTCTTTGCACCAATTGGGTGCTAAAAATTTTTCAATTGCTCTATAACCAATTTTTGGGATATTAGAACGTGCGTCAAGCCTAAAATTATAACAGTTGCGTGAAAATTCGTAAAGCAGATCGATAGACCAACTTGGCAATTAAGAGAAAATCTACCATTTCTTGAGGCAAAGCTCTGAAGTAGCAACGAGGTTCTTCCAAAGAACATTTGTCTTGTGATGCAGAATGAGTGAATCGGCCGCATCAACCTGCTAAAATAGCGTTGTCGAGAAACATAGCTTGCCATCACATTCTGTGACTGCTACACTGTACTTAGATGATACGACCTTTTGGCTTACGCGATGTTGGTCTGCTCTATCAGTTGAATGACAACTGCGTGCCACTCAACGCATCTTTGATCCTAACCTTTCCATCGCTCCCACTACGCGGTGCGCTACTCAATTTTGCCCTTAATCGAAATTATCCAACCTACATTTGGCGATCTAAAGATCGGCGTTTGCAAGCGTTTGCACAGCTACGTTTGAATGAGGATAAATCGCAAGCACATGTGCTGTGGGTTGGGTGGCAGGCAAACGGGTTGGTTGAGCGCGTGACGCAAATTTGGCGCGGACTGTTTGAGGAACTAGGTGTTTACCTAGGGGCGCGAGGTGTCCAGAACTTTATCGTTGAGGCACGCGAGGATAGTGAGGAAGCGCGGATTTTGCGTGAATTGGGGTTTGCAAACTATACGCGCCAAGATGTCTGGCGACTTGATCGGCCGAAAGTCACCCCCAAAACAACCGTCATGCGCCAGCGCACGACAAAAGACGATTGGTACATCGAACTACTGTACGCACATATCGTTCCAAATATGATGCGCCTGCTCGAACCTCATCCACCGATGGGGGAAGACAGTTGGGTCTTATTTGCCAGCGATACGGAGTTAGCGGCTTATGCTCATATTACACAAGGCAGCGCAGCGAATTGGTTGCGGTTATTTGTAAAGATGGATGATTCGGCCGATGCCGATAAAATCGTCCATGACGCGGTGGTGTTTAAGCCACCATCGGCTGAAAAACCACTTTACGCTTGCGTGCGCCAATATCAAGATTGGCTGCAATCTGCATTGCGCCATAATAACTTCACCCATTTCGATAGCCAAGTTGTCATGGTGCGCCACACAACGCAAGCTATCAAAAAACCAATTTCCAGCCTTGAACAAGTGCTGGCAAAAAATGGGGCGGCGGCGAAAACGTCCCCCATTATTCAGAAGAGTGAATAGTGGACAATGAATGGTGAACAGTAAAATCGTCTACCGATTGCTGTTATCTGTCCTACAATCAACTCAACAGTGCGTGCTACTCCAAGAATGCCCTCCGCATTCGCACGTGCCACACACAAAAATAAATGCAAGAAATAACAACTGGACATATTCACGAAGAACAGGCGCATGAGGATTTGCAGCTTTTCCTCAACGTGTTGCCAGAAACAATTCGTCGCGCCATTTCTGCAACAGGGCGCGAGAACGAGCTACTCGAATTGGTGATGGATTTAGGCCGTCGGCCGATGGCGAGATTCTTTGAAGGGGAAGAGGTCTTGCGCGAGGCGGGGGTTCTAGCGCAGGAAATCGACGGAGTGGTGAGCGCAATTAGTGATTTTGACGACGACAACCGTGCTGGCATCGCACGCACGTTGCATCGAATTGCAGGCATTCGCAATCGCAGAGGCCAAATTATCGGTCTTACTTGTCGCATCGGCCGAGCTATCTACGGAACCATTGACATTATCGCTGACATCGTTGAAGAAGGGCAAAGTATCCTCTTGCTTGGCGCACCCGGTGTTGGCAAGACAACAATGTTGCGTGAAATTTCGCGTATCGTCTCAGAAGAAAAGCGTGTCGTCATTGTGGATACCTCAAATGAAATCGGCGGTGACGGCGACATCCCACACCCAGCCGTCGGCCGCGCTCGTCGGATGCAGGTTCCGCGTCCGTCACATCAGCACGAGACGATGATCGAGGCGGTTGAAAACCACAATCCACAGGTAATCGTGATCGATGAGATCGGCCGAGAACAGGAAGCTCAAGCCGCTCGCACGATCAACGAGCGCGGTGTGCAGCTAATCGGTACGGCACATGGTCGCACGGTCGAAAACCTGTTGCTTAATCCGACCCTCTCCGACCTGATCGGCGGTATCGAAAGCGTTACACTTTCAGATGAGGAAGCACGCCGACGTGGAACGCAGAAGACAGTCTTGGAGCGACGCGCCCCACCGACGTTTGACGTTCTGATCGAAATTCAGGAGCGTCAAAAGGTGTTGGTTCATCGAGATGTCGCTGCATCAGTTGATGCAATGCTGCGCGGTCGCCCTGCGCCCGTCGAGGTGCGTTATCGCAACGAAGAGGGCGAGATTGAAATTGTTGGGCATGAGGTTATCACCAATGAGCCAAGCGTGACGGGACGGCGGCGTGATCTGCCCAACCCGATCAGTCAGTCGAGCAATGGGCGCGTGCAGAAGCGCAATAATGGCAAAAAGCCAGCGGCCGAACCAGTCGAAGCACCGCCCATTGACCTACCTGAGCTGGCATCCCCCACGCGCAAGCTAAAGGTTTATTCGTATGGGGTGGCACGCAATCGATTGCAGCAGGCGGCCGAGCGTCTCGGCGTGCGAGTTGAGCCTGTCGATGGCATTGACGATGCAGACGTGATGGTGACACTCAAAAGTTACTATCGCAAACACCGCAAGCTGATTGGCGAGGCAGAGCAGCAGCGCAAGCCCGTCTATGTGCTGCGTGCCAACACGATCAACCAGATGGAGAGCTTCTTGGCTGAAGCACTCAACATGGAATCTGTGCCGTCTGATCCGTTTGAAGCGGCGATCTCAGATGCAAACAAGGGGATTGCAAAGGTAAGAGCGGGAGAACAGAGCCTCGACTTGTTGCCTGTGGGCGCGGCAATGCGGCGTTATCAACACCAGATGGCGCGTCAGGCAAACTTAGTCTCACATAGCTATGGGCGCGAGCCGAATCGACATGTGCGGATTTTCAATGTCCCGCGCAATGAGTCTATACCGGGTGATTTGTAAGCACATCGCAAGAACTGATATGACATGGTCTAGCTCGCAGTGTGCTTAATGTTGTCCTTATCTACTGTCGATGTAGTACGAGAATGAGGTGATCGCCGATGTGCGGAAAGTGGTGGGCAAAACGCGCATCGAGCTTTGCCAAGATGTCAAAACGTTTGACGACTTTTTCTAGGTAGCTGGGTGGTAGGAATGAGCCGAGTGATTCGGCGTGGGTCAGCGCGAAATGGGGCGCGAACGATTGTTTAAGCTGTGACAAAGAGGGATACCAAATAGGGATTTTGGCATTGCCGATAGTGGCGAGAGCGGGTTGCTTGTAGCGGCGAAACGCTCGGCCGAAATCTCCATGCCCCGCATACCACATCACTTCCCACAAGCAGTGTTTGCCCATCGGAACGAGAACGAGTCTCCCATTCGGCCGAACACACCCCGTCAACATTGTAACCAATGCCCCCAACTCTTCAATCGTATTTAGCCCGCCAAAGTTGGAGAGAACACCATCAAATTGTTTGGCAAAGTGTGGAGGATGCGCGAGGTCAAACTGAACGGTGTTGATCTGATGGCCTTTCGCACGCCGGCGCGTTTGATGGAGCATCTCGGCCGAGCCATCCCCACACGTCATCCTTATTCCTCGCTCCGCCATCCAAACTGCATCTATGCCCGTCCCGCACGCCAGCTCTAACCAATGCTCGCCCGCCTTGCTATGCTGCTTCAATACATCCCAGACACGTTGGCGCAAAATTTTTCCCAACGGCGTGTTGCTAAAATCTGCATCGTAGCTGCTCGCAAACGCATCAAACGCCCTGCTATCTACCATGCTTTCTGCGCTCTTTCTCGTGCAAACCAGCCGCGCCCGCTGGGCTGGCCTTCGCGCTCATGCTTTGTGAGTGTCATCCCGATTCGGCCGATTTTCCCATTCAGCCACAGTTTACCCAGCCGTTTCCAATTGCCCGATCCACGCTCTTTGTGGAAATTGACCTCGTTGACCATCCAGCGTGTGGCGAAGCTGTAGAAGCGGGGGGAAAATCGGCCGAAGACGCGATAATCCCGATCTGTCATCTTCTCCCATGCCTCATCAACATGTACGTTTTCTTCAACTGCCTCAAAATAGGTCGTTCCCTTGATCGGATAGGCCACCGTCGTCAGAAACACATCGGGGCTTGCCGCCTTCAAATGGTCAACCGTCGCGGCAATATCTTCTATCTGTTCGCCATCGTATCCCAGCATGATAAATGTGCCGACTTCAATGCCGTGTGCTTGCAACATTTTGGTTTTTTGCTGCACATCGGCCGCCTCGGTGCGCCGATCCATCGCCTCCAAGATGCGTTGTGACCCGCTTTCTGCGCCGATCCACAGTCGATAACAGCCCATCTCCGCCAGCGCGTCGATCACTTTCTCATTGAGCCGATCCGCACGGCTGATGCACTCAAACGGAATGCAAATCCCACGCCGCTTAAGCTCGTCACGTAGTTGCAATGTCCAGCGCGGCACAATCGTAAAGACATCATCCGCAAACCAAAGCAAATCTGGGTTGTAGCGTTCTTTGATCCACTCAATTTCGTTGGCAACATCCTCAACAGAACGCCGCCGGTGCGTATGTCCAAACACAGAATGGCTGCACCATTTGCAGGTATAAGGGCAACCACGCGCTGTAATCAGCGAGACAGAGCTTTGCCCATGATGCGTTTTCCACGTCTGTAAATATCTGTCGAGCGGAATCGCGGCGCGATCGGGCCACGGGCGTGTAGCGAGGTCTTTTTGCAACGGCCGAGGCGAGGTGCGAAATGGTGCGCCGTTTTGCTCAAAAATAATGCCCTGAATGTTGCCAAGTTGTGTCAGACCATGTTTTGCAAGATGTGGGAGCAGCTCAGTCAACGTCTCCTCCCCCTCACTTGCAACAATGATGTCTGCTCCGTGCGCCAGATATTCCCGAGCATAGTTGACGGGTTCAGGGCCTCCTAAGATCACGGTCGCACCAACCTCTTTGCACATCGCCATCATTGATAACACATTAAACTTAGTCATCATGAGGCAATAAATTCCAACGACACGTGGTCTGTTCTCTTTCACATAGCTGTGAAATTCTGTGAGTGATGCGAATGTCATGTCAAATAGATCGACATCGAATTCACGCTCTTTCAGATAGGAAGAAATGTAGAGCAGGCCAAGCGGTGGATATGGCTTCATGATCTGCTGTTCATGTGCATCTTCGGCAATGCAATAGCCGTGCGTGAGGAGAATATCTGACATGACAGGAAGCGTATCGCCAAATCTGTTTTAGGCAACCATTTGGTATTTTCTGCCATTTATAAATTCCAAAACACAATGTTAACACGACTATTTACGCAACATAGTTGATATATCAACTATACTGTTCGATAAGATAACATTGGTAGAATTTGACGAATTTTCGGCCGAACTCTCTAACAAACTCACAGCTTGTGGTGCTAATACTATCTAGCTAAACTGAAATTTATGGAAATGGTCAATCAATCACACGCACGACTTTCAGCAACACGTCACTTTGCTCAAGCACGTCGACAAGCACGCATGAGCGAATTATCCGCTGTTTTGACGGGTCGAAATCGCCGTTTATTGCCGTTTGAGGCGATTCGCGCCGAATTGCGTTCACAAAACCCGCTTTATCGAGGAATTCAAGAAATACCGATTGCCCAAATCGTCGGGTCTGTCGGCCGCTACGATGACTTTACCCGTGAGTTTTTACCCCTGACGGACAACCTGCGCGAACGCTGGGTTGGGGTCGAGGCACTGGCTGAGTCTACAACGGGATGGCCGCCAATTGATGTCTATCAAATAGGAGATGCTTACTTTGTACGCGACGGCAATCATCGTGTCGCTGTTGCACGCAACATGAGGCTTCCCACAATCGAAGCACACGTTTTGGAATTCCCGGAGGATGTCGAAATTGCATCGGCCGAGCATCTCGATGAGGCACTCATCCGCATTGGCGCAGCAACCTTCGAGCAGAAAACCCATCTGCAAGAGCTTGTTGCGGAGGCAGATATTCGCTTTACAACCCCCGGCCGCGAGAGCGAGTTGCTCGCACAGATAGAACGGCTGTGGCGAGGGCTAAATGAGATAATAGACACCCCTGTACCGTATGAAGAAGCTGTTAAGAGTTGGTACAACCTACTCTACCTACCGACTATACAGGTGATTCATGAGAGCGGTTTGTCCAAAGACTTCCCGCGTCGTACAGAGGCCGATCTTTTTGTTTGGTTGTCGATTCATCGTAGCCGACTGAGCGATCAGGACGACGAGAATTACAATCTTATAGAGCTTGCCCAATGTTTAGGCGAGCGTTACAAAGAGACGAGCATTGCTCGCACAACCCGCCAAGTGCGAAACTTGCTTGGTGCAGATGAGCTGCCGCCTCTGGTAGAAGCGCCGTGACATAAATAGGAATATAAGTTCGCTTGAGAATCACACCAAGCACCGCCGCTTTTGTGGGTTCCAACAAAATGAGTGGGAGGGAATGCTATGCTATAATCCCCCCATGAAACTTCCCTACGGCC
>CAYMGE010000009.1:0-100439 GCA_964389925.1 uncultured Ardenticatenaceae bacterium
GTTCTCTTCTCTTTTGCGCGACCCTTCCTTGTTACAACTTGTGGCAGCATGACCATGCTTGTTCACCTATGACCACTTTTTAACTATCTCTTTACTGTTCGCTAATCTCAATCGAAACGATCATGTCTCCCACGGGCGCATTCGGATTGGTATTTGGATCACGTGGCGTAATCGCCTGTACGACATCCATGCCATCCGTCACCATGCCAAAGATTGTGTAGTCTCCATCAAGCTGACTTGTGTCATCAAGCGTGATGTACCATTGGCTCCCATTTGTATCGGGGCCACTGTTTGCCATCGCCACCATGCCGGGTTGAGCGTGCGAAAGTTCGGGATCGATTTCGTTTGGAATAGCATAGCCGGGGCCGCCACGCCCTGTTCCCGACGGATCGCCCGTCTGCGCGACAAAATTAGGCAACACGCGATGGAATGTCACACCATCAAAGAACCCCTCACGGGCTAAGAAGACAAAGCTATTGACTGTTTGTGGTGCTGAGGCTGGATAGAGTTCCATCGTAAACTCGTCGCCACCTTCAAGCGTGACTGTGGCGAGATATTGCTTGTTTTCATCAATCGACATCTCCGGCGCACTGTCGTATTGCTGTTCAAGCATTTGGGCAATCTGTGCTTGGTCGCGGATGTAGCCATTCCAAGGGTCAAGTTGAATGGGGAGACTTTGGCCTGCAATTGGCTGCCCATCGAGCAAAACAGACGGTGTGCCCGGGAGCTGTAGCGCAATGGCTTCATCATAGTTTGCATTCACTTTTGGCGCATGAAAGTCACTATCCAATTCTGAGCTAAATTGGTCTGTGTTTAATCCAAGTTCTCCAGCTAGGCTCACAAAGAAATCGCGTGCGCCATTTGCATCTAGCTGCGCCCACTCACGTTGTCGTTCATAAAGCGCGTCATGATACGCCCAAAACGCATCTTGTGCTGCTGCTGCTTCGGCCGCTTCGGCCGCTTTTTGGGCATTTGGATGAATATCTCGCAATGGGAAGTGGCGGAAGATAATTTTGGCATTTTCGGGATTATCTTTGGCAACCTGTGACATGATGGGCGCAAATTGAGCGCAGGCCGGACATTGGAAGTCGCCATATTCAATGATCAAAACGACATAGTCGTCGCTGCCTTTTGCATGATCGCCTGCACGCACAACGTTTGCTTCTACGGAAGAGGTTGCCACAACCAGATCATCGTTAGAAGTGGCTGCCGGCTCTTCGGGCTCATTTGCGTCCTCTACAAGCTCGTCCGTCGTCTCAGAAACATCTTCACTGATTGTTGGCAGCTCGGCCGGCGACCCACATGCAACAAGTAGAAGCAAGCACATCCATAATAACAAGGGTATTTTTTTCATATCTAATGCGCCTGTGGAGCGGTCGGGGAACCATCCACAGTTTTACAAATTAAATTGTCAATCAGCTTATCGCAGAACGTCATTCTAGCACGGGGCGTTCCCGCAATTGGATTCTATCTCATTGTTTGTTCACAACTGGCAGTTAAGTAAAGAAGCGTCTAATTATCTGAAACAACCTCTTCGCGGAAGGAGGGGGCGAGCATCTGCTCGACAGGAGCAAAGCGATCTGTGAGGAGAATAGGAGGGGATTGGGCGAGAAGGGTGTCTATCTCGGCCGAACTCAGAACATTTTCGGCAAAAATAGCTGTTCCAGCAGGCGTTTCGACTGTTGCCAGTCGTGTCAAGTTGAGCGGTGCATCCGTAGCGACGATGACAAAGGTGCTGTGTGGAGTTTGTCGCCATGACTGAATGGTTGGCGCGACATACACATGAGTGAACGTCTGCTTGAGCGTGTGTGTAATGGCGCGTAAAAAGTCAGCTTGACCACCGTCAATCATGTTGAGGACATAAATGCCATCTTCTGCCAACCAATTGTGTACAAGGTTATTGAATTCAAGCGTTGTGAGATGATAGGGAACGGAAAAGTCATTGAAGGCATCGCCAAAAATAATATCGTAACGTCTATCGGGTTTACGCAGCAGAAATTGACGAGCATCTTGGTTGAATGTTTGGATGATTGTTTCGGCCGATAGCCCCAAATGCTTATAAGCCGCCTGCGTTACGGCAGGATCGATCTCAATGACATCAATCGCGCTATCGGGATAAAGCGTTTCCATATAGCGCGGAAAAGTGTAGCCACCGCCGCCAATAAAGAGCGCGTGTAGCGTCTGCTCTGATGTGCGATGTTGATAATCTGTAATCTCCCCATACATCTCTTCATAGCCATACGTCAATTGGAGCGGATTTTCAAGTGAATTAAAACTATGCACCAAGCGATCTAGGATCAGTTTTCGCACGACTCCTTCATCTCGATCTTCTTGAACGATGCGAATGCAGAAATAATCTGTTTCGATGCCACAAATTGACTTAAACGTATTTGTTTGCCCATTGATAGCAGCCGCGACTCCCGCAATCAGCCAGACAGCCACAACAAACTTGGCTCGTGTCAAAAACAGTACCCCCATCGTGGTGAGAATGACTGCCACACCTGCAACGATTGCAAACGTGCCAAAACTTGAAATCAGAATAAATCCTGTCAAAAATGTGCCAAGGATGCTGCCAGCCGTTCCCGCCGCGTAAATTTTGCCAACGATTGTGCCGGTGCTTTCCAAGTCGGTCACGGCTAATTTGGCAACCACCGGTGAAGTCATGCCAAGAATCGTGGCTGGTGGAAAAAAGAGAATCGTTGTGAGAACAAGGATGCGTGGGATGACCCCCCAGCTTGCGGGAAGAAAAATAACCGTGTATTCAACAGTCAGGATAATTAAGGAGGCGAGACCACCAAAGAGGAAAATTAAGCCTAGAAGACGTGAGGAGGCGCGACGATCAGCCAATCGGCCGCCAACATAATTGCCAAGTGAGATACCCGCCAGCACGATGCCGATGATGCTTGTCCAAGTATAGAGTGAGACCCCGACGTAGGGCGCGATGATGCGCCCTGCGACGAGTTCTAGAACCATGATGCAAAAATTAGAGAGGAAGACGATGAGATTCGGCCGAAAAAATCGTGTCATACGGGCAGTTTATCTCACTTTTGCCACGTTACCCACCTTCCGAAACAATCCCTCCGGCCTCTTCCAACATCGACTTGGTTCCATCTTTGTCAGCCGTGTCAAGAATAACAACTCGTGCGCCATTTTCCATATTGCGCGAGAAATGCGCTGCGATCTCTGCCGAGAGACCTTCTGCCTCTAGCTCTGAGCCACCAGCAAGTATCGCCGCGCCTCCCATGTGTGAAATACCAGCGACAGGATGAGCAGTGGCAGCAGGGACAGCCATCTGCCCCCTACTCTCTTCAGCCTGTCCAAATACCTTTACATCAGACACAGCGTCGCTTGCGCCTAACTTTTTCAAAATCTCGTCTAAAGTTTGTCCGCTACCGAACAGTGTATACAGTTTTGTCATTTGCATTCTCCTAACATGGATAAACCGCCATGGGTAACTTATGAATAGTGTGGAATTGTGCTTTCAATCTATTTTGGATTGTAGTGTTCACGGTGACCATCAGATCGCGGCACAGCATGTTCGCCAGCCGTGTGATGCTTTTGGATCGCGGTAAGTTCTGTCTCGCTAATAGCTTGCGTGCCGACAAAACGGCCGCCGTGACGCTTGAGGGTTGCAACAACGCGATCCTCATTTGTCACATCCACGCCGGCAATAATCAGAACACCACCTTGTGCTAGCTGTTCCTTAAGCTGCAACTCCGTATTTTCTTCGGCACGTGAACCAAACAGCGCACCCAAAAATCCGCCGCCAACACCACCGACCGCGCTCGCCATAATGCCGGTGGCAGCGGCTACGTTGAGACCCGGCACAGGCAATAGCGCAAGTGAGCCTAGTAATCCGGCAGTTGCCCCAAGACCGCCGCCCGCCGCTGCACCCATAGCAGCTCCTTCGGCCGCCTCATCTTTCAAGATATTGCTGACCTCGCTGGCTTCGGCCGAGACCAAGACCGCCAACGCATCATCTGGCACGCCAACTTGTCGCAACGCTGCCAAAATATCATCTACTTTTCTCACTTCGTTAAATAGTCCAACTGCTGCATTCTGCATGTAGCTTTCCTTCACGGCTCACTCATCTACTAGATGAATGTGACCACACAAATTTTTGTCCAATAGATAATATCGTAGGGGATCAGCGTATAACTTGGTGAAGAAAATGTACTATTTCACAGCATATCTTTCGGTATATTTCTTGGCTGTGCTAGAATGTTTGAGTCTTGTTGGGTCAAATATCGACGGAGAAAGAGGTTATGATTCGCGTTGTTGTTGCAGACGATCACGAATTGGTACGCAAAGGTATATGTGCGCTTTTGAATGCCGCGCCAGACATTCTTGTGATTGGTGAAGCATCTGATGGGCAAGAGGCCGTGGTGCTTATTGAGGAGGCAAAACCAGATGTCGTCATTATGGACATCTCAATGCCACGTCTTGATGGTATTCAGGCAACAGAAAAAGTAAGTGGTAAAACGGCCGTTGTGATGCTATCGATGCACGAAGATGACATGATTGTGCGGCGCGTTTTGCAAATAGGCGCACGTGGGTTTGTTCTCAAACGTGCTGTTACAGAGGAGTTGTTGCTTGCTGTTCGCTCGGCCGCACGCGGCGAGACCTTCCTCAGCCCCGGTATATCTCAAATTCTGATCAACAGCTACGGCCGTCCTCAAGCTGACTCAATTTTTGATGTTCTGACTCGTCGTGAACGCGAGGTTTTACAATTAATCACAGAGGGACATACAAATAGTGAGATCGCTCAAATTCTCAGCATTAGTCCCAAAACGGTTGAAAAACATCGCGGTAGTTGTATGTCTAAGCTCAAAGTAAACGACCTCGCCAGCCTTATTCGGATTGCGATCAAACATCGACTCATCATCATCGAAAACGTCCGATAAGGTGATTACGCCGCCCTCAATGCACGTGTTGCCAGCAAATTATGTCCTAAGAGATTGAGCCACACGCCAGCTCCGATTGCGGGGGTAAAGGTGAGGTATTGGGCGATGATCGGCCGAAAAACCAAATAAGCCACAAAAGGCATCACCCCACCAACAACCGTTAAAATCAATGTTCCCCAACGCGCAATTTTCGTCAAACGCCCTGCCGACACACAAATCATCCCCACTAAACAGACAAGCAAAACCCGAAACAATTCACTAGGGCCACGTTGCAAAATATCTGGAATCGATGGCAATGCCAACGTTGCTATCAGAAACGCCGCGAGTCGCACGCTCCACGTTTGCCAGCGTGATGACCACGTTGCCGTGAACAGAGCCAACGTTGTTCCCAACGTCAACGGCGGCGCATAAAACCAGACACGACTCAGTGTGACCTCTCCATTGCGCGTTTCGGGCAAAAATTTGACCCATTCGCCAATCTCAAGCCCCTGCATTGCCAAGCCAACCGCTTCATTGGGCAGCCAAACGGCAAAGTAGGCAATAAAAATGAGGGCAAAAGCGATGGGGGAAAGCCAGTTGTCAATTAATTGGGTCATTGCAGCACACTTCAGTCTGTTTGTAAGTTAATCAAAAAGTTCTTGGATAAGGCCAATCGCGGCCTCAGCGCGTAGGATGAGAACACTTGCACCGCTTGGGGTCGTGTAGCTGTAGACGTAGTTGTAATCGAGAACACCTGTTTTGATGTCATCGGCCGAAATACCCAACCCAGCATTCGCTAGGCTCAGTAGTTCGTTGAGCGTCAGATCCGTAAAAATGCCATTTTTGACATCTTGGTAAACGGCAGGGGCGCGACGCGCCAACCCGGTCACCCCTGCTTCCAAGATCGCCTGTCGAAAGGCAAAGATGACCTGCTGCTGGCGACGTGAGCGTTCAAAATCGCTGTCGCCATGTCGCGTTCGCATATATTTAAGCGCAAATTCGCCGTCCATCGTCTGTTCACCAGCAAAGACCTCAAGCGGATCATACCCATAGCTCATGTCGGGATAAAGCGGATCGTAAATATATTCTGGCACGTCAACTGTCACCCCACCAAATTCATCAATGATGTTTATCACAGTACTAAAATCGACCAAGAGATAGTGATCGACCTTGACACCGAGATTCCGCTCAATCGTCTGCATGGCTAACTCCGCCCCGGCCGCATCTCCTCCATTGCGAATATGTCCGGCGGGAAAGGCAACATTGATGCGCTCCCGACCATAGTTGGGAATATCGACGTAGAGATCGCGTGGAATAGACATCATCGACGCACTGTTTGTCTTGGGGTCAAGCGAAAAGAGAATCATCGTATCTGTGCGTGTCGCGGTTGACTCATTGGGACGGCGGTCAAGACCCATCAATAAAATTGTCTGTCGCTCGTCGCTTTCAAGCGTAGGCAATGGCACTGTCGTGGGGATGATGGCGATCTCGTCTTCGGAAACAGCAGGCGTAATCGGTACACCATCTTCGTACTGCACAACAATGACAGGTTTGAGAGTGGGGTCAATGTTGGTATCTTGGGGATTTTCGGCCGAACTCGCAGGATTCAACGGCGAATCAAACAACGTTGCTGCCACCGCATCAAACGTTAAATACGCCAATGCGGAGACTGAAATCGCTGTAATCATCAAAGCCGTGATTAACATCCATTTGAGCCAGACGGGAATAATCGTGTTTTGCATTGCTATCTTCTATGGCTTGAGCCAAGTGTGTCTAAACACACGGGTACTTCTGATCATATTATACGAGTCACCGCGTGTCACTGGTCGTCGCTAACAATACTATATCGCGCTTTGGTGCTACGTTTGCAATACGCATACGGTAATTTCACGTCTGGCTAGATAGACGAATTAGTGCTGTGTTTACTGAAACTTTGTTCGCGAGTTCCACAGTGTCAAAGTGAGTAGCAAGAATACAGGAGGGATCAATATTCGCAAATGGCTTTTGGGACTTGCATCTTGTCCTGACAAGTTAACTGATAATGGTGAAAGCGTCGGCCGCAAGATAAACAGCCCGTCATCTCGACTGCTGACAATGAGGTTTCCGCTCTCAAAATAAGGATAAACGCTCCATGCACCACGAAAGAAAACGGAGTCACTCCCTAGATAAAGATCGAAGTAAGCAATCTCATAAAGGTTTTTGTTTGCAATATCGACCAGATCGAGAATGCGGAGGCCGCTGTTGTAGTTGGCGAGATACGCGTAACTACCTTTGATATAGAGGTTGTGATCGGCCGAAGTTGTCTGAAACTCATATAATGTGTGATAGACAGGAGCATCCAAATCTCTCACATCCATCACATAGGTACGGGTATTGTGACCGTTGTAGAATTCATCCGTTTCGTCATTGAGTAGAAAATAATGGCGATCCTCAGTGAGCCAACCTTGATGAGTATAGCTAACATAGGGATAAGTCGTGCGCGATATTTGGGTTGCGTTTGACGGGTCGGTAATGTCTACAATCGTGAGCGTGTCGGTGTTGGAAGCGAAACATAGCTCGCGTCCTGTATAGTCACTATCGGGGCCATCGTATGTGAGACATTGTGCGTCGTGTGTGTAACCATCTGCACTAAAACAGCCGGCAAACGTGGGGGTGAGTGGTTGCGTCATCGACACGATATGTAGGCCACTGTTACAACTATTGCCAACGGTAGAGCCGACAAGAACAGCGTAGGTTGGGTTGGTTTCGTTGGTGACGACATTGTGGACTTTTAAGACATCAGTGTAGACGGCATCGGCCGAAAAAATCACCGTTTGTGTCACGCCACGCAATTGTGTCAAGTCAAATACCTGCATTCCATGATCGGCGGCCTCACTCACGACAACGGCGTAATTGCCTAAGACTTTCACATCGCGTTGCGTTCTACTCCCTGACTGTGTGGGCAGTCTGCCAACAACAACTGGGTTTGTAGGATTTGTCACATCAACAAACGTTGTCCCAATCGTTCGATTGACAAGCGCGTACTCTTTCCCAGTTGTCCCATCCGTCCAACCCCAAATATCTGCCCCATCACCTCCCCCCAATTGATCCAGTGTTACATGTGCCAATAGATCAATATCATGACATGGGTAGCTATCTGCCATCCCGTCTACACAGGGTTGCACCGTGCGAGTTGCCGCCTCCAATATCACAACTCCGCAAAGTCCAAAAAGCAATACCGTGAGCAAAACAGCAATTTTTTTCATAGTAGTTTATTGTGACAGCGTTTGGATGGCTGTTCATAATGGTTTTGGGATACCTAAACGAGCATTTTAGCGTATGAGAGACGAGTTTAAGATGGGATGTTGGTCACACGTTAACAATAACGAGTTGCTAAGAGTGTTTGGGTATAGTTTCGCCCGAAGTAGGGAACGAGGTTGATTTAAGAACCTTGCGCCAATGCACATTATGACAACTTTGATGAACCCCCGTCTGCGTGAACGTGAATATATTTTTGCCATCGGCCGCGCTCTTATGAATGAGACCGAAATCAATGAGGTGTTGCGCGTCATTTTGCACGCCGTCACCGACTTGGTGTCGTCCAAAGTGGGAGTTGTCATCATGACAGAGCCAGAGGAAGAGGCGTTTCGCGTCGTTGCCACCTATGGAATGCCCAGCCGCGTTCTGAATAAATTTGCCCCACTTGTGCAGGGTGTCCCCTATTCACACGGGCGCATCCGCGAGGCACTCGACGAGGTTAGAGAGGCTGTCAAGGCGATGGCGCGGGAGACGGATAAGACGTTGCTCAAGTCGATTGGGCTGCCCATGTACAGCGGTGACACAATTATTGGCGCAATTTTTGTCTTTCACGCCCATCAATACACGATCACGGATGGCCTTGCCCGCTTCTTGCAGAGCTTCGCAACATGGGCAGCCATCGCAGTTAAAAATGCCCGTCTTTATGAGGCAAATGTCGCGGAAAGGCAGCGACTCAACGCCATTATTCAGCAGAGTGCCGATGGGGTCATGATTCTCGACCAATCGCTTCACATCACCACGTTCAACGCTGCTTTGACGCACATGACGGGAATGCCCTCGCACAAAGCAATCGGTCAATACCACGATGATGTGCTAAAGCTTAGGCATCTTCGCACAGAGATGGATTTGAGAGAGGCGTTGGCAAATGGGTGGCCATTGCAGGGCGGGCGACATCTCTATGTAGAGGGGGATTATTGGCGTAAAGATGGACAAAAAGTTGCGTTAGGCGTGACGTATGCGCCACTGATTAACGAGCGCGACAAAATGACCAATATCATCGCCAACGTGCGCGATTTGACACGCTATCGTGAAGAGGAAAAATTGCACAAAACGTTTATCTCTGTTGTTGGGCATGAGTTGAAAACGCCTGTTGCGATCATCAAAGGATTTGCCGGCACGCTACAGCGGGAGGATGTTGAGTGGCCGCGTGCAACGGTGGTTGACTATATGACCACGATAGAGGAAGAAGCGGACAGTCTGACAGAACTGATTGACAATCTGCTTGAAGCATCGCGGCTGCAATCGGGGACGTTTGTATTGGATATTAACAACGATGTTTCAATCTCGTCATTAGCGCGGCACATCGGCCGAAAATTCCAGCAGCAAACGAATCAGCATACACTTGTTATCGATTTTCCTGAGCATTTTCCAGAGGTGACGGCCGATGAACGCCGCTTAACCCAAGTCTTCAATAATCTGATCAGCAACGCGATCAAATACTCACCCGATGGCGGAACAATCACCATCAGCGGCCGCGAGACGGGTAAACATGCCATCATCTCCATCATTGACAGCGGCATCGGTATTCCACAGCACCAGCGGCATCGCATATTCCAGCAGTTCTCGCGGCTCGACAATGCCCTCAGTCGCAAAACGGAAGGGACGGGGCTTGGTTTGTTTTTGACAAAAGCGATTGTTGAGGCACACAATGGACAGATTTGGTTTGAAAATAATCCAGATGGTGCTGGTACGATTTTTTCATTCTCGCTGCCATTGTAAGCTTCGACCAGCATGGTAATTTCAGGCTATTTGGCGTGTCTCAAATGAGTATTGCACAAAACGACGCTATAATTCCCGCTCGATCTTGTAGATTGTAAATGTCAAAATATATCAAACAGGTATTCTGTTTAAGAAGGCGGCAACGAATTTAGAAACAATGAAACTCGCTGTCGTTGATTGTTCTATGCACATCAATGAACTATTTCACGGTGTAAATGCGGGATATATGTGGGAGCTTTATGAACAGTATGAAGCTGACCCAACATCCGTTTCGCAAAGCACGCGCACATTATTTGAAAATTGGGCACCGAGCGAGAATGGTGCCTCTGTCCATGGTCAGGAAGCGTCTGCACAAGTGTCGTTTAGGGCAGATACACGCTCGGCCGATGTCGCCAACGCCGCCCAAAAAATTCGTGACTTTGGGCATCTCGGCGCAAAGATAGACCCGCTCGGCACAGCACGCACAAAAAATCGCGTTTTAGATATTGATGCGTTGTTGTCGGGTGATTTTGCCTCTCTGCCCAGCGACATCATCGGCGCACCGATTGCAGAGCGCACCAACAATGCGTCACAGGCTTTGGCAGAACTAAAGCGCGTTTATATGGGTTCGATTGGGTTCGACGTGGCGCATATTTATGACGCGAAGGAGCGAGAATGGTTGCGAGAGGCGGCCGAATCGCGCCGCTATCATCCCGACAACATGCCTGTTGATGAGCGCGAGTTACTGCAACTGTTAACCCGCACTGAAGGATTTGAGCAGTTTCTGCACACCACCTTTCAAGGCAAAAAACGCTTTTCGATTGAAGGGTTAGACGTGATGGTTCCATTGCTAGAGGAGATTTTGCAGCGGGCGGCCGAGCAGGACATCTACGATATTTTGATCGGTATGGCGCATCGTGGACGGCTGAACGTCTTAGCCCACACAATGCAAAAGCCTTATGCTGAACTGTTGGCTGAGTTCAAAGATGCGTATGTCCTACACGGTGATGACTATACAGGCGATGTCAAATATCACTACGGCTATAAGCGCAAAATTAAGGGCAAAGTTGAACTCACTGTCGCAATGGCGGATAACCCCAGTCATCTTGAGTTAGTCAATCCCGTCATTGAAGGGATGACACGGGCGGCCGGCTCCATTACCGATCATCGCGGTCAGGTTAAGTTTGACCCACTCGCTGTACTACCCATTTTAATCCATGGCGATGCGGCGTTTGCCGGGCAAGGCATTGTTCCCGAAACGCTTAATCTCAGCCGCCTACCCGGCTGGCGCACGGGTGGAACGATTCATATCATCGCCAACAATCAAATTGGCTTCACAACAGACAATGAGGAGTCGCGCAGCACGCTTTACGCCAGCGATCTTGCCAAGGGGTTTGAAATCCCGATTATCCACGTCAATGCAGATGATGTCCTAGCTTGTATCGAAGTTGCGCGATTTGCGATGGCTTATCAGACAGAGTTCGAGAAAGATTTTCTGATCGACCTCGTTGGCTATCGTCGCTATGGGCATAACGAGGGGGATGAGCCACGCATGACCCAGCCGATCATGTATGGGCAGATCGACGCTCACCCAACCGTCCGCAAACGGTTTGCCGATCAATTGGTCGAGCGTGGTGTGATTACGCTTGAAGAAGCAGAGCAGATGGTTTCGGACCACTTTGCAGAAATGACTGAGGTGCTTGAGAATTTGGAACTGAAGCCCGTGCCACCGCCAGAGTTTAAGGCCAGTGTGCATGAGTATCGTATGTGGGAGACACAAGTTCCTATCGAAACGCTCCAACGTTACAATGAGGAGCTTTTGCAACTGCCTGATGGGTTTGAGGTGCAGAGGGGATTAAAGCGCGTTCTCGGCCGAAGAGCTAAAGTCAACGATCTACATGATGAAAGCATCGACTGGGGACACGCTGAGTCGCTCGCCTTTGCAACTATTTTGGCAGAAGGAACGCCTATCCGCATCACGGGCGAAGATGTCGAACGCGGCACATTTAGCCATCGTCATGCTGTGCTTCGTAACATGCAAGATGGTAGCCGCTACATCCCGTTACAACAGTTTGAAGATGCTAAAGCGACGTTTGAAGCTCGCAATTCGGCTTTGAGCGAAAATGCCGCCGTTGGCTTTGAATATGGTTATGCGCTTGAGAAACCGCACAGCATGGTGCTGTGGGAAGGGCAGTTTGGCGATTTTGTCAACGGGGCGCAGCCGATTATCGACGAATATATTGTGAGCGGGAATGCAAAATGGAACCATCACGCCCCGCTCGTTTTGTTATTGCCACACGGGTATGAGGGGCAAGGGCCTGACCATTCGACGGCACGCCTCGAACGTTGGCTGCAAATGGCGGCCGATCGCAATATGCGAATCGTCAACCCAACGACAGCAGCACAATATTACCATTTGTTGCGGCGACACAAGTTACACTTGGAAGCAGACCCGCGCCCGCTCATTGTCATGTCACCAAAGAGCCTGCTGCGCCATCCGCTGGCAAAGTCGTCATTTGACCAGTTGGCAAATGGCTATTTTATGCCCGTGATTGATGATCCAACCGTAGGCAATCGACGTGAGCAAATTAAGCGACTCGTTTTGTGTAGCGGCAAAGTTTATGTTGATGCGATGATAAGCGATCATCGCCCCGAAGAGCCGCACGTCGCTTTTGTGCGCGTTGAGCAACTCTATCGCTTCCCGCTCGAACAAATTGCGGAAGTGATGTCGCTCTACCCAAATTTGGAAGAGATCGTCTGGATGCAAGAGGAGCCGCGCAACACGGGGGCATGGTACTATGCGAAGCCGCTGATTGATGAAGTGTTGAACGGGTTGCCGTTGCGCTACATCGGCCGCCCCCATCGCGCCAGCCCGGCCGAAGGCTCAATGTCATGGCATAAAGTCAATCAAGAAAATATCATTTTACAAGCGTATCAGTGAACGATATCCAAGAGCATTTTGTTCATAGATGGCTGTTTACGGATTTGGAGCAAACAATAATGGCAACAAACGTAGTTGTACCCGCACTGGGTGAATCGGTGGTCGAGGCGACCGTCGGAGATTGGAATGTAAAGGTTGGCGATGTTGTGAACATTGGCGATCTGTTGGTTGAATTGCAGACAGACAAGGTTGATTTGGAGGTAACGGCCGATGTTGCTGGCACAGTCAGTGACATTTTGAAAGCGACTGACGAAGATGTCGAGATTGGTGAGACATTGGCTGTGATTAATGAGTCGGGAGATGCGGCAGAGGAGTCACACTCAAAAAATACAGGTGAGACGGTTGAATCTCCCAAGCGCGTGACGATTACGGAATCTTCGCGTTCCATCGCGTCGCCAGTGGCGCGACGGATTGCGGCCGAGCAAGGCATTGATCTGGCTAACATTAGTGGAAGCGGTCGCGGCGGCAAGGTCATGAAATCAGATGTCACTGGGAAACCAGAGCCGAAAACAGCGTCCCCCATTGCGGTGGCTTCGCCATCGGCCGAAGCAGTTGCCAAGCCACAACGCGATAGCTCTGCTACCTCAGCGCTCGCTGAAATTTTCGGCAATCAGGCACGCGAAGAACGCATTAAGATGTCTCGTCGTCGTCGCACGATTGCTAAAAATCTAGTGCAAGCACAGCAGACAGCCGCTATGCTGACCACCTTCCAAGAGGTGGACATGCACAGCGTGATGGAGCTTCGCACGCGCCGCAAAGCGTGGTTCGAGGAGAAGTTCGGCACGCGCTTGGGCTTCATGTCTTTCTTTGTCAAAGCGACCGTTGTGGCATTGAAAGAACATCCACGACTCAACGCAGAAATTGATGGCGATCAGATGGTGCTGAAAAAGTACTATGACATCGGGATTGCGGTCGGCGTTGAGGAAGGGCTGGTTGTGCCAGTTGTGCGGAATGCCGATCAGCTTTCATTTGCGGAAATCGAAAAGAAAATCCGCGAACTTGGCAAAGCAGCGCGTGATGGCAAACTTGAAATTGCGGACATGATGGGAGGCACGTTCACCATCACGAACGGGGGTGTATTTGGGTCAATGTTGTCAACCCCAATCTTGAATTCGCCACAGGTAGGCATTTTGGGAATGCACAACATTGTGCAGCGGCCTGTAGTGGTGGATGGTGAAGTGGTCGTTCGGCCGATCATGTACCTCGCCATGAGCTACGATCATCGCATCGTGGATGGCAACACCGCCGTGCGCTTCCTCTATCGCGTCAAAGAGTTGATCGAAGACCCAGAGGATTTGATGTTGGCGGGCTAGACGGCCGAAATTTTGCTGGTGTCGTTACGTGAGAGCGCGAATACGTCGAACCAATTCCCCAACGGTGAACGGCTTTTGCAACAAATAACAATTTTCCATGTTGTTTGTGTCAAAGCTGTCACCTGAGAGAAAAAGGATCGGTGTATTCGCGTTTAATACGGTACTACGAATCTGTTCGGCCGCGACCATGCCATCCATCTGTGGCATGTGGCGATCAAGCATAATCAGTGAAAATGCGTGTTGGCTAGCGGCATCAAGGGCGGCTTGACCGTCGTTGACAATGTGTGCGCTTAAACCGTTAATACGTAGCCCAATTCGCACTAAGTTCTGTATATCGCTGTCGTCTTCTGCTAGTAGATAGTCGTTCATAGCTCCATAATCCATCAATCTGTTTACATTCTAGCTAAACATCAACCAATTACTGTAAATTTGCGTTCAATTTAGGTAGAATATCCTATATTCACAATTTGGGGCGGTGGCGGAACGGCAGACGCAGCGGACTTAAAATCCGCCGAGCATAGCTCGTGTGGGTTCGAATCCCACCCGCCCTATAAGAAGAGGCTCTTTGTTGAGCCTCTTTTTGTTTCCAATGATGACAAAATTTGAGGAATGATCAGATGATGCTGGATAAAATAGTTGCGGAATTTGTGCGGCAATATGGGTTGGGTGGGCAAAAACTAATTGTTGGGGTTTCTGGGGGAATGGATTCACTGGCGTTGCTACATGGGCTGAGAAATATAACGCAGGCACATTTGATTGCCGTGCATGTGGATCACGGGTTGCGCGAGAACTCGGCCGAAGATGCCCGCTACGTTAAACAAATCTGCGCCAACTGGGACATCCCGTGTATCATCAAAAAGCTCTCCCTTCAATCAGACAGTGAAGAAACCGCACGGCGCGAACGCTACCGTATCCTTTCAGAAGTTGCCCAAGAGCAAGGTGTGGAGGTCATTGTGACGGCACATCACGCCGACGATCAGGTAGAAACTGTGCTGATGAACATTTTGCGTGGGACAGGGAGCGACGGATTGAGCGGGATGGCGGCGGTCAGTGCTGTGCCATACGGTATAGATTTGGAGCAGAAATTGTATCGGCCGCTCCTCACCCTACCACGTGCTGAAATCGTTCGTTATTGTCAACAAAATAACATTCAGTTTGTCGAAGACCCAACCAACCTAGAGAGACGCTACTTTCGTAACCGGGTGCGTCACGAGTTGCTGCCGATTTTAGAGGAATATACGCCGCAAGTTCGCAGACGGTTGCTGCAATTGGCAGCGGTGAGTTCGGCCGATTCTGCCCTCCTCCACACCCTCACGGAAAAGAGCTGTGCTACTCTGCTAATTGACTCAGGTAAAAATTGGCTTGAATTCGACCTCGTGGCATGGCGTGCGCTGCCTTTGGGGTTGCGCCGTCGCACGTTGCGGTATGCTCTACACACGTTGGATGAAACATTGATAGAGATAGGATTTACCACCGTTGAGGTGGCAAGAAACGTTGCGGAAAATGGGCAGGTTGGCAAGCGGGTGGCATTACCCAATGGCTGGCAGTTAACCGTCGGATATACGCGATTGTTGATTAGCAGGCGAGGGGTTGAGCGACCGTTGGATGTACCACAGATTAAGGGGGAAGTTGCGTTGCCCGTGCCGGGCGAGGTTGAATTGGGTGCAGGATGGTGGCTATCGGCCGAAATCGTTCAGGCAGTAAACCCCTATCAAGAATCTAGCACTTCCAATATCGTCCATATTCCATATTTGGAGAACTTGGTGGTGCGCGGCCGACGTTCTGGCGAACGAGTACATCCATTTGGCGCAAGTGGCTCTGCCAAGCTCAAACGCATCATGATCGACCGCAAAATCCCGCAACGAGTCCGCGAAAATTGGCCATTGGTCGTTGCTGATAACAAAGTCATCTGGCTGGTTGGGGAAGTCCTTAGTGAATTAGGGCGAGTTGAGACAAACTCGACAGTACAAATAAGACTGCAACTTAAGCAAGAAGAGAACTTCTCGCCCTAACAGAAATGATGTTTCACCAATTTTTATTCGGTTGGAATCTCGCCCAACATTACTAAGCTCATTCGCTCAATTTGTGCCGCTGAACGCACTTTGGGGTCAAGATATTCGACAAGTAGAGCTAGACCGACTCCAGCCGCAATAGCAACAAATATCCGTAATGGGAGATCGCCTATATAGACAGACAGTTCTGGTTTGAATTCCTCTACAAGCACACGGTCAATTGGGACAACACGTGCGGGTGTATTTCGTAATTGAGGAATCACGAGGTCGTTCTCTCGCAGCACCTCTGTCGCTATATTGGCAATTGTCTCAACAACTTCCTCGTCAAAGTGGCGAACGACGACAGTTAACTCGCTGCGAATTGTGCCAGAGGAAACAATTTTCTCGACCTCTCGCGTATCTAGGTCAAATTCTTCATAGAGTTGTGGATGGTCTACTTCAAGCCGATCCGAGATGCGCCCTGAGAAATCAGTCCCTTCCGTCCAACCTTTGACACCATTGACCACATACTGAGAAACGATCCATGACCAATTGCGTGCCTGCTCTTCTGTAAAGGTATCGGGGGCAGGCTCTTGCCCGACGATATATTTGACGGATGACTGATAGATAGTCAAGGGCTGGTTAAAGGTGAGGATCGAAACCAACACGACAATAACGATAGGAATAAGGATCATTGGCCGACGACGACGCACGATGTCGATGTAAACGCGGAGTTCAGTAAAAGCAGCTTTGTAAAACATGGTTATGTGCTAGGTATTTCGCCTAGTACGGGGAGGTTTAAGAGGCGTAAACTGTGACGACTGTCAATGATTGGATCACGGAAAGCGAGAAAAACAGCTGCGAGAAGCCCTGAGAGGAGTGACCCCGCGATCCGTATAGGGAGTGCAAAAATTTGGCTGAGAGTTGGATTGATTTCCTGAACAGAAAATTCGGGGTCAAGCGGCCGAACACGCGGTTTTGACAGTTGAAATTGAGGCACATCTAACCCTTCATTATCTACGTCGAGCAGTTCTGCATATCCAGCAGCGGCGACCAATTCCGCCTCCTCTTTGTCTAGGCTGGCATAGGCAACAATGAGACGGCTACGAATTGCACCTGAGCTAACTGCGCCACTTACTTGGTCAATCTCCATATCTGCACCGTAATCGGCTGAAATTCGCTCGCTGACCCGTTCTGCAAAATCAGTCCCTTGTATCCAATCAGACAGGCTGTATGTGACATATTCGGACATGACCCAATGATAATATCGCTCCTCTTCAACGTCCAACGTTGAGTCCAGCGGATCATGGCTAACCAGATAGTTTGTTTCAATACGATAAACGGTCTGCGCTGGCTGATAAGTGTAGATTGACACAATAGCAACAACACCCATTACAATCAAAGCAATAAGCCAATAACGTCGCATCTTTCCCACAAAATCCTTAAAACTTTGCATCCGATCTCTCCACTACATGTGATGTGGATCACATCATACCCGTTGCGTTTGAAAAGACAACGGGCGTGAAGTGAGCGTTTAGGAAACGCGGGGTTATGGCTGCATTTGCAAGAAGGAACGGTGCGCGTGGTTGACAAGGGGGCGTAACGCTTTTTGCATGAGTGCGAAGTTTGCTTGCGTATCGACTGTCCCGACAGCCTGTTGCAACCTGTTCAGCGTCGGCAACGTATCATTGACACCCAGCCAAGCTAAATTGTAGCTAAACTGGCTAAACGTTCCGCCATTGAGACAGTAGTGAATCAAGGGTCGGTTGCGATCCAAATAAATGGTAACGGCCGATTCATATTGTGCCACGTTTATCCAAGCACTATTCGGTATGTTGGAAAATTTAGGAGCCAGCGCGACGAGTAAATAGTTATTGAAGTAAGCCTCGCAAGCACCTGTTGCCCCCCCACTGAGTTTTGGCAAGAGCTTTTGTGTGGCGTGAACGGCCGTATAGATGGTGTTGACAGAAACGGCGAACTCGGCCGAATCCCAAATCCGTGCTGCTGGCCCGATTCCAATCGGCTCCTCAACATGACCCAATTCAAATAAAACGCGCGGCTCTGCACGCGGCCCTTCATAATCTAGGAACAAATCGCTGCTCGTGATTGGTTCAGGTGTTGCAACGGTGGTAGGCGTTGGCGAGCTGGGGACAGCGGCGGTGGGGGGCATGTCAACGACTGGCACATCATCAGGAAACAGGACAGCATCAACCACGTGCAACACGCCATTTGCACCAACTTGTTCAGTCTCTACAAACGTCGCTTTGCCATTAAATGAAGCTGTGCCATTTAGGTCGATCACTTGAATCGGTTGCCCCAGTGCGGTTCCAAGAAGCGTGTAGTTAGACAGATTGGCCGAATGAACCGCACCATGCACAACGTGATACAAAACAAGTTGTCGCTTTTGCATTGCATCGAGGGTAGCCAGTCGTGCTTCAGCCGCTGAAAACGCGGCATCACTTGGTGCAATCAGTGTAAAAGGCCCGTGCTGATCGAGAAGCTCTGTTAACTCCGTTTCGGCAATCAGGGCAGTCATCTCTGTCAACATAGGCTGTTGATTACTAAAGGTCAAAATGGAGGGTTCGGCCGAAAATGCACCACGCCATCCTAAAATCACGACAAGTACGATTAGAAAAGAGCCAACTAAATTCTTCATTTGTCCATTCTCCGTGTTCTACTGAAGCACGGTCTATCTGTGCAATATAAATTAGCTCATCCGCGACTTATGGATGAAAAATCAGTATAACAAACGGTGGGGCTATCGCGTAGTGGGGTGCGGTAAATTTACGCGGGATTTTACTGTTGATGAGGTCAGTCTTTGACAGCTCTAGGATTTTTGCTGCTTCATCTGATGAGCTACTTAAGCGCAGAAAAATCGCGCTCGCCAAATGGCGTGTGCTATACTGTGCGTGAGGTGAATTTATGGTCGTGATGACTTTAGAACTATCTGAAAAATTTGTACACGCGACAAAACGACGACAATCTTTGTAATGCAATCGGCCGATCTCATCATCATCGGTGGCGGCATCATTGGCCTCGCCACCGCCTATTACGCCAGCCAAATACCCCAACAGAAGATCATTCTGCTCGAAAAAGAGCCTGACATCGCCCAACATCAGTCGAGACAGAATTGGAGCATGATCGAACTCGGCGCACGCTTTGAAGCCAACACTCATGCAGCTTATCATCTACGCTATGGGATGCGCCTATTGCGCGATTTTTGTGAGCGGGAAAAAATTAAAATTGTGGATCGTTCGCTGCTTTATATAGCAGCAGATGCAGAGGATTTATCTTCGCTACGCGAAGTGCAAAGACGCGCAGTGGCAGGAGGGGTCTCTACAGAATGGGTTACAGATGTTCGCGCTATCGAACCTCACGCCAGTGGAACGGCAGGACTTTTATTCTCAGATAGTGGTATTTTCAGTCCGCAGGAAGTGACTCGTCGTTTTGCGCTACGCTTTGAGATGAACGGTGGACGCATTTTAACGAATCAGCGCGTTCTCGGTTTACAAGAGCGCGATGAGGGTGTCATCGTACAGACTAAAAAAGAGACGTGGGTTACAAAACACGTGGTGAATGCGGCCGGTCTCTACGCAGATCGATTAGCAGCTAAAATGGATGTTATAACCTTAGAAACAATTGTGCCATTTCGCGGTGAAGGGTTCACACTGAAACCACATGCTGCCTATCTGTGCCACAGTATCATTTTGCCATCGACCGATCTCACTTTACCATTTAACGGCATTGGGTTGACGCGCACACAGGATGGCACGGTCTTTGCTGGAACAAATGCAGTTATGGCTGGTGGACGAGAACAGCGACGCAAAGGGCAAATTAGTCTGCGGACATCGGCCGAAAATCTCCTCTCCCCCGCCGTGCGTAAGTTGACGCGCCGTCATTTTCAAACCGCGCTCTGGGAACAACGCCGCTCCTTTAGCCGCGATCTCTTCGCCCTTACACTCCAACGTCTCGTTCCCGCCATAACCAAACATGATCTACAACGCGCACCTGCTAGCACACAGGGCTTTGCTCTACGCGAAGATGGCACATTTATCAATGACTTTGTTTTTGCGGAAACGCCGCGCACGTTTCATGTATTGAGTGTGGCAAATGGAGGGGCGACGGCGGGGCTGAGTATCGGCCGCATGATCGCCGATACAACACATAACAAGCTGACAGAACAAAAAAAGCTCCTCGGATAGAAGAGCTTTTGTTCAATTTATTCAAGCGTGGCGCTTGTTGTGATTATGCGGCCGAAGGATTCTCAATCGGAACCCCAACCAAATTCCCCCACTCTGTCCACGATCCATCATAGTTACGCACTGACGGATAGCCAAGTAGGTAGTTCAACACAAACCACGTATGTGAGCTGCGCTCCCCGATGCGGCAATACGCAACGACCGAATCACTCGATTTTAACCCTTTCTCACCTTCGTAAATCGCTCGCAAATCATCGGCATTTTTGAAAGTGCTATCCGCATTCGCTGCGCGTGACCATGGGACATTTGCTGCACCTTTGATATGACCGCCACGTAACGCACCTTCCTGCGGTGAGCCGGGCATGTGTAGCAATTCGCCGCTAAACTCTTGTGGGCTGCGAACATCAACCAATGGTTGCCCCGCCTTGACGTGCTCTAAAACCTGGTCGCGGAAAGCGCGGATTTTGTAGTCAGCGCGGGCGTTGGGTGTATACTCTGCGCGATCAAATGAAGGGACTTCGCGCGTCATTTCGCGCTCTTCGGCCGACCATTTCGCCCGTCCGCCATCCATAATGCGACAATCTTCATGTCCGAACAGCTTGAATACCCACAGCGCATAGGTCGCCCACCAGTTATGTTTATCACCGTAGAACACAACCGTCGTATCGTTGCTGATACCATTCTTCGCGCACAGTTCTGCAAATTGCTCTGCGCTCAAATAGTCGCGGCGCACTGCATCATTCAAATCTTGCTGCCAGTCAATGTTAACGGCATTAGGGATATGCCCCGTGCTATAGAGCAAAACATCCTCATTTGATTCAACCAGTCTCACGCTCTCATCGTTCAAGTGTTCAGCAACCCAGTCAGTGCTGACGAGTACTTCGGGGTGTGCATAGCCTTTATCAGACATTACTCTCTCCTATCAATGCTGTCATTATGACAGCGTTTCCAAATAAAAACGGTGGTTACCTCATGGCAACCACCGTCTGTTAAAATTTCTTATACTAAACAGCCAGCAGTTACCCTTTTGCAGGGAAACAACAACAGTACGCTTCTACATGTTGCATTCTCACGGCTGCTCACCACCTTCGGGGCCGTAGAAAAAGACCCATGTGGCAAAATCATCTGTAAAATCTTCAAAGCGATGGACAACACCAGCAGGGACAAATAGCACCTCGCCAACTTCAACAGGCTGCCGTTCGCCATCGTTTAGGAACGTGCCAGAGCCAGAAGCGATGACATAAAGCTCGTCGCGGGTATGAGGTTGCTGTCTGTCGATCTTATCAGGCTTGTAAAGCTCGACTTCGAGCGTTCCATGTTTGAAGAGTACGGCGAAGGGTTGCTCGGCCGATTCTACCGCCGCCAACCCATTTGCTATTGTCATGCGTGCCATCATTACGCCTGCGCCTTTTCGAGAATTCGCTCCGAAATTCGCTGACGCACACCTTCAAATGGAATGCGTTGCATAATCGGGTCGAAGAACCCTTCAACCATAATCTGCTCGGCAATTTTGCGCTCGATGCCACGACTCATCAGATAGAAAATTTCCGTTTCTTCCAGTTTGCCAATCGTGCTAGCATGTGTACAAGCAACATCATCTGCCTCGATTTCCAAGCCCGGAATGCTATCTGCGCGGGCGTTGCGGTCGAGAATCAGGTTGCGGTTTGTCTGCAAGCCGTCAATGCGCTGTGAATCGGGCAGGGCTTTGATCATCCCTTGCCAAACGGTGCGTGAATGGCCTTTGAGTGCGCCTTTGTAGAGGAGGTCAGAGTTAGTATCGGCCGCATTATGATTCTGCTGTGTATCCAGATCGAAATGCTGACGACCATCGGTAAAGAACAGTCCCGACATCTGAGCATACGCACCCGGTTTATCCAACTCAATTGTCTGAAATGCCTTGGTCAGGCGTGTCCCCATCAGGCTGGTTACCCACTGGAGTTTGGCATCTCGGCCGACGCGCCCACGCTCATGCGTAAACAGCCACATATTTTTGTCAAAATCTTGCAGCGAAACGTAGGTCAGATTGGCATTGTCACCGACGAGCAGTTCAACGACACCGTTGTGCATCGCGTTACCTTCAGTGTTAGAGCCATACTCATCCACAATAATCGCTTCAGCACCTTCTTCTAGCACGATCAGCGTGTGCGTGAACGTCTTGCCATTGACCGACCAAAGCGCACTGTGTAGCGCACCCGCATTGACGTTCTTTGGCACATAGACAAACAATCCACCACGCCAAAATGCGCCGTGCATGGCGGCAAATTTGCCATCTGTCACTGGCACGCCATCTGTCATGAAGTATTTCTGTACCAGTTCTGGATGCTCACGCACGGCGGCACTCATATCGGCAAAGATGACACCTTTCTCCTTCAGCTCGTCGCTGACCTCGAAACGCTGTACCTCGCCGTCGATCTGCATCAGCAGGCCACCAGCCGCATCTTCCGTTAATTGTGCCGCCAGATAGTCTGGGGCATCAGCGTCTAAATTTGCCTCACCATTGACCGAGGGAGCGAAATTTTTCGGCCGAAAGCGGCGCAAATTTGTGCGTCGCCAAGCCTCTTCTTCCGTTGTCGGAATGGGCGTTTGTTCGTATACCTCAAACGCATTCAAACGAAAATCCCGCATCCAATCGGGTTCGTTGAGGTGATTTGAGAGTTCTGTTACTTGTTCTTTTGTAAAGGACATAATTTTTACATCGGCTGTAGCTCACGCTCATCAACCAACATTTCAAGTGTTGAAACCTTCTCTAAAAGCTGTGCATTTTCTGAACGGAGTTCTCCAAGCTCGCATAGGATTTTCTCCACTTCTATCACAAGAGTTTGCAACATATCGTGCATAGCAGCATCGCCAAGCGAATATGCTTGAGGCTCTGGCTGTGTGAGAATTTCGTCCGTGCGGCGTTCTAACTCTGCTCGCTGCTCTGGGGGCATTTTCCGAACAATTTTTGACCATGGATGATGTCCAGCCATCAAATTATTCCCTCATCTTTAAGCTCTTGCAGATAAACATCATAGAGTGAATCGGCAACAGCAATAAAAATATCATACCAACGCTCAACGCCACGCTTATTACCGCCTATCAACAAAATAACGCTGCGTCTTGGATCAAAAGCATACATGATCCGATAAGGATCGCCTTTGTATTGCACACGCAATTCACGCATGTGAGAGTGACGAGAACCAACGACCTTTGATGAATGCGGATAACCAAGGGCAATACCTTTGTCGATTATCCGCCCAACACCTCTACTAATGGCCTGCTGCTCACCCACTGAAAGAGTATCCCACCATTCTCCAAACTCATCGGTATACTTAACTTCCCACATCGCAGCAATGATACCAATTCTACTTAACCAATTGATCCTTCCATCTGAAGCTGAATCAGGCGGTTCATCTCAATCGCGTACTCCATAGGCAACTCTTTGACGAGCGGCTCGATAAAGCCGTTGACGATCAGCGTGTTCGCCATCTCTTCGCCAATACCGCGAGACATGAGATAGAACAACTGCTCTTCGCCGACCTTGCTGACAGAGGCTTCATGTCCAATCGTCACATCTTGGTCTTCGATCTCGATGTAGGGATAGGTATCTGAGCGGCTATCCTCGTCTAAGAGCAATGCGTCACAAACGACGTTTGACTTGACGTTGTCCGCGCCATCATGCACTTTGAGCAATCCACGATAGCTCGAACGGCCGCCATCCTTACAGATCGACTTTGAGATAATACGGCTTGTGGTGTCACCAACCTCGTGAACGACCTTGCCACCCGCATCTTGGTGTTGACTATTGCCAGCAAATGCAATTGACAAAATTTCACCGTGTGCGCCCTTACCGCGCAAATGAACGGCGGGGTACTTCATTGTGATCTTTGAATTATGAACGATGAACCCTTGCGAAACAAAGTTGCCTGTGCCTTCAACCTCGATATCCCATGTTGGTTGTGGTTCGGCCGATGCCTCCGACACCTCTACAGGCATAATTTCGACATCATTGCCAAGTGTAATGCTAGAGCGGCCGATCTTCCGCCGCATCTGCAATTTTGGTTCAGGAAAGCTCTCCGCACGCGCACGCAAATCATCGCTAATGTATGGGAAGAACCGATCATCAATGAAGAAGCTAAGACGATGTGAGCCACGCGCAATCGCCTTGACCCCCATAATTTCAACTTCACGTGGTTCATCAAACTCAGTGTACAGACGTGGTGTAATCCCCAGTGTCACCAACAGTTCAGCGACATCTTGCAACAAGGGACGATTGACCGATTTTAAGCTGAAATAACGGTCTCTTGTTGTCCCATCTGCATCGAGATAGCCTGCGATAAACGCGAGACGCTGAGACTCAGGCAGAGATTTCACCCAAGTTGGTACACGCTTGCTGTAAGCATTACCAGTGAAACCATTGAGTTGGAAGAATTCAGCCAACTCTGTGCTGTGCCATGCAATATGGACATTATCTTTGCGCTCAACGTATGGGGCATCGATGACAGCCGCCATCGTTTCCATCAGTTGCGGCCGAGCGCGGTTTTGCGTGGGTGTCGAGAAACCAACTTTTGCCCAACGCATGACACCTTCTGTCTGACCTGCTTGTACCTCAATGTTACCATCGCCGACCCAGTAGCCAAATAACCACATCAAATCATTCGTCGTGTACTCGTCTGTCTGGAGGCGGGCAAGTCGTGAACGAGTTGCAGTCAAACCAGTGGCGTATTGGTTAGCTGTTTCATAGGTCGTCTCTAATGCTGGCTGTTGCAGGAGATGTGGCTCGCCGTAGTCGATGGCGGTGCGTGGAATGATCGCCTCTTCCAAATGATCGGCACGCACATAGGCCAAATTGTACCGACCTAATTTTTTCGGTGCAGAGGGATCGTAAGTGTAGGAGTAGAACGGGTGATTTGCCGTCACTTGCAGTCGTCGTTCTCCGATATTGACCGTGTGAACGGGTTGGTAGCCCGAAAAACGCTTGGCAACAACGGTGCGGAAACACAATTCTCCGCTGGCTTCGTCGTAGGAGAGAACTTGATCGCCGGGCGTGAGGTCTTGAATCGGCCGAATTCCCTGCGGAGTCGTCACAGTAGACCCTTCCACCAAGCATCCCAAGTTGCCATCGATCCATTCCATCGTCGCGTTTTCTTCCGCAACGGCGCGTTTCGTTACGAGATTGTAAACATTGTTCGACCAGTTCTGAACGGTCGTATAACGGCAACGGCCGCCTTTCTTGACGAAAATCTCGACGACTGCACTATGCAGTGAATCTTCTGAGTAGATCGGGGCGGTACAGCCTTCAACGTAATGCACATATGCGCCTTCATCGACGATAATCAGCGTCCGCTCAAACTGCCCGACATTCTTCGCGTTGATGCGGAAGTACGCTTGCAACGGCATTTCGATGCTGACTCCGGGTGGCACATAAATGAAGCTACCGCCTGACCAAACGGCCGTATTCAAAGCGGCAAACTTATTGTCAGTGTAGGGAATGACAGAGGCAAAGTACTCTTGTACAATGTCGGGATGCTGCTTTAACCCCTCATCCATGCCCAAAAAGATCACGCCTTTGTCTTCTAGCTCTTTTTTGATGTTGTGATATATCACTTCCGATTCATATTGAGCCGCTACACCAGAAAGATATTTTTGTTCCGCTTCGGGAATACCGAGTTTATTGAAAGTGTCTTTTATATAGCTGGGAACGTCTTCCCAGTTGTCCTCTTCGCGCTCACTCGGTTTGATATAGTAGTAAATGTCGTCAAAGTCGATGGTGCTGAGGTCTGCGCCCCATTCTGGCATCGGCCGACTCAAAAAATGCTCATAAGCCTTCAAACGAATATCGAGCATCCATTCTGGCTCACCTTTCGACATCGAAATATGGCGAATCACATTCTCATCCAGCCCTTTTTCAGCTTTGTAAACGTAATCCTCTACGTCGGCAAACCCATACTTCGACGCATAGTCAGTGTTGACCGTTGCAACAACTTCTTCTTCGGTTAGTTCGCGTTCAATGACTTCTGCCATGTCGAAATCCTCTCGCTTTACGATTTGCCAGTCATAGCCTGCAATCGTAAATCATAAATCTTTTATGCTGGTTCCAGCGTGCTGTACTTTTCGCGCACCCAATCATACCCATGCTCTTCTAGCTTGAGCGCGAGTTCTGGGCCGCCATGCTCGACAAATCGGCCGTCCATCAAAATGTGAACGTAATCTGGCTTGATGTGGTTGAGCAGACGCTGATAATGCGTGATGAGAACAACGCCCATGCCATATTCTTCGCTCAGACGTTTTGCACCTTCCGCAACAATACGCAGTGCGTCAATGTCAAGTCCACTGTCCGTTTCGTCCATGATCGCCATCTTTGGCTCAAGCACAGCCATCTGCAAAATCTCGTTGCGCTTTTTCTCACCACCACTGAAACCATCATTCAAATAGCGACCAGCAAATTTATGATCCATGCCCAACATGTCCATTTTTGATTTTAGCAGGCGGCGGAATTTTGGGATCGAGATGCCTTTGTTATCATCAGGGTTTTCGGCGCGAACACGAGCATTGAGGGCTTGACGCAGAAAGTTGGCAACGGTTACGCCGGGAACGGCGACAGGGTACTGGAATGCCAAGAACATACCTGCGCGTGAACGCTCATCTGGCTCCATTTCGAGCAAATCTTCACCGTCAAAGATGACCTCACCAGCGGTTGGTTCATAAAATGGATGTCCAGCCAATGTATAGGCCAATGTACTTTTACCCGAGCCATTGGGACCCATGATGGCGTGAATTTCACCCTGTTTCACAGTCAGGTCGATTCCCTTCAAGATAGGTTGGTCGGCAACCGATACGTGTAAATTTTTGATTTCAAGCGCGGTCGTCATGAAATGCTTCTCCGATTCAATAGGTAGGGGTAAGTGGGCAGTGAACGACAGTCGTAAACAGTGCGCTACCCCTACAACATTTTTGTAAATTTTTGGCTTAGTATAAGTAGAGTTTAGCACGACTTCAAATATCGCGCATAATAATTATTATTTAGTTGATAAAAATAATATAAATTGACGCTGACAAAAAGGGACTGATATAATGCGATTGTAGCGTGTACCGCGTGATCTGTGCTGCTAGGACGGACATGCTAATGTGATTTATGGGTAAGAAACAAAACTCAACACGGGATATTGTCCTGCGAACAATCAAATCAGTCAGCGGTGCGACGGTGGACGTGCTGGCGGAAGCAGCTGGTGTTTCGCCTGTCACAGTGCGTCATCATGTCAACAGTTTATTGGCAGACGGCCTGATTGAGTCGGAAAGTGTGCGGCGAAGCGTCGGCCGACCCTACCACATTTACCACCTCACTGAAGCAGGTCAAGAGCTTTTCCCCAAAAAGTATTTTGCATTGAGCAATCGCTTGTTAGGGGAGTTAAAGGAGCGGTTTTCGGCCGAAGTCGTCAACGACCTTTTTCAATCGCTTGTTCAAAAAATCATTGATGAACACCATCACGAGTTTGAGCATCTCGACTTTGAAAGCCGCTTAAACTATTTGATGCACCTGCTCGCTGATGAGGGGTTCCTTGCTCGTTGGGAACGCAACGGTGCAGGATATCGCATCACTGAATATAGCTGCCCATTTTTGACAATGGGACAGCAACACGCTGAAATTTGTACATTAGATACCGCGCTCATTCAGGCGGTATTAGCAACCGAAATCGAACAGCATAGCTGTATGCTAAACGGCGACGATTGCTGCCAGTTTGAGCTTGTGCCGCATGACGGGCATGCGCCAAACACGACAACAATCGCGCTTCCAGAGGTCTTGGTAAAATGATTGCCACAAAAGATGAAGAAGTACTAGAAGCATTACGCAGTGTGATCGACCCTGAAATCGGGTTGAACATCGTCGAGTTGGGCTTGATCCGCAATGTCGCTTGGACAGAAGAAGACAAGGCCAAAATCACCATGATTTTGACAACGCCATTTTGCCCTTACGGGCCACAGCTAATCCAACAGACAAAGTTGACGGCCGATTCTGTCACAGGCGGTGGCTCAATTGTTGAGATGGGAACTGAGCTTTGGGATCCATCAATGATGGAAGAAGGGGCTGGAGGTGATTGGGGGCTTTTCTAGTTATTTAAGTGAGGTGTTCATCCTACCAGTAGGTCAGAACCGAATACCGATTATCTGTATCTATAGGTAGCCGAGTGTTCCATCCTCGTCGTCGGGGTAAAAATGGAACGCTCGGCTACTGTGGTTTATGTGGAAATCCCCGTTTTTGTCGCTGATAACACTCATTATCATTTTGGGTGTTTGGGCAGTCGTGGCAACAGATTCACCCTTGGTGTGGGGGGCAATCGCGCTCATGTTGGTGCTGGTTGGTGGGATGATATGGCATGTTGAACGCAATATCTTACGCCCGGTGCGACGGTTGCAAGCATTGATCGCAGAGGAGAGAGAGAGCTGGCTGCTACGATATGACAAGGGGGACATCGGCCAACTTTCACAAACTCTCGCAGCTTACCAAGACAGTATGCAAACTGAGCAAGCCCAATTGACACATCAGCTTAAGCGGCTGCAAACAGTCTTCTCCCAGATGGCTGATGGGGTCATTATTACAACGACGCTCGGCAATGTGCAGATGGCAAACTTAGCCGCCTTGACACTGTTCAAACAAACACGCGAGCATGTCATCGGCCGAACTTTCGCCGAAGTCGTGCGCCATCATGACATCATTCGACTATGGCAACGCTGCATGGAGACGGGCGAGGCTCACCACAACGTCATTGAGGTGCATGGGGGTCTTTTTCTACAGGTCGATTGCACGCCGCTCTTTGAAGAGGACGTTCAGGCTGGGTGTGTCGTGCTACTGCACAATCTGACATCGGTTCATCGGCTTGAAACAGTGCGCCGTGACTTTATTAGCAATATCTCACATGAATTACGCACGCCGCTCGCTTCACTGCGGGCAGTCGTCGATACATTGCAAGATGGTGCGCTAGACGACCCGCCAGCGGCAAAGCGTTTTCTGGCGCGTGCAGATCATGAAATCGATGCGTTGACTCAGATGGTGCAGGAGCTATTTGAGCTGTCGCGGATCGAGTCCGGGCGGGTGCCGCTCAAACTGAAGGGGGACGCAATTGAGACAGTGATTGAGAATGTCATCGGCCGAATGCAAAGCTCGGCGCAACGTAAAAACCTAGCGATTGAGTATAGCGTACAAAAAAACCTGCCACTTGCTTTGATTGATGCACGACGTGTTGAACAAGTGCTAACCAATCTACTACATAACGCCATTAAGTTTTCGCTCGATGACGGGAATGTGACGATTCGAGCAGAACGCCTTAAGTCAAACGCTAAGTTTATTCGAGTGAGCGTCAAAGATACAGGTGTTGGCATTCCAAAACATGCACTTTCACGTATCTTTGAACGCTTCTACAAGATAGATCGTGTTCGTACTTCTGGTGGTGGAACTGGGTTAGGCCTCGCCATTGCTAAGCATCTTATTCATGTACACGGCGGCGAAATCTGGGCGGAGAGCAAAGAAAATAAGGGGAGCATCTTCTACTTCACTTTGCAAATCAGCGAAGCGTGATGTAATGCCAGCTGTAAGCCATTTCTGCTTTCATCGACTTCAATGATATTGCAGTATGACATTTGGGGCCACACAGATAGAGGAAGGCGCAGGCCTGAAAATCAGGATGCGATTCTTTTCTCGCTGCTCGGTGAAGACAAACCCATGCCAAAAATTGGGATTTCGGCCGAAAACCTCCAGACGCACGGTCACTTGATGGCTGTTGCAGATGGGGTGGGTGGCGTGCGCGGCGGGCGCGAGGCCAGCGAGCTGCTTATCAACGCGCTCGCTCAAACCTACTATCAGACGATAGCGCAATCGGCCGAAGAACGTCTTGAAGCGGCTATCATCCAAGCAAATGCGCTTGCCGTCGAGAAAAACCGCCATGAAAATGCTTCTTCTACGCTCGTTGCCGCAACCATTCACGCAGGAAAACTTTACATCGCGCATGTCGGTGACAGTCGTGCCTATCTCATTCGTAACGGGCAAGTGCAACGTTTAACCGAAGATCATGCGCTTGGCAATCGGCTGACACGCTATCTCGTTTCGACTAACAGTTTTTCACCCACCATGCACCCTGCTGTTAAGTTGGAAAAGGGAGATCGCGTTTTGCTTTGTTCAGATGGGCTATTTCGGCCGATCAAAGATCAAACAGCACTGCTCAATATCATTCAAAACTACCATGCTGAAGAAGCAACCTATCGCCTAATCGGGCTTGCCAATGCAGGTGGGGGGCATGACAATATCTCAGTTGTGCTTGCCTATGTTGACCAAGCCAGCATAAGGCAACAGCGTGGTAAGTGGGAAAGCCTTTAACCCTATTTCTGACAAAAGTACTACAAAAAAAACCATCAACAAGACCATTTGTAAGTTTTTTATGTCTATAATAAATCTGGTTGTATTGTTGCTTCGGAAGCTGTTCCTCTTAAGCGTACAAACCTTCAATAACGTATTTTCAATGGGATGATATGATTATGGGAGCTTTTGAAATTGATGTTTGGGGGGCTACCGATGTTGGTAAGAGCCGACATGAAAACCAAGACAGTATTTTTGTGGCTAGGCCGGAATTGGCAGAAGTTGGTGTAACTCAATTGCGCCGTAATGGGGTTCTGCTGGCGGTAGCAGACGGGGTCGGTGGTCAAATCGGCGGCCGAGAAGCAAGTCAATTTGTCGTCGAAAGTCTGGCAGATGGTTTTTATGGCATTCTCGCACACGATGTCGAGACTCATCTTTTGCAAGCCATCTGGCGTGCCAATGAACAAGCCCAACAGCAGGTTTCCTCCAAACATGCCGCTAGTACACTCGTCGCGGCCGTTATTCAAGACGATTGTTTGCAAATTGCCAATGTAGGTGACAGTCGCGCCTACTTTGTGCGTGAGGGCGCGATTCAACAGTTGACGCAAGATCACGCGATTGATGGTCGGCTCATGCGCTATATGGTGGCACACCAAGCGGCCGATCCAGAGCTTTCACCCAGAATTCCGCTCGAAGTGGGGGATAAGATATTGCTTTGCTCAGATGGACTGTACAAGGCGATTGAAGACGTGCGTGAGATCGGCCGAATTGTCACAGACCAATCCCCACAAGTTGCAACAGAGATTTTAATCGACTTGGCCAATCATAATGGTGGCCCTGACAATATCTCGGTTGTCATTGCCGAAGTGCGACCAAAAAACACCGCTTTTAACTTTAGCAAACTCAATAATTGGATGAGTAATTTCCTGTCGCTCTGAATAACCATATTGTTAACCTGCTGTTAACAACATCTTAACTCCACTTTAACACGGCAATAAAAGATTGTTAACTGTAGCGAACTACTATTCGTATGTGAAATTCTGCACAAATTACGCAGAATAATACTTGAACACAACTCTAAGAGTTGAGGAGAAACATGCGAAGTAGATTATTTGTTCTATTTGCCCTGCTTGCATTGCTCGTCGTCGCGTGCGGTGCAGACACAGACCCCGCTACGACTGGTGGGGAAGCAGGTGATGCCGTTGTCATCGCAACCCAAGCCCCAGATATAGACGAAGATACAATAGAAGAGGTCGCGGAGGCCCCAACTGAAGAACCTGCGGATATGTCAGATGAGGACACGATGGTTGATCCCATCGGGTTTTCTGGTGACATCGCGGTGGCAGGTAGCTCAACCGTTTTCCCACTGTCAGAGCGCATGAAAGAGCGTTTTGAAGATGATGGCTTCGGTGGGCAGATTACAGTAGACAGTATCGGCTCAGGTGGTGGCTTTGAACGCTTCTGTGTCGAAGGCGAGTCGGACATCAGCAATGCGTCTCGTCCAATCAAGGCTAGCGAAATTGAGCAGTGTGCTGAAATCGGCCGCAATCCCATTGAGTTGCGCGTCGGCACCGATGCCCTCGCTGTTGTGGTCAGTTCAGCCAATGACTTTGTTGATGATGTGACGATGGAAGAGTTGGCGATGATCTACTCGACGGCCGAGACATGGGCTGACATTCGTAGCGAATGGCCAGACGAGCCAATCCAACGCTTTAGCCCCGGAACTGACAGCGGTACATTCGATTACTTTGTCGAAGAAGTATTTGACGAAGATGAAGAGCCAATTCTGGCATCAGACAACCTCGAGCTGTCAGAAAATGACAACGTGCTTGTGCAAGGTGTCGATGGTAGCCCGTATGCAATTGCCTACTTCGGCTACGCCTATTTCCAAGAAAATGCCGACCTACTAAAGCCACTGGCAATTGACGGCGTTGAGCCTAATCAGGAATCAGTTGATGCCGCGACCTATCCGCTAGCTCGTCCTCTTTACATGTACACCGATGCTGGCATCATGGATGAAAAACCACAGGTCAAAGCATTCGTTCAATACTTCCTTGAACACGTGAACGAAGAGATCGGTGATGTCGGTTACTTCCCCGCTAGTGATGCAGATTTGCAGGGTGCAATGGACGCAATTATGCACGGCGGGAGTATGAACGATGGCGAAATGATGGAAGAAGGCGTAATGCTGCCAGCGGTTGACCCCATTGAGTTCTCTGGTGACGTCGCGGTGGCAGGTAGCTCAACGGTATTCCCACTATCAGAGCGCATGAAAGAGCGTTTTGAAGATGATGGCTTCGGTGGGCAGATTACAGTAGACAGTATCGGCTCAGGTGGTGGCTTTGAACGCTTCTGTGTCGAAGGCGAGTCGGACATCAGCAATGCGTCTCGTCCAATCAAGGATAGCGAAATTGAGCAGTGTGCTGAAATCGGCCGAACACCCATCGAATTCCGCGTCGGCACCGATGCCCTCGCCGTCGTTGTCAGCGCATCAAACGACTTTGTTGATGATGTGACAATGGAAGAGTTGGCGATGATCTACTCGACGGCCGAGACATGGGCTGACGTTCGTAGCGAATGGCCAGACGAGCCAATCCAACGCTTTAGCCCCGGAACCGACAGCGGCACATTCGATTACTTTATTGAAGAAGTATTTGACGAAGATGAAGAGCCAATTCTGGCATCAGACAACCTTGAGCTGTCAGAAAATGACAACGTGCTTGTGCAAGGTGTCGATGGCAGCCCGTATGCAATTGCCTACTTCGGCTACGCATACTATCAAGAAAATGCCGACTTGCTAAAGCCACTGGCAATTGATGGCGTTGAGCCAAGCCAAGAGTCTGTTGATGCGGCCGAATATCCTCTCGCTCGCCCACTCTACATCTATAGCGACGCTGGCATCATCGCAGACAATCCACAAGTTGGCGCATTTATCAACTACTTCCTAACGAACGTCAATGAAGAAATCGTTGATGTCGGTTACTTCCCCGCAGGGCAAGCTGACCTCGATGATGCAATCCAAAAATTGGCAGACGCATTACAGTAGAGCAATTCACTTGACAGTTTGACCAAACAACTAGACACTTTTGACGATTAACAAAAGGAGAGGCTGGGCGTTTCGCGTCTACCTCTCCTTTTTGGGTCAAAATCAAGCTGAAGAGGAGTAATTTTATGGCAGAAATAACCGCAACACGCGGTCAAGAAGTTGAAATTAACCTAGAGAAGAAACAGCGAACGGGCGAAACAGTCATTCAAGGCTTTCTGTTTCTTTGCGGTGCAATTTCGATTCTGACAACAGTTGGAATCGTTTATGTTCTTGGAAAAGAGGCATTGCTATTTTTCCAACTAGATGAAGTTTCACTGAGCGCGTTTTTCTCTGGAACAGAGTGGCAGCCAGCGATTGGAAATTTTGGTATCTGGCCGCTCGTCATGTCAACGTTGATGACTAGCACGATTGCAATGTTGGTCGCCCTGCCGCTTGGCTTGGCAACAGCGATTTATCTGAGCGAGTATGCGTCACAACGCGCCCGTTCCATCATTAAACCGATTCTAGAAGTTTTGGCGGGGGTGCCAACCGTTGTCTACGGGTTTTTTGCGCTCACGTTTATGACTCCGCTGTTGCGCGGTATCTTTGGCACAGATGTTGTCAGCATTTTCAATACGGCATCGGCCGGTATCGTCGTCGGCATTCTAATCATCCCCCTAGTCAGTTCAATGAGTGAGGATGCGCTCCACGCTGTGCCGAACTCACTACGACAGGCGAGTTATGGTTTAGGTGCGACGCGGCTCGAAACCGCGTTACGGGTCGTGCTGCCTTCAGCACTGTCGGGAATCACGGCAGCATTCGTCGTGGCGATTTCACGCGCTATCGGGGAAACGATGGTTGTGGCGATTGCGGCCGGGTCAGGGCCACGCAACTTTGACAATTGGGGCGCACTGGCAACAGAGACGAGCCGAACGCCGTTGAATCCGTTTATTTCGGCCGAGACGATGACAGGCCACATTGTCCGCATTAGCGGTGGCGATCTCAGCTATAACTCAGTCGATTACAACAGCCTTTTTGCAATTGGCCTGCTCCTATTTGTCATCACGCTGCTGCTCAATATCATGAGTCGTCGCCTCGTGGCACGCTTTCAGGAGGTCTACGAGTAATGAGCAACCACGAAAACTATTTTCCAGAGGGGGATGCACTCGCACAGCAGATCAAGCGTCGCCACCAGTTTGGGACAGTAGCACGCACCAGCTTTCTCGCCTCCACCATCATCGCCATCATTGCGTTGCTGGCACTGCTCTATAACATTCTCAACTCGACATTTGGCTATGTCGCGCTTGAAAACACAGTCGAACCAGCCACGCTCGTCGCCAATTACTTCACTAACACAGGACGCGAGGTTCCAAATCCCGCACCAGAGCTTGCCGCTATGCCAAAGCAAGAGCTTATTGCCGTGCTTGCGTCAAACATTCGCCCGCAGCGCGGTCGTGCGCTTGAGTTAGAAGGGCGTTTCCTTGAAGATCAACTTGTTTTCTTATCGCAAGAGCAGTACGACAACATTTGTAATCGCCCAGACCCACGTGAAGGATGTTCTGATCCTGTGCGCGAGCGTGGAAACGTTTTGGAGCTTATCAACATCGAGCTGGTTGAGCCGCGTGTGCAAGAGACATGGACATTTGTAGAGTCATTGCGGAGTGGGGATGAGATTAAGGCGTATTCGGCCGAAAAATATCCCAACGCCCACGTCGAATTCCGTTCATGGCTCACGAGTGAGTTTGTCACTAACCCACAGTCAAGCGTCGCCGAAATCGCCGGCGTTCGCACCGCTATTCTTGGCACGCTCGGCGTGATCTTTGTCACGATGGCATTCTCTTTCCCTGTTGGCGTAGGGGCCGCCATCTATCTCGAAGAGTATGCAGACAGAACGAGCCGCTTTAACCAAATCATTCAAACAAACATCGCTAATCTTGCGGGCGTTCCCTCGATTATTTACGGGATGCTCGGTCTCGCTATCTTTGTGCGGACATTAGGCTTTTTCACAAGTGGTGACGCATTTGGAGAGGGTGCGCCTAACGGCCGAACAATTCTCTCCGCAGGCCTGACGCTCGGTTTACTCATCTTGCCCATCATCATCATCAACGCGCAGGAAGCAATTCGCGCCGTGCCAAGTTCGTTACGCCAAGCGAGCTATGGATTGGGTGCAACAAAGTGGCAGACGACATGGAACCACGTGTTGCCCAACGCGCTGCCGGGCATCTTGACCGGCGCAATTTTGTCGATGTCGCGTGCGATTGGTGAAACAGCCCCACTCGTCGTCGTCGGTGCATCAACCGCCATTTCGGTTGATCCCACAGGCCCCTTCTCAAAATTCACCGTACTGCCTATTCAAATTTATGAATGGACAGCACGACCACAAGCAGAATTTCAAAATATCGCGGCAGCAGCAATCGTCGTGCTGCTCGTTTTATTGCTTACACTCAATGCGACGGCCATTCTACTGCGGAATCGGTTTAGCAAGCAGTTAGCATAGAGGTTACAAATGGCAGAGCAACAATTACACAGAGTGAGACAAGGAACCGATCTGCGAATGCAGGCGAATGGAAAAGGGGATGGGCCTAAGAATGCAATGGAACTAAAGCAAACAGATGTAAAGACCGTTCTCGAGGCACGTAACGTTAACGTCTATTATGGCGATTTTCATGCGGTCAAAGATGTTGATCTTAGCATTGCGGAAAATAAAATTACTGCCTTAATCGGCCCCTCTGGCTGTGGTAAAAGCACCGTCTTGCGCGTGTTTAATCGGATGAACGATTTGATCCCGATTGCGCGTGTTGAGGGGCAACTGCTCTATCACGGCCGAGATCTCTATGCTAAAAATGTTGACCCAGTTGAAGTGCGTCGGCGCATTGGGATGGTTTTTCAAAAGCCAAACCCATTTCCAAAAAGCATTTACGACAACGTAGCGTGGGGCGCAAAGATCAATGGCTTCAGAGGCAACATGGATGAATTGGTCGAGCAATCGCTACGAAGCGCGGCTCTGTGGGATGAGGTCAAAGACAAGCTGACGCAAAGTGGTCTCTCGCTTTCAGGCGGACAGCAGCAACGCCTCTGCATTGCGCGGGCGATTGCGATTAAGCCAGATGTGATCTTGATGGATGAGCCATGTTCCGCCCTCGACCCAATTGCAACGCTGCGAATTGAAGAACTGTTGCAAGAGCTAAAGAAAGAGTACACGATTGCGATTGTGACCCACAATATGCAGCAGGCGGCACGTGCATCTGACTACACGGCCGTTTTCTATGTCAATAACAATCGGACGGGTTACCTGCTCGAATATGGCACAACGGCGCAGTTGTTCACCAATCCAGCGAACAGCTTAACGGAAGACTATATTACAGGTCGTTTTGGATAGAAGTATGAAGGAAGAGTGGCATCCTATCTTTTTGCTTAGCTTGTGTCACCTTGTTCATGATAATTATGGAGTTAAATGTTTGAGCTATGAAAAGAAAAGTTTTGTTTCTTTGCACAGGTAACTCTTGTCGCAGTCAGATGGGTGAGGCGTTGGTCAACCATCTGAAAGGCGAAATATGGGAAGCATACTCGGCCGGCACACGCCCCTCTGGCTACGTCCACCCATTGGCAATTCGCGCCTTGAAAGAGATCAACGTTCCAATCGGCGAACTGAGTAGCAAAACACCTGACGCTCTACGAGATATTCAGTTTGATCGCGTCTATACGGTGTGTGGGAGTGCGGCCGAAGATTGCCCTGTTTGGCTGCGTGAGGGAGAAGTATTGCACGTGCCGTTTGATGATCCGGCCGATGCAGAGGGAACAGTTGAGGAAAAATTCGCCGTCTTTGCGCGTGTGCGGGATGAAATAATTGCTCAGATCGTCGAACAATTATCGTAACATACTTTTTGCGGCATTCGATAGAACCACAAAAAGCGCGGCAAAGTCCCAAATGGGAGCCGCGCTCTCCTAGCTTCTAAACTACAAAATTTATCAATTCTTCCGTACAGGAATAGGCTGTGGTTTTGGCTGCTTATCTAGCTGCTCCTTAACCAACTTTGGAACTAAAACTGCTGCTAATGCTGCGGCCGCCAATCCGATAACGAAGCTCATCAAAATCATGACGTTAATCCTGTAAATATCAACTCAATAATCAGTCTGAATCATAGATCGCAAAAGTAAGAACAACGTGTGTGCAGTATATATAATTGGACAGTTCCCGTAAAGCCCTAAATTTACTTCTCACTAAAGTCAATTTTGCTGCCTTTGTGCTGATAGATTTCGGCAATCGCGCGGTCGCGGAGCTGACCACAGCCAGCTTGGATGTCAATGCCGCGCCGCACGCGCACGGTGCTGCTCACGCCGTATTCAGCCAGCTTTGCTTGGAAGTCGTTGACACGCTCACGTGAGGAGGGATTGCCAGTGAAGCCACCTGTTGGATTGAGGGGGATGAGATTGACGTGGCAGAGCATTCCTGTAAGCAGTTCTCCAAGCGCAATTGCTTGCTCAATCGTATCGTTCTCTCCGTTGATTAATGCCCATTCAAATGTTAGGCGGCGGCCTGTTTTCTCAATGTAATAGTGACAAGCATCGATGAGATCAGCGATTTTCCAGCGGCGATTGACAGGGAGTAGTTTGCCGCGTTCTTCATCTGTGGCAGCATGGAGTGAGATAGCAAGAGGCGTTTGGCGTTGTTCGTCGGCATATCTGCGGATGGCAGGGACGAGGCCGACGGTCGAGATTGTGATTTTGCGTGCGCCGAGATTGATGCCGTTCTCGGCCGTAACACGATCAAGCGCAGCAATCGTATTGTTATAGTTGTGGAGCGGCTCGCCCATGCCCATCATGACGATGTTGGTGATGTGTTTGTTTTTGTGGGCGAGTTCTCGGCCGAAATGCGTCACCTGCGCGACAATTTCCCCAACGCTGAGATTACGATAGAAGCCCATTTGTCCCGTCGCACAAAAGACGCAGTTCATCGCACAGCCCGCCTGTGTGCTAATGCAGATCGTCTGACGTTTGTCATAGCCCATCAATACCGTCTCAATTAGCTGACCGTCGGGGAGCTGAAATAGCTTTTTGACTGTTTGCTCATCGCTGGAATGTTGAACAAGGACGGGTGTCAGCGTAGAGAGTGTCGCAGACTGATTTAGCGTTGCCCGCAGCGATTTTGGTAGATTTGTCATCTCATCGAACGTTTGGGCAAAGTTGACATATAGCCACTCCCAGATTTGCCGAGCGCGGTATTTTGGTTGACCGAGTTGTTTAACAAAATTAGTCAACTCTTCGAGCGACAAATCATAGAGACTCGGCCGTTGGTCTGTCTGCGTGAGTGAAAGGGGGATATTCTGCGTCATGAGAAAACAAACACAAGCCGTTCTATTGATTGCGGAGCGCGTCGTAGAGCGCGGCGATATTCGGGAGGATGTGTGTAGGCTGTATGGAAGCTGTTGTAGCCTCCTCATAGGTGGCGATGCCAGAGAGAACGAGGAGCGAAGGCAGCCCCGCATTGTGTGCGCCCACGATGTCGGTGTTGAGGCGGTCACCGACCATAATTGTTGTGGTAGGGTCAGCATTGAGGCGGCGGACAGCTTCATCAAAAATGTAGCGTTCGGGCTTGCCAATGATGGTCGGTGTCACGCCTGTGCTGAGTTCGACGACGGCGATCAGTGCGCCTGCGCCGGGCAATCGGCCGATTTCGCTCGGAAAATTCACATCGGGATTGCTGCCAATAAAGCGTGCGCCCTGATTGACATAGTAGGTTGCTGCGGCGAGATCAGCGTAAGTCACAGATGGGGTGAGGCCAACAACGACAATTTCGGCCGCGTCCAATTCCCCTTTAATATCACTTGGTTGTCGAATTGCGTTGAACTGCCCTTGTTGATTGATAACGTGTAAACCATGTTTGCGAATGCCTTGATGCAGGCCATCGCCACCTACAACATAGACTGACGTGCCTTTGGGATAGTTTTGGGCGAGATAGGTCGCGGTGGTTTCGGCCGAGCTTAATATCTGCCACTCTGCGACAGGCACACCTAGCTTTGCCAGCTTCTCAACGTATTGCGCTGGCGTTTTCGACGCATTGTTGGTCGCCATCACATGCCCGATGCCACGCTCGCGCAGCAGCCCAAACAGATCGGCGAGCTTTTCCATCGGCTCCATCCCGCGCCACAGCACGCCATCCATATCAAAAATAAAGTTTCTGTATATTTGCATAGAGTACGATAATTGTACCGAAAGCGTTGCATTGGTGCGATTGGAGCGTTATTAACGGCTGGTATAATCACCAGTTCTTTGAAACCTCAATACTCTGTAGAGAAAATTAATGATTGAAAAACAAGATTTGACCGTTTCAGTGATTGTTCCGGTCTACAACGAATATGAAACTGTGCGTGATGCCATTCAACTGGTGCTGGAGCATGGTCGCTCAGATGAAATCATTATCGTGGATGATGGTTCAACCGATGGAACTCGTGACCTTTATCCCGAAATCGAAGGATATAGCGACAAAATCAAAATCTTTTATCATGATGAGAACAAAGGCAAGGGAGCGGCCGTTATCTATGGCTTTTCCAAAGCGACGAGCGATGTTTTTTTGATCCAAGACGCTGACCTGGAATATGACCCTCGTGACTATGACGCGCTGCTTGATCCTATTGAACACGGCCGAGCAGATGTTGTCTATGGCTCACGCTTGCGCGGCGGTCCGACAAAGGCGATGTTTTTCTGGCACATGGTCGGCAATAAGTTTCTTACATTGATTACAAACCTACTTTACAACGCTATTCTGACCGACATGGAAACTTGTTACAAGGTTTTCCGTCGTGAGGTGGTTCAAGGTCTCAACTTAAAGTCCCGTGGTTTTGAGTTCGAGCCAGAAATCACCTCAAAAGTGCTAAAACGGGGCTATCGTATCTACGAGATTCCAATTTCTTATTACGGCCGTGAGTTCGATGAAGGCAAGAAAATCAGCCCATTAAAAGACGGTCCACGTGCGCTCTGGGCCTTGATTAAGTATCGTTTTGTAGATTGATGACCCTTATCGGCCTGAGATGTTCTGGGTATCTCAACTCCCGAAACACAGCATTGCGATTGCAATTTTGCTGGTGGGAACGTGGCTAAGAGTGCCGTTGCTCTTTACAGAGGGAATGCACGCAGACGAAGCTCTGTTTGGCACATGGGCGAATTGGATTGCATCGGGCTGGGACGTGTTATTACAAAATCAGGTGGTCGATAAACCACCTGTTTTGTTTTATGTACAAGCTATTGCACTACAGCTATTTACTAGAGCTGATTTTGCGTTGCGAGTGCCAAATTTTGTCGCCTCGCTCGGTCTGATTGCGCTAGCACTTACCCCTGGTGATAGACTGTTCTTCCTGCATAGGCAAGAGTCTATTCTGTTTGCGCTTCTGCTCACACTCTCCCCGTTTCTGATCCAATTCAGTGGAACTGGATTTACCGATCCGTTGATGCTCTATTTTGGCGTGGCAGGTCTGCTCGTGATGCAGCGAGATAGATTTGGTTGGAGCGGTATCTTGTTTGGATTGGCGATTGCAACAAAATATACGGCGATCTTTCTTCTGCCATTGCTGATAATTTTCATCAATCCAGCCATCTCGCAGAGACGAGAATTCGCCCTTTTCATGCAAGGATTATGTGGTGTTTTGTTTTGCCTGATCTGTTGGCTCATTTTGAGCGGCAATGGGTTAGGAGGCACAGGGGACGGGCAGTTGATTCGAGGGTTGCGGGTGGTGAGTTCGGCCGAACTCCTCCCCCGCCTCCAAATTTGGAATACGCATCTATACGCCGCATTTGGCTACCCCTTCTTCATTATAATGCTCCCTGCCGCGAGCTTCTTACACTGGTATGGCTCAAACCGTGATCGTCTCCTGATTGCATACACAACAGGTTACTTTGCTTTTCACTGGCTCATTGCCACTGCATTACACGACCGCTACATGTTGCCACTCGTTTGGATGTCATGCTGGATCGCTGCCCGCTCGATTCGCTTACTTTTCAGAAAAGCATCACAAAACTCGTCGCAGGCAGTTATATATGTAGCTATTACCACTTTACTTGTTCCGCTCATACTTGCACCAGCAGCTCTTTCGGCTCGTCGTGATGGGTATACAGCAGATCGATTAGACATCGCGCCGCTCACAGAGCCATTTGCCGATGCACCTTATGGAACCGTCCTCTACGATCATTTCTATAGCTGGCATTTGCGCTACGAACTTTTTTATGAGCGTGTTTATGTCGAATGGGTGCCACATCCCGCTGAATTGATCGAAAATCTCGCGGTGTTCTATGACGAGCAGCGCTATCTTGTGCTTCCCGATGCGGCTGTGGCGACGCGCTTTCATGTCGCACTTAACGAAAATGGTTACACACTGCAAAGGCTCGTACAATCTGGTGACGTGATTTTGTATAAAATTGAGCGATAGAGCGCGATTGCGAGTCGCGGCTATAAATGAATTTTGAATAGACAAAGTAAAACCCTCACGCGATTGATTCCATTAGTTGTAATTGCTGCCATTGTGCTGATCGTTTATCGTCGCTTGGCGTTTACGAACTTGATCTTGGCACGCGGTGATACCTTTTTATATTTTTATCCTTACTGGGAAGCGGCCGCTGATGCATTACGAACAGCACGATTGCCATTATGGAATCCCGATCTGTTTATGGGTGCGCCACTGTTGGCAAATAGTCAGGTCGGCTTTTTCTATCCGCTAAACTGGCCTGTCTGGTTGCTGTTTGAGACACCAACGGCCGCCAAAGCCAGCATCATTTTGCATGTGATGATCGCGTCGTTTGGGACGTATTTGCTCGGCCGACGCGCCCTCAACCTCAGCAAAAGTGCTGCTGTTCTAGCCGCAATCCTATTTGGACTCGGTGGCTATCTTTCTGCCCAAGTAGAACACATCAATCAGGCGCAAGGGATGGCGTGGATGCCATGGATGCTACTCGTCGTCAGCAGATGGGAGCTAGCTGTACGCGACTGGCGACGACTGGCAGGAAAAACAGTCGGCGTGGCGGCACTCTTTGGATTGCAACTGCTGGCGGGTCATACTCAAACGACATTTATTACAGGCGTTGGGTTGGGGATATGGGTGGCGGTTGAGTGGGGAGGGATGCTGGTTGCAAGTCGCGGCACGCAGACGACAAATGATGAGCAGATTTCACTCGTTCGACGAACTGCGCTGATGCTGGGAGCATTAGTGGCAGGCGTGTTGCTGGCAGTCATATTGGCGGGGATTCAGTTGATGCCAACCCTAGAGTTGACAGGGCTTTCGCGCCGCCAAGGTGGGCTACCGATTGACGAGGCGCTGTCGTTTTCGCTCCATCCACTGTTGTTTGCAAGGGCATTGTTGCCGGGCTATGGACAGATTCCTTATGCTGAATATATCGCGTATGTGCCTGTGATTGGGCTGATCTTGGCTGTCGTTGGCATCAGTCGCGTGGCCAAAAATTGGCGCATATGGCTGCCACTGTCGCTTGTCATTTTGGGCATCTTTCTGGCGTTTGGGAAATACAATCCACTAATGGAGAATTATGTGATGCGCGTGCCGGGTTTTGCGCTATTTCGCGCCCCAGCACGTTGGATGGTTTTGTATTCATTAGGGGTCGCACTATTGGCGGGGGTTGGCTGGGATGCGATTAGCCGTAAGCAAGAGACAGAAGACAGCGAACGGTCGCCTAAGACCTCCATTGTGATTGGGATATTGTTAGTGCTGGCGTTGATGATGGGGGTGGCGTACTCGACCGAACTCGGCCTAACAACCCCCATGCCGCCAGAATCCCCCGCTCAACAGCCGCGCTTTACGCTGTGGCTTGGCTGGCTGGGCGAGTTGGCAGCGGCCGTCTTGCTGTTGCTCGGTATACAAACTCATGCAAAGCGTTCGCGTTACAAGTGGGCATTGTGGGTTCCAATTATCGCCGGGCTGATTTGGGCGCAACGAACGCTGACGATTGATGGGCTGACCACGCCCGAAGCATACACTGATGTACGGGCTGGCATGGCGCGATTGATGGCGGCAACAGAAGAGGCAAAAACACAAAATCAGCCACCGCCGCGCTTCTTAAGTATTAGCAAGGGATTTTTTGATCCGGGTGATCTTGGCGAGATTCAGTCGATTTATGGCGATCAGTTATCAGAGGAAGCTCTATATCGCTACATCGTGACGACAAAAGAGCGCGAGATCATCGCGCCAAATTTGACGCTTTCGTTTGGTTTGAGTTCGGTTGATGGCTTTGATGGGGGATTGTTGCCGCTTTATGATTACGCGGCGACGGTTGGGTTAATGTTGCCAGAGGGGGTGACGACGGTAGACGGCCGATTGCGCGAATTTCTGACAATTATTCCCCCTGCCCAATGGCTTGACCTATTTGGGACACGTTTCCTAATCACGGATCGCACAGGCGATAATTTCTATCAATCTGGTGATGACAACGTGATGTTTGATTTGCAGCAACGGGCATTGTTGCAACCCTCCGAACATTTAGATATTGGCTTCTTGCCACCTTATGTTTCGACAGAGTTGTGGATTGTGGCAGATGGGTTTCCCGGTTCTATCATTGTCGATGGTGAAATCATACCAACAGAGCTAGTCCAGAACGGAACCGTTTCAGCTAATGGCGTGCCGACCCCAACAGACACGCTCTATCGCGCTGTTTGGTCAGAGCCATTTCAGCCAGAAAGCATCACGATCGCGGCCGCTGGCAACCCAACAACCATCGCAGGAGTTTCACTCGTTCACAGCGCGGCAAACACATTTCGCCAGATTGTGCCGGGCAACTACAAGTTGGCGCACACAGGAGATGTGAAGGTGTATGAAAATCTCGACGTGTCGCCGCGTGCATTTGCGGTTTATGATTGGGTATATGCGGCCGATGTCGATTCGGCCGTTGCCACTCTATCAACCTTAGATGTTCAGCAAACGGCCGTCATCGAAGGGACTGGCGAGAATTCACCCTCAAGATTGCTCGAAACAGAGGGAACCATCGTCACCGTGGAGAGCTACGCGCCAGAGAAAATCACCATTAGCGCAACATTGCCACAAGATGGATTGCTCGTTTTGACCGAGGCGTTTTATCCTAGCTGGGTAGTTTCTGTTGATGGTGAGCCGAGCGAGATTCTGAAAACGAACGGCATGTTTAGAGGTGTTTTTCTCGATGCAGGGACACACGAAGTTGTGTTTGAGTATCAATCCACATCATTGTGGAATGGGGCGATCTTGACCTTAGTGGGGATAATTTTGTTAGTGGGGTTGCTTGTTGTAAACCAGAGACGGATTATGACAGATTAAAAAGCGATGTGTGGCCAATGATTCCATCCCGCGTTTGGAATCATTGGCTATCGAATAGCGGACTTATCGTCGGATCAGTGGCAAGTGAATGATAAAGTGATCACGTGTTTGAAGGTCGGTACTGTAGTAGCGCATCTGCTCACAGGTCTCATACCATGGCACATCATCAAAGTTATAGTTGAAGACGATGAGGTTTTGTAACCATGGATAGTTAGCCTCAGCGTAATCAAATGCGCCAATGATGTTGCTGGCTTGTTTTTCGGCCGAAACAATTTGCCATTCACGCCCCGCCCAGCTTGGATGTGATAAACATGCTTGTGGTGGTTCCAATAACCAACCGACCTCTGTTGCCCAGATTTGCTTATATCCCAACCCGCGCTCAACGAGTACATCGTAAAACTTTTCAATTGTGCGGAAGCAGAACCCATTTGTACAGTCAGTATTTGGATTATTGGTCGTGATGTCAGGTGTTGCATCAAAATCGGCTCGAAAGCCCATTGGATGAAAACCAATTGCATCGGCGCAATGATGCCCCCCAGAGATAATAAATTCTGTCAGATATTCACGTTCATCTTGGGCGATTCCATTGTGTTTGAAATGTCCGTCAAAGGTGCCTTCTATACGTCCCGTTGGTGCGATACCTGCCGATATGACAAGTGCGCTGGGATCATACTCTTTGACAACTTGATATGCTTCACAAAGGACATGGGCATATTGATAAGCGGCTGGCGGCTCTTTCCACTCTTCAATTATATTGGGTTCGTTGCCAATTTCATACGCATCGATATTATGACCATAATTGAGAATGATACCGCGCAACCGTCCTAACGTATTTGCACTGTCGTAATAGTAATCGTAGGCATCGACATCAAGTCGATACAGCACGTTACTACTGTAACGAATGGCTGGCGGATCATACACTTTCATCCAACCATAGCCGAGAGAAACAATATCCTCTGTTGGGTGGGCAACAGAGATACCGCGATTTAGGGTAGATTGCGTTGGGTTTGATTCGGCCGAGACAATACCCAAACTAATAAATAGCAATCCTAACAAAAACAAAAACCGTCGCATTTTATATTCTCCTTCTTTTGTATAGATAGCGAATGTGCCATCATTGATTTGTATTAAGACGAGCATAATGAGAGAAAAGTTCCAATGAGGCGACATAATACCAAACTTTAGTGGAATTGGTGTATCAATTATTTCTGACTCTTACCGATTGTGAGGTGGTGTGTTGATTGTAATGATGCTACGATTTCTGTTTTGAATCGAGGTTTACTATTTTCTGAAGGTGTTATCTATGTCAAGTTCCGAGAAGATGTCCCTCTACCATTATCTATTTGATAAGGCATATCCACTGATTCGTTTCACTTATGAGACGGTTCGGCGACAGGATTGGTTTACGCAGGTTTCGGCCGATTTGTGGATAGGGGGTGCGCCAACGTATCCGCGTGATTATGAATTTTTACGCCAGAATGGGGTGAAAGCAGTTCTGGATATGCGTTGGGAGCGTTCGGCCGATCTCGCCTTCTACAAGACCCACGACATCAACTATAAAAAGGTTAAAGTGTTTGATGTCGGTGTGCCAACGCTAAAACAGACAGATGAGGCCGTCACATTTGTGCGTGAAAATGTCGAGGCAGGTCGCCCTGTATTGATACATTGCGCGAAAGGCCGCGGCCGATCAGGTGTGATTTTGATGGCCTATTTGATGCGTTACGAAGGGATGACCTTTGAGGCAGCGCGAGAGTGGGTAAAAGGGAAGCGCAGTTTGCTGAAGCAAGAGAAACGGCATAAAAAGACGGCCGAAGAATGGTTAGCAACGCAAACTGCCGACATTTAAGTAGTAGAAATTATGCGACAAAGGTATTCGGTGCTGACCTGTGGTAGAGCAAACGACCGAATACCAACTTACTGAATACCAATTATGGCTCGGTGCAGATTTCGAGGCTCCAGCCGTTGAGTGTGCCGGCATCGGCCGATGTATACGCATCCACCACGGTCAGCGTCCACGTTCCATTCCCATTTCCACCGCCAAAATCACTGAGTGACCCATTTGGCGAAAATGTGCCGTTAATTGCTGGCGACCCTGCCGCACATTGCGATTCGACGGCTGCGGCCGCTTCATCATCTAGCGTCGCCAAGATGTCATCATTGCTGCATCCCCACGTGCTGCCCGGAATGCCCGGTCGGTCGATGAGCGTAACACTTGTGCCATCATGTGCAAGCGTGAATGTCAAGTCGCCCGACCATGCGTGATCCATATCGACGCTGACATTGACATCGCTAATCGTGCTGCTGCCGTTGACTAAGAGTGCCGAGCTAATCGAGGCTGTCCCATTGGGCAAGCTAATTGGTGTATCACTGCTGCTGATTGTTTGACATCCCGCAGGCGGAGGTGTGGCAGTTGGTGGCAGCGGCGTGCTGGTCGGCGGTGGTGTGTTTGTGGGCGGCGGCGTGCCATCACTGATGGTGCAGATTTCGAGGCTCCAGTCGTTGAGCGTGCCGGCATCGGCCGACGTATACGCATCTGCCACATTCAACGTCCATGTCCCATCTTCACTAACACCGTCAAATGCCGCGAGCGCATTAGTTGGCTGGAATGATCCGTTAATCGTTGGTGTGCTGCCGGCGCATTGTCCTTCAATAGAAGTCGCCGCCTCATCGTCCAGCGTCGCTAAGATATTATCGCCACTGCATCCCCACTGGCTGGCTGGTACGCCCGGCCGATCAACAATGACGACATCCGTCCCATTATGCGACAGGCTAAATGACAAATCCCCAACCCAAACGTGTGACATATCGACATTCACATTGACATCTTGAATGATGCCACCGCTGTTGATGCTGAGGCTTGAGTTGACAGAAGACGTACCGTTTGGCAATGCCACTGGCACGTTGCTGCTGTTATGCGTTGTGCAGGTGACGGATGCTGGTGTCGTTGGGGTTGGCGGTAGGGGTGTGTTTGTCGCTGTTGGAGGAGGTGGTGTATTCGTAGCAGTAGGTGGCAACGGTGTGTTTGTGGCTGTCGGCGTGTTGGTTGGCTGTGGGGTCGTTGTTGTCACAGGTGTTGCAGTATTTACAGGCGTATTCGTTGGCGTTGGAGATGCTCCAACCAATGCGGTCACAAGGACATCATCAACCGCTGCCTCAACCAAGCTACCGCCGCCGTTATCGGCCGCATCAATCAACAAGTAGACCGTCTCTCCCGCAAAACTCGAAATATCGACCGTCGTTTGCGCCCAGTTTGCGGGTCGAGCTGCACCATTACCCGTTTCGTTCAATACGGTCTGCGTCGTATTACCGACAACGCGCACGCGCAGGTAATCGTTTGCATCAGCGTTGTCGAGATGACCCAAATAGCTCCAGAATGAGAGCGACGCATCCGTTGCGCCTGCTGGAATCGTGATATTTGGTGAACGAATAGAGGTCACGCCGTTATCAATGTCATTTGTCCCCGCGCTACTGCCAGCTGTTCCCTCCGTGATAAGCGCGTTGCTACCGCTAACCGTCGCATCAAGCTGTAAGCTAACGCCGCTGGATGCAGTTGATTCAGGATTCGCACGCTCCCATTGCCCCGTCGTGGCGGTGTCGCTGCCCGTTGGATCAGTTGTCCAGCCTTGGTCGGTTTCAAAATTATCGTTGAAAAGCGTTGTGGGTGGATTGTCGGTCAGTTCGAGGAAAACGGCCGAAACAACGCCCCAATTGCCTAAGCTATCCTGACCGCGCACATAAATTGTGTGCTTGCCGAGTGGGAGATTTGTTGTGTCAATCGTTGATGTGGCGATTTCATTGCCTGCGTTGAATGAACCATCAGAAGCTGTCATAGGAACAGCGGTTGCGCCAGATTCCCATGGAGGAGTGTTGAAATAGTATTCGGCCGCCACCACCGTCTGTGTCGCTTCTGTACCATTATTGGCATTAAAGCGCGTATCATCCAGCGTCGCGCTCAACTGTACGCTTGTTCCCGGCGCAACGATGGCATTGTCAAGTACAACGCCATACGCCTCTGGCCCTGCGGGCAGCATGTAGGGCGCACGCGCCAGCTTCGCCGCATAGACCATCATATCGAGATTGGTCGGATAGATCGAGCTTTCAAACGTCGCACAATCTTGGAAAAATGCAGTGCCAAGCTCAACTGTGAAGGCTGCCATGCCCAGCTCGCCATAGGCAAAATCTTTGCCCGATCCATCTGTTGGGTACAGTTGATCGGCGCGTTGGTTGGTGTGGTTGTTGAAGAAGGCTAGTTTTCGGCCGAGTGTGATAAATTCGGCATTATTCGCCGTGTTGTTCGTGCCATCGCTCCATGGGTAGAGCATCAACTCGCCAAAGCTGTGCAGATCAAAGAAGATGTTTGGGGCATCGACCGCGACAGGCGCATTGAGGGCAGCATCACGATGATCGGGGAAGTTGTTCAACAGATAGTTTTCAATCGCCTGTGTTTCTGGCTCAGACGCGCCACTCGTGCCGCGATACGTTGCGCTACACGTATTACTCGAGGAACAGCTTTCATTGTTGCAAGCACCCCAATTGAAGGAATAGTTGCGATTGAGGTCGATCCCGCCGTGTGTTGAGCTACTTTGGTAATAAGTGTCGCCTCCGCACGCATTCACGTTCGCCGTTTTGCGATGTAGTAGGCCACCTTCTGCGACTTTTCGGCCGTCCGGATTGCCAAGCAGCAGCAGATGTAGCTCGTGATGATCGACAATCCACGTGATGTCTGGGTCAATCCCATAGTTGGATAAAATGTGTTCAGCAAAGCGTGTATTCAACTCGGCCGGTGTATATTCACGCGAATGAACGGCACTTTGAGCAAAAAGCGCGGGCTTATCGCCCGTAATTGCCGAATTCGTGATCTTCAACACCATGATGTCATAGCCGCCAGACCCATCTGCCTTGCGCCATGAGTCGCCGATGTCTATCCACGTTGCCAGCGTTGGATAGGTCGCGGCAAGTAGTTCGCCTGTCGCATAAGTCTCCTCAACGGTACGATAACAAGCGTAGCCGGGAATGGTGCGTGACTCATCTGCAAGAGCTAGCTGCATCTGTTCTGTCTGCTCACGGTCAACTTGCAAACGGAAGCCGGCCGCTTCAAGTTCAGCGCGTTCTTGCGCGGTTGTGATGACGCTAGCGTAACGATCCTCCTTATTCAAACCCGATTCATGCAGATCGGTGTATTGTGCCAAAACAGTGAGTTGGGAATCGTCGCTATAGTAGGCGATGACGACCTGTTGATCTGGCTCATCTACGCTACTCTCTCCTGAACGCTTTACGACTGGAAGAAACTGGTCTTCTGCACGCTCTGCGCGTGTGGCTTGGTCATCATCGGCCGTTGAGCGACCAACCCAAACAATTGTGCCGAGCGCGACAAACAATAAAATGACAAAGAACACGGGAAGTGATGTTGCTTTTTTTGCCCAAGATATTTTCATAAGCATCTCCTAAAGTTGTCAAATACTGTAGTGGATGCTTGGATGAGGCGATTTGGCATATGCCCATGACTCTGCCCCATTCATTTTTCGTGGAAGTGCTACCAATACAGTTAGATGCACTTTAGCTAAATTTTCACCCTTCTAAAATAGTGTATTAGTACCGTTATTTTGTGGGCTTGTGGGTATGCTACAATGTGAGGGAGAGGTGCATCAAATTTTGGTTACTGAATTTGAATTGGCGTGTATGGCACGCGATTACTTGTGTGCCACAATTGAACGATGAAGATATTTCTGGATAGTATTGGCTGTCGCTTAAACCAGAGCGAAATTGAGACAATGGCGCGGCAATTAGTTGCGGCGGGGCATGAGGTGGTGGGGAGATCGGCCGATGCCGACCACATCATTCTCAACACATGCGCCGTCACTAAAGAGGCAACCCGCGAGACGCGCCGCAAAGTACGCCGCTTTGCACGTAGCAACGAAGCGGTTGAAATCAGCGTCACGGGCTGTCACGCGACACTTTCACCTGATGCAATAGCCGTTTTGCCGAATGTGCGTGATGTTGTCTTAAATAAAGACAAAACAACTCTTACACAGCGCATCGACCCCCAAGTAAGTTTAGCGTTGCCAATGTTCGATCAAGAACCGATTATCCGTGATTTTCAGGCGGGAAGTTTTGGCAACACACGAGCGTTTATCAAGGTGCAAGATGGTTGCAAAAACAAATGCACGTTTTGCATTACAACGGTCGCACGTGGTGATGGTGTTAGTCGGCATATTGCAGATGTCGTCACTGAGATTCAGATGTTAGCAAGTGCAGGGTATCAAGAAGCGGTGCTGACCGGCGTGCATCTGGGCAGCTATGGCCATGACTTTGGCAATATGGTGGGGTTGCGCGATCTAGTGCGTATGATCTTGCAACACACGGATATACCCCGTCTACGCCTGTCATCCTTAGAGCCATGGGAGATTGCGCCAGACTTTTTTACGCTCTGGGACAATCCGCGTTTATTGCCACATTTACATTTGCCGTTGCAAGCAGGAAGCGACAAGACATTGCGAAAAATGGCGCGGAAGACCTCACAGAAAGATTTCAGCGAATTGGTACGTGAGGCGCGGGCAGCGATTCCCAATTTGAACGTGACAACGGATGTGATTTGTGGTTTTCCGGGTGAGACGGAGGACGAATTTGAGGTGAGTTTGCAATTTGTGGAGAAGGTTGGCTTCGGCCGCCTACACGTCTTCACCTACAGCCCACGCCCCAACACGGCCGCTGCCAAAATGCCCGGTCAACTTCCCAACACAGTGAAAAAGGCTCGCACCCGCCGCATGATTGCGTTGAGCGACAAAATGGCTTTAGACTTTAACCAAAAGTTGGTTGGGCAAGAAACGAACGTTCTCTGGGAGGCGGTTGCTGGGGCAGATGAAAATGGGGTCAAGTGGCAGGGGTACACCGATAACTATGTGCGGGCATTTGGCTATGGGGATGATTTGTTGAATCGGGTGGAGCGGGTGAGTATTGGGGCAGGATCGGCCGACTTTGTAACCACGCTCTAAAATCGCTACTTTCGTGCCAGTACACCGAAGGCGCGTGGCTGTCGCGTGATGTGAGAAAAGCCAACGCTCGTGAGTCGTTCGATGACACCACGTGTGATGTTGCGACCACTTCGACTGTTGGGATCACCGATGTAGTGGAAAAGGCGACCGTTGGAAATCAGGATGCGATAGAGATGGGCGTAGAATTCGGCCGAATACAATTCCCCAGCCAACGCAAACGTTGGCGGATCATGTACAATTCCCTCAAATTGACCATCTTCCAGCGCAGAAACAATGTCGAACGAATTGCCGATCTTTTGTTCAATTCTTTGGTCAACAAACAACGCTTGTGACCATGGATTATCACGACAAATCTCCTGTGCCGCAGGATCAAGTTCAATTGTCACGACTGACGAAGCTGTTTTTGCCATTTCGATTGCGGTATAGCCAAGACCCGTGCAGGTATCTAAGACTGCTCCCGAAACTGACCCCAGCGCACGTACCTTTTCGAGCGTATCAGCGTGTGGGTCGGTATTTTTGATACGGTGCATCGGGAAACCTGCAACGAGCATCGTGGGTGCGTTGGCTGTGGGAAAGAGGCTGTAGGCGCGGCTGGTGAAATCAGAGAATGCCGTGATTTTATAGGCTTCGTTATCTTCGATGACAAAGCAGTTGTTTTCGTTTTTGCTGATCTTTTTGAGGGTTTTCCACGAAACGGTTTGGTCTTTGATATGGAGGCCATCGGCCGAAACAGTCGCCGTCGTTGTTGTGCGGTTGAGATCGGTCGAAATCTCAACGTCAGAAGGCCATTTGCACCGTGAGTTTAGAATTGGATTGACTTGATAATGGGAAAGAACAATCATATATGGTCAGAATTAACCGCGTCAAGCGACCAGTTTATATCCCTTTCCCCACACCGTCTCGATCACAACGTCACTCTCCGACAGCTTGTCGCGCAGATGCGCCACATGTACATCCACCGTGCGCGTTTGTCCATAATAATCATACCCCCAGACCAAATCGAGCAGTTGGTCACGGCTCAAAACGCGATTTGCATTGTCGATCAATGTCAAGAGCAGATCAAACTCTTTGGCACGCAATTCAACCAACTTGCCACTGACGCGGGTGGTTCGAGCGGCCGGATTCATGATGAGGTTGCCAACTTCGCGGGGGGAATCGGGGGTGGGTGTGTCGGCCGAACTCCGTCGCAAAACCGCCTTCACCTGCGCCACCAACACACGCGGATTAAACGGCTTTGTCATGTAATCATCCGCGCCAATTTCTAGCCCGATAATTTGATCGATGTCATCATCGCGTGCCGTCAACATAATCACGGGCAAATCTCCCTCTGCCCGCACCTGTTTCAATACTTCAAATCCATCGATCTTAGGCAACATCACGTCCAATACCATCAAACTTGGCTGTAATGCTCGCGCCTTCGCCACCGCCTCCAACCCATCGGCTGCCGTTTCAACATTGTAGCCTTCTCTCTGTAAATACAACTTTGTCAACTCACGGATATTCTTTTCGTCGTCTACGACTAAAATTGTTTCTTTTGGCATTGTGCAGCGATTGTAGCATAAATTAATCTCGTGAATAGCTCAAACTTGTAGGCCTGCTGATTCGCGTTTTGTGACCTTCATCCGCAAAGGGTCTTTCGGCCGCAACGTAATCTGAAGATCAAGCACCACATTTTTCGACAACAACTCAAGATCGACATGCTGAACTAGCGTGGTGAGAATGACACGCGCTTCAAGCATCGCAAACATATTGCCAAGACAGACACGCGGCCCTGCCCCGAAGGGAATATAGGCATAACGATGCGGCTGCTCGGCCGCCCAACGTTCAGGCCAGAAACGTTCGGGGTCGGGGAAGAAATCGGCCGAGTGCTGCATCACATAAGGACTAACCAGCAAGACAGTCCCTTTCTTGACCTGTCGTGTGCCAAGTTCAAAATCCTCTGTTGCGATGCGCCCCACCGACCACGCTGGCGGGTAGAGACGCAATACCTCCTTGATGACCCACTCCGTGTAGGGCAACTGTGCCAATGCCTCAAATGTCACGGCCTGAGTCTCAAGCACGCCATCGACTTCTGCCCTGAGCTTTTCCAGCACAGCAGGATTTTGCGCCAGCAGATAACAGACCCATGTCATCAAGGCCGCAGTTGTTTCATGACCCGCGAGAAACAGCGTTGTGCATTCATCTAAAAGTTCTTGCTCCGTGAGCGCACTGCCGTCTGATTCATCACGCGCTTGCAAAAGCATTGACAGCAAATCCCCTTCATCACGGCCTGATGCTGCCCGTTCGCGGATAATGTCACCCAATAAATCATGTGTCAAGGCGAGGGCTTGGTTTTGGCGGCGATTGCGCGGCGTGGGAATCCACTTTGGCAGGATAAACGGTTCGCCAAGCTGTTCTTCAGCGATGCTGGTTGTGATCGCCATGTTGCGGCCGATTGTCTCCGTCACTTCCGCAATATCGACGTTATACATCGTCTTGGCAATGATGCGAAGCGTGATGCGCGTCAGCTCCTTGTCGATCTCTAGCTCATCACCCGTTTGCCATGCCTCGACGGCCTCTCTCGTGTATGCGGCCATCACGTCTGTATAGTTGCGAATTCGCATCGCGTGAAATGCAGGCTGCACCAACTTGCGCTTGCGTTTCCATGTTTCCCCCTCTGCAACCAGCACACCCTCACCTAAAATGCGCTTAAAGACGCGCCCCGAATAGGGATCGCGCTCAGTCTGATTGGCACGCTTGACGAGCAGTTCCCGCACTAATTCTGGCTCGTTGACAACCAGCAAGTTTATCCAAAGCATTCGCAACTGAAAAATGTTGCCAAATTGTGTTGCCATGTGCTGCATATAGGTAATGCGGTCAGCTTGGTAGGTCTGTATTTCTTTAAAAGAGAGTGATTTATCTGGCTCAAACTGTCCCATTTGTAACTCCAATCAAAATTTGTAACATCTGCAACGTAACGGTTTTTGTGTCTGTACCAATCTCACTAGGTGGCCCTACACATGCGGGGCAGCCATCCATACAACGACAGTCACGCACCAACTCGGCCGCCGCCAACAACAGCATATCATGAATTTCAAATAATTTCTCGCTGAATCCAACGCCGGCCGCCGCTCGTTCATAGATGACAATTGTTGGGGCTTGCGTCAATGGGTTGCGGCTATTGGCAACGACTTGAATATCGCCACTATCACACATCAAAAAGAGCGGTGCGAGATTTCGCAACACGTAGGCGAGTCCACCCATCGCAGAACGCTGTTGGACACTCATCTCTGCTTGACGATGGCACTTCGGGCAGAGTGTCGCCAAATTTTCGACGCGATTAGCGTGTAAATAGTTATTGTTTTCGCCGCGCTTATAGCCGTATTCGCGGAAAGGGCGAATATGATGGACGTGTAGAATTGCGCCAGATTGTCCGCTTGCACCGCAGTTGCGGCACTTATACTTATCGCGTTTCAGTGCTTTTTGTCGTTGCGTTGACCAGTTGGGGCCGTAGTCATTCGGCCGAAACAAAATCCCCCGCTCGTATAGCTGCTCTGCCAACGCCTCCCCAAACACAAGCCAATAGCCCGTTGTGTCGAGCTCCCATTCAGGCAGCTCAATGATGCCCATCCCCACGCTCTCATGTGTGTAGCGACGCACTTTACGAAACGTCGTTGCCTTTGTCACGACGAGAACATCACCGTGAGCATGGAACATCCCATCTCGCTGCTCCTGATGCACGGCTGAAAGCTGCTGAATGTCGCTGTTGACGCTGGCTGTTGTGTAATAGTCAACGTCTATCGGGCGCACGTGTGCAATGCGGCCTTCATGATCGAATTCGTCAACGAGGTACGTTTGCCCTCGATGAGTATAGATCGCGTCCTCATAAACAGTGACGGCTGCCCGATGTAAGTCAACTTCACCCAGAACCTGCGGTCGTGCATTGTCTCTTGTTTGAATGACAACGTTATCGGCTCCACCTGTTCGCAATGAGATTTTGGGCGACGGCGTATCTTGTCCAATCCAGTGAAAGCGATTGCGTGTTTGATGAAGCTGACCTTCGGCCGCTAGAAATTCAAGCAGCTCTTCTGCATCGTCCCATTCGCCCCATTTTTCATGTCGCTCAAATGGCAATTCATAGGCAGCACATAGCAGATGATTGGTTGTTATTTGGAGGTTGTCGGGATTTGTGAGGGCATTTTCGGCCGAGCTGCCCAACAGCCAGCGCGGATGTTTACAAATATATTGTTCCAGCGGTGTATTGCCCGCAATCATCAGGGCGAGGCTAACCCCATCACGTCGTCCGGCACGTCCTACCTGCTGCCAAACCGATGCAACCGACCCTGGATAGCCACATAGCACGGCCGCGTCCAACGCCCCAATGTCAACCCCCAACTCCAGTGCATTTGTCGCCACTACCCCGCGAATGTCGCCCGCCCGTAATCCACGTTCAATTTCCCGTCGCTCTAACGGAAGATAGCCACCGCGATAACCAGCGACCTTAGATTTCGGCGTTTGATTGTCATCTGCTGACCGCTCATTTTTCACTGTATCGCGCAGATAACCGAGCAGTAACTCGACTGCTTGGCGCGAACGAGCAAAGATAACCGTTTGCACCTCATGTTGCAGAAAAACAGAAGCAGCCTCCATTGCGGTCAGAATCATGCTTTGACGCATCCCTAGCTGCCCATCAATCACTGGCGGATTGTAGAGGATGAAATGTTTCAATCCTCGCGGCGAGCCATTTTGGGTTTCGTCAATAACGACAAAAGGTATGTTACAAAGTTTTTCAGCGTGTTCCTGTGGATTGGCAATCGTCGCGGAACAACAGATAAATTGAGGGTTGCTGCCGTAAAAGTTGCAAATGCGACGTAAGCGGCGCAGTACATTGGCGACATGAGAGCCAAAGATGCCACGATAGGTATGCACCTCGTCAATGACAACGTAGGCGAGGTTGGCGAAAATGTCGCGCCAGCCGGTATGGTAGGGCAGAATGCCCGCATGTAGCATGTCGGGGTTTGAGAGAATGATTTGTGAATGACGGCGGATATTGTTGCGTTTGGAACGGGGCGTGTCGCCATCATAGACGTTGGCTTCGATTGCCATTTCGCCGGCCGAGATGAGCGCATTGAGCGCGGCAAGCTGATCTTGTGCAAGTGCTTTTGTCGGAAAGAGCAAAAGCGCACGAGCGCGAGGATTTTCAACCAAGCGATGCAAAACCGGCAATAGATAGCAGAGCGTTTTGCCCGACGCGGTCCCGGTTGAGATGATGACATTTTTGCCGCTGAGTGACTCATTGATCGCGTTTGTTTGATGTGTAAAAAGTTGAGTAACTCCATTGTTAGTCAGCGCACGCTTGATGATTGGGGCAACAGTAGGGACAGGGGCATATTCTGCGCGACGGGGGCGCATACGCTCCCATGCAACAACTTGCCGCATAAAATCTTTGTTGAGTCGTAACCCTCTAATCAGTTGTTCAACGGGCATACGTTCGGATTTTAGAGTGAATCGGCCGATTCGCAACAAAATACATATACGCCATCATCTCCTTTAGCACACCTGACGATAGGAAGAACGTCATAGGAGCTTAGAGCTAAATTTTTTCACGTAGCTTTTGGCAAATCGTAAGGATCGAAGTGTAAACTGTTTACTCATTTGGTTGAAGAGATCGCCTATAATATCTTTCAGACAAATATCGTATAGAAAATTCTATCATGCCGCAAAATAGTATTGTTTTAGTTGTTGATGATGAACCAATTGGGCTAGAGGTTGTAAAGGCATTACTTTATGATTCTGCTTACGATCTTCACTTTGCCTCAAATGGTCGTGAGGCACTGGCAAAAACGGAAGCGTTGCGCCCCGATCTCATTTTATTAGATGTTCTAATGCCGGGCATGAGCGGCTATGATGTTTGTCGTACTATTCGTGGAACTCCCCATCTTGCCGACATTCCAATTATACTGCTGACTGCGCTCAATGACCGTGATGCCAAGATTCGCGGTATCCAGTCAGGTGCCGATGATTTTATCTCCAAGCCATTTGATCGCTTGGAGTTGAGCGTTCGGGTGCGGACGATTTTGCGCCTCAACCGCTATCGACGCATCAATTCGGAACGAGCGCGGTTTGAATGGGTCGTTGCCTCGGCCGAAGATGGCTACCTTCTTCTCAACAGTTCTGACCAAATCATCTACGCAAACATGGCTGCGCGTCGCTGGCTTGGTCTGCCGATGGATGAAGATGCACCTCTCGATAGTTTTTTAAGCGTGGCAACAAAGCAATTTCAATGTCAGCCAGAGGGTGCTTGGGAAAATTGGCCGGCAGTGGAGTCTGGAACACGCCAATTGGTGCAAGCGCAGAGTGAGACGGTTGATTCGTTTTGGCTTGGAGTGGATGTGACGGCCGATGAGAGCGATGGCGATACCTATCTCGTTCGCCTCAGCGATATGACTCAAGAGATTAACCAGCGGAAGCTGCAATGGTCATTCCACTCTCAAATTCAGCATAAGTTCCGCCACCCGCTGACTGCGCTGACAGGGCATCTGGAACTACTGCATGATGATGACGAAGGGCAGTTCGACCATTCTCAGCTGATCGAAAATGCGTATCGCGCCTCGACCCACCTGAGCCGCGAAATTCTCGCCGTCCTTGATTATCTGACACGCACATCTGACAACGGTGGTGAAGAGAAAGGCTCTTCCACAGTTGAAGATTTGATCGATATTGCCGAACGTTTAGAGGCACAGCTTCCGCAAATCTATCTGCGCTTGCGTTCAACGATTCATGCCCCACGCCATTGCGAATTACCCATTAGTTGCCGTCAATTTGAGACCATTTTGTGGGAACTGTTCGAGAACGCCATCAAATTTCATGCTGAAAATTCACCGGCTGTCACACTAACGTTTGATCGTCAGCATGATAAATTGATTATGCGTGTTGAGGATAACGGGCATTCGCTTGCGCCTGAACAACTCAAGCAAGTCTGGACACCCTACTATCAAGCAGAACGTTACTATACAGGGCAAGTACCGGGCATGGGCTTAGGGCTTTCGATGATTGCAGCAACCGTTTGGAGTGTCGGCGGCACTTGCACAGCTTACAATCGCACTGAGGGCGAAGGATTGGTCATTCAATTGACTTTTCCATTAACGTCCATTCGAGAAAACGCCTCAATCTTTGCAATGGCTGATTAATTTCTCCCACCCTTTGTAACTTCATGTACAATTCTGTCCTATGGGCAGAATTTGTAGTTATCAAAATATAGTTGGTATCTACAGATATAGTCCATAAAAAGCACAATGTTTCGAGGTGTGCAAATCTCGAAAGACAGATCATAAAATTCTGTGAGAAGGACATGCAAAATTTAAGTGGGAAAGTGGCAGTAATTACGGGCGCAGCCAGCGGAATTGGATTGGCTGTGGCGCGGCTGTGTGCGGAAGAGGGGATGCGCGTGGTGCTGGCTGACATTGAGCAGACAACACTCGATGCAGTGGTCAAGGAGTTTGCAAATAATGGATATGATGTGATTGGTGTACAGGTCGATGTCTCAAAATTTGAAGATGTCGAGCGGATGGCACAAGAAACATTAGCTGCATTTGGCAAGGTGCATTTCCTGTTTAACAATGCTGGTGTCAGCAGTGGCTCAACCATTTGGGAAACAACGATCAGCGACTGGGAATGGGTGATGGGTGTAAACGTGATGGGCGTGATTTACGGCCTCAATGTGTTTACGCCAATTATGCTAGCACAGGACGAGGAAGGACACATCGTCAACACTGCTTCGATTGCAGGACTGATCGCAGGGCCGAGTATGGGCGCATATCGTGTTAGTAAGCACGCCGTTGTCGCTCTGTCGGAAACGCTTTATCTTGAGCTGGAACAGAGCGGGTCAAAAGTGAGTGCATCCGTTTTGTGTCCTGCGTGGGTTAAGACGCGCATTTTTGAAAGTGAGCGAAATCGGCCGAAAGACACCCCTACCTCCCCCATCACCGATGCTCTCATCGCGGCGCAACTTCAATCGGCGGCCGATGCAGTTCTACATGACAGCCTGCCACCCGAACAAATTGCCGAACACGTTCTCGACGCAATCAAAGAGAATCGTTTTTATATTTTGACCCATCCAAAATATACAGGCGCAGTCGCCTATCGCATGAGAGATATTCTAAACGGTGACAACCCGCGCAATTTGATGATAAGTTCATAGCGATTAGTCGCTAGTTAAGGCTCAGTTGCCTTTTTACTAGCCACGAACCACTATTCCAATGGAAATTATTCGCAACGACGCAAAAATAAACAAATATCGCAAAATCAGTCAGGGAGCCAGCATTCTTGGCCTTGTCGTTCTCAGTGTTGGCCTCGCGCTCGCTTTCACGGGCAATGAAGCCGCTATCTTCTATCAATGGGTCGTGTTGATTATCGGCATCATGATGTGGCAAGTTGCACTCAATTTTTCCTACAAATATGTGCAGAGACCACGCCCCGACGAAGTGCTGGACGTATCGCTCAAAAGTGCAAGCTACAAAAGCTATTTCTATCATCATTATCTTCCGGCTAGCCACGTGCTTTTAACCCGTTCTGGCCCTGTTATCCTAGTCCCAAAGGTGCAGACAGGAAAAATCACAGTTACAGGCACAGAGAAGGGCGATAAGTGGAAACGGCAAGGCTCCATCTTTAAGCGCCTAATGGGACGCGAGCCAGCCCTTGCAAACCCAACTCAAGAAGCAAACCTCGAAATCTCTAAGCTCGTCAAATATGTCAACGAACATGCCCCAGAGCTTGATGAAATCCCTATTGGCGCAATTGTTGTTTTTACACAACCAGAGGGAAAACTCACCCTCATAAAAGATTCGCCAAATATTCCTGTTGTTCACGCAACTGACCTGCGAAAGTACATCAAGAAGCAGCTAGGTCGGCCGCTCCCCCCCGAACAGTTCCGTCGCCTAAAAGCTATTTTTGACAAACAGGTTGAGTAAGATATTGCCCAAAGCTCACAAAGAAAAGCGTTTCAAGAACCCGCAATGCGGGTTTTCCATTTTTCAACATTTATGACTACAATTAGATGATTCTGTGAGAGATTATATTTATAAGGCAAGGTAAGTTATTTATGGCACACATATTAATTGTTTGTACGGCAAATATCTGTCGTTCCCCGCTGGTGGAAGCGATATTGCGAGAAAAGCTACATGCAAATGGTTACCATGACTGGACGGTTGGCTCGGCCGGCACATGGGCTGAATGGGAACGACCTGCGGCGCGTTATAGTCAAAAAATTGCGACGCGCATTGGACTCGATTTGAGCGATCATATTGCAAAAATGATCACATCCGAAATGATGAGGGGGTCAGATTTAGTTTTGGTAATGACAAATGGTCACAAGGAAGGGTTGCAGATCGACTTTAAGGATCAGGCACATAAAGTGTTTTTGATGTCAGAAATGATTGGTCGGGGCTACAATATCGTTGATCCGTATGGCGGTCCGCCTGAGGGGTATGAAGATATGTACCGTGATGTCGTTCGTTTATTAGATAAGGGATTTGAGTCGATCATCTCGATTGCAAGCGAGAATGCAGCGGCGAGAGAATAATGCGATGGGGTTGGTTAGTTTTACTGTTTCTATTCGCTTGTTCTGAACAGCCCTTGCCGACAGCAATACCTGTCGCAACTGTTGTGCGCGAAGAGACACCGCCAACAAGCGAGCCATCGGCCGAAGAGAACAAGACGTTTTTGCCTGCGATCGAAATTGCGGGGACGGGCGAGATGGTTGAAGAAGAAGCGACGGAAGCCTACCCCGTCCCGACCCCGGAACCCATCTCTCCACGCCCTGTGATTACGGTTGAAGCTGCCACAAGCATACCAGAACCAGCGGACGAGATAGTACCGGCCGAGACGACCTATACCGTTCAGCCCGGCGACATCTTAGGCTTTATTGCTCGTGATTTCGGCATCACTATGGCAGAGTTGATGGCAGCAAACGGGATTGCAAACCCAAATCAGATTGAAGTAGGTCAAGTGTTAGTGATACCGGCTAGTGCAGTTGTTATTGTAGACGCAACGCAAGAGCCAGATGAGGCAACTGTTGATGAGGAAGATGCTGTTGAGGTAGAGCAAACGGTTGGGGTTCCACCAGAAACATACATCGTTCAGCCGGGTGATTCGCTGGGCAAAATTGCTGAACGCTTTGGGATTCCGCTAGTAGACCTCGCTGCTGCCAATGGATTATCGGTCACGAGTTTTGTCTATGTGGATCAGGTTTTGGTTATCTCAAGTGACGACACCCCACAAGAACCTGCTCAAACCTATGTCATTCAACGTGGTGATACGCTACGGAGCGTTGCGGAACGCTTTGGCATAACGGTCAATGCGCTTTCGGCCGCCAATGCCATCACCAATCCCAACACAATTTTTGTCGGGCAGGTCTTAATCATCCCTAATCAGTGACGCTTATAAGAAACTAGCCGCCGCTTCATCTAACACAAACGTCAACTGTCCGTTTTCTGGCTGAATACGCTCAATCGGATAAGCACTTAAATCCTGCTCACCATTGATAACTTGATCGATCATTTTGGATTTTTTCTCGCCGGTCACAAGCACAAAAATCTGTTTGGCTTTGTTGAGAACAGTTTCGGTGAGCGTGATGCGTTGGGCGGGACGGTCTTCGTAATCGGCCGAAACGCCTCTCACACCCTCATCTGCCTCAGCAATCTCTGAGTTGGGAAACAGCGAAGCGGTATGTCCATCTGACCCCATCCCTAGCAAAACAAAATCAAACACCGGCCACTCACTTATATGTTGATAAGCTGTGGCAAAGGTTTTTAGTTGCTGTATATAATCATCAATAGCCTCCTGCCCTCCCAGTTCCGTTTTCATCCGCCACACATTCTGCTCAGGAATCGGCCGACAGTCGATCAATGTCTCTTTTACCTGCTTATAATTGCTTCCATCCTCAGTTGGCAACACCAATCGCTCATCCCCCCAGAAAAGATGCACACAACGCCAATCTATACGACTCGCATACTCAGAGGTTGCCAGCAACTCGTACAAAGGCTGTGGTGTGCCGCCACCAGACAAAACGACGCTAAAAACATTATTTTGCTCAATCGCTGCTGTCGCGGTCGAAATAAAAATCTCAGCCATATACTTGGGAAGAGATTGTGAATCAGGTTGAATAATAATCGTTGGGTTCATCTGTTAAGTTTAGCGAAAAACAAAAAAGGCGCGATAGGTATATAACTATCGCGCCTTTCTACAGTGTTTACTAGTTAATTTCCTTGTCGTCTTCGTAAAAATGCCGGAATGTCCGTATCATCACGATCCCATGAGCGGCGTGGCTGATTTAGTCGCTCGCTTTTACGCACACGCTCATCACGTCCACTGCTGTCAACGGAAGCCAACTCGGCCTCACGCTGTTCGACAGAAGGACGTGTTGGTTCACGTGGTGGTGCGGTTGGGCGTGGTGGACTGTAGCTACTAGTTGTGGGAGAGCTATAGCTGCCCATCGTCGGGGAGCGGCGCACAGCAGGCGTGTGGTCAAAGTTGGTTGCGATGACGGTAATGCGGATTTCATCCTGCATATTCTCATCCACAACAGCACCAAAGATGAGGTTCACATCGGGATGTGCCGTTTCGCGGATGATGGAGGCTGCCTGATTGATTTCAAAGAGGCTCAGGTCATTGCCGCCGGTTACATTGAACAGGATGCCTTTTGCACCATCAATTGTTACATCGAGCAGCTTACTGGACAACGCCTGCATTGCGGCATCTTCAGCGCGACGGTCGCCACGACCGCGTCCGACTGCCATCAAGGCGGCTCCACCCATTGACATGATTGTTTTGACATCTGCGAAGTCAAGGTTAATTAGACCGGGAACGGTGATCAGTTCACTGATACCCTGAATGCCCTGTTTCAAAACTTCGTCCGCCATGTGCAACGCTTCTGTGAAGGTCGTCCGCGGATCGGCCGACTCCAGCAACTTATCATTAGGAATGACAATTAACGTGTCAACATGTTCTTTTAATTTTGTAATGCCCGCTTCGGCCGCTTTTGCTCGCGCCGAGCCTTCAAACGTGAAAGGTCGTGTGACAACACCAATTGTCAAGGCACCCTCTTCGCGTGCAATGCGGCTGACGACAGGGGTTGCCCCTGTTCCTGTGCCGCCACCCATGCCGCACGTCACAAAAACCATATCTGAGCCACGAATCACCTGTCGCAGCTCTTCCACTGATTCTTCAGCTGCCTTTTCACCCATGCCCGGTCGGCCGCCCGCACCGAGTCCGCGTGTGGCGCGTTCACCAATGTGCATCCGTGTGGGGGCGCGGCTGCTCATCAACGCTTGGCTATCTGTATTCACGGCGACGAAGTCCACGCCGACGATCCCTTCCTCAATCATGCGGTTGACCGCATTGTTCCCACCACCACCGACACCAACGACGCGGATAAGCGCGTTGCTCTCGATTTCAGGCATCCTTTGCATCCTTGCATTTCTGTCCATAATATTGAACCCTCTTTGAGAACGTATTAGCCGGGTAAAAGCCGACCAAGAAACTCCTTTAAACGACCGCCCCGCGACGGGACTTCTGCCCGATTCGGCCGAAATGTGTTGTAGTCACTAATGCCCCAGCGCAAAAGCCCAACTGCTGTTGAATAAGCAGGGCTTTGCAGCCTGTCTACTAGGCCAACCAAATTGCGTGGTTTTGCAACTCGCGCTGGTACACCCATAATTTTCTCCGCTGTATGCGTCAGATTTCGTAACTGCGCCGTTCCACCTGTTAACACGATGCCAGCAGGTAATAAGCCCGCATACCCCGACTGTTTCACAGAGGCAAGAATCATGTCGAACAACTCTTCCGCCCGCGCTTCGATCACTTCAGCCAAGTCACGGTAGCCAACCTCTATCTGTTCACCACTAAACGGTTTTACTTTGAATGTATGTTCTGGATCAAGGTCTTTGGGGCGACAGTTGCCATGTTTGATCTTGATCTCGTCCGCAATGTCATAGGGGACACGCAGTCCAATAGCAATATCATTGCTAAAATGAAACCCGCCCAGCGCAATTACGTCCGTGTGCCAAACAGTGCCTTCTGTGAACAAGGCTATATCTGTCGTGCCACCACCAATGTCAGCAACGATGACACCCATTTCGCGCTCGGCCGGGTCAAGAACCGCTTCGGCCGATGCCAACACGTTTAGCACAAACTCTTCCGTCTTGATACCAACGTTACGCGAGACACTTTCTAAACTTTTTAGCGCGGCGGCCGATGCGGTAATAATATGCGCCTCGACCTCCATACGGCTTCCAAACATCCCAATGGGGCTAACAATCCCAGAATGGTCATCAATCTGGTACCGACGTGGCACTACGTGTACTGTTTCTCGCTCTGCTGGGACAGCAATTGTTTGTGCGGTCTCCAAGGCCTTTCCAATGTCATCTTTTGTCACGCCATTGATGCTACGTGCAATTGTCACGACACCTGCGCTGTTTGAGGACTTCAGATGCTCGCCCGCCATGCTAACCAATGCCTGCGTCAGTTCATACCCCGATGACTGCTCGGCCTTTTCAACTGCTCGTGCAATTGCGATTGATGCGTCATTGACATCAACGACCATCCCCTTTTTCATCCCACGAGATGGCTCAATGCCCAATCCAATAACTTGCAATTGACCATCGCGCACTTCACCCACAATCGCGCACACTTTTGTTGTACCAATGTCGAGACCGAATAGGATTCCTGCCATTTTTCACATTAGAAATGAGGGTTTTTCGAGCAACCTCTTTCTTATTTACTGCCCACTGACGACTGCATTAGCCGGTTTATAAACGGGATTCTCGAGCACGCTTACATTGATGTACTCAATTGCAATTTCTTCACCTTGAACATGGTTAGCAATCGTTTCATAAACTGTGTGCTTACGCAACAAGTTCTCACCTGTACCAAACGTTGCCAGCCAGCCTCGCTCGTCATTGAAGCGCAGCCCACCGGATGGCGCAAACTCCATGTTGGTGATGTAGGGATATAATTCTTGCAATTTCAGTGCGCCATTTAGTATCTCCTGTGGCACAAAATCGAGATAGGTTGTCGGAAGAATGGGAGACAAGTCAGTTTCAGGGCGTTGGGTTAAGTTAGGCTCCTGAATTGTCAAAGGCACAACAGCATTGACTTTGAGCAAATCAAATGTTTGATTATAAACTGGAACCAGTGTCCCACTTTTCGTCACCCAATAATCACGACCATCTTCATTCCACAGTAGTATTGGGGTATCCTCCTCGATGATAATCTGCACATTATCTGGCCAATTGACGATGACTTCGGCCGTAATCACCCCCGGCAACGCGCCGATTATCTCAGCCGCCTGCCCCGGCGCAATCGAAAAAATATGTGCGCCACGCAAGCCGCTCGCATCTAAAATCTCCATCGCTGAGAGAGCTTTCACGCCGTCAACAGAAACGTTATTTAAGTAAAAGCGTTCATTCGTACCAACGATATAAAGCGCATAAAGACAGCCCACCAGCAATAAAAAACTATAAAACCGTGCCGACGACAGAAATAACCTCACGTTCGTGAGCGAACGAATCACGCCGCCAAAATCACGCCGAAAACGCCGCCAGCGTGCCGTCGTTGGCATCTCCTCCTGTGGTGCATTGGGCCGCAATGTCGTTGGCTTAGGTCGCCGCGAGCGAGACTTGCGTGCTGTTTGCTTTTTTAGCTTTTGTTTTCGTTTTGGCCTATTTGGTCGCAACGTGCCGCGTTTCCGCGTCGGGTCAAAAATATCCATGTTATTTCCTTCTCACGATGATCCTGCTATCGCAGAAGGCATCCTTCGATTCTAACAGGTTAATTTCGGGTTGGACAAGAGAGGCCAAAACCTGAAATCGACGCGCTAAAATCTATACCTTATTCATAATTTTCTCGCTGTGTCGCTCTATTGCCAACTCAATTAACTGATCTAGTAAGATGCTGTAAGAAATTCCCGACGCTTCCCAAAGTTTTGGGTACATTGAGATGCTTGTAAAGCCCGGAATCGTGTTGATTTCATTGATATAGAGTTTTTCTGTGCCAGTGTCTAGCAGAAAATCGACGCGACCTAACCCCGCGCAGTCGATTGCTTGATAGGCACGCACAGCTAATCGTCGAACCTCATCACTCAATGCTGTTGGAATATCGGCCGGAATAAACAGCTCACTGTCATCTGTGATGTATTTAGCTTCATAATCGTAGAAATCGCGTTTCGGCCGAACTTCTCCTACAACACTCGCCTGTGGGTCTTCATTTCCCAAAACGGCTACTTCCAATTCACGCACAGATACGCCTTGTTCAACAACAATACGCCGATCATAGCGTGCTGCCTCATTGATGCCACCAATAAGCTCCTCAAAATCGGTACATTTTTTGATACCAACGCTCGATCCCAAGTTAGCTGGTTTTGTAAACATCGGATAGCGCAGGCTAGTTTGCAATTCATCCAGCACGTTGTCTGGTTCCCGTCTCCAGCGGTTGCGTGTTATCAGTCGCCATGGCAGAACAGGCAACTGATGGGCTTCCATGACATTTTTGAAGATTGCTTTGTCCATGCCGACGGCCGAGCCAACCACGTTTGCACCAATATATGGAACATTTGCTAACTCCAGCAACCCTTGAACCGTACCATCCTCTCCACATGTGCCGTGCAGAACGGGAAAAACGACATCAAGTTCAGTCAATGGCGTAATGCAATTTTGGCGATCAATGTGCATGAGCATCGCATCTTGTCCCCCTGCCAAAAACGCGCCGCGCTCCAGCGTCTCTTCATCTGGCAATGTCGCCGTGTCAACACTCGCGTTTAGCTGTGCCAATTGCGCCCCAAGAACCCATCTACCTTCCCGCGTAATCCCGATTGGCACAACCTCGTACTTCTCTCGATCTAGCGCAGCCATCACCGACCGCGCTGAAACGAGCGAAACTTCATGTTCGCCGCTCCTTCCTCCAAAAATCACCCCTATTTTTCGTTTTTCACCCATAGAGAGATTGATCCTTTAAGCTTATCTGAACGTGAGCGTGTCTTTATCGTTGATCATCTTGGACTTTTTCTTTGTCTGTTGGTGCTTGGTTTTCTATTTCAAAATGCCAGTCGCCGATCAATTCAATTTCTGGCTCTAGCTTGATGCCAAATGTTGAAAATATGACGTGCCAAACTTCAGCCAATAGTGCGCGGACATCTTCGGCCGTCGCGCTCTCATCACTAACAAACCAGTTGGCATGTTTTTTAGAGACCTCAACACCGCCGATGCGATACCCTTTCAACCCTGCGGCCTCAATCAAATAACCCGCATAATAATTTTCAGGGTTCTTGAAAATAGAGCCAAGCGTTGCGCCGCTGGGTTGTGTTTCTTTGCGGTGTGTCTGGAATGCTCGAGCGCGTGCGTTAAGGACGGCTGATGCCTCTGACTTTAGGCTGAGATCGGCCGAGACCACCACCATATCCTGCTCACGCTTTAACAAGCTGTTGCGATATTCATACGACAACTCATCATTATGGAAAAGTCGCACTCCTTCGCCGGGAACCCAAATATCGGCCGTCACCAAGCAGTCGGACAGACTCCCCCCGTGCGCCCCTGCGTTATTGACGACCGCGCCACCAACTGTTCCCGGAACACCAATCGCCCATTCTAAACCGCCTAGCCCGTTGCTGATGCACTGACGAGAGAGGGAAGAGAGATTCATGCCAGCTTCAACCGAGACCACCACACTAAACCCACGATTGCGAAAACGCACCTTTTTGGCGCGATTCATAATAACTAATCCCGTTATCCCCGAATCGGCGACCAGCACATTGCTGCCGCCCCCGATGATGCGAAACGGTATCCCGTTTCTATATGCCATTTCGACGGCAGTGAGGAGATCATCCGTTGATCTCACCGTCAGTGCCATCTCTGCCTTTCCACCGACCCGCGCTGACGTGTATTTCGCTAGCGGCTGATCGCACTTAAATGCGTCGCCAAAGCGTTGTGCAAATAAATCTTTTGCTAATCTTGGTACGGTCATATCCCTATATTGCGTCGCGGTTTTAGCCCAACGCCCTCGATTTGTTTACCCGTTTATCTAGCCCATCCAAAACCAAGGCACCGACGAGATTTCCATCTCCTGCACCAAGTGTCAAAACGACATCTGTTGCGCCAATCCGGTCAAGAATATAAGCTGCTGCGTCTTCAATTGCGCCAATGTACCGCACATACGGATGTTGCATCGCGGCGACAATTTGTTCAGAATCAATTCCCAGCGTATCTCGCTCTCGACTGCGAAAAATATCTAGCACAATTACCTTGCTGCCATCATCGAATGCTCGCGTAAATTTATCAAAGTAGAGCTTTGTGCGACTGTAGGTGTGCGGTTGCCAGACTGCCCAGATGATGCGGTCGGCAAAGCGCTGTCGCGCGGCCGATAGCGTTACCTCAATTTCGGTTGGATGGTGAGCGTAGTCGTCCACGACCGTCACGCCACCAATTGCACCGATGGTTTGAAAACGTCGGCCGACTCCCCCAAACTCACCCAGTGACCGACGAATTGTCTGAAAGTCAACATCCAACTTGTAAGCCACCGACAAAGCCATCATCGCGTTGCGAACATTATGTTCACCCGGCACTCGTAGCCGCACGATACCCAAAAGTGCATTTCCCTCCATTGCCACAAAATCGCTACCGCCAACGTTATTTGGCTGGATATTGGTCGCACGAATGTTGGTGCTTTTACCTAACCCAACTGTCACCGCATTGGGGTGAATGTTTGCGGCAATTGAATCATCACCATTGACATAAAGTGTGCCATCTTTTGGAACCTGTGCAGCAAATCGGTGAAAGGCATCCTTGTAGGCTGTGTCATCTACAAAAATATCGGGGTGATCGTGTTCGATGTTGTTAATGACTGCAATTTTGTAATCTAATCCCAAAAACATGTGGTCGTATTCATCCGCTTCGATGACGAAGTAATGACCCTTCCCAGCACGTGCATTGGTGTTGATTGAGGGCAAAATGCCACCAACGATAACCGTTGGATCAAGACCTGCATCGATCAAAATTTGCGCGATCATGCTCGTTGTCGTTGTTTTGCCATGTGTACCAGCAATCGCAATGCCCACCTGCCCTGCCATGAGATGGCTCAAAAAATCTGAGCGTTTCAAAACAGGAATGCCGGCCTGTCTTGCCGCAATGATTTCAGGGTTATTTGAGGGAATAGCAGAGGAGATAACAATCACATCGGCATCTGAAACATAGTTGGCAGCATGACCGTGATAGAGTTTGACACCCAGTTTGGGAAGTTCGGCCGAGAATTTGCTCTCTGCCCGATCTGAACCCGACACACTATACCCACGCTCTGCTAAAACTCGCGCAATCGCCGAAATGCCGCTGCCGCCTATCCCGACGAGATGGACGTGCATATCGGCTTGTAACTCAAAACTTGCAACTTCAACCATAATGATCGCTTTGAACTCAAATAATCACAATCAAAATCACTAAAAATAGGATCACCATCAACAATGGCAATAGTAGTGGATTACCCCCTAAAACAGAGAGCGGAAGATATTGATAAACTGTGTTTGTCGCCACATCCAACGGTCGTTGAATCGTGATCGGATCAAATGGATAGGGAAAATTGTAGGGCAGTTGGATAAAGTCAAAACTGCCTGTGGCTGGATTACGCTGCACGCGATATTCCATAAAAGCAATAATCTGCCCAACAAGCAAATAGCCATTGACCGACCCAATGATCCAACCTAACAGTTTGTCTTGGACATTATCAGCACGTTGGAGGCGGTTGCCCACACCGGGTGAAAGTTTTGGCCCCTGATAACTAAAAAAGGCAATGACCAAATGTAGTGTTGAGAGTAAATAAAATTGACGACGCAAAATAATGTTGGTATCGATAGGGGCAGCGGCGGCATCGGCCCAGCCAAGCAAATCTAGTACGGCGGGGCCGAAGGTGTTGAGTGTAAAGATCGATAGCACTAAGCCTGCCGCCGCGACGAGTTCTTTCGCCCAGCCACGTAATGCGCCAACGATGCCAAAAAAGATGACATTGATCCAGAAGAGTGTTGAAAGACTAACCATTGTTTACTAATTCTCGTAGAACGTTTGCAATTTTTTCGGCCGAATTGACCACATCCAATTCTCGCGCCGCTAATTTCATTGCGTTTAACTTTGCCCCATTGTGCAGCAACTCCGTCACAATAGGCAATAGTTTGGTTGACATTTGCTCATCATCAAGCCGCACACCTGCGCCTCTATCCGCTAGCCAGTCCGCGTTAACTTTTTGGTAACGCCATGCGTGTGGATAGGGAACCAAGACAGCAGGCACGCCAAACGCAGGGGATTCTCCTAACATACTTGCCCCTGCACGAGCCACAATGAGATCTGCGGCACGAAACGCGGTCCCCATCTCGTCATGTAAGTAGGGAAACGGCCGATAATAGCGTTGCTGTGTTTCATTGAGTGTAGCGGCATATTTTTCTGTCTCATCCCACGTCAATGTACCACTAATGTGAATCACTTGAATCGTTGCCAAAAGTGTCGGCAATATCTTCATCAGGGCGCAATTGATGCTTTGTGCGCCACGGCTGCCACCAAAAACGAACAGCGTTTTGCGTTCTGGGTCAAGCCCAAACTTATCTCGCGCCTCTGCAACTGAGCGCGACAAGGCGTTTCGCAATTTGGCACGCACGGGATAACCTGTTACAGCTAGCTTGTCAGCGGGCAAAAACTCGGCCGAATCACCCGTCGTGCAGGCAATTGTATCGACAAGTGGCTCGATCCGTCGAATTGCCGCGCCCGGTTCAACGTCAGGCAAATAGACGACGCTTGGTATGCCACGTAACTTTGCAGCGAGCGCGACTGGTAAGTTGACGTAGCCGCCGGTGAGGAGGAGGGCGTTGGGGCGGAATCGGCCGATGATGCGCCATGCACTGATGACGCTCATTGCTAGCTTTGCCCCGTTCCGTATTTGCGTCAAGCGCGGAACACCTGCTATCGGCCCTCCCGCTATCGTTTCCAAACGCAGCCCAGCACGCGGCACAAGCGCCTCTTCCATCTGCCTATGCGTGCCAATCCAAAGAACCTCGTCGCTAGACGCTAAGGTTTCGACCACGGCCATCGCGGGGTAGACGTGACCGCCTGTCCCGCCGCCGCATACTAGTATCTTCATTTTGCCTCGCTGCAAATTCACCCTGTCGCAACGTTTTACCAATGCGTGCATCTCGTGACACGTTGAGAAGTAAGGCAACTGCACATAAGTTCATCACTAACGATGTTCCTCCATAAGCCATAAACGGGAGTGGAATCCCTGTATTTGGAATGGTTGACGTAATGACGGCGATATTCAAAAGTGCCTGCACGCTGATCCAAACCGTCACGCCCATCGCCAGCAAATAGCCATACATATCTCGCGCACGTTGTGCCGCCAAAATACCGCGCCACGCCAACAACATGAAGCTGAGAATCACGAACATGCAGCCAATAAACCCAAACTCCTCGCCCCAAACGGCAAAGGTTCCGTCTGTATGGGCGGCTGGCAAGAAATACTTAATCTCACCTTGTCCCGGCCCTTTGCCCCATAGTCCGCCTGTACTCAACGACATGGCGATCATTTTCAGTTGAAGTTGTGTCACGGAAATGGGATCATTAAAAGCTGCCTGCCACCACTCAACTCGCTTTGAAGCGTAGTCACTGACCTGAATCACTGTCAAGAATCCCGCTGCTGCCAACCCACCTGATACCACAAAGTGGAGTAGATTCGCCCCTGAGAGAAAGAAAAGAGCAACTGCAATGATACCAATGAGGGCGGCGGTGCTTACATCTGGCTGCAACGTAATTAAACCGCAAATCCCTCCCATCATAATGCCGAATGGAACAACACCGTAGGTGATGCTCTTTACACGCTCCCCTTTTGTTGAGAGCCAGTAGGAAATGTATAGCACCATTACCAGCTTTGCGAGTTCAGACGGTTGGATAGAGGCACTAAAGAGCCAGCGTCTCGACCCATTGCGCTCAATGCCAATGATTAGCACAAGGATCAGCATGATAAGCGTGCCACCCATTGCATAAAGTGACGGTGTGCGAAACTGATGGTAGTCAAACTGTAATGAAACCCCGACAGCAGCTAGTCCAATACACAAAAAGACAAACTGGCGTTTGAAATAAAAGGTTGGGTTATAGTTTGAAAGCCCTGAACGATAGGCGAGATCATAGGATGTACTGTAGACAGCTATCATGCCCGCAATGATCAATCCCATCACTGCCAACACGATCCAAACGTCAAACTGCACCTTAAGTCTTTCTGCAATGGGAGTCTCTTTTCGTGGAATCAAATTATCCCTTACCATAACGTTGAACAGCCTTTAGTTCGTTTTTCTCAATGAACGGTTTGTTGTCCGTTCAACAAGGTGACGAAAATGTTCACCTCGCTCCGCAAAATCGACATACGCATCATAGCTCGTGCCACCGGGAGATAGTAACACAACGTCGCCCTCAGTTGACTCCTGTGCGGCAATGGAAACAGCTTCATCTAATGTCACAACCTGATAAACGGGCAGGTCAGCATTTGCCAACTGTTCCCCCACCAGCGCACGCAACTCGCCAAACAAAATCACTGCTTTGCATCGCCGTCTAACCAGACGCGCCCACTCATCCCACATCAAATTTTTATCACGTCCACCTGTCAATAAAATGAGTGGCTCGTCAAATGCGTTGATGGCGGCAATGGCGCGTTCAGGTGCGGTCGCAATACTGTCATTGACATACTGCACACCAGCCACTGTCGCCACTAGCTCAAGCCGATGGGCGATGCCTGTAAATGTGGCAATCGCTTGGCGCATTGCTCGATGAGAAATACCAGCACTGTCTGCCAACGTCACGGCAGCTAGGACGTTGAGCAAATTGTGTTTGCCACGCAATTTTATATCAGCCCGCTGGCAAATAATCCATTCTTGTTCACCATCACGTACAATAATATTGCCACCACGCATCGATGCGCCATCTTCAATTTCAATGCCATCACCAAATAGTCGCAAACGACCCTTCACGAGCGGAAAAAGTTTTTCTAGGCCACGTGCGGGCAGAACGGCGATGTCTTTGTTCGTCTGAAAGCGCAAGATGTTCGCTTTTGCTTCTGTATAGACAGCCATCGTTTTATGGCGGTCTAAATGATTTGGTGTGATATTCAAAATGGTAGCGATATGTGGGCTTTGCTGCCAGATTTCAAGCTGAAAGCTGGAAAGCTCTTGCACCACCACACTATCTGGCTCGATCGAGGTGATTTTTTCGAGCAGTGGAAAGCCTAGATTGCCGCCGACCAGCGTTGGTTTGCCATCAGCTTGTGACATTGCGCCGACGAGTGAGGTTGTCGTTGATTTGCCGGCAGATCCCGTAATCCCAATCGTTGGCACAGGGGAGCGACGTAAAAATTCTTGTGAGTCGTTAGTGATCGGGATACCACGCTCACGTGCTGCATTGATGAATGGCGCATCGGCCGGCACGCTGCCACTAATCGCCAATACGTCTGCCTCATCCAGCAAGGAAAGCGGATGGTTGCCAAACACATAGCGAATGTTGAAGTCAGCGAGTTGGTGGGTGGCTTGGGACAGGGTTTCGGCCGATCTCAAGTCTGACACAATCACATTTACGCTGCGCTCGGCCGCAAATCGCGCAAGTGCCTTGCCTTGTCTTGCCAACCCTAAAATCACCAGCGTTTTGCCAGCCAGCGGATCAGGTGTGTCGTTTGCTGTCGTTTTGGTCATATCAATGCCAGTGCGATGCCAATCATCGCTGTCAGCAGCGAGATAAGCCACCATCGCTGCACGATTTGGGTTTCACTCCAGCCAGAGATGACAAAGTGATTATGCAAAGGGGACATTTTGAATGGGCGAATATCTCGGCCGAGATATTTGCGGCTGAGAACGGCCGATGCGACCTGCAACATCACAGAAATCGTCGTGATGACGGGCATAAAGGCAATAATGGGCAAAATCAGCCATTGATGGGTCATGAAGGCAACAACTGCCAGAACCCCGCCCAACGCTTGTGAACCGACATCCCCCATAAACATTTGTGCAGGATGGGCGTTGAACCACAAAAAAGCGAAGATGGCACCAACAACAATCATGCAAAAAGTTAGCAAAAACTGTTGTCCCTGTAAAAACGCGATGATGCCATAGGCAGCAAAACACATAGCCGCGATCATGCCAGCCAAACCATCTAGCCCATCGATCAAATTCATTGCGTTCGATGTGCCGTTAATGATAAAGGTGGCCAAGACGATGTAGGCAAGGCTGCCAGCAACGCCGCTGAAAACAATAAAGTCTGGCACAGTCGGAATACCAACAAATCCTTGGCTGCCATTGACAAACCAAATGGCGATGGCACATAAAATGGAGATAACCATTTGTAGCCAAAACTTCGTGCGTGCGGACATCCCGACACCGGGCTTTGTGCGGAATCCTTGATAGTCATCTATTCCGCCAATGATAGCAAACCCAACGAGGGCAAAAACGGGAATCAAGACCGTTTCAGACAGTTGCAGAGCGATGGGAAGATTGCCAGTTTGATCGGCCGCCGCCGCCCGAAACCGCGCCGTTAGCTGGACGCTATTGACCACAAAGCTGATGATGAGCGTCCAACCAATAATGAGTAGCCCACCCATTGCAGGTGTACCTGTTTTGACTTGGTGGCTAGCGGGGCCTTCGACGCGCACATTTTTACCAAGACGAAAGCGGCGCATCATTTCAATAAATGGGCTACCCCAAATAACTGCGAGAAGAAAGGTGACACCGCCAAGAGTAAGAGCAAAAGGCATTAGAACAGAGGCAGGAGGCAAGGAGCAAACACTTGTTTCATGCTTGCAACCCACCGCTTGCAACTAGCTCCTTGACGATGCGCGTAAGGCGTGCGCCGTAGGAGGCTTTGATCAGGATAATATCGTTGGGCTGGGCGAATTCCATAATTAATTTAGTGGCTGTTTTTGTGTCAGGTGTTTGATGAACAACAGTTAGGTTGCTGTCACGCGCCGCAGCAGCGATTAGCCTGCCACGTTCACCGACTGTGATGAGGATGTCAGCAACTTCGGCCGAGCGCAGCCCAACCCGCTTATGCCCATCGTTCTCATCACTACCCAACTCTAACATATCACCTAACACGGCAATTCTACGCCCATCCAAATCTTCGAGTAAGTTAAGTGCAGCGATCATTGATTGAGGGCTGGCATTATAAGAGTCATCGATAATCCGTGAGCCATTTGGCCCAGCTACCACCTGCAAACGCATCTCGTCGCGGTGTGTCTGTAGCCCGTTAATGATGTCTTCCCACGCCATACCCTCGACAAGCCCCGCTGCGGCCGCACGCAATGCCGTTTGCACGCTGTGACGACCCATCATTGGAACACGCACATGCAGCTTGTCACCCTGATAGTTGAGTGCAAAGCGCATTCCATCCCACCCCATCGATGTGATGTCACTTGCCCATAGGTCAGCTTGGGGTGTGAGCCCATAAGTTAAGATACGTGCTTTGGTGTGGGCGGCCATGGCACGCACGTGCTTGTCATCGTGGTTGAGGATGGCGATGCTATCAGCCGACAGTGCCTCTACTAACTCCCGCTTACCTTCTGCAATCGCCTGCTTTGAGCCTGCACGCTCAACATGCACCGTCCCGACATTTGTCACAATCCCCACATTAGGTTGTGCAATCGAGGCCAAAAGCGCAATGTCGCCTTTGACATACATGCCCATTTCAAGCACAACGCGCTCATGTTCAGGCCGCAAGTTTAACAGTTGGAGCGGCAAACCAATTTCGGTATTAAAGTTTTTTTCTGATTTGAGGGTCCGAAATCGCTGGCGCAAAACGTTAGTTGTCAACTCCTTTGTCGTTGTTTTGCCAACGCTGCCTGTGATTCCTATAACACGCACAGTAGGGTGCTGTTGTCGCCAATAACGTGCGACCTGCTGCAAGGCAAGTTCACTATTTTCCACCACAATTTGCAAAGGAGTGTTTGTGCCAGTCACTTCTTGAGAAAACCCTGTTTGTCCTCGCAAATCAATAGAGGAAAATTCTGGCGTACTTTTTTCAACAATCGCCGCCGCTGCCCCTCGCTCAAACGCGCTAGCAACAAAGCGATGCCCATCAACTTTCTCACCCACAAACGCCACAAAGACACCTCCAACGATCACCTCGCGGCTATCATTGGTAAAATGTGAAACGACTGGCTCATTGCCAGTCGGAGTATATCTGCTTAGAGCAGCGAGAATATGTCCAATTGTTAGCATTATCATCCTACGGGTGAAGTTCGTATGCTAGGGTGCTGTCGCCAATCGTACAGAGTCGGGGGGAATGTCAAGTAGAATGACCAGTTCTTGTGCTAGTTCGGCAAAGGCAGGCGCGGCCGATTCAGACCCCCACTCAACCGTTGTAATTTTGTCGAGCTTGACAATCATGGCAAGTTGTGGATTATCGGCGGGTAACCAGCCAATAAAAGAGGCGATCACATCATCTTCATGATAAAAACCAACGCCGTCCCCTTGATTGACGGGGATTTGTGCCGTTCCTGTTTTGCCAGCGACGAGATAATCTTCCATTTCAGCATAGTAACCTGCATTGACCGCCCATGAGGTGACGAGACGCGCGGTCTCGGCCGAGACTGTCAAGCCAAGCTCCTGTGGCTGTGTCACAAGTACCTCGTCCCCTCGACGCATCTCCTGCACCAGATAAGGGCGCATCATTTTGCCTTCGTTTGCAATCGCTGCAACCGAAGTCAACATTTGCAGTGGTGTTGTAGCAAACCCTTGACCGAAAGCGTTGGTTGCGAGTGACGCAGGTGTCCAATTTACACTGCCCGGTTTTGCGATAATGCCACGTGCCTCATGTGCTAGATCGACCTCCGTCACACGCCCAAAGCCAAAACGATCCATGTACGCATAAAACCCATCTGCCCCCATTGTCTCGGCCGCCCACGATGTCGCCGTGTTGACCGAATACTCTAGCGTTTGTGCCATATTAATCGGGCCATAGGCAACTTCGTCTGCATTGCGAATTGGAATCCCGCCAACGACGCGCACACCGCTATCTGAGTAAATTGACTCTGCGCCAACTGCACCCGAATCAATTGCTGCCGCCACTGTGATGAGCTTCATGACAGACCCCGGCTCATAAAGACGGCTAATAGCTGGATTCGGCAAAATTCCAACATCGACCGTACTATACTCTTTTGGATCAAAGCATGGTGTGCTGGCCATTGCCAAAATCGCACCTGTTTGCGGATTCATTGCAATGATTGTGCCACTTTCTGCGCCATACGTTGCAATTGCTCTCTGTAGATGTCGTTCAACGGTTGCTTGTACATTCCGATCTACTGTTAGGACAAGATCATAACTTGGGATCGCGGAGGCAAAACTGAGCGGCGCAGAGGGGAGGTTAACAACTGGGTCTGAGACCGCATCTCCCGTTAACTCACGCTGATAGTTTCCTTCTAATCCCATCCCGCCTGTCCCGTCCCCATCAACATAACCAACCACATGACAGAGCAAATTCTTCTGCGGATAGAGGCGGGTTGGAATGGGATGGTAGGCTAGTCCCGGAAAGCCGAGAGCTTTAATAGCTTCAGCCTGTTGAGGTGTGATTCGATTACTCAAGTGTGCATAAGGTCTATCCTCGTCAACTCGTGCTTGAAGTTCAGTGAAAGGAACACCGATGATTCTGGCAACTTCATAGAGAATGTCGTCAATTTTAACCGATTTGGTTGTTCCATCTTCAAGACGGTAAAAGGTTAGCGGAATATCAAGGCCAAGTTCGTAGTCGCTGCCGGGGGCGGCAAGCACGACGGTACCGCTGTTGTCATAGATGTAACCGCGTGTTGGCACGTCGGAAACTGAGCTATGCAAGTAATCTTGTGCGTTTTGTGTATATTCATCATGGAGAGCAAACTGAATCCATGCCAAACGCCAAACAATCAATGTTGTGCCAAGCAACAGCAAGATCACGACAATCACAAGACGGCTCGTTTGATCTCTATTCACCATCGGAGACCCCTCTACCAAATGAATTGATATTTTCTATGGCGAGCAACCAAAAGACCTCGCCGATTGTTTCAGGGGGAGCAGGTGGATCGGGAAGAGGTGTGACGGATGGCGCGGGCGCACCGGGTATCTCAATGGGTAAGTAGAGCGACTCGGCCGCTCCCGCCGCAATAAACTGACCGTTTGTCGCCATATCATTTGTGCGCGACAGGATGCGGTAAATTTCCTGTTCATTGGAGATTGCTTCACGACGTAGCGAATTTTCAAACTCTAGTTGTTTCAACTCAACATACATTTGTTCAGCATGACGACCCGTCAGGGCTGTCTGACTAACTCGTTGAAGATAAATGCCAATTCCTGTACCAATAATGACCAAAATGACCGCCCACCCAATTGCCGCTTGTGCGCTGCGTAACCACTGCAACATCCCGTGCTGCATCTCTGTTGCCCGATGGCTGCGTGTTTGCGGCGGCCGCCCCACCCGTAAACTCTCGACCATAGGAGCCGTCTCCATTGTGTTGAGATTTGGTGTCTCCTGCCTACGCCTCTCTCGAAGGAGAGGGCGTTCGAGTGGTTGTTGCGGGGATGACCGATTGTCTAGCATAAGTTTAACAATTCAGACGTTAACATTCTGAAATCTAGGGTAGCTTTTTAGCGATACGTAGACGCGCGCTGCGACTACGTGGATTGACGGCGATTTCGGCCGATGTCGGTTGTATCGCCTTGCGACGTACCAATGAAACGACGGCTCTATGATCACACGTGCATATTGGTTGATGTGTCGGACAAACGCAGTCCATACTCAATTCACGAAAAGACCGCTTCACAAAACGGTCTTCCAATGAATGGAAACTGATGATTGCCAGTCTGCCACCCGGTTTTAATAGTTTAATTGCGGCGGGGAGTCCGCGTTCTAATGCGCCTAATTCGTCATTAACCGCAATCCGCAACGCTTGAAAAATTTGCGTTGCGGGGTGCGTGCGCTGCTTACGCGAGCTGTGTGCGGAGATTAGGTCTGCTAGTTGGGTTGTGGTGTTAATCGGTCGATTTTCGACAATTTTTCGCGCAAAAAAGCGGCTTCGTCGCTCTTCTCCATAACGCCAAAAGATGTTGGAAAGGGAGTCAGCCGATAGCTCATTGACAAGCTCCGCCGCCGTGACACCATCTGTCTCGTCAAAGCGCATATCCAGCGATGCCGGATAGCGAAATGAAAATCCCCGTGTTCTACTATCTAACTGCATCGATGACAATCCCAAATCGAGAATAATGCCATCCACTTCTGCAAATCCATTTGCGGGAGCCAGCATTCCCATCTCAGCAAACGAGGCATGAATAATATGAGTGTATGCTAGCACATCATGCTCAGCCAATCGCCTGCTCGCTTCTGTGATTGCATTCTTATCGCGGTCAAAGGCCAGTACACGGCCGTTTGGAGAAGAAGCCTGTAAAAGACCCAACGTATGACCGCCAAATCCAAGTGTTCCGTCAATATACAGCCCGCCTGACACAGGCTGTAATCCATCTAATACTTCTTTATAAAGAACTGAAATGTGCATGTTTGTAAACAGGCAAGTAAACAGTTTGTCTATTCCCTGTTCACTAAAATCCTAGATCCTCCCAATAGCTCGCATCTTCGGAATTCTCAATCAACTCACGCTGTTCTCGCCATGCCATCTCATTCCATATCTCAACATAGTCATACATACCTGCAACAACAACCATGCCTTTTATCTGTGCAAACTCACGTAGATAGGGTGGAATCAAAATACGCCCTTGCCGATCTGGGGAGAGATCCGTCGCGCCAGAGAAAATGCGCCGCCGAAACTCGCGTACACGCCGATCTGTCAGGGAACGTCCCATGATTCGCTCGGCTAAACTTTCCCAACCTGCCGCTGAGTACACCATCAAATTACGGTCAAAACCGCGTGTTAAAACGAGTCCCGCTGCCAAGTCACCACGAAACTTCGCAGGAACTGTCAAGCGACCCTTGTCATCAATGGTGTGCTTAAATTCACCCAGAAACATAGTGTATGCTTGTATTGGTAGTGATTTTTGAGGATTAAGGCTTACCCACTTTCCCCCATTTTTTACCACTCTCTACCAATCAGTATAGCGGATCGCTTCCTTATTTGAAAGTTGAATCACATCTGTTTTAAGGTTGATTTTGATGTTAAAGTCTGACCAATATATCTGGGTAATTCATTGAATAATCGCCCAGATATGCGTGTGAACGCATCGCAAAAACCTAGCACTAAGGGACTGTGTTTACCCAATGTATACAATACAGCGAAATTAACTGTACCATAAAATATGCATGTGACAGTGGGCTATGAGATAGCCTAAAAATGCACCGATGTATGAAATTGTGGTACTTCTATTAACAGTTCGTACATTAACGTAAATTTCATGCCACGTCAATAAGATTTGCGTTCTTATCTGAGGATTCTCTGGCAAGAGCAGCAAGAAAATTTTGATCCTCTAAAGAGAGCGTAGCTGTTAGCAGCATATCGGGTCGCCTTTCCCATGTGCGACGTAGCGCACTTTCTCGGTGCCAACGTTCGATTTTAGTTCTATTACCTGATCTCAGCAGCTCTGGAACTTGGCAACCGCGAAAATCGACAGGCTTAGTGAAGTGTGCGCCTTCAAGCAAGCCCGTTGCGTGGCTATCTGTGACAGCTCCCATTTCTGCGCCCAGTGCGCCGGGTAGCAAGCGGGTGACAGCATCGACGATTGCCATTGCCCCAATTTCCCCACCCGTCAACACAAAATCCCCAATTGAGATTTCATCGGTTACTAAATTCTGGCGCACACGCTCATCAAACCCTTCATAACGCCCGCAAACCAGAATAAGCTGTTGATGCTGTGCTAACTCGGCCGCCACCCCCTGCGTAAACGATCTGCCTTGTGGTGTGAGCAGGATAATGGGCGTTGTGGGGGAAAGTGGGGGGGAAATTGACTCTACAGCGGCAAAAAGTGGATCGGGGCGCAAAATCATCCCGCCACCACCCCCGAATGGGGGTTCATCAGTGATGCGATGTCGGCCGATGCCATATTCACGCAAATCGTGTAGTTGAATTTCGATGAGACCGTTCGCTTGGGCGCGACGCAAAATGCTCTCGTTAAAGTAGGCATTAAGCACTTGAGGAAAGAGGGTGATAATATCAAAACGCATTTTGCAATTGTGAGCGGGGACAAGGTAATTGTCAATGTCGGGTTATAATTGCATCTATGCGAATTTTGATAGTTGGAAATAAAGGACAGGCTGGACAAGCCATGCACCGCACATTGTCAACACATCATGTTGTTGGCTTTGATTTGCCAGAGGTTGACATTAGCCAACGAGAAATGGTCGAGCAGCTCGTTGAACAGCATGAGCCAGATGTGGTTGTCAACTGTGCTGCTTATACAAACGTTGATGGCTGTGTGAAGAATTTTGGGCTAGCCTATCGGGCAAATAGTCTAGGGCCACAAAATTTAGCGTTGGTGTGTGCCGCGCACGGCATTGATCTTGTGCAGATTAGCAGCAATGAGGTGTTTCCGGGCGAGAAGCCAGAGGGGTATGACGAGTGGGACACAACTCGGCCGATCAACCCTTACGCCAAAAGCAAGCTGGCTGGCGAGTTCAATGTGCGCTCGTTACATCGTCAACACTATATCGTAAGGACAAGCTGGCTCTATGCGGCGGGCGGCAATAATTTTATCCACACTATGCTGCGACTAGCTCGTGAACATGGCAAGCTGCGCGTTGTAACAGATGAGGTCAGCAACCCAACGTATGTCGATGATTTGGCAGCGGGCATCGCACAGTTGATCGAGACGCGCCAGTATGGAACTTATCATTTGGGGAACGCAGGCTTTTGTTCGCGTTTTGAGTTTGCGGCCGAGATTATGCATTGTGCGGGCATCGACATCCCAATCGAACCCATTTTAGGCAGTGAATTTCGCCGCGCTTCAACGCCACCTCCGTTTTGCGGCATCAATAACAATATAGGAGCGGCGATTGGAATTGAGATGCGCGATTGGCGTAACGCCTTGGCTGACTTTGTTGAAAATGGAATAATTGAGCGTGAGTAAAAATGTGCTTTTTAAGGAGTTCCAACTGAATCAGGCCTCTTGGCTGCAAATCCTCAAGCTCTCGGTCGATATCGGTTCAATTTTGCTACAAGACTTTTCCGGCATCGGGCCAGCTCTCAAAATAGCTGATAGTGTAATGGAACATGCGCCAAAAATTATTGACTCATGACGCATGTCACGTCGTTCTATTCGTCTGTAATTGTGAAGAGCAAGCCGTCAGATCGGCCGAAAACCTCCTCTTGCAAGCTCTCTTTTGCCACCGCTGGCATCACTTGGTACTCGCCCGGCACAATTGGCTGTAGCTCATAGCTATAGCGATAGGTTCCAGCGGGCAGATAGTCTGCGAAGAAGACGACCGCCTCATCGCGGAACTCAATACGGTTGAAATACCACCAACCCCACCAGCTAAAGCGGTCAGAACTGGGTATCTGTCCCGCCGTTGCATCCAGTGCGCTTGTATCAAGATCAGGATTGATCGCATCTGCACCAGCAGGCAATGGATCACTAATTTGCACAAAGCGACGATTGTTTGGGACAATGATCGTCAACTCGACGCGCACCGCTTCACCGGCCGCAATTGTCGTCAACGGTTCGCACTCTTCCTCGCAGTTCGCACTGTAGTAAGTCCGTTCAACGCTGAAACCACGATCAACCGCTTCAACGCTATCTGCACTGACGAACGCATCGAGCGTCGCGGCGTAGTAGAGTCGGCCGTCACTTCCCTTGCGAAAATCGAGATAGTTCAACTCATCCACGCTCAAATCAGCGAGTGGAACGACAACCTCGCTTTCACCCTGCATCGCCTGTTCGCTGTTCACAGCCAAGCTGAAATCTGTGTCCTCAGCGTCTATTTCGTTATTAGCAACCATGTAGTCAGCGACGGCCGAGATGCTAAACGCTGTTCCCATTTGGCTATGCCAATAGCGATGGTTACGTGCGCCCATCAGCCAGCGAATCGCGTTGGGCAAAAAGCCGTTTTCAGGCTCAACCTGTGTCAATGCCTTGATAACAATGGCTGTGTCGGTGATGTCGCCGCCGATCCAGTGACGATAGCTGCTTTCCCAATATGCGCCTGTTGCGTTGAGGACAACACTATTACCAAGATCGCTGATGAGATTGTCGTCTACTTCACCGCTACTATTGTGATGAGCCATCAGCACAAATGCTTTGGAGGCAGGTGTGAGCAGGTCGCGCCCGTCAGCAAGTAGGTCTGTGACTGCTTGGGAAACGTCATCGCCATACAAAGACAGCGCGTAATAGTAGTAGGCAAGCGCATTTGCATCGGCGCGGTTTTCGGCCGAAAGTTCACCAGCCGCCTCGCGCACAACCCCCGCCGCTTGCTGCAATGCGGTGGTCGTTCCTGCTGAGGTCTCGTCTAACCCTTCCAATAGTGCGTGTAGCACAAAGGCTGTCACGTGTGGATCATCCAACCCATCGCTACAGAACGACCAACCTCCGTCTAGGCTCTGCGTTTGCAGAAGTGCCATAATCTGTTGACTCATCGTCCGCTCTAGCTCAGATGCAAGTGTCTCTTGGTCTAGCTCTAGGCGCAAAATTGCATCGTGGGCGGCCGCGTTAGGCAAGAGCCGGAACGCTAGACCAATCGGGCATTGATCGATAGTCGTGCTTTCGCTCATGTAGGCTTCGAGTGAGTCGAAGAGAGCCATGCCTAGCGACGGACTCATGCGAACGGTCAACTCTCCGCGTGTCGCGTCGAGCAGCGGTGGTAGGAGAACCGCCTCAACGCGGCGTGTTTCATCTTGTGACAAAACGCCCGCTGTCGCGTTGAAGTCCTGTGCGTTGAAACGATAGACAGGCAGTTTATTGTCATCACGTGCGCCAATCGTTGGCCTGCTCGCGTCGCTAAATTCACCAGCATTGACACGGAAGATTAGGTCAACCGCCTCAACATTCTCGACAGTGGCTTCCCAGCGCACCAGCGTGCTTCCGCCGGCTGCGACGCTGACCGTTTGTACCGCAGCATCTATCAACGTCACGCCAGCCACTTCGAGCGATACATCCGCCTGAATATCACTGCCTGTATTATTGTTGACGATTGCACCTAATTGGGTCACATCGCCAAATGTGAGGAAGCGGGGGGTCACAGGGCGGATGAGGACGAACTTTGTTGCAATAATGTCATGCGTGCTTTCTCCAACGAGGGTTTCGTCAGAGGCGGCACGACCTGTCATGCGCCATGTCGTCAGGTTATCGGGCAGCATCACTTCAACAGTCGCTACGCCGTCTTCGTCTGTTGTCACGTTTGCTTCCCATGCGGCCGTATCACGGAAATCATCCCGTATTTCGCCATCGGCATCGGCTTGGGCTTTACGTTCGAGCGAGAAATCGGCCGCCGTCTCAGCCCCACCGCCGCCACCACCGCCACCGCCACCAAAGAACGGTTCAGGAATGGTGACCTCTAATCCTTCACCTGTGACGAACAGACCCGATCCAATTGTGCTACGGAATGGCTCAGGGCTGTAGAGCGCGTCAATCAAAGACTGATTCTCATCTGCTTTTAGTGTGAGAATGGCAAGATCGACGAGAGCGAGGGCAACATCGGCCGAGACCCCCTCCCCAGCATAATCTGTTGTCCTTACTTCAAATGTCACCATGTCACGCGGTTCTGCTTGCGTGACATCCGTTGTAATCTCTACGTTTAATGCCAAACGCTCTGTGCTGACGGGTAGCTCAACGATGCCTAGACGAATATCAGCAAAGCCGCTCTCGCCATCATCTGCGCCTTTGATCGCCGTCACGCTGACATAGACGTTGGGTGCATGAATCGCCTCGATTGGAATTTCGAGAATATCACTGGTTCCCGCCAACGTGATGAGACGTTGTTCCAAGACATCACCACGCTCAATCGTCAGCCATGCGTTAATGCCACCACCAAGCGGGTTCTGGATTAGAATTTGTGCTGTTTCACCGACCTGATATTCGTCTGCGTCTAACTCCAAATTCATCGAGCGGTCACGGGAGTCAGAACGCCATGCGACATCGCCGCCGTAGACGTAAAAGAGGGTTTCGCTCGTTTGGGTACGCCCGGCGGCATCTGTGACGGTTGCCGTTGCGACATAAGAGCCACCTTCTTCGGGCGTAAAGCTAACTGTCATCGTCCCGTCAGCACCTGTCGTGACTGTTTGGCTTGTTACCTGCGTATCTACGGGCCGCCATTGCAGACCACCGCCAAACGGACTTTGCTCGCTGCTCCACTCACGGCGCGAGAGAACGACTTCAACGGAGCTATTTGGAACGGGGTTTTGCGCCCAATCGACCGTTAATAGCTCAATTGTAGCGACATCGCCACGCGGGAAAGCATACGACTGGTTGCGAATGCCGACGTAGATTTCGGCCGAATGCAACACCATCTCCGCATGTGCGCTGATAAAATTCTCCGACAGGTCGCGCACGGTCACATCGACGATCAGCTTGCGGCTGCCTTCTTCAACCTGTTGCAGCATTTCTGGCGTGACGCGGATGGTAAAATTACCGTCGCCATCCAAAACGCCGCTCCCGCTCTCATAAAAGCTGGCTCCAAATCCGACCAATGGATCAAAGTAGAAGAAGTTGTCTGCATCACTGAAATTGTAGTATGGGCGGCCTTCATAGGGTAGAACAAAATCATTCGTGTAAATGCTATAGTCAACAGGTAAGTCGGAGGCAGAACCACCAAAGAGATAGTCGGCCGAGACCACAAACTCAACCGTTTCTCCACGCAACGTCTCTGAGACATTCGGTGTCACCTCCAGTGTAAATTCCGGCTTACGGAATTCTGCAACTGTAAATTGCGTCGCACTTTGCCCGACCATACGCCCATCTGTCTCGACAAAAAATTGGTAATTGCCCAAATCAGCATCGTCTGGAATAACCCATGCGCCATCAAAACTGCCGTTGGGTAATACGTCAACCTCAACTGGCTCAATGGTATCTTCATAAGTGGGCGTGAAAAAGCGCACAGAAAGGGTTCGCGGCTCAGGCAGTGTGTAACGAGCAAAGTTTGCCTCGCGCAGCCAGCCCTTAAAATAAACGGTGTCGCCGGGTCGATAGAGTGGACGTTCTGTGTATAAGTAAACACCGTCATCCGCGCCGCTCTCCTCTTGCGGGCTTAGACCCATATCGTACATTCGTGCGGACTCGTTCCAATTTGCAACGGCAATCCCAAAGTTTGCTGTCCCTACTTCACCTGTCACTGCGAATGCTCGGCCGCGATAGCCAAACCACGCCTCGCTGTTGGGTCGTTCAAGCGTCAGCAAGCCATCGGCATCAGTTGTGCCACTTAGCTCACCAATGATCGCGTTATCCTCGGTCAAATAGACGGTGACCTCACGATTTGGGGCAGGCTCGCCCGTCGCTAGCTCTGTTGCCCAGACGTGAATGAAGTTGGGCGTTTCTTTAACGACAAGATTTGTGTCCGCAACGATCAAGATCGTCTGGCGCGTTTGCCAAAAACGCACGTCTTGCTCGCCAGTTGGTGCATCTATTTCGAGATAATAGATGCCTGTGGGAAGTGCATCGCCATTATTGAGAGAAAGCGTCACTGCCCCTGCACCAGCGGTGATGCTATTTTCAAATGTGTTAACGGCCGTGTTGGGTGGCAATGTGCGGGTGGCATCGAAGAAAGATTGCGCGATGAGCGCGAGCGGAACACCTTCATCAAAGCGGGAGAGGGTGACGGTGGTTTCGGCCGTTTCGGCCGTTCGATACACCATCGCAATCTCAGACGCTTGATCTGCGCTAATTTGTGCAAACGGCGCGGGCAAGTTGAACGCAAATACGGGCAGTGGCGCAGGCGTTGAGAACGACCATGTATAATCCGCCTCCAACTGATTGCCAAAAATATCACTCGCCGTTGCCGGAATTGTAATGACATACTTTGTTAGATAATCGAGGTCAAAACCAACAGACAGATTGCGTTCACTCGTGATTGTATAACGGACACGCTCAGGCGTTGGTTCGATAACGAGTTGCTCTTCAATTGTCGTCCAATCCATTGGGGACACAAATGTGATGTTGATCCCGCCACCACTAGTCACGTTGTAGGCTTGTAGCACTTCCCCAGACTGGGGATATGTTTGTTCAACGGCAGGTAGCGGATAACTTTCCAACGTCGCCGTATATGGCTCATCAAATGTTACGCCACCCGTTGCCGCAGCACTTTCCGCAACGATTAATGTGTATTCAGTTGCGAGCGCAAGATCAGGGGTTACGCCAACGATGCGGCTATCATCTGTCCAAGCAAACGCTAGCGGTGCGTCATCTACGCTTATAGCCGCTTCTGTCGCGGCTCGATCCATTGGCATGTTGAAGGTGATGCTGAATGTTTCTGTCGGCCGTAAATAAATTCGGTCAAACGAAGGGTCACCAAACCCAAATGCTGACCCTTCAGCCTCGCGTTGTGGCAACGTCGTTTCAACAACCTGTGGAAGAACAGTCGTAAAGACTGTCGTCACCTCATCAGCCAAAACGCCACCTGCCACATCTTCTAACCCGGCATTGACTGTCACTTCATAGGTCGTTGCACCATCTAGCACATCTGGCGTAAAGCGGTAGATGCTCGTACCGACCCATTCGCCTGTGCCAGCAACAGTGGGCGAAATAGTCAGGGGATTGGGCAACTCAGTCTGCTGCATCGTGTCTGCGAGTGGGACAACAGGGCGGTTAAACAGCACAGTAATTGCGCTATCCACAGAGATTGCGTCTGTCGCATCGGCCGGAATCATCTGACTAACCACCAATTCTCCAACCGTTTGGAACTGTTGGGCAAATGGCACACGCAAGTTTTTGCCGCCCAAACTCCGCGCCGAATCCGCAATCTGCACTGTATACGTCGTCGCACGAGTCAAGGCCATCGCAGGCGTAAAAACAAGCGTGTCATCGCGCGTCCATACAAACTCGCCAGCGACATCGCCCACGTCAAATGCTTGCTCAACGCTCGCTTGATCCATCGGCTGATCAAAGCGCACCGTGATCGCACCGTCCAACGTCGTCTCTTCGCCCATCTGCGGGCTGCTAAAAACGACTTCTGGCTCCCAGTCAAATTCAATCTCGGCTTGAGGTGGTTCACTCGCTGGTGTGTTCGTAGGAGGAGGAGCAGCGGTTGGCTCCTCCGTTGGATCATCATCTGGCGTTTGTGTCGGAGCTAGCGTTGCCTCTGGAAGCTCGGTCGCCTCACTTGTTGGTAACTTCACAGGCTCATTCGTTATAGTCTCAATCGTTGGCAGCGGTATGTCACGCTGACATGCCGCCGTGATAAGCAACAAAAACAATATCAAAAGGGAAATACGGGAAAGGGGATGTCTGGTCATAGCTGTTCCTTAGCGTAGAAACGTCGCTCTCTTCCAAATGAAAGGGAAAATCGTTCCGTCGTTGTGATGATTAACGTATCGCGGTCGCATTTTGTTCCATCATACAGTACATGGATTTGCAATTCGCGGCAATAGGACAAATTCTGCCTATTGAAAATTATCGAGATAAACTATAATCGAGATAGAATTGACTTCAGTCTGTTCATGAGCTGAAACACACTTCACCAACATGAATCTATTTCCACCACATAACTACGTTCGTGCGGACTCACAACATACGGGCATCATGCTGTATAAGCCTCGTCCGGAAAAAATAAACCACAATGAGGTGGTTGTCTATACCTGCTCTAGCTGCGGCCGCAAAGACATGATTTTCGATGCGCGAGAGCAAGACCTCAAATGCCAGTATTGCGGCAAGACCACCTCTGAGTGTCCGCAATGTGGTGGCGGGATGAATTACGACAAGGCACAGGCACACTTAATTTGTGGAGCCTGTCAGCACACGCAGGCGCGTGAAAGTGAGGCGGTGGGAACATCGGCCGAGACCCTAGAGTTCCGCGAGAAATTTCTGGAAAAAGCAGCGCAAGGCTGGGGGACAGAACGCAAAGAAATCGAGTGCCAATCCTGCTACGCACAAGTGATCGTTGACCCCAACGTGCTGACAAGCGCGTGCGGTTGGTGTGGTTCGACAAAAATCATTCAGCAGAAAAAACCGCATGACGTGATGCGGCCGCGCTTTTTGCTGCCCTTCGCGGTGGAACCGAATGATTGTCGCACTATCACAACTGACTGGCTCGGCAATAACTGGGTGCTGCCCAAAACGCTGCGCCAGATGGCAGCAGTTGACGAGTATAAGCCGATGTTTATCCCATTTTGGACATTTGAGGCAGGGGCAGCGGCCGCATGGCGTGCAGAGGTCGGGCATGAGAAAAAAGTTCGCAGGGACGGCGAGTGGAAAACAGAAATCGACTGGAGATGGGAGAGTGGCAATGTGCAAAATAAGTTCAAGAATGTGCTTGTGTCGGGGACAGAGCGTTTGAAAAGCAGTTGGTTGACGAACATCGGCCGATTTGACCTCACCAATCTCACACCATACCAAGCCAAATATCTGGCTGGCTCACAGGCGATGGCCTACGATACCAAAATTCGTGACTCATGGTCGGTGGCACGTCAGCAGATGCGTGAAGTGGTTTTGGAAAATTGCAAGCAGGGGCCGAGTACCAATCGCGTCCGCAACTTTAGTATGGAGCTACACTTTGACAATGAGGCGTGGCGTTACATTCTCGTGCCTGTCTACGTTGCCAACTATGTTTACAACAACGAGCCATACCAACTGGTCATCAATGGTCAAACGGGGGCGATTGCGGGCAAACGGCCGATTGACTGGCGCAAGATATTTATTGCAAGTGGAATTCCATTTGCAATCGGGATGCTACTACAATTGATCGGGTTGGCGATTGGCATTTCAGATTTAAGTGGCATCGCGTGGTTGCTGATTGCAGCCGGCGTGCTTGCGCTGATTGTCTTGAGCATCATCGCACAGGGGGTACACGATGGCTGACCGAAGCACACAGTGGGGGCTTCCACTTGCATCGGTTGTTTGTCCCAATTGCAACACTGAATTCTTGCGTGCAGATAAGCGCATGACACGGTGCCTTCACTGTTTTCGGGCTGAATTGGTGGAGAAATCGGCCGACGACCTCCCCTTCATCGGCGCACCTGAACGCATAATTCCCTTCAATGCAGATATGACGCTGCTTCAACAGCAGTGTGACACATTTGCCCGCAGCGTTTGGATTCGGCCGATTGACTTGACGGCCGAGAATTTAGCCCAGCGTTTACAAAAAGTTTTTCTACCTCATTGGATTGTTGGCAGTCGCGTGACGGGCAAATGGCAAGCGGAACTCGGCTATGATTATCAGGTTGTTTCGCACATTGAACGCTATGCGAGTGGCAGTTGGCAAACGGATGAGGTGAAAAAGACACGCACCGATTGGGAGCCGCGTGTGGCAGAGGTCAATCTACAATATGATGATATTCGCACGCCTGCGCTAGAAAATTTCCCCGCGATCATCGGCCGAGTTGGTCAATACAACATGGGTTATGAGATTGATTTTTCGGCCGATGCCATGCAAGACGCTCTGTTACTCATCCCAGACCGGCACGGCGATGCGCCATGGCAAGATGTCTACAAAGTCATCCAGCAAAAGTGCCAAGAGGACAGCATTACTGCTGGCAAAGCAGATCGCATTCGTGAATTTCAATGGCAAGTGGAATGCCCTGACCAACGTTGGACACATCAATTACTTCCCATCTATAAAACGTTCTATGCAGACGATGATGGCAACCTCATTCCGCTGCTGATGCATGGTCATAGTGGCAAAATTGACGGCGTGCGACGTGGCTCGATGCAAAAGGCAAAACGCTATGCAACGCTGATTGGGGCTGTTGCGCTTCTCTTACTGCTCGTGACACTTGGTACATATTTTGCACAATTAGATGCAGTGTTTGTTTGGGCGCAAATTTTGTTTGCCTTAACAGTGTTGGCGGCGTTGATTCCACTCGTTTATGTTTGGGCGTTGAATCGGCAATCGGCCGAGTCTGAATGGATCGCTAAATAGACTCGACCGCACGCCTATCCCTCAAACCGATAGCCAAGTCCGCGCACGGTGATAATTCTCTGTGCCTTGCTCGGCTCGTGTTCGATCTTTTCGCGCAGCCAACGCACATGCACATCTACAGTGCGACTATTGTCATTTGTCCAGCCCCATACTCGCTCCAGAATAAGCTCACGTGACAGTGCCATTCCTTTATTGCGTGCCAAGAAGAGCAGCAATTCATACTCTTTCGGCTTGAGATGCAGCGGTTGCTCGTTTAACAACACTTCACGCCGATCTGCGCTAATACTTAAATTATCAAAAATGAGTGTATCGTTTTTGGGAACCTCTTCAGTTAGGCTATCTGATTCTAGTCGATTGATGCGAACTCGACGCAGTTGTGCCTTCACTCGTGCCAACAGTTCACGCATACTAAATGGCTTGGTGATGTAATCATCTGCGCCAGCTTCCAAACCAACGATCTTGTCAATTTCATCCGCTTTCGCTGTCAGCATCAGGATTGGGCAGCTCATCTCACGGCGTAAAATTCGGCACAACTCCAAACCGTTCATGCCGGGCAGCATAATGTCCAGCAGAATAAGGTCTGGCATTTGTTGTCGTGCAAGCTGTAGCGCAACCCTGCCGTGACTGGCTGTAAGCACGCGATAGCCATGTTTCTGCAAGTTATATTCTAGCGTTTCCATCAACGTCACTTCATCTTCAACAATTAGTATCTTTGGCTCCATTATGCTCCTTCCAGTTGGCCTATAATTTCATTCTAGTCTCAGCAAGTATGACAGGCAAAACGTTCGGCTTATTCAAAGAGCCAAAGTACTTACCTCAACAAAGCAAATTCGCAGGGTTGGAAAGAGGCTCTTTTGGATTTGATTTTAAGGAAATCCCTATGGATTGTAGCCGTCTCTGCTGAACTACAGCATCCCTTATGTTAAAGTCAAGTTAACGAAACTTTAATTGCGTTAGCAGTCATGGTTGCTTAACATCTATAGGCTAACTGCGATCAACGCACATTCTGACATACAATGGCATTTTCAGATACTCCCTCTTTCCATGCTGATCACTTTCAATTCCTAATTGCTGAGACAACTGATGTCATGATCACATTGACAGAGATAGGCATCATCGAAGAAATTTCGCCAAGCTGTTATCAGATGTTAGGGCATGAGCGAAGCGAGTTGATCGGCCGACACTTCATCTCCCTACTTCACCCTAACAATCAGTTAACAACTCAAACCTTTCTTAACCGTCAATCAGATGAACTTTCTCCACATGCCGCATGGCGGCTACGTCATCGCACAGGTTACTATGTTTGGTGCGAGATCAAGTGCAAAAAGATTCATGGGCAACGTGTTCTACTTATTCATGATGTAACTGAGCGCACAGAGATGGAGGAACAACTAAGCGATGAACAGTTGCAAACGCGCATGTTGAATGACAGTTTCACCGATCTCGTAACTCGTCATACAATGGACGGTCACTATCTTTTTGCATCTCCAGCTTCACAAGTACTGTTGGGCTATGAACCTGATAATTTACTTGGACAATCTCTATATGAATTAATTCATCCAGATGAACGCCAACGGATGTACAAGTATTTCACCGAAACGGTCAACACCACAGAGATGGCGACCATTACATGTCGGATGCGTCACAAATCCGGTCATCACATCTGGCTTGAAACCCGCGCTCGTCTCACGATAGATACCTCAACCCGCCCAATCATTATTGCGATTTCGCGGGACATCACACAGTTGAAGCAGGCGCAGAACAGGCTGCGTCAGCAAACCCATCAATTGGTTGCCTTAGAGCGTCTGGGGCGAATTGTCACAGCGACATTGAACTTAGACGAGGTGTTGAGACTATTATTGGAGCGTCTTTCGCCGATGTTTTCGGCCGAGACCACCTCCGTTCTGTTGGCAAGGGAATCAGAATTTGTCTTTGAGTCTGTCTTTGGCCTGTTGAGCAACAAAATACAAGGTCAGACAGTTTCCAGAGAAGAACCATTCGTCCGCCGGCTGGTCGAAACGCGCAAACCGCTGCTCTTAAATGAAAATGCCTACCGCGATTCGCCGATTAATACCGCATCTATCGAGTGGCATTCACTGTTGATGGCTCCTCTTATCGTTGGAAAAGAGCTAATTGGCATCATCGGCGGGACACATCGTAAAGCGTTTGCCTTCACAATCGAAGACCGACAAATGCTCGATCTGGTTAGCCATTGGGCAGCAATTGCCATCTACAACGCTCAGTTATTCACCTATTCACGGCAACGCGGCGAGCAGCTCAAACAGTTGAGTCGTAAATTAGTCGAGGTACAGGAAGGAGAACGCGCCCGCCTCTCGCGGGAATTACACGATGAGTCAGGGCAGTCATTAACCGCTCTTCGCATCCATCTTAGCATTCTAAGAGACGACATTTCGCGCCTGTCTGAAGAACACGCCAAGCAACTCGATGATGCACTTGAGCTTATCAGCAACACAATGACGCGCTTGAGCCAGCTTGCACGGGCGATGCGCCCAGCAGGGTTAGATCGAGTGGGGCTTGAAGTTGCACTCGAGAGTCTCTGTCGTGACTTCGCTTATCATACTCGTCTACAAGTCCAGTTTGATGGACAATCAATAGACCTGCCTGAGTCACTCAAAATCACCCTTTATCGCTTTGTCCAAGAAGCGTTGACTAATGTTGGCAAACACTCTGAGGCGACCATGGCAAATGTAAAACTGCAAAAGAGTTCCAATGAGGTTACGGTGTGGGTTCAAGATAATGGCAAAGGGCTTCCCTCACTTGATTTAGAGCAATTAAGCCGGCATGGTAAATCGCTTGGACTACTTGGAATGCAAGAACGACTAGAAGTATTTGAAGGCTACCTAGAAATTGCCTCATCGGCCGGTGGTGGAACCACTCTGATTGCCCATATCCCCTATTAAGGACTGAAAACGCATGAGTCAGACTAGTATCTTTGCCAAACTGCGTGAGCAAGCGGAACAAAGAAAAGGCGCGGGCGGGGCGCAAATCAAATCTGAGATCGATCTATCAGAACTCGATCTGACCGACGCGCAACGCTTGATGGAAGAGTTGCAAATCTATCAAGTCGAGCTTGAGATTCAAAATGATGAACTGCGTGAGGCGCAGCATGAATTGGAATCCGCACGAGACCGTTATGCAGAGCTTTACCATACTGCACCAGTTGGCTATCTGACGCTTAATCGCAATGGAATAATTTTGGAAGCCAACGAAACATGTGCTGACATGTTGTTGATGCGTCGGCCGCGCTTAATAAAACGACCTTTTTCCTTTTTTATCGACCGTGTTGATTTGGAAGCGTATGCGAACTACATGCGCGATCTGTTTTCAAATGCGGCACTGGGGGAAGTGAAAGCAGTTGAAATTCGCGTTAAGTTGGTGGATGGAACGGTACGCCATACATCATTAACTGGGAGCGTCGAAAACTCAAATCGCTTTGATAGTCTTGTCTGTCGGCTTGTTGTACTAGATATTGAAGAACGCAAGCAAATGGAGCGCACGCAAGAACTGTTGCAAACAGCAGTTGAGGCGGGTGCAGATGGAATCGCTATCAGTGATTTACGCGAGCGTGGATTTCCCGTGCTGTATGTGAATTCACAGATGGCAAGCTTGGTTGATAAATCGACCAGTTCTCTGCTCAACCAAAGTTGGCACTGCCTCTATGAGGAGATGTTTGGGGCAGATGTGCTGCTGCGCTTAGAGGAAGGGATAGCCTCTGGCGAGCAGTTCGAAATGACGGTGCAGGCTCCAGCTGTACAGTCAAGCTGGTTTGAGATGTTGCTCTATCCTTTGCACGACAGTTTCGGCCGAGTTGCCTACTGTGTGCATGTCCTGCGCGATGTCAGCGAGCGCGTCCGTGCCGAAGAAGCGGTGCGTCGCAACCACCATCTCGATACAGTGAGTGAGTTGGTAAGTGGATTTACGAGTGAGTTTGATGAGTTACTAACCAAAGCAAATTCTCAAGCATCGGTTGCACTGATGTTGGCGGCCGAAAGCGATCCAACAAAAAGCTATCTAGCCGAAACGATCAAAATGATCGATGAGGCTGCTAATCTTGTCCGCCAGATACAAGCGTATACAGGCTCGGCGGGTGGTGAGGCAGCTGAATGGAATCTCAATCAGCTTGTTACAGACACAGTTGCGTTGGCAAAACATTCGATGCCAACGTTTATCTCTCTTTCGCTACAACTTTGCGAGCAATCTTTGTTCATCAACGCAAAACGGGGGCAGATTCAGCAAATAATCTTGAACCTGTTGCTTAATGGGTGGGAAGCGATTGATGCAAAGGGTCAGGTGACAATTGAGGTGGGTATGTGGAATGAAGAAGCTAATATTCTTTGGGTGCATCGGCCGACGTTACCCGAACACATCGCCTACCTCACCGTTCGGAACAATGGTTCAACCATCAACTATCCACTCACAACGCTATTCGATCCGTTCTTTACAACCAAAGAGGCTGGGCGCGGTTTTGGGTTGGCGGCGACGTTGGGGGCAGTGCGAGCAAATGGTGGCGCAATCGGCGCACGGAGCGATTCTGATAGTACGGCATTTACGGTATTATTGCCGTTACATGCTGAACCTTAACGCCTCTTGTGATTGAAATTACGGGGTTGACAAAGCGATACGGTCTCAACATGGTATTGCGTGGCGTGAACCTACACGTTGAGCAGGGCGAGTTTGTCACACTGGTTGGCGCAAATGGGGCCGGCAAATCGACGCTGTTGCGAATTGTGGCGACGTTGGCAAAGCCGACTGATGGCACTATCAAAGTTGGGGGATGGCCTTTGCCAGAGCGAGCAGAAATGGTTCGGCCGCACATCGGGTTGGTGTCGCATCAGTCGTTGGTGTATGGGGATTTGTCGGCCGAAAAAAACCTGACCTTCTTCGCCAAACTCTACAATCTCGATAACATTTCTGAACGTGTCACAGCCGCACTTGATCGTGTCGGCCTCAAATTGCGCCGCCGCGATCCCGTTCGTACTTTCTCACGCGGGATGCTGCAACGTCTCACTATCGCCCGTGCCACCCTCCACCAACCCGACATACTCCTCCTCGATGAACCGTACACGGGTCTCGACCAAGATGCCAGCGCACTGCTCGATCAACTCCTCCAGCGTGAACGCGACGAAGGGCGCACTATTCTCATGATCACGCATGATCTCCTGCGCGGCTATCGTCTCTGCGACCGCCTTGCTATCCTCGCTCGCGGCAAGATCACCCAAGCAATCATCGCCACTGCCTTATCGGACAGCGACTTGCTTACTCTTTATTCCAACACAATCAATGCGCTATAATGAGCAGGGTAGGATCAGATTGATAAATTGCTCAAATACAAGAGGTGTTAAGATGACGGCAACTGAGTTACTTTATGATATTCAGTCTTTGCAAGAAGAGACATTTGAATTTGAAAGAAAGTACGGTCTGCGTACCGACTTATTCTTTGCAAGTTACATGCAAGGCGTGGAACCGGAAGATGATAGTTGGGTCATGGATTTCGGACAATGGGCTAGTGCTTATCAACTTCTATTAGAACGACGTGTCCAATACCTCAATGTGGTGGAACATGCAATGCGTTCAAAAGATAACTATTTCTCGCTAATTCAAGTAGCCACATGAGCAATCCGCTACGTCATCCAGAATATTATGAACATTTTATTTACACACTCTCTATCCAATTTCCGGAGATTCAACGTTCGACCCTAGCCTTGATTAGGCGCAGCAACTATCATGCAATTATTTCAGGAACGATATTTTTTGGTTCATCTATACGCCTCACTGTATTTGAGCGAATAGAGTACAGCGGATTGCCAGCTCGAATGGTCTGGTATGGGTATGAAGTTTGGCAAGGAAATAAAAAACTATATTGGTATGATCCACAACCCCGTCCAAATAATCCCGATCTGCAAAGTACACATCCGCATCATAAGCACATTCCACCAAATATAAAACGCAATCGCATTCCTGCGCCAGATTTGCGTTTTGATCGACCTAATTTGCCTTTTCTAATTATTACTGAAATAGGCAGTTTGCTTGCTTCCAGCAAAGAATGAGAAAGGCAGCACAACATATCCAAGCAATCATCTGGAAAGATTGGTTACTTGAGCGCACGACAAAGCAATCGATCAGTTCAATGTTGATCTTTGGGCTGATCGTGATCGTGACGTTTAGTTTTGCACAAGACCCATTTTCTAATAAGGCAAATGAGGTCTCGATGGGGTTGATGTGGACGACCGTGTGGTTGATGGGGACGTTGGGAGTGAATCGGACGTTCTCGGCCGAAACCGAATCCCGCGCCCTCGACGCAATCCTCATCTCGCCTATCTCTCGCCCTGCGCTCTACTTTGGCAAACTGATCAGCCTCTTTCTGACCCTCGCGGCAACTGAATTACTACTATTGCCACTTTTCGCAATTTTTTTCAACCGACCATTTTTGCGTCCAGCCGTCATTGGCATCTTGTTGCTCGGCACGTTGGGCTATGTCGCGGCGGGTGTCTTTGTCGGCTCGATGGCTGTGCAGACACGTGCAAGCTATCTGCTGATTCCGATTTTGATGCTGCCATTGACATTGCCGATTGTGTTGGCGGCGGCGGTGGCTTCGGCCGAGATCATCCAGCCAGTCCCCAATTGGGAAGCGGCCACCCCTCGCCTCCTCTACGTCCTCATCTACGATCTACTCATGTTTATCATCGGCTACCTGTTCTATACTTACGTCGTTGAAGAATAAATGGTCATTTTTAAGACATGCAAACTCTAAACCGCCGCATAAAAATTCTCAATTACATCTCTCTAGCCATGCTCACGGTGCTACTTTGGATGGTTTTCTTCTATGCACCGCCTGAGCGCACAATGGGCAACATGTACCGCTTTCTCTATTTCCATGTTGGCTCTGCATGGCCGGCAGCGGTCAGCTTTTTTGTCGCGCTACTCTCCGGTCTCGCTTATCTCAAAACGCGCCAAAATAAGTGGGACATCATCAGCATGGCCTCTGTTGAGATCGGGCTTGTTCTGTTCACGATGACGATTGTTTCTGGCTCTATATGGGGTCGGCCGGCATGGAACACATGGTGGGAATGGACACCGCGCTTGATTGGGGTCACAATCGTGTGGCTGGCTTATGTCGGCTATTTTGTTTTGCGTGGCGCGATTGATGAACCGGAGAAACGGGCGCGTTTTGCTGCTATTTATGTCATTGCAGCATTTCCAACCGTTGTTGTCACCTTCTTAAGCATTCGATTTTTCCGCGATTTACATCCCGTTTTAGTTGGTGGCGCGACAGAAGCAGTTGAGAGTGCGGGGGCGGCTCAGGGTGAATCTGACTTCGGTGGTGGCATTAATTCCACTAAAATGGGCATCACGCTCACCTACTCCTTCTTTGTCTTCACTGTCATCTATGCGACATGGCTTGCCAATCGCTACCGCCTTGAACTACTGCGTCAGCGCGTTGATGGAATGAAAGCGCGAATGCTGGCGCGTTTATTGTGATGCTATCTATCTTTCTTCAAGCTGACCCTGATCAGTTTAATGACTTTCTGCTATTCGGTTACGTCGTTCTCGCCGCTATTGCTGTCGGCTACATCGCCTATCTCTACAACCAACAGCGCAACATCCAAAAAGATTTAGAAATTATAGAGCAGTTGCTTGATGAACAGGATGAGCCTATTGAGAAAGCTCAAACGTCAACGAGTCAAACAGTTGTCCGTTGACTTGCAAGGTGATTGTGTGCGTCCCTTCGTAGAGTCGGCGCGTTGTCATTAAGCGCATCGGGTGTTTCTTGCGAATTTTTACCGTTTGCCCAGTTGTGGCTTCTAATTGTTTAAGCTTGAATACTTTTCGGCCGCCCCTCTCCCCCGCAAAATCCATCACATAATCAATCAACAGCTTCTGTTCACTATGCGAATTCAGCATAAATGAAAATCGTAACGCTTCACCAATCATCACTTGTGGTGTCGTCGTTTCAAAATCAGCAATGGTGATATTTGGCGTTGCGCCGAAGCCTAATAAGGCGAGCGCATCCTTGTTGCCCTTTTTGACAAGTGTCCGCAATGAATGGCGAATGATGAATGACATTTCAAGTATCGTTTGCTTGCCGCTTTTTTCCCAACGCCTTAACATGTCAATCACCAATTCAGGATCAATTTTGCTGATGTCGTTGAGGTGATTGGCGACGGAGCGCGTCACGTAGCGCGTTTTGTCACTGAACAGTTTGTCGAGAATTGTCAGCGGCTCACGATAATCGATCATGATCTTTTGCGCCCACGGCAGTTTCGGCCGCGTTCCCTCACTCGCCAAACGCCGGACATGATAATTCTCCGAATCGGCGCACTGGTTTAGAAAGGTCAGTGTCTGTGCTGGAAAAGCGTTGATGAAATGGCGGATTGGGAATTCGGCCGAGAATCGCATCGTCACCTGCTACCTTAAACGTGTGCAACACGCTATAAGTACCTGCTTCATCCACCGTCGCCGCAAGCGGTCTTA
>CAYMGE010000010.1:0-95963 GCA_964389925.1 uncultured Ardenticatenaceae bacterium
TTATCTTCTTCATCCCTCTATTCTCTCACATTTTCAACCTGCGGGAATTGCTGTCAACTTAGCAAAATTAATCAATCACCCAAATTGGGTCGGGATGATTCATTGTGATGAGGCCGTTATCTTTGAGCGTGATCCATTCCCGAAACCCATAACGATGAGGGGGTTGACTCTGACGTTTAACCGTGTAGACATTTCCCCAATCGGTTGCCCATCCCAGTAGTTCTCGAACACCTGCTTGCTCACGCCAAACCTTGCCAAATCCATACTCTGGTTGGTATAAGCCGTCGGGTGGGATGAGTGTCTCGTCACGGATAGGGTCAACGCCATGCTCAAAGGTGTCAATCAACTCGGCATTCGCTAATCCATTCCATGTGCTATAAATAATGATATCTTGCGCCTCTATCCAAATCATAAAGCCATTCTCAAAGTTTTGTTGTGAGCCATTCGAGATTAGACCTTGTGTAAGGCAAGGTGAAGAATCGGCCGCCCCATCAATAATTGTGGGATATTCACAAGGCAGTTCAGTTGAAAACGTCTCTTCAATGCACTGAGTTTCATTGCAGGCTGTCATCACGTAGAAAATAGGCCAGCCACCTAGTTCGGGAATAAATGATTGTGGGAGTGTGCCTTCGGCCGATAGTTCATACGTCGCTTGAGCTTGATTCCACTCACCGCCTGAACGAACTATTTCTATCGTTTCCGCCCCATCAACAGCCCACTCTAACACGACATTATCAGTTGGCTTAGTTGGTTGCGTTGCCAACCGAAAGTAGGTGACTCCAATCTCACCAAGGGCAGGCGGGGTCACAGATACGAGTGTAGTAGGTGGGCGTTGTTCTGCACGCAGAACGTTTGGCTTAGGATAAGAAATCGACCAGCTTTGATTGAGAACGTCAATTGTGATCACATTGTCATCTGGCAAACCGATAAATGCCTTATAGTTGCCAGAGCGCGAACTAGATTCTGCTTGGCGGATTGACGTAAAGTTGATGGGTTGGCTAACCGCCCAGCCTAACGTTTGACGCACAAAATCATTCGTGCGCCACAATTTGCCAAACCCATATTCGGGCTGTAAATAGCCCGTGGGTGGTGCAATTGATGTCAACCGAATGGGATCGCTCTCTGCATCAAAGCTATCTATCAGCTCATCATTTTCAATTCCATTCCATGTGCTGTAGAGAATTTGATCGAGTTCCTGCGTCCAAAGCATAAAACCGTCTTCAAACGGTTGAAAGGCGGCAACGGAGACGAGCGGCTCACCTGGACAACTATCGCTTGGGTAGTCAAAGCCAAATACCCAATCATGCTCGCACGGCACAGTGACAGTGAATTCAGCATATACGTTTGAGGATTCAGGACTTGTCAGAACATAAGTGGCCTCCCATCCGCCAGCAGAGACAGGGAACGTATGTTCCATCGAATTAGAGCTTGAGACGTTCCACTGTTGTCCTACCTCTGCCCATTCACCACCAGTGCGCGAGATAGTCACATTCTCAACACCTCGAACATCCCATTCGAGGCGAGCTGGTTCGCTTGGTCTTGTTAGCGGTGCGGCAAAGCGAAAGAAATTGACTGTGGCAGTTGGTGGCGTTGTTTTTGTTGGAGAAGGGGCAACAACTGTTGAAGTAGGTTGTAGTATTATAGGAAGTTGTGTCGAGGTTACCGCCGGTTTTGTTGGCACAACGGGAGTATGTGTTTCAGTAGCAGGTCGTGTCAATGTTGGCAGCTTGGTTGTTGTTGCAAGGGGTGTCCAAGTTGGTAACTTTGTGTTTGTTGGTGATTGTGTGGGCTTATCAGTTGGGGCAACGGCCTGTTCTGAAGGAATTCGTGTTGGGGCAAGCGTGCTTGTTTGGCGAGCAACAACTGAAATTGGCTCAACTGTTGATGATTGTGTGATGGGTGTCATTGCTCCATCAGTGGTCATTTGGCAGCCAATCAAGATGATGAAAAGTAGGGGAAGTAAAAGTTGTTTCATAACTATGGTTTACAGGATAATTACCGTTACTGCTGGTTGCATTGTAGGCGATTTTCGGCCGAAAACCCCATGAACACCTCATAAAACTTATCTCGTTTAGAGTGCATTTCATCTGAGTAAAAACGTGTATCGGGGTTTGCAAATCCCGATACATCTGCTCCAGAAGACTGGATTCCTACCTTCGTGGGAATGACAGTTCTTACTGATTTGAAATGCACTCATCTCATTTGTCCCTCTAACATCGACCCTGTACACTCTGGATGATAGGTGATGTAATTCCTATCAAGGTAACTCCGTGAAATCATTATTAGGCAGAATAGGATCAAGCATGAGGCGTAGAGTCAAAGGTCGTCGTTTAGGAAAGGCTATTCGCATTAAGAAAAAACGTGATATAGAGCAGTTGAAAGAGTCCGGTCAGCTTGTGGCTGAGTGTTTCGCTTTACTCAAGACATCAATCCAACCGGGTGTTACATTACGTGAGTTGGATAAAAAGGTGGAGATGTTGATTCGTGAGCGCGGTGCAGAGCCACTTTACAAAGGGTATCGCGGCAGCCCACCTGACCATCCGCCCTTTCCCGGTGTGATTTGTGCCTCGCTCAATAATGAAGTTTGTCATGGGTTGCCCGACATGCGTCGTCTACGCAATGGTGACATTATTGGCATTGACATTGGCCTGACAAAAAATGGTTGGTGTGGTGATGCTTGCGTGACGTTTCCTGTTGGCAACATTAGTCCGCTGGCGCAACGTTTGTTGCGTGTCTCCGAAGAGGCGATGTACGAGGGAATTAAAGCAGCGAAAGTCGGCCGCCCCGTTGGTGAGATTGGTGTTGCTATTGAAAACTATGCGCGGAGACATGGTTACAGCGTTGTCAAGCAGTGGGGCGGGCATGGCTTAGGACGCGATTTGCATGAAGCACCTTCAATTCCCCACGTAGGCCCTGCTCATGAACTGCCACGTATTCGTCCGGGCATGGTCTTTACCGTTGAGCCAATGGTCAATATCGGCTCACAGGAATGCTATTTGGGTGACGACGGTTGGACAGTCTATACAAGTGATGGCACACTTTCTGCTCAATTCGAGCATACCATCGCTGTCACACGCAATGGTGCAGAAATTCTGTCACCATGGCACGAGACGATGGGACGCATTTTGGAAACCATGTAGTGTTCAACAGTGAATATCCAACGACTGTGAGCCACCAGATTCGGCAGTGACAACAAACTGCGTTACGCCCTCTCTACGCCAAAGTGACAGTCTGCGTGAAGCTGCTAGTTCATAGGGAACCCAACTCTCTAAGCCAGCAGCAATTTCGATGTCCCAGCATTGACCGACAACCTCTAGCCCTTTTGCATTATTGACACTGATTTTATACTTTTCAGGCAGGATGGTGTTGTTTGTGATCGACAACGTGAGATTACTACCTAAACGCCACGCATTTAATGTCATCTCCTCGGCCGCCTCTTCTTTCTTTACACGGGATGCTCTTAACGCAGAACTCTTTTTTGGTTTGAGGATTGCCGCATACTTAATGCTAAGACGCAACATCATTCGGCCGAGATAAAGGGGAACTGTTGGGTTCCAACGATACGGCTTGTGGGCTTCCAAGCGTGTGCCATCTAGCCACGTTCCATTACTGCTATTACAGTCACTTACATACCATCCGTCCGCATCAGAGAAAATCTCTACATGCTGACGCGAAATGCCTAGATCATTAATTTGGATATCCTGCGCGTCTGTGCGTCCAATCGTGATAGATGGTTTTTCGACAGGGATTTCATGGGGTGAGAACCCTGGCCGATAGAGGATAAGTCCAGTGCGACATGCTTGTGTTTGGAAAAGTTGAGTAGCTACTGTCATGATACTACGATGCTCTATGTTGTGTTGTTGGACAGTCAATTATCCACAAAATCCCTTGAACAAGGGTTGAGGCCAGTTGTTGGAATTCACCTTAGCATAGCGGACAACTGACTGGCAACAGGAAAATTCTATACGACAGTAATTATGCAACGTATATAGGCAAAAAAAGCCGGCTTAACGCTTTTTTATCGCTATCTTCACGCCAATTTCACATCACTTGTAAAATCTCGTCATACTTTATGGATCATACTCGTCATAGTAGAGGGTTCGATTTCGGCCGAAAATCCCCCTTCAACCCCCTTCACAATCACTGAAACTGCATCATGACTGTGCAGAGACTCCTGATGACTCGCCACTACCTTGAAATCGACGATGCGTGCATCTTGTTCCAGTTCAAAGTAAAGTAAACGCACTGCATCCTCAACAAATTTGAGATAAGCCGCATTCATCTCAGCAAACGCTTGCTCATCCTCGCGCTTAACCATCACTTGCGTCTCCGTTTGCAACGCACGCAAACATAAATCACGCAAATCTTCGATCCAGACCATCCCCTTTGTTTCAACCGTCACCCGCGCAACTGATCGCTGGCTATGTGGAACGGCTGCAACGCCGCGTGTCTCAATCGCGTGCTGCGAAAGCTCGTAGCTACATGGGCAAGCGGATGAATAGACAAAGTCAAAGTGGAGAAAATCGCGCACAACCCCACCGTTGTCCATACGTGACTCAAACGCGACATCATAATACTGATAGCCCGACAACCCAGAGCGCAGTGATTCATTGAGCATCGGATAGCGGAAACGTAAAATCAGTCGTGCCTCCAAACCACCGATCTTCTGATTGTAGTCACGCAAAATTTCGCGCAGGTAGTTGCTAGACAACGTTTGATCTTTGTGTTCGTAGAAAGTGCGAATGATACGGGACATGTTGATCCCCTTTTTCATCGCCTCCAGCGACACCGTTCCCGTTACGCTCGTTTCAAGCTGGATCGTGCCACCTTCCCGCGTGCGATAGCGAATCGGCAAGCGAAAGTTGTGGATGCCGACCTGTTGAATGGTGACAGGCTTACCTTGAATCAGCGAAGATGCACCATTTTGTAAATCGGGCAAGGTCGCCTTGTATTCGGGTGTGACAGCAAATTCGCGGTCATAATGCCGTTCAGGGCCGCGTTCTGTGTTGAGATGAGCGAGTGATTGCGATTCTTGTAAAAGAATGGCTGCATGACCATTTGAATGTCCATTATTTTTCATGTGATTGCCCTTTAATCTTTTCGCACAAAATCGCGTGCGCTAATAGGGTTTGATCCCTGACTATTTGTCAGTTGGGCCGCGATTTTTAATCCGTCGGTTGTAAGTAGGAATGTTGCTGATGGGAATTTGTGGTTTGTCTCAATCAGACGCTTTTTTCGTAAATCGAGAACTGTTTTACGCGGGATAGGGTATGAATTCATCTTCCCTCGCAACTCGTAAATTTTGCTGCCTTCAATGTCGCGTTGTGAACGCAGTGCAGATCCTTGGAAAACGGCGATCAGTATCTGTTGTTGTTTGGTCGTCAACCAAACACCGTCAACCCAACTACCTTTAGCACGTAAAAAGCTCCAGATTTTCATGCTCTTAACATTGGACGCGCCAGAGAGTGACGGTCTTACGTCACTGAGTTAGGTCGTCGCCAGAGACCGTAGCTTAACACAAGAAAAAGCACACCAAATCCGAAAAACAACAGAATGCGATAGACTGCATCGACTTCAGCAAAATCGACGAGCAGCAGTTTGCCAACAATTATAAAAAGTGTGCCAAGTGCGACTTGGCGGGCAAATATCTGCTGTTGCCAAACACTCCAAACCAGCAAAATTATTGCCGTCGCGCCCCAGAGAATTGAGATAATCGCCTGGCCGTTTGTGAACTCAAGGCATTGTGCCAAGATAAAGGCTAAAAACATCGTGTAGGCGGCGAGCTGGTAGGTGCGTTTTTCGGCCGATCTCCCCATCGCCAACCCCAACGCGCCAATCGCAATAATTGCGACCAAATCCAATGCCGTCGCCCAAATCGTGACATCGACCATCGCAATGCGGAAAAGCAACACACTGACAATCCCAAATGTTGCGACATGGGCAAAGATTCGCAACCACTTCAGCTGGCTCCGCATCGCGGCGAGATGCAAACCGAGTATCTCAGCTAAGATCACGACAAAAAGCCATTCGCCCTCAAATAAGAGCAGCAAGGACAGGGTGAAAAGCAAAATCGTTGTAAACAAATGAATGTCGCGTAACACTGATTTTTGCTGTGTCAGCCAAAACGCCATCGCGCCAAAACCACCTGTCAAAAGTAATATCCATGCCCCCGCGGCCTCTTTTTCCAGATCAAATAACCAAAGTAGCCCACTGAAAAAGATAAATGTGAACGGTGTAGTGAGGGTCAAAAGGTGAACATCTCGGTTGAAAATACCAGCCATCGTCTCGTTGGCAATGCCAAATGTACTGGCCTTCCAGCGTAACGGCCGACGTTGATGGAACACAGAGCGGATAACGGGCAAGAGCCATGCCAACGCAAACCACCCCGTCACGCCAAGCTGTACAACCCATTGTTCAGATGAGTCATGTGCGCTGATAGCGGTCGAGAAAATTAGGAAACTACCAATCACGCCTGTCCAAAGCAACAGTTTCCAGCCGCGCCAAAAATAGATCGCGCCAATCGTTAGCAGAATCAAGCAAGTATAGACAACCAAGCCAGTCACTGAGCCACTGTCTGTATACAGCAAAAACGGGGTCGCCAAACCACCAGTTGCAGCGATCAGGGAGAGCAGTGAGTCATCTTGTTGTAGTGCGAGCGCATAACCGGCAGTGGTTATCAAAAGCATGTAACCAAACGCGATAGGGTAAGCGACGAGGTCATACAGTTGGAAGGCGGCGAAGCCTGTCACATAGTAGGCGACGAGACCGCCACCTAGCAGGGCTTTGCTAAGTTTAGGTCTTTTCTCAAACATCCAGAACCCGCCGCCCATCAACAACGTACTTAAGACAAATCCAATCCCAACCCGCACTACAGGCGTGATCCAGCCACGATCAATCGCCAGTCGAAAGAGCAACGCCAACGCCAAAATCGTTAAGCCGATGCCCGCCTTGTCGAGCCAAAACTCGCCGCTCAACAAGTCGCTTGCGGTGATACGGCTGGTCGATTCTGGTTCAGGCTGTTGGGATTCTTGTGAGGTTGTTTCGTGCCACTGCTGTTGGCGGTCAGCTTTTGTGATCGTTGGGGTTGGTTGTGGGGTTTCGGCCGAAACTTGCCCTACTCGCACAACATCTCCCTGTAAATTCGCCACAACCTGCTCAAGTTGGCCTAGCCGCGCTGATAACGCCGCAATCATCTGCGATTGCGCGATATTTGCCTTACATTGAACACATTCGGTCGCTTGCGCCTCATTCAACTGCTGACAAACTGGGCAGTGGATATTTTCATTCATTTTCGCCTCGCAACGCTAAAACAACAAACCGTGTTTCTTATTAAAACACGGTTTGTTTGCAAAAGGTTTGCGTTGTGCTAGAGATTCATCTAGCCCAGATTGCCGACATGCTCCTGCATTTTGCGCTGCGAAATCTTTTTGTAGCTGTCGCGGATAATCAAATCCATCTCTTCTTGCGATAATCGAAAGCTCAAAATCTCCAGCGCATCCTCTGGTGAATTGCCATAGGTCAGCTTTTGTCGGCCGTCCTTCATATCAAACAGATACATATAATGTGGGTTGCTAAAACTACTCATTTCTCTCCTCCATCTGGCAACTGTCTTTCCAATCGACCTAACATAATCATCGACTCCAAATCGCCACTATCCTCTGGTGAATAACGCGCAATCGCGTCGCGCACTCGCTCAATTAACTCATCAGCATTCCAACCCAGCATCTTTGTAACATCACCATAGTCTGAGGCACGACCAGATTCTAATTTCATCAAAACGAGGTAGGGTAAATCTAAAACAGGATAATTAGCTGGATCAAATGTAGGTCTCGATAATGCTTCATTAACCCATTCCTGATCACCAAACAGAACATCAACATCCGTGCCATTATGTGAACGCATCAAGTAGCCTGATACAATGCCAAGCTCTTTTACACGTTTGTACCCTGCATCTTCAAGTGCCTGCAAAACAGCGTTACTATCTCGTTGGTGAACAAGAATATCTAAATCCTTCGTCATTCGTTCTGGCATAAAGGCACGAGTTGCAACTCCTCCAACGATTACCCATTGAAAATTTTGTAGTATCTGTCTTAAATCAGGCCATTGAATATCTGCTGTTCGTCGCAACATAAACTCATGACTGCTTCCAGTGCCTGGCTTTTGTCTTCGCATACCAAGATCAATGAAAAAACGCCGAATCGCTCGCGGGGTCATCACCCCATTCTCGGCAAATTTTGCAAGGTTAGGATGCAGTTGAATTGTCATTTCGCTGTCTAAGCCTTTGCCAACGCTGCCATAAAGTCATGCTGCCGTCGCTGTTGCAATTCTCCTAAGCCAGCATTGACCTCGTCATCGTATTTGCCAGCCAGCAACTCACGATAAAACGCATAGTCGATCCCGATCACTTTTTCGTCATCGGGGAAGCGATGGTAATTATCCTTTGACATACGACTTTTGCCTTCTGCGATCAGCTGGTAGCCGAGCGCAGAACCGGGATAGGGCGCATAAAACGAGATAGACGGGAAGACGCGCTTCATATACTTCAACATGCGAATTGTCTTAAACGCATCTTCGCGCTCTTCACCAGGGATGCCGAGCATGATGTTGCTCCAAAAGACAGGCGGCTCTTCCCCTTCTGCTTCCATCTCCTCAGCGATTTTGTTGAGCAGGTCGATGGCGAAAAAGTTGTCTTCTTCCGTACATTCTTTGTTCAAAATTCGCAAAACGCGGTCGCTACCGCTCTCAAACCCAATCGAAACGAGCTTCCAATTTGTCTGACGGATCAACGCCTCAAATAGTTCAGGCCACTGGCGCACCGTATCGGCCCGACCCGCTGCCCAATAAGGCCATAACTTATTGGCACGACGTGGATATTTGTCGATCCATTCCTCCAACCAACGCGGATTCTGGAAAAACATCGAATCGTGAATGACAACGGAGCCAACGCCATACTTGTCATCAAGATAGTTCAACTCGTCGATCACCATATCGACGGGGCGGCGACCCATATTCGGAATGTACGAGTTTTCGTTGCAGAAAACGCACTGCCATGGGCAAACACGACTCGTGATAATTGTCGCAACAGGCGGTGGCCCCCAACCACATTCTGGCTCCATCGGCCAGTTAAACTCTTTTTTGAGATGACGGCTGGCTGGCTTCGGCCACAGTTCACGATCCATCATCGGCCACTCTGCCATGCTTTTTGCACCAATGCCGAGAATGACACGTGGAAATTTATCGGGGTCGCGCACGAGATCAACGATGATCTTTTCGCCGGGGCCTTGACAGATTTTGTCGAATGCGTCGATTTCGAGCATTTCATCAAGCGCGACCGTCGCATGCATCCCACCAGCAAGCACGAGACCATTTGGATTTTCTTCTTTGAAAATTTCGGCCGCCCGCTTACCAACAGGGAACGTATAACTTCGCACGTTCATGATGACCATGTCATAGCCACGCACTGTCTCGCGCACTTCGTCCCACGTCGTGCAAGCCCGCGTCGAGGCCACATCTGTCAGCAATCCGTTATTGTGCAAAATCGTCCGCAACAACCCCAGTCCATGATCTTGCCACTGCTCATGCGGCCCGTGCGGATTGACGAGGTCGCCTAAGTCGCCCAAATCGAGAAAGAGGCGTTTTGGCTCGTTTATCGCGTTTTGTTTGCGGAATCGGTTCAACAAAGTATATACTCCCATGCTCTCAGGTTATGTGAAATGTAACAATCCAACAAGCTGATTTCAACTACTCATCATCTTCCGTCCAGAAATCGTCGGGATCAATGATCGGCCGACGACCCTGAAACCCCGCCATCAACTCATGAAAATACTGCAACTCTGGCTGCTCACCATATCGCCAACAAAGCCACACATCGCGCTCCTCATATCGACTTAAAAAGTCAATTGTGCCAGCATTCAAATTTTTGATGCGACATCCATACGCCTCAACCTGTTCGATGAGACGCTCAATCACAATAAAATCTTGCACGACGGCTGAGGCTTGTGCGCTACCCGTGTTACTAAAGCGATCACCAATAACGGGTTTCAAATCACTAACTTGACTGGCAATCTTACCTCGCAGCGTCAACAACTCTCTCATCAACTTGGCAATTTCGGGCAAAATAGCATTTACTTCTTCGACAGAAAAATAACGTGGCATCTTTAGAAATGAAAAATGCTACCCAAATGGATAGCATCTAAAAATTAAATACTGTGTGCAACGGTTATCCACAGCCACAGCCACTACCACAGCTTCCACCAGCAGCAGGCTGACCGTCTTTTGCCTTGAAAGAGGTTCCACAGCCACAACTGGCAGCAGCATTCGGGTTCTCGATCTTAAATCCACCACCCATCAAGCTATCTTCATAGTCGATGACCGCGCCATTGAGGTACATCATACTAGTTGGGTCGATGAAAATTTTGATGTCATCTTTTGATACAACGTGGTCGTAAGGGCGTGCTTCTGCCTCCAAAGCCATGCCATATTGTAGACCAGAGCAGCCACCGCCGCTGACAAAAACGCGCAGCCCGTAGTCTGGTACGTTTTTGGATGTGAGCAAATTCTTTACGGTTGCTGCCGCGTTTGAAGTGATTTCAATTGTGTTTGTGAGTTCTAATACGCTCATTTTTTGCCTCTCAACGAACTGTTGTCGCGTTAGTTACAGATCAATTTTAGCTAGATCGAGCAACGAAGTCAATTTTTATCAACTTTGTCTATTTTATTGGTAATATCAGATTTGATGTTCCTTTCGAATCGCTGTCAACAATCCCGCACACCCTCGTTTGACTAATTGAAAGACATTTTCAAATCCACCTATGTAATAGGGATCCGGCACTTCATCAAGTTGACTATCCTCCAAAAATTCGAGCAGCAAATGAACGTTTGGATGTTCGCCAAACCGTTTCTCCATCTGCTCGATGTTGCTGCGATCCATTGCAATGATGTATGTATCAGGCTTGGCATATTCTTCAGGTGTGATTTGCCGTGCGCGATGGCGAAAAGTTCCCAACCCGTTTTTGTAGAGAACTTGTTGGGTTCCGTAGTGGTGCAGTTCGCCGATGTGCCAGCCGCTCGTGCCGACGGAGTCGATGCGGAAGTGGTCAGATAGTCCTGCATCGGCAACCATGCGTTCAAAGACGGCTTGTGCCATTGGGGAGCGGCAGATATTGCCGAGACAGACAAAAAGTAATTTAATCATTAGATTCATCCCTGAGCGTCGCAAGCATCACTTCATCAAACGGGTTTTCGCCATTTTGCAGTGCCTCAAGCCACAGGTAGCGAGTCTCCAAGATATTTTCAAGCTGAATAATCAAGTTTGAATTGCCATCTTCTGCCTGCTCAAGATCGGCAATCCAATTCTCTAAATAAGCGACAAATGACTGTATTTCGGTGAGTGCGGCCGATAAATCATCATTGAGTGCATAATTCATGCCAAGCGCACCCCGATAGAAGTCTTTGTCATTTTCTGACGATTGTGCGACAGCATTTTCGCAAGCAAAAATTACATCGGTATGATAGCCCCACAATGACCCCCACCAACAAATGTCGTTCCATCGGTTTGCTGAGAAAGTTTCATCTTCGCGATAAATAACATTGGCTTCGTCCCCAAAAAAAGCAACCACGTCCTCCGCTTTTGCTTTGCCTTGAATTGCATCTAAAAACGAGGGGTGTGGTGGGAGATTGAGGCAGGTAGTTCGGTAAGGTTGATTGGGAAAGTAATCGAGCCATTCGTCAAACGTCAAATTTCGATTCACCAATTGACAGCCTTCATCAATTATCTTCTCGCCATCAAGTGTATGCAGTTGAATACGCCCATCGCTTGTTCCAACTATTACCTCATCATCCGTTTGCCCAAATGCAACGGCCGTGATCTTTGTTCCCGCAACCCCAATTTCAGCGTGAATTTCTCCTGTTTCTACATTGAATACAATTAACTCGCCTAACTCGGTGATGACAAAGATAAATTCATTTGCTTGACTCCAAATCCTATCAACAACGCGATCTCTTAATTGTGTGGATATTTTCGGCTCTACTTGTACCATATCCCAAACTTCGAGCAAAAGCGGAGGGGCTGAATCTTCAAGATAACGTGGCAATCCTGTCGAAGATAAATCAAGTGAAACTAACGCGATATTGTGACTATTCTGTGTTGTAATAAAGCCCATTACCCCTTCATAAGACAGCTCTTTGAGTGGGTCTTGTGTCGATTGGTCAACATTCCAAAATGTGACAGTGGACGGCTCGTTTACCATTTCTATAGTGCTATCGGGTAGATAAATGGGATGGTTGCTCACAACTATGTAGGCGGGGTCATTTATGTTTAATGCTGCCGCACCTTGAACGGGTAGTTCGTGTAATAGTCGGCCCGTGAGTGCATCCCAGATACGAACATTGCTCTCACCCGCGTGTGTCCAAATATGTGTGCCATTTAGATTGATATGCGCCGCTGCTGCATGACCTTCTAGCGTGTACACGATAGTCTTTGTCTCACTATTCCAAATACGCACAGTACCCGCTTTATCTACAGTTACAAACATTGACGCATCATGCCCGTGTGCAAAAGCCAAGGGTGTTGGGTGGTTGATTGTTGTTGACGTTCCCGTGTCGAGGTCGTGAACATCAATATTACCATCCTCATGTGCAACCCAGATTGTGCCATCATTGCGCCACCAATAGTTAGCAATCCGATTGGCTACCCCGCCCGTTTGGGCAGCGATTATCATTTGTTGTGTTTGCGCTGCAATATCCCATGCAATCACTTCCCCTAATCGCGTTTCGATGATTGCAACTTCACCCTCTCTACCTGAGTACTTTATCTCAATGATTCCTGAGTCTAACGCCAGTTGTGTTAATGGATCACGGGTATCCAGATCAAAAACATGAACTTCCCCTGTCGCATTTTCAACCACGGCCAGTTGACTTTGGGAATTGTTCCAAGCAAGTAAAGAATTAAAGGCTCCTAGTTTGGTGCTCGGAACCTCTAATTGCAAATGTGGTTGAGCACGTTCTATGTCCCAGATGAGTACCGATTGGGTTGAGAGGCGTGGGTCTGCATTAATCATCAGCAAAAGTCGATTTTGTCTATCAACGGCTTGAACACGTATGGGATCAAATTCCCAACTTCTGACCAATTCGCCGCTCTCAACATCCCAAACAACTGTTTGGGCATCGGCACTTTTTACTAAAATCTCATGTCCGTCATGCAGCCAAAACGCATCAGAAATTTGAACATTCTCTTCATTAACTGAACCCTCTAAGTCTGAGAATGCGCTAGTCAAAGTTAGTTCGTGTACAAACTCGCCAGTCGCGCCGTCCCAAACGATAACATTTTGCTTGCCCGAGTGTCGGCCGGCTCTATGAGTTAGAATATACCGTTCATCATCACTCCAAGATGCACGCAAAAATTGTGCGTCTTGGGTAGCAGGGGTCAGATTGTCGAATTTCTTCTGTTGGCTCTCGATGTCCCAAACAAATCCATTATCTAAACCTGAGACTAAGAGTTCACTGTTATCTTGGCTCCATGTGACATCATGAATTAACTCTTCATGTTGGAAAGTTGCAATGCGTGTCTTTGTTTCTTTGTCCCAAATGATGACGCTTTTTGTGTTAAATTCGACAATGGCTAATTGTGAATCATCTGTATTCCATTGCACCGTCGCCACATCTGCCAATGCAAGAAAAGCTAGTAATTCCCCAGTTTGTGTGTTCCACAAACGCATCCCATCCCAAGACCCTGTCGCAACTTGTGTGCTATCCTGACTCCAAGCGGCCGATCGCATAACATTTCCCGTTTGTCGATTATCTTGCAGAACCATTTGTTCTTGCCCTGTTTTAGCATTCCAAATCGTCGCCCTATGTGCAGAGGCATTTATTGTCAGCAGCCATTGACCATCTGGACTCCAAGCCAACGGCGAGGCAAATGCTCCAGATTGACCAATTGTGGGTAATGTATATTGGTAATGACCGGGCATGGTTGCCGCTTGTTGCATCGCACGGCGCGTATCTGGATTATCAGACAATTCAAATGCCTCAATTGCCAAGTTCATTGAAAACTGCGGATCATAGGCATTTTGAGATTCGGCCGCCCTCGTCTGTGAACGAGATTGTATCTCTAATTGTCTTGCCATTTCCGCTTCACGCTGTGCGATAAAAGCAAGGCTGCCTGCCATAACCGCTAACAAAATACCAACTACAGAAAGGGTCGCAGCGACACGAACAAATCGTTTTTGTACGGTCAACTCACGTTCTTGCGCTTCCTCGCGTGCCCGCACCTCGCGGTCAAGAACAGCCTGACTTGTTTCAAGAAACTTTTTGGCATTCTCAGAGAGCATCCCTTGATAGGTTTTGCTTTCAGCTTTGGCCTGTTCTAGCTTGATGCCACGATAGAGCAACCCTTCATCTTGCCCATTCTCCTGCCATGCTTGAGCATCACGTTCTAGCTGACGCGAAAAGCGTAACCAAGTGCGATTGTTTTCGATCCATTCAGCGAGTCGTTGCCAGCGTCGGATCAATGCCTCGTGTGCGACGGCAACAGTCGCGTTGTCACCGATAGTGATGAGGCGGGCTTGGATCAGCTTTCGGAGAATTTGGTCAATCGCCTTATCAGTCGTTTCTGAGGAAGTTCGCAGCAGTGTATCGATCAGGTTGTTGAGCGGAACGTGACGACGGGTGTATAGATTCGTCGTTTCGCCAATCGCGGTCAGTTCGAGAAAGAGTTGACGAACGAGAGGCTGTTCTTGTGGCGTAAATCGGCCGAAAATCAACTCCGCCTCTTGTGCAATCGCCCCCTGCACCCGCCCTGTGGCTTCATATCCCGCCAATGTCAGACGTTCACGTTCCCTCTGTTGCCATGTTTTTAACAACGCCATCGACAGTAGTGGCAAAATTGTTGGATCGGGCTGACGATGGATTCCCACGCAATCGTGTAAAATTGCAGTTGATAATCCCTGTTCCAAACGATAGTTACACAGCTCGGCCGGCTTTTCAATGATCGCCAAGATGTCATCAGTCAACAAACTTCCCAATAACATCTGCCCCTGTGCCTGATTCAATGCCTTTCGCAACCCATCGTATGCAAGACAATCTTGATAAAAATCAGCCCGCAATGTGATAAGGACACCTGTGCCAGCCACCCCTTGCGCTACAATCAACAAGTTGATGATAAACGCTTGTCGCTCACGCTCATCTTCGCACAATGTAAATAACTCTTCAAATTGGTCAATGACGATTAGGCATGGTTTGCTGGGAGCGGGCTTTCGTCTCAGATAGAGGCCGAGCGCACGCCCGTCTGCCTGCATCGCGTCGAGCAATGAAGTGGCATCTTCAATTGGTGCCAGCGTTGCGGCTAACTCGGTGAGCGGTGTTTTTGTGGGTTGCAAGAGGTGAATGTGCCATCTCGCTTGTAGTTTTGGCAATAATCCCGCACGCACGAGTGAGGATTTGCCGCTGCCTGATGCACCAACGAGGGCAAGAAAGCGTTGGGAATCGCTGTCATGCCATGAATTGATTTGGGTTAGAAGGGTGTTTACGAGGGTGGTTCGGCCGAAATACAAATCTGCATCGGCCGCATCAAACACAGCCAATCCCTTATACGGTTGACGCTGCGGCAAATCCATATCAATTTGCGTGCGTTGGCCTTCACGAATCAAGCCCCCCCAATTTTCATTGATCGCTTCCGCTTCCTGTGCATCCAACCCACGATAATTCCCCACCCAAAGCAACGCATCTGCCTCTGTCAGCGTTCGCAATCCCCCATTCTCATACAAAATCGCCACGATCCCTAAAAGCTTACGCCGATCATCTTTGTGGATCGTTGTTTTCCCTAACTCATAGTTACTGATTGTCTGCCCGACAAGATCGGAGCCATCGCTGATGCGATACGAGAGCAACTCAGCAAAATCTGCCTGAGACAGTCGCTTTTTGCCTCGCTCTTTATTAGTGCAACGACGACGATATTCTCGTAAGAGGTCGCCAAATTCTTTTTGTGGGGTCATGCGAGAAATGCCTTTTCTAACTTGTGATAGCTACACCAATTGGGATCGATACAGCGACACTCCGTCCAGTTGAGCGCACGGTAGTTGCCAGCAGCCAGCAGCCAGTCTGCTTCATGTCGTGAACAAATGCCCCCACACTCATACAGAACACGCACAATGCTAACAAGTAGCTTGCGATTATCTTGGTGGATGTGTGCTTTGCCATTTTCCCATGCTCTGATTTGACTGGTTGTATGGGTAGCCCCTGTAAAAATGACCAACCGCTTTGCAAAGCGGTGACGGGTTAAATTGTTTTTGGGCAACCTTGGATCGGGGTCAATGCTACGTTGCCGATAAATCATCAGCAAAGTCCCAAATGATGTGGTCATAGAACTCCTTTATTAGCTTTACATTTTATCTTAGGGGTTTTTCGGCCGAAAAACCACAAACCTTCTTTTCAATGTGAGCAAATCGCCACATTTCCTCCCCAAAAGTCGTCATTCTCCCTTTTGAAAAGCAACTTTTCAAGAAAATCACAATTGAAAAGCTGCTTCAGTGTTTATTGTCGTCCTGAAGTCGTACTCTGAAGAAAAACTTTTTGGAGCGGTGGCGGGATTTACAATATCCATATCATCTTCCTACCACATAACACAACTTACGCTGACCAGTCTTCTGGCTGAGTCAGGTTGCAAATACCATGACTGTTGAATTGAAAGAAGCGGAGATCAAGTTAAAACGTCCAGCTTGGATAACATTCTATGCCCTTTGGCTTGGATTATGCGCGTTATGTCTTATTTCGTTAGGTTTTCTGACAGGGATGATTCTGCCCACGTTTCTAATCGCGGGTCTAATATATTTCCTTGCGAGAGGGCTTTGGCAACTAAAAAAGTGGGCGAAAGGAAGCATGATATTCCTGCACGGTATGAAGTTATTTTTAAACATATTTCTCTTCGATAAAATTATGCATTCCTTCTCGTATGGATATGGAAACATCATTGTTTGGGGGCCTTACTCGGTAGGGGGCGGAATGTTCATGTTCAGTGCAGAATCGCAAAGATTGTTTCTTGTACTGTTTGTTAATGTTGCCATCAGCATCTGTATCCTCTATTGGTTTAAGGGAGATGCTGCAACGAATTGGGTGGGTTTCAAATACTTTGAAAGTGCTGTCGATGGTCTCTTAACCGATCCGCTTTGCCTCCGTGGAGTCAATCGGAAAACCGTCCCAAACAGACTTTCAAAAGTAGCTGAAACACACCCAAACGAATTTCCGATTAGAACCAACCCTGATGCCATTAAGCCAAAATAATTATGTTTATCAATTTGATTAAACAAGTCAGGCAGATTCGTCGAGATGGTGGTGCTTTGTACACTGCCAGCACCATTCTGCATAACTATCTCCCCTCATATTTGTTTCATGCGAGAGGATTCCTAATCATTGTACGAGAGCTAGATGATCTATCTGTTCATAAGAATATAGTCGTTACGGACGCACGATCTGCCACAAGAAATGACCTTGATTTGCTCTCACAGTGCGGGTATCCGCAGCTTATTTTGGAGCAGTGGTTTGAGCAAGGAGCGCGTGCTTGGTTAACCAAACAAGAGGGAGAGTTATTGAGCTGTTACTGGTTGGATGGAAAGGGGAGTTACGCTTTGTACGACTGGTTGGTGATTCGATCAACAAAAACAGATGCGTGGATTCTTTGGTGGTGGGTTAACCCCAACTATCGCAAACGAGGGCTAGGTGACCAAGTTAGGCTGCTAGGTATTGCGGAATACGCGAATGCTGGTTTTACTCACATATTGAGCGCGATTGATGTGTTAAATAGCAATGCAGTTGAAAGGGCTAATAAGCTTGGTCTCAAGACGGTGGGGTATGTGTTTATTCTGCGTGTTTTGGGGCTTCAGTTTGTGCGCTTCGGCCGAACATGGCATATCGGCCGATGGACACCTGATTCTCCACTTGAACCAACAATGAAAGACCTGCTGTAATCCACAGATACACTAAAGATGGAGGTGAAAATGACCGATCTTATTTCACAATTGAAGGAAGATGAAAAAAATAGCTCTACCGCAATTGACTATCCTATGCATACTAAACCAGAGACCTTAGATATTGCAGAGTATAGGAAACTTGCGAAAGACCGAAAATCTTGCAAAGTGCTTCCGAGCGGATGGAGCATAGCAAAACGCATTTTAATATTTAGCGTTATGTTTCTTCTGGGTGTGCTGTTTGTGTCAAGCAAGAACGTGTTTTTTAGCGGGTTTGCCATCCATCTCTTGTTCCTAGGCACCGTAGGTGGTGTACTGTCGATCTTCTCTCTGTTGCGACAAGTACGGTTTAATTTTTTGCGAAGAGATTTGGTAGAGGCCACTGTTGTCCACCGTTGGGTTACGGAAGGTAGTCGTGGCAAAGGAGGTGGAAAAGCTTATAGCTATTACATTATCTTTGCCTTCAAAATACCTAGAGACGGTGTCTACGTTTTCAAGAAGCACGTTTCTGAGCGTTCATTTGAACAAACACAAATTGGCGAACGATTGCAAGTGGAGTATGCTGTCAACGCACCTTGGCTTGCGCGGCACTGTTAGGGTGAAGTTGAGGATAGTTAGCAACTGAATACAGCATGAGCAACTCAATTTTCGATTCCATCCAACACAATTCCTCGCAACAGGTCTAAAATCTCTCGAAAGTGCGGCCCCGGCTGTAACCCCATGCGACGTAGCTCATTTCCCGTGATTGGTGCGCGGATTGTGCGCCATATTGTTTGGTATTGCAAAAGCCAGCTCGCATGCGTTTTGTTTTGAGTGAGGAGATGGGCGATGAGCAAGGCGGTTGTGTCCTGCTGGAATGGGTCGAGGGCAAATGTGATCTGGCTAGGGGTCGCGGTGGGGGGCAGCGTTAAGAGGTGTTGGAGGATCGCTGTGGTGTTTCTAGCTGATTTTCTCACCCTCTGCCCAACATTCAGCCGCTCAAACACCTCTTCCCGCACCGCTATATCCAAGCGCATTAGCCACAATAGCCAATAGGCCTCCCAATCAATTTGTGTTCCCCAAGTCGGTGTGGCAACTGCATAAGCATGAAATGCCTCTGCCCAATCTGCTTTCCAGTGCAAGCCGACCACAATCGCAGACCACACATCAAGATCAGTCAACCTCACTAACATCGCCGTGCGACGCGGTTCTTTCAATACATATTCAATTTCATGCCGCAACCGATCCCCACTCAGTAAACCAACGCCATGCTTATCGCGTAGCAGCCATGTCAGCGTTTGCGGCTCAATTGCAAAGCCAAGTCGCTGCTCATAGCGCACGGCACGAAAGATGCGCGTCGGGTCATCTATAAAGCTATTTTCATGCAACACGCGGATGTGTCCCATCTCCAAATCAGCGAGGCCACGATAATGATCGACGATTTCTCCCAGATGCACGCCATCTAAACGCAAAGCCAGTGCGTTGATCGAAAAGTCACGGCGGTATAGGTCATCAGTCATGCTGCCAGCAGTAACAGTTGGCAGCGCGGCTGGGGCAGGGTAGGTCTCTGAACGTGCCGTCACGAAGTCGATTTCGCCATGTTCGCTAATCCATTTTGCCGTGCCAAAGCGATCGTGTGTGAGGACAGAGCCGCCGTGTTGTTGCTGCATCGCATGGGCAAAGGCGATAGCGTCCCCTTCGATGACGAGATCGAGGTCGGTGTTCATTCGGCCGAGTAACCCATCTCGCACAATTCCACCAACGAGATAAACAGGCGTGTCCATCGAAATCTTGCTGACCCAGTTCCATAACCACATCGGAATATATTTGCGCCAATCATCCATACAGCCGATTATAGTGGATATATGGATTTGCTTGAACTAAACGAAAAGCGCGACCTTTGGGGCTGGTCGCGCTTTTCGTTTATGCCTCGCGGCAAATGTTATAGGTCGCCAGAAAGAGGGCTGGCTATGTGGGGTGAACGCTTCTTAAAATAGAGGAGGTGAACGCTTCATGACAGATAGTACTAAGGTCACCTTGCAGCGAATCTTACGATTGACATCTTTTCAAAAAGAAAACGTAAAAAAGCAATAGTACTACGGTCATGCTTGGTATGAAATTAGGATAAATGTAGGGCTTGCATTGCTCAAAGACGGCTAAATCTAGCGTTGGTTCATCTGTTGAGGTCTAATCTAACCATGAGCGAATATCTTTATCGACGAAATGCAGTCATGGAAGCGTTACGTGGGGAACGACGCAAACTCCACAAACTATACATTCAAGCAAGGTTGCCTAAGAAGGAAGCAGCTCCTTTTTTACGCTTGGCGCGTGAGAAGAAGGTACGAATTGAGGAAGCTAGCAAGCAGCGATTGGGCAATTTAGTGCGCGATGGGGGTCATCAGGGGGTTGTGCTAGAATCGGCCGAATACCCCTACGCCACCCTCTCTGACATCTTAACCCTAGCCCAAAAGCGCAATGAACCACCGTTTATTTTGATCTTCGATCTCGTTCAGGGGCCGCAAAATATCGGGATGCTAGTGCGGACGGCCGAGGCATGCGGCGTGCATGGCATCATCATGCAGGAGCGGCGTGCGCCCGACATTACACCAGCGATGGTCGCGGCGAGCGCGGGCGCAACCGAACATTTGCTGATTACAAAGGTGACAAACCTGAATCGCGCATTCGAGACGTTAAAAGCAGCGAATGTTTGGATTGTGGGGACAGCAATGGATGGTGGGGCGCAGATGTTGGGCGAGGTGGATTTGGATCGGCCGATTGCACTCGTCATCGGTCACGAGGGCAGCGGATTGCGCCATCAAGTGCGCCGAAATTGTGATATGTTGGTCAAATTGCCAATGCGTGGACAGGTGGAGTCGTTGAATGCGGCCGTTTCGGGCTCAATTTTGCTCTATGCAGCGTGGCAAGCACGAGGATTCAACGGATTTTGAGACAATTCGATATCTGTTAGGGAATTTGCATTTCGCGGATAAATTTGCCATGCGCTGGGTCACAAAATGATTACGCCAATGCCTTGATGTAAGAGTGACTCACATAGGGAAAATATACGATGTCAACATCTGAGAAAATTCGCAAAATTGGGGGATGGGTCTTTGGGCAATCCGACTTAGCGCGTTGAAGTTGATACAATCACGCCCTTATGCGGAAGTTATGGACGATAAGTGCGCCTATGTTATTGACATTGCTGGCCTATGGGCTGCGCGTTTATCATCTCGATCACTTTAGCTTTTGGTTGGATGAGGGGTTAACACCGTTACGCTCAAGCTATAACATCCCAAAAATTTTGACCAATGTCGTTGAGATTCAAGGTTTTTCTACGAACGATACCCATCCACCACTTTATTATTTGCTGATTCATGGGACACGCCGGCTTTTTGGTACGGCCGATTTTGCATTCCGCTATCCATCGCTGCTATTTGGTGTGCTGCTCGTGCCGCTACTCTACCAATTCGGCACAGCCCTGCACAGTCGTCGTGTAGGCTTGCTGGCTGCTCTGTTTGCCACCTTCAACCCACAACAAATTTGGTACGCGCAAGAAGCACGCATGTACACGATGCTGGTTTTCCTTATGACAGTTGCCTCATTTGTCGTCTGGCGACTCTGGCAACATTCACCGGCGACAACTTTGCGCTGGCTTGGCTGGCTTTCGCTATTTAGCACTTTTGGGTTAGCAGGGGCATTGACACACTACACGGGCGGCTTTCTGCTGATTGTGCAGGCGATTATCCTGCTATGGCTACTTTGGAGAGCACGGCAATGGTTGTTAATCGGGTTAGCGATGTTGGCTGCAATGGTCGTCGCTGTGCCAATTTTGCCGCCGCTTTGGGGGCGATTGACAAACGGAATGCCTGAAACGAGCTATTCGCTTGTGCCTGTTCAGGTTTTCTTTTTGGATATCGTGCGTGGATTTGGTCTAGGGCGTACAGTCTCTTATGATGAATTGTTGACACAGTTCGCTTTTTGGCTCCTAACCGCGCTGCTCATTTGGGGCGTTATTTTTGCAAAAAGGGCGCGATTTTTTTTAGTGGCCTATCTGACTTCGGCCGTTTTCGGCCTGCTTTTCAGCTCATACATTTTCAAGCCAATCTATCTCGGCGCACATCACATCATGGTCGGCTCGCCCGCCTTCTTATTGCTGTTGGCTCTCAGCGCATCGGCAATACCCGTCCGCTATGTCGGTGCGATCTGCATTCTCGCAACACAACTTTTTTCGCTCAACAACTTCTATCGTGATCCAGCCTATGCTAAGGAGGATTATCGCGGGCAGATTCAAGAGATCGAGCAGATGGCGGGCAAAAATGATGTGGTGCTTTATAACAATGCAGTTCTGATGACGCTTTATCAGCATTATCATACGCGGGACGACTTGCCATTTACGGCGTTGCCTGTCTATCCGTATGCAGTGGGGGCCGAAGTGGATGTCGGTTTGCCGCCAACGGCCGAGGCGGTACAAACCCTACTTAATCAGCATGAGCGTGTTTGGTACATCTCTGATGCACCGCCTGATAAACGAGATGAAGATGGTATTGTCACACAAACGCTACAGGAAAATGCCGCACTCGTTTGGCAGAATGAGTTTCACGGCCGATTTGCGCCCGTCAACTATGCGACTTTTTATGCAGGAGAGGCTGTCGAGACGTTTCAGGTCGAGGTTGGGGAGAATCGGCCAATTATCTGGCTAAATCTCAACCAGCAAACAAATAACGCCTCTACTTTACAGTTGCGCGACCCAGAGGGGGGCGTGTGGAGCGAAATCACCGCCCATCCCGTCGCCGAACAGACGAGCCACCCATTGCGCCTTCCAATTGGCATTCCGCCAGCAATCTATTCTATCTGGCGCGACGACCAACAATTAACAACAATTGAAATTGATTACATCACACCCAACGCGCTCAAACTCGACAGGCAAACTAATGTAGCATTTGAAAATGGCATCAGCCTTTTGGGCTACACTGCCCCAAGCACAACGACTTTTCCCGGCAATAGCCTGCCTTTGACGCTGTTTTGGCAATTTAATGAGCCAATTGTGGAGAGTTGGCGTTATCGGCTATCGGTGTCCGGAAGTCAGGGGATGTTGCGTGAGGATGTCGGCCGAATAGGCGCAGACTGGATCGCTTGGGACAAAATCCCCACGGGTGGCATTATCGCCCAACCCATCGGTATTTACCCACGCCCAACGGCGCAGGCAGGACGCTATTACTTTGAGTGGTCTGTTTTTCAGGATGAGCCATCTGCAAAACGCCAGATCGGGGGAGAGATGGCTGTCGAGCTTTGGCCTTTAGAAACAACCTTGCCACCTGTGGATAACTCTGCGTTTATTGGGGATAACCACTTTGGAAATGGGGTTAATTTGGAGGCGTTTGCATTGGTTGAAAAGGGAAAGCAGCTCGATCTAACTTTATTCTGGCGATCATTGACAGAGTGGACAGAAGCGTATGAAGTGTTTGTACATTTGGTGGAATCGGCCGATGCCCCCCCTGTTGCACAGTCAAATGGCATACCTGTTGGCAATAGTCGGCCGACGCAAACGTGGCGCGAGAACGAAGTCATTAGAGACTCACGCACGCTTTCATTGCCAAGTGACCTACCCGCTGGTGGCTACGAAATCTATGTCGGCTTCTACGCAACGGAGAGCGGTTTGCGTCTACCTGTTCTCTTTGAAGGTACGTCACAGCCTTTTGATCAACTTTTTCTGACACAAATCACTTTGCCATGAACAGACCCTTGCTGCTCATTTGCCTCGGTTATTTGATTGTCACACTGGCCTATAGTGCCGTCAATCCGCTATTTGAGGCTCCAGATGAGCATCATCACTACTTTACAGCCCAATTTATTGCCGAAAATGGTCGTTTGCCCAGCATGGCTGACAGCGATGAGTTTATTAAGCAGGAGGCCGCACAACCGCCGCTCTACTATTGGTTGGGTAGCTGGCTGATTCGGCCGATTGACACAACCAACGCTCGCGCCGATCTTTGGTTCAACCCCCACGTCAGGCTGGGTGACGCAAATGCCCCTGTCAACCGCAATCATTTCGTCCATCCTCAAGCCACTTGGCAAGGCGTTGAACTAGCCGCCCACATTTTGCGTGGGTTTTCTGCACTATTCGGTCTGGGAACTTTATGCTGTGTCTTTTACGCGACCCAGCTTTTGACAACACGCAACGCCGCCTTACTATCGACGGGAGTCGTCGCTTTTCTTCCTCAATTCAACTTTTTACATAGTTATGTTAACAATGATGTAGCTGTCATTTTCTTTGCATCACTTGTGATTTTTCAGTTAATAAGACTGTGGATAACTTCTGATAAGCGGTGGATAACTTTTCTGTTGCTCGGTCTCACAATTGGTCTCGCCATCCTGAGCAAAACGGCTGGGATTTTGGTGTTAGCTTATACGCTCGGCTTTTTGATCATTTTTGTGATGGTGCGACAGCAGAATTGGCGCAATTGGCTTCACCTTCCAATTGTGACACTTATGAGTGCGTTGCTCGTGTCTGGATGGTTATTTTGGCGCAATTGGCAGCTTTATGGCGATGTAACCGCGGCCAATCAATTTGTCATTGCAGCCGGGGGACCTCGCGCTGTGACGATATGGGATGTTTTTGGTGAAACGAGCGGGCTTTGGCGATCTTTGATCGGTGTGTTTGGTTGGTTCAACATCATTGCTCCAGCGTGGATATACGCAATATGGATTAGTTTAGTCATATTTTTTGTGTTTGGAACTATCATAAGCTGTGTTCTCGGCCGAAATCGCCGGTTACTACTTCTATTTCTCTTAATAGGCTGGTTGTTCACCGTTTATGCAGGCATGGTTTTATTCATGTTACAAACAACAGCCGCGCAAGGCCGTCTGCTACTACCAGCATTACTGCCGATTTCTATTTTGTTAAGCTATGGAATTGATTATTGGCAACGCAAATTTCAACATAACTTATTTCCGGTCGTTGGCGGCCTAGCGTTGATCTCACTCTATGGCCTACTCTTTGTGATTCGTCCTGTCTATGCAACACCTCAGACTGTGGCAAAGTTATCCACAGATGTTGTAGAAATCGGTGGACAACCTGTGGATAACATTGCGTTAATTGGGGCAAACCTGTGGATAACTCAGGCAAATGCTGGGGATAACGTGTGGGTAGACCTATATTGGCGTGCGGATGAGTTGCCAGATGAAGCACCTGAAATTGTGTTGGAACTTTTTGGGTATGATGAGAAACCGCGTGGGCGGATACAAGCCTATCATGGAGGAGGCTTGTATCCTGCAACTTTGTGGCCTGTAGGCGAGATTGTACATACCAAGATTGGTGCGACGCTGGATAATGAATTAAATGTACCAACGCAAGTGCGGGTGAATGTGCGGGTAGTGGGAGGAGGCTCGGCCGACCTAGGCTACATAAAAATCCCCCCTCTGCCCCTCAATAATCCAGAAACTAAGCCTCTGGCACAAATCGGGGACGGAATCGAGATCATTGCGGCCGACTTTTCCCCTAAGACCGCCCAAATTGGCACAACCGTGACCGTTTCTGTCACATGGCGCGTGACACAACCGCCCAATCAGACATTAACGACTTTTGTACATTTGGGTGCGGGCGGCTCACCACCATTAGCGCAGGGTGATAGCCAGCCCCGCGCTGGCAACTACCCAACCTACTGGTGGGAAGCCGGTGAATCATTTACAGACACCTATCAATTTACACTACACGAAGCCGTCCCAGCAGGAAATTATCCCATCCGAATTGGCATGTACGATACAACAATTACACCATTACCGCTGAGAACTGATGAAAAGTTTCCACCTGACCGATCTTTAACAATTGGTGAAATAACTGTGGATAACTAGGCAATTACTGTGGACAAGTGTTCCGATATGTGGACAACATCGAAAATGAATGACTAAAACATACCTATTGCCCACCAATCTACTCGTTGTCATTGGCCTATATCTTTTTCTTGGCATCACTTACGTTCTCGTCACGCCAGCCTTTGAAGGGTCGGATGAATATAAACATTATCCTGTCGTTCACCATCTTCAGCATACAGGAAAATTGCCAGTCCTCGACCCCGATGTAAAACAACGTTGGCAACAGGAAGCAGCACAACCGCCTCTCTACTATATTATCATGGCGGCGGTCTCTTATCCCATCGACACAAGCGATTTGGCGGATGTCTATGAAGAGAACAGCTATGCGTTTATCGGCAACCCCAATCAAGTTCGCAATAAAAATTTGATGCTACATAATCACTCTGATTATGCCTTTCCAAATACAGGCAGCATTCGGGCAGTTTATGTGATTCGGTTGGCGACTTTGATTTTGGGCATAGGGACTATTTGTGTGAGTTGGAAAATCGGCCGACTACTCCACAACAAACAAACAGCCCTCCTTGCCGCCATCCTAACCGCCTTCCAGCCCATGTTCATCTTCACCAACGCCGCTGTTAACAACGATTCTCTCGCTAACCTTCTCGGCGCATCTGGTCTCTATCTCCTCCTCCGTCTTAACCAAACTCTTGTACGAGAACAAGAGAATACACACAAAGGGGAAAAGCATATTGCTACCTCTTCCCACCACTTCTTCTCCTACAGCTTGCCCTTAGCCGTTATTCTAGGGTTGGGGATGCTCACAAAATTGAGCATCATGGGACTACTTCTTCTGACAGGAATCGTCATGGCGTGGCACGCATGGCAACGTGACTGGCGCATTTTGTTTATTGATGGACTCGCAATTTTTGTCATTGCGATGGCGATTGTCTCGCCAATGATCGTCCGCAACATGCAGCTTTATGGCTGGACGGATCCGACGGCCGTTGGTGTATTTGTCGAGGTGCAAGGGACGCGCACTGAACCATTGACATGGCGTGGCTTCATCGGTGAATTTGGTACGTTTTACCGCAACTATTGGGGACAATTTGGCGGAATCAATATTCCTATGCCTGAATGGTTGTACAACACCTACAATTTGCTTTTTGTTGTCGGGGTCATTGGCTTTTTCCGTTCAAAACCGCGTTGGCAGGTAGGCTGGTGGATCATTTTTGCATGGGCAAGCATCATTCTCGCGCTCCTGCTGCGCTGGACGTTTATCTACTACTCGTTTCAGGGGAGGCTTGTGTTTCCTGCATTGGCGGGGATCAATGTGGTTATCGCGGCCGGCCTTTTGGCTTGGGTTCCTGCTGTCAGACGATTTTTAGAGAAGCGTGTATCGGGATTTGCAACGCCTGAAACATCTATTCGTCAAGTTCAAAAATTGCTTGGGTTGTTGATGTTTTTGTCTGCTTTTTTATTGGCGATAGTGGTCATTCGGCCGACATACGCATGGCCAACACCCCTCACCACTGTTCCTGAATCTGCACGCATCGATCCCATTCGCTATACCGCCCCCGACGGTGTCATCGAACTCGTTGGCATCGACTTTGATCCCAATCAATCCGTTTTGTCAGGCGGCAGCAGCAACCCCATCGACATCACACTTTATTGGCAAGCACCTGAACCACCCACTAAAAATTATCTGAGCGCGATCAATGTGTTGGGGCGAGGGTTGGAGGTCGTCGGCCGAGTCAATCGCCATCCCGCGTGGGGCATGGTCGCCGTCTCAGATTGGCAACCCGATCAGGTTTGGCTCGACGATTACAAAGTTTGGATTTCTGGTGATGCAGAGCCATTGACTGAACTGCAAATTATCGTTGATATGTATGATCCAGAGGCAGGAGAAGCGTTGCCAGCAACCCAAAATGGCCTACCGCTTTCGCTTGTCAACATCGGCACAGCACGTCTCGGCGCACATACACAAATTGAGCTAAATCCAGCCATAACGGTCAATGCTGAGTTTGCGGATGGGATCACGCTCATCGGCTATGACATGCCAGAGGAACTATCGCTCGCCTCAACGCTGCCGCTTACGCTGATGTGGCAAGCCACCGCAACACCATCACAGGATTACACAGTATTTGTCCAACTTCTCGACGCAGAGAATCAGGTGCTGGGGTCAGGCGATGGTAAGCCCATCAACAATGGAGAATATCCAACAGTTCTTTGGCGCGGTGGGGACATCATTGTGGACAAAAGGCAGATTTTGATAGATGATAGTGTGCCAGCGGGCAACTACCGTATAGCAGTTGGGCTATACAACCGAGAGACAGGAGTACGTGTACCACTCGCCGAAGGAGGAGATGCCATCATTTGGGATGTCACGCTAGTACCTTGACCGCAGGAGGTCTTGTTTGGAGAAATGTCGCGTTTTCATCATTATTCTAAACTATCAGCAACCAGCATTGACAGTTCGTTTGTTGAACAGTTGTCATGAGTTGGCTTATCCGAATTATGAAATGGTGGTCGTTGATAATGGCTCGGCCGATCATTCAATACAACTCATCACAGCATCTTTTCCAAATATCACCTTACTCAAAAACGATTGCAATCTGGGGTATGCGGCTGGCGTGAACGTTGGCTTACGCCATGCCTTGGCACAGCGTGCAGACTACGTTTTGTTGTTAAACAACGACACAACTGTTGCGCCAGATATGTTGACCCATTTGATGCGTTGTGCGGAACAGTTCCAAGCGGCTGCCGTTGCACCCGTCATTTGCCATGAGGCACAGCCAGAGATTGTCTGGTCGGCAGGGGCAAATCGACAGTCAGTCACAGATGATATTCGAGACAATAAGAATGGAGAACGTTATCAGGGAGGGGAGGCGTATGCGGTTGATTATGCAACTGCCTGTGGGATTCTTATCACAAGCGACGCATTAAGAAAAGTTGGTCTATTTGACGAGCGATTTTTTATGTATTACGAGGACTTAGACTGGTGTTGGCGGCTCAACGAGACGATCATGATTGTGCCAAATGCGCGGATGTGGCATCGGGGAGCGGCGACGATTGGTGGGTATGACTCGGCCGATGAACGCTATCACATGGCATTGAGCAGCGTGCTGTTTTTCCGCAAACATACAAACGGCTGTCGTTGGCTGGTTGTCATACCCTTCCGCGTGTTCAGCGCGTTGCGTACATCTTGGCGGCTGCTCAGACAACAAAGAGACAAAGCCATTCTGTCTGCCTACTGGCGTGGTTTGTGGGATGGTGTGCGCTCATGAAGATACTTTTTATTGGTCTCAATCAAACGGGGGTTGGAACCTACTGGCGAATGTTTCATTTCGCCCGTCATCTCGTGCAGCTTGGACATCAGGTGACTATTATCACAACGTCACCAAATAGCAGTTGGGGAATCAAAACCATCAGCAAAGATGAGGTCTGCATCGTTGAAACACCGAGCATCTTACGAGGTGCGCTACGCTCAGGCTGGGATATTTGGGAAATTGCTTATCGAATTGCGTGGATGAGCGGGCAGCAGTTTGATCTCGTTCATGCGTTTGAAACTCGGCCGACCGTCCTATTTCCAGCCTTATTTCAGAAGCACAAGCATCGCACACCGCTATTTTTTGACTGGTGCGACTGGTTTGGGCGTGGTGGTTCCGTCGAGGAGCGGAGGAGCCGCCTGCAACGCATCATTTTACGACAGGTTGACACATTTTTTGAAGAAAAATTTCGGCATCATGCGGTTGGGACAACCGTCATTTGTGAGACATTGCGCCAAAAAGCGATTTCGTTGGGTGTCTCAAATGATGACATCTGTTTGATTCGGGACGGGTCGAGTATCGAGGCTATCTATCCGCTGGATAGGCAACAAGCACGGCAGAAGTTGCGGTTGCCAGACGATGTACCACTCATCGGCTATCTCGGCGCGATTTATTATCGTGACGCACAGTTGATGTGCAGTGCGTTCGATCGTGTCCAATCTATCCTGCCTGATGCAAAGTTATTGCTGATTGGGTACGTCAATCAGCCCGTTGAGCAAATGGTTGCCAACTCTGACGACATTGTTAGGTCTGGCAAAATCCCATTCGAGCAACTCGACCTCTGGCTGGCGGCCTGTGATATTTGCTGGCTGCCTTATCACAATAGTGAGACAAATCGGGGGCGTTGGCCAATGAAGTTGAATGATTATATGTCGGCCGGTCGGCCGACAGTCGCCACGGCCGTTGGAGATGTCGAGACTGTCATGCAGCAGCACGCTATCGGCGTATTGACGGAGCCAACCGCGGCTGCCATTGCACAAGCAACAACAGACCTTTTGCGTGACCCAGAGAAGCAAGTTCAACTCGGCATGAATGCTCGCGCCGTTGCCGAAGAACATTTTACTTGGACACAGTTTAGCGAGGAGTTGCTTACTTTTTATCAAAGCAAACGATCAGAGTGACATCATGCTAGAAATTAGAAAGAGTGACAAGCCGGGATTGAGTTGGGTGCAAGATGCCTACAATGAGACATTCAATTACGACACGGTGATCCAGTTAGATTCTTTGTACCATTGGTTTTTTAAGCTGCTCGACTTACAACCCAACACAAGATTACTCGATGCAGCGTGTGGGCGTAGCCAACTCGTCGATATGGCGAATAAGCGCGGAGTCGATGCGGTTGGTTTGGACTATGCTTACAACCCACTCCATAACTTAAAGCAACAAAGGGCAGGGGGGTATGTGGCGGCCGATGCCGAAAAGATGCCTTTTCCTGCCAATACATTTGATTATGTGACAAGCATTGGCAGCCTTGAGCATTACGTTCAAATCGATGCGGGCTTACGTGCCATAGCCGATCTGCTCAAACCAACAGGCAAAGCTCTGATCTTTGTGCCAAACACATTTAGCCTGTTCCATAACGTTTACATGGCATTCAAGACGGGTCGGCCGCTCGATGACGGTCAACCGTTACAGCGGTATGCAAGTCGAGGAGAATGGGAGGAGTTGATCTTGCAAAATGGCTTGCGGATCAAGCGTGTGCATAAATACGAGATGGAGCTACCCGTGTATTGGCGCGATGTCGTCTGGTATATCAGAAATTGGCGCAGGGCTGTCTATCTACTTCTATCCCCGCTGTTGCCGCTGAACTTAGCGATGTGCTTTGCATTTATCTGTGAGAAGGAGCAATCACTATGACCGACAGTTATATATACCAAATGGAGCCTGTATTTGATTTGTCTGAAGAGCGGGCAGTTGCCGACTGTATTCGCTCAGGTTGGGTGACAGAGGCAAAGTTGACTGCTGAATTTGAGCGCGAGATGGCGGCCTTTGTCGGTGCAGAGTATGCCATCGCGGTTCCTTCCTGTACGGTTGCGATGGCCTTAAGTCTGATGGCGTTGGGCGTTGGTGCGGATGATGAGGTCATTGTGCCTAGTCTCACCTTTGTGGCGACGGCAAATGCCGTTAGTTTGGCAGGGGCAACACCCATTTTCGTCGATATTGACCCCGTGACGCATGGAATCGCTCCTGACAAAATGCGTGAGGCGATTAGCAAGAAAACAAAGGCAATTTTACCTGTCTGGCTCAATGGACATGATCCCGATATTCGCAGAATTGTTGCAGTTGCGGATGAGTATGGATTACCAGTTGTGGAGGATGCAGCTTGTGCATTGGGGTCTCGGCCGCTAGGGAAGCACGCGGGGACATTCGGCCGACTCGGTTGCTTCTCCTTCAACACGACGAAAATCATCACAACAGGCACAGGTGGGATGATCGTCACAGATAACCCCGACCTTTTTGAAAAAGTCAAGCGACTGAAAAATCACGGTCGCACAGACCGACGAGATTTCCACCCCATGATCGGGTTCAATTTCTACTTTACAGACCTTCTCGCCGCATTGGGATTGGCACAAATGAAAAAGCTGCCAGCGCGAGTCCAGTGGAAACAACAGCTATGCAACTGGTATTTTGAGCAACTTTGCGATTTGGATGGTATCGTTGTCCGCAAGCCGGCCGAAGGTATCTGCCCTTGGTATCCCGAAATTTTTGTCGAAGCACGTCAAGCCCTAAAAAATTTCCTAGCGACGCGAAACATACAAACCCGCACCTACTATCCACCGATCAACACGCAGCCAAGCTATCTCACCGAGCAGCATTTTGAACATGCAGCCCATGTTGGAGCAACGGGATTGTGGTTGCCTTCGGCCGCCTACGTCGATGAAAAGATGGTAGATCGTATCTGCGGTGAGATTAAAAGATACTATTTGAAAATGTAAACGCCGCCCTCTTTTTTCCAAACGATGTCACATTTTTCACAATTGAGCCGCTCGTCTTCTTCAAAGATGGGCGTTTTACACTTGGGGCAGGCGAAGAAGTGATTGGGATCAGATATTTTGCCGTGTTTGGGGTTTTCGCTGAGAATGAAAGTCTGGGGGGTTAATGTCCAAAGGCGGCCTGTTGGCTGAACTGCCTTGTCGAGTTTCACCAGCAAATCGGTTGGAATCGCTTTTTTGAGGAAGGGGACACGGAAATGTGAAGACGATAAGGTTTGTTGAGGGGTAAAGCCGTATGCGAGGAGTTGTTCACGGATATAGGCTGGATGGAAGTCAAAGTTGAGTTCGACAAATTCGACTGGGGCTTTGTCGAAGGGCGACCACGCTTGTTTCTTGAGTAGGTATCGGCCGATAGCCTTCAAATTTCTTTTATTTGCAAACTCCAACACATAGCGACCATTGATACGAGCGATACGGTTGAGTTCGGCAAACAGGCCGGGTACATTGGCAGCATGATGAATGGTGCGGACTTGCACAAGCGTTTGAAACAGCCCATCGACAAATGGCATTTCATACCAGTTGCCAGAAACGAGGACAAAACGGGGATCGTCACCCAGTCGTTCGTGGGCTTCGCGTAAAAGGGAACTCGAATAGTCAAAGAGAACGACGCGATCATAGCCATCAAATTCGTCAGCTAATCGGCCGAAGCCCGCCCCAATATCAATCACAGTCGAACCGTACTCCGGCATTAACCTACGCAGCGCGACGCGCTCAACCTGATCCTCATAGTCGCGTCCTTGATTTTCCCAAAAGCGGGTGCGATAGTCAGAACCTTCATAATCACAAACGGGGGGCATCTTTGTCATAGCTGAATCATACCAAAATTGAGAACAGCTATCTATTCAACAAAGGATGACAAACTTTCTCATTTCTCAAATCGTGAAAGAGACACAATCTAGCTGCTCAAATTGTGCAAGATATACACTGAAAGAAGTGATTTTGATTGAATTTCACCCAATCATTCGTATCTAGCTTTACCTTTTCTTAACAGGAAAATTACCTATTGCACAAATGGGAACGATATGTTTATAATAAATGGGGTTTTTTAGTGACATATTCGTGACACTAAAAGGTCAAGGCTTTTAGACACGTAGTATAGGAGAAGATTGCCATTTGAAGAAACGCCGTAACTCCCCCTACGAACGCAACGCTGTCATTCAGCACACAAATTACGCACGGCTTGATTTGCAAGATCGTGTATTTCAGTTCAAGAATTTTAGGAGAAACTCATGAAGATAAAACTACTGTTTTTACTAACAGCGATCGCGGCTCTACTTATTGCCTGTGGTGCGCCTGAACAAGTCGTTGTCACTCAAATTGTTGAGACAATCAAAGAGGTCGAAGTTCAAGGTGAAACGGTTGTCGAAGAAGTCGTCGTCACTCAAATCGTTGAGGTTGAAGGTGAAACGATTGTAGAAGAAGTTGAAGTCGAAGTGACAAAAATCGTTGAGGTTGAGAGAGAACCAGAACCAAGCAATCGCACAGGTGGCTGGCTCGACACCATCATCTTCGTTGAAGAGCCAAACCAAGATGCTGCAATTGCACGTCTCGGTGCGGGTGACATCGATATGTTCGCGGATGATGTTGCAGGTGCAGCTGTCCTTCAGGCAATCGAAGACGCTGGCAACATTACAACTGTGACACAATACGGTCTCTATGATGAAATGTTCTTCAATAACGGCGCATGTGCCGATGAAGCACTTCTCAATCCATTCCAAAGCGACAAGATGCGCGAGGCAATGAACTGGGCAATCGACCGTGACTATGTTGCTGACGAGCTTTATGGTGGTTTGGCTGTGCCAAAATACACAGCAATTGCAGAAGCTGGTGCAGATCGCGGTCGTTTAGCGGCCGAAATCCGCGCAATCGAAGCAAACTACGCCTATGATCTCGAAAGAGCGCGTGAAGTTGTCACCGCTGAGATGGAAGAGATGGGCGCAGAGATGGTAGATGGCAGCTGGAATTTCAACGGCGAGCCTGTCACGCTGATCGGTTTAATCCGTATTGAAGACACACGCCTCGAAATTGGTAACTACTTTGCCAATCAGCTTGAAGAACTCGGCTTTACAATTGAACGCGTTGAGCGTACATCGAGCGAACTCAGCCCACTGTGGATTAGCTCTGACCCTGCCGAATGTCAATGGAACTGGTACACAGGCGCATGGAGTCAAACATCTATCGCACGTGATAACGGTACGAACTTCGATTTCTTCTATACCACACGTGGTGTCCCATGGCCAAGCTGGCAGGTGTTCTCACCAAACGAAGAGCTTGATGCCCTTTCGCTCCGTTTGAACGACAATGATTACAGTAACTTGGAAGAACGTCAAGAACTGTTTGCAGAAATTCTGCCACTTGCGGCCGAAGAAGCATCACGTGTTTGGGTTACCAGCCGTACAACGCTTGTCCCATATAGCAATGAAGTTTCTGTAACGTCTGACCTCGCGGCTGGTATCAGTGGCGCAGGCATCTGGGCAAAAACAGTTCGTTTCGCTGACCAAGAAGGTGGTTCAATGAAGATCGCATTGCCAAGCGTCTTCACAGAGCCATGGAATCCAATTGGTGGTTCTAACTGGGTATTTGACAACATGGTTAAACGTGCAATTGGTGAATCGGCCGTTTACACCGACCCAAGCACAGGTGTTGCAATTCCAAACCGCGTAGAGCGTGCTGAGGTTGTCGTCCAAGAAGGATTCCCATCTGGCACAACACTCGACTGGGTTGACCTGTCATTTGAGTCTGAAATCGTCGTTCCAGACGACGCATGGGCTGGCTGGGATGCTGAAAGTCAAACATTCATCACTGCTGGTGACCTCTACACTGAAACACAAACAGCAGTTTTCAAAAGCACTGTTTACTATCCAGAAGACATGTTCGACACGATCACATGGCATGATGGCAGCCCACTGAGTGTTGCTGACTTTGTGATGGCTATGATCGTCGAATTTGATCTTGGCAATGAAGCTAGCCCCAACTACGATGAATCGTTGGCTCCAAACCTTGATCAGTTCCTATCTGCTTTCAAAGCAACAAAGATTGTCTCAACCGACCCGCTTGTCATTGAATACTATGGTGACAATGCACAGCTTGATGCCGAGAACATCATGCAGCTTACAAACGCAACCTGGTGGCCAACCTATGACTATGCAGACGCAGCATGGCACAATATGGCAATCATGTTACGTGCAGATGAAAGTGGTGATTTGGCCTTCACACCAGACAAAGCTGACTTGAACGAGACAGAGCGTATTAATATGATCGCTGGTCCATCACTCGACATCTTGGCAGGTGAGCTGCTCTCTGCAACAGAAGAGGCATATATTCCTTATGCAGCAACACTGAGTGAGTATCTGTCAGATGATGAGGTAGAGTCGCGTTACAGCAACCTTTCTGAGTTTGCACGTCGCTACGGTCACTACTATCTCGGCACAAACGTTTACTATCTGCAAGGTGTCTTCCCAGTTGAAGGTCAAGCAATTTTGGAACGCTATGAGCCGCATCAAGATGCTGCAAACCGTTGGGCGCGTTTCTCGGCGCCAGCGATTGCCGAAGTCGAGATCGATGGCGATAGCCGTGTCGCAATTGGCGATGAGGCGACATTCGAGGTCTTCATTGATGGCTTGGGTGAACCTTACGCTGTAGACGACATCACAAGCGTGACCTACCTGCTATTTGACGCAACAGGCGCACAAGTTGGCACAGGTCAAGCTGAAGCTGTTGAGGATGGTCTCTGGGAAGTCGTGATCGATGGCGATACCACAGGTGAACTGGCTGAAGGTTCAAACCGCGTCGAAGTTGTTGTCGTCTCGGAACTTGTCGCGCTGCCAAGCCTCGGCTCGTTCGAGTTTGTTACAACACCATAGAAGACGTTTTTATTGCTGGTAAGGGGTAAATGGCCCCTTGCTGGCGGTCATCGAAGCTATGATCCTGTCTGTGAGGACGAGTTTTCTCGTCCTCACGCTCCATTTATTAGAAGTAATCTGTTACAATAAAGCCCACACAATTCATTCCACGCAAGAATACTTTGCCAAGCTATGGCAGTTTCAAGGTTATTAACAAGTTAGATAAGCCCTATCTTTCGCTTCACTGGAAAGTGCGAAGGTCGTTTATTTGTAAATCTTCAACGCGATGCTGTTTATGTCTTGGTCAAGAGGAGATGGTAAATCTATGAGCCAGCAAGCACTGACGCCCGGCACCGACTTTGAAACAGCAATGGCGGAATCATCGCGGAAGGCGCGTACCCAAACGATCATTCGCCTTTTTCGCTACACGTCAATCCGACTAGTCGCCCTATTTTTTACCGTGGTGGCTGGCGTTTACGTGACTGTTCTCGTTGCTAATATGGGTGGCTATGTCGATGATATTCGCAGAGGACAAATCCGCGAACAAGTTATCCTAGAGAAAAGCCTCGACCCGCAGTTCCGCCAACTTCCAGAAGCAGAGCGCATAAGAATCATAGACGAAGAAATTGCAAATGAGGAAGCCCGCTTTGGGCTTGATCAACCCTTTGCAATCCGCAGTTTCACTTACCTGACGAACGCATTGACATTAAATTTGGGGTTCTCAGAGGCACTTATAAGCGATAGCGGCTCACGAGCAGTGAGCAATATCATTTTAGAGCGATTACCTTCAACACTTGTCCTCTTTGGCACAGCAAATTTGCTTTTGTTTTTCATTAGCCTATTTATCGGGCTAAGACTTTCTCGACAATACGGCAGTTTTTGGGATAAGGTGATTTTAACACTAGCACCTAGCTCGGCCGCCCCCGGCTGGTTCTACGGCATCTTCCTCATCCTGATCTTTGCAAGTCTTCTAAGTTGGTTCCCCTTTGGTGGCATGGTTGGCTCCCCACCCCCAGATAATCCCTTTAACTATGCACTAAGTCTGCTCTATCACATGGTTTTGCCAGTTGCCGCAACGCTGTTGAGCGCGATTTTCATCACCATTTATGATTGGCGTACTTTCTTTTTGATTTACGCGAGTGAAGATTATGTAGAGATGGCAAAGGCAAAAGGGTTGCCAGATCGCATGATCGAACGCCGTTATGTTTTGCGGCCGACGCTTCCAAACATTATCACACGTTTCGCACTACTGTTGATTACGCTTTGGGTAGGTGCAATCATTCTTGAGACAGTCTTTAACTGGCCCGGAATTGGACAGCTCTATTTCCAAGCAATTGGTGCCTATGATACACCCGTGATCATTGCGAACGTTGTCGTTTACGCCTATTTGCTTGCGCTTACCGTTTTCCTGCTCGACTTTATCTACGCTTTGGTTGATCCGCGCGTGCGGGTTGGAGGGTAAACGCCATGATGCGAAGATTTAATCAACTGCGACACTATCCAACGGCTGTCTTTGGCATCCTCGTGATTTCGATCCTTCTGGTTGTTTCCATCGTCACACCGATTGTGATTCCGTATGGAGAGGCAGTGCGACTATGGCGAGGTGGGGAAGACATTTGGTCACAAACGCCGCGTAACGCTGCCCCTGTTTGGTACAACTGGTTTTCAGGGGAAAAACAACCTGTCACGATTCGCTTTTCAAGTGCAGAGGGGGATGGTAACAGGACGGAAGAGGTCATTTCGGCCGATACCCGTGAAGTCAAATACGTGTACGAGTTCGACTATCAGTATGATGGTTTTCCACCAGAGTTAATTTTATTTGCAAACGCAACTGCGGATCAGAAAGATCCTTTTGTTGAGATGACATGGTTTACACCTGATGGTCGTGAAATACGTGCCGGCGATTTTTCACCTGGTGACTCCTCATCATTCCGCTTTGCACAGGACAGTCGTTTACAGCGTCGCCTTGAGCGTTCAAGCGGCATTGACGAGATTAACGTAAATCAAGGTCTTTTTGATGATCCAGAGCAAGAAGGTTTACAGGTTCTCAAGGGAACCTATCGTTTGGAAGTTGCTGGACTGCTTTTTGAAGCTGATTCTGAATTGGATACAACTTTTGTGAGCTATGGTAATCTACACGGCATAGCTGGCACAGACCACAAGCGGCGCGACATTTCACTCGCGTTACTCTGGGGAACCCCCATCGCAATGGCGTTTGGACTGCTTGCAGCGATTGGCACAACCATCACAACGATGAGCATCGCCGCCATTGGTGTTTGGTTCGGTGGTTGGGTTGACGCAGTTATTCAAAGATTAGTTGAGGTCAACAACATCATTCCGCTCTTACCGATTTTGATTATGGTCGGGACATTTTATTCCCGAAGTATCTGGCTGATGCTGGGGCTTGTCATCCTCTTCGGCATCTTTGGTCTGCAAATCAAGACATATCGCGCTATCTTTCTACAGGTTAAAGAAATGCCTTATATTGATGCGGCGCGGGCATATGGTGCAAGCAACATGCGGATTATTTTCCGCTATTTGATTCCACGTATTTTGCCACTGGTCATTCCACAAATCGTTACACTCGTTCCTAGTTTTGTTTTTCTCGAAGCAGCGCTAGCAGTGCTTGGGTTAGGCGATCCTTTTATTCCAACATGGGGCAAATTGATCAACGATGGTTATGCTCAAGGCGCGTTATTTAACGGGTTCTATTATTGGATACTTGAACCGGCCGTGTTGCTAACAATTGCTGGTCTGGGCTTTGCCGCTGTCGGCTTTGCATTAGACCGCATCTTCAATCCAAAACTGCGGGAGCTGTAGTAAGATGAGTAATAAAGAACTACTTTCTGTGAGAAATCTGAGGCTGCATTTTCAAACACGTAGTGGTGTAGTGCAGGCTGTTGACAGCATTGATTTTGATTTGCCAACAAACAAAGCAACGGTTGTCATCGGCGAGTCGGGGTGTGGTAAAAGTTCACTAGCAAAAGCAATTTTGCGACTGTTGCCCAAAAATGTAGCCTCGTTTGATGGTGAAGTTTGGCTCAAAGGCGAGAATCTTATGGAGCTAACTGATGAGGAGTTTCGTAAGCAAATTCGCTGGAAAAAAATTGCGATGGTTCCACAGGCCGCGATGAATGCGCTGAATCCCGTTATGCGAATTGGGGAGCAGGTAGCAGAGCCAGCGATGGTGCATCTTGGTTTAAGCCGTAAAGATGCACTGGCACGCGCCCTAAAGAGGTTCGAGCAAGTTGGCGTGCCGGGTGATTTTTTGCATCGTTATGCGTTTGAGTTGAGTGGTGGGATGCGACAACGTGCAGCACTTGCCATGTCGTTGGTGACAGATCCGCAGCTTGTCATCCTAGATGAGCCAACGTCTGCGCTGGACGTGTTGACGCAGGCAAACATCATGAACTTAATGAAGAGCGTCAAACGAGACCTCGACACGAGCTTTATCCTAATTACGCATGACATCGCAACGTCGAGCGAGCTAGCTGATAACGTCGCTGTCATGTATGCAGGACAGATCGTTGAGGTCAGTGACGCAAGGCATTTCTTCACAGAACCGCTACATCCCTACTCACAAAAACTGATGGCAAGTGTTCCCCGTTTGAAACAGACGGTTGAACCTGACTTTATCACAGGTCAGCCGCCGAGCCTGCTCAATCCGCCAACCGGTTGCCGATTTGCAGACCGCTGTCCGGCACGTTTCTCAAAGTGCGATGAAGAACCACCCACTATCGTGATCGATGAGGATCGGAAGGTAAAGTGCTGGCTGCACACCTAGACGGAGGAAAATCAGAATGAGTAAATTAAATGGAAAAGATCAGGCACTGCTCGAACTCGATGACCTGCATGTCTGGTATGAACTGAAAAAGTTTGGCTTTGGTCATGCAGGGTATGTCAAGGCAGTCGATGGTGTCTCGTTGGAGCTGCGGCAAGGCGAGGCAATGGCGTGTGTCGGTGAGAGTGGTTGCGGTAAGTCGAGCTTGATGAAGACGATTATTGGCTTGAATCGGCCGACTTCCGGCGATGTCATCTTCGACGACACCAAACTAACTGAAACAGAGGGCGAAGACCTACGTCTTTACCGCGCCAAAATCGGTTATGTTCAGCAAGACCCTTTTGGTGCGCTGGCCAGTTTCATGACGATCCAGCGCATATTGGAAGAGCCGCTAATCATCAACGGCTTTACAAATAAAGAAGACCGCCTACAGCGCATTCGTAAAATCCTTGAAGAAGTCAAGCTCGCTCCCGTGGACGAGGTGATGGCAAAATTTCCTCACCAGTTGAGCGGCGGTCAACAGCAACGTGTCGTGATTGCACGCGCAATGATTATGGAGCCAAAGCTACTCGTTGCCGATGAGCCAGTCTCTATGCTGGACGCATCTGTGCGTGTGGAAATTTTGCGTTTGCTACGTGGTTTGCAAGAAAAACACAATTTGGCGGTCATCTACATCACCCATGACCTCTCAACCGTGCGCTACTTTTCTGAATATATCTTCGTGATGTATGCAGGTGAGGTAATCGAATTTGCAAAGATGGAGGATTTGCTCAATGAGCCGAGTCACCCTTACACACTTGCGCTGCTAGAAGCGTCGTCAGACCCCGATTATAGAAACGCGCTTGAGATGAGCGAAATCCCGCGTGGAGAACCGCCGAGTTTGGTCAATCCACCAAGCGGCTGTCGTTTCCACCCACGTTGTCCCGAATTTATGCCCGGCACTTGCGATGCAAAACGCCCACCAAATTTCATCGTAAGCCCTGAACACAAAGTCGCATGTTGGCTTTTTGATGGAGCAAAGACGGATGCACCTATTTAGCAGATTGTTCGTGATCGGTTTTCTCTGTGTCTTGGTGGGGGCAGTGTTGCCATTCTTGATGGTCATGCAGATTTTGCCCTCCACGTTTTTTCTAAACTTTGTTTCCTTTGCGACATCAGTGATCGGGATTTTTCTCGGCGTGATTGGGGTGGCAATGTATACAGGGTTGCAAAAGCAGAGAGAAAGAAACGAGTACAGTGACTATTATGACATGTGATTGTGCATAAATTCATGTTGTTTACGCACTTTGAAAGCGAGCTACAGATGTGGCTCGCTTTTTTGATCCTTTGTCATACCAACCGACTCTATCTAATTTTACCCCTCTACAACAATAATCTGGATTTCCTCTTCCTCAAAGATTGGGATTTCTTCGTCTGGAAAGAGCGGAAGAAATTCATCACGGGCGCAACGACCAATTGCATCGGTGTAATAGCCATTCGACCCCGCGCCCAAAATTCCCCCTACAAGTGGCACTTTGGTCGCCGCACGCCCCGCAACGCGCAATGAATGCTCTGCCAACTCCCGTATGCCGCGCTCCATCAACTTAAGTCCTGTACGCTCAACTAGCTCCCGCTGCTCATTTTCATCAGCACGCCCCGCATGGTCGCTGAAACAGCGCAGACAGCGTGTGCGCGTCGCTTCATCGGCCGGATCCTCCCCCGCCACAACCGCAATCGCTGCACAAAGATGCAACTGCAAAATAGTCGAGGTCGCAATGTCTGTTGGCAGTGTCAAAGGAACCAAATAGAGACCCGGTAAGCCGAGAATAAAGCCCGACGCACTGCTAAGTGAAGCATAGAGCGTAATCAATTGCTGTGCTTTTCCGCGTGGGGATGCGTCCTGTACGCGCTGGCTTGACTGTTGGGGTGTGCCAAGTAGGGGGATGCCATTGAGTGCTTCGTCGTATAAGAGTTCGAGATTTGTTCTGTTCATACAAATAACCATAGCAAATAGTTGATTGAGGAGACCATACGTGAGTTGTAAATTGTGCCAGAAATCAGCTCAAACCTGCTAAACTGTCAGCATGAAGCATCGTTGGCACATCCTTTTCTTACCAATCCTCGTTTTCCTCGCCACCTTCACTGCGCTGCAATTTAGCGTTGCCGCATCCCCGTCAAACACTAATAACAAAACGGTGCAGTCTGTCCATGACCAACGCTACATCGTGCGCTTTGTTGGAGATGTCAATTTACAAGCTGACAGTCGCGCAAATCTAATCGACGCGCTCAAGATGCAACACGCGCTTCAGATGGCAGATGTTGCGCCGCTGCTCTCTGAAACTGAATTCAAGCCGCTTTGGATTATCAATGCTGTTGCCCTCACGGGATCGGCTCAACTGCTCGAACAACTCGCTAATCATCGTGCAGTTGCCTCAATTGAAGTAGATGGCACTGTAGATGCGCCTGTGAATCCATTGTGTAAAACGCATCTCTCCCCTCAACTTGCGCCACTAGACGCAAACTGCCCCAATCTGTTTACCGAACAGATTACAACGACAGCACATTCAACAACCGCGCACAAACGTTCTGATTCACAACTCAGAACAGCTTGGGGCGTGCCGCACATTCGCGCCCCGCACGCATGGCACGCGCTCGGCATTGACGGCACAGGCAGCGTCGTCGCCATCGTCGATACAGGGGTCGATTGGACACATCCCGTTTTGCAAGCCAACTATCGCGGTGATGTAAATAATCACACTGCCCACTGGTTTGATGCAAGCACGGCCGCCAGCCCCGTTCCAACCGACACGTTTGGTCATGGCACACATGTTGCGGGGAGTGCGGTAGGGCAAGAAGGGTATGGGGTTGCGCCCAATGCGAAGTGGATCGGGGTCAACATTTTTGAAGAAGATGGATTTGCCTATGAAAGTGCCATTTTAGCAGGGTTTCAATGGCTGCTTGCGCCTAATGGAGATGCGTCGCTTGCGCCCGATGTCGTCAATAACTCTTGGGGTGGGGGCAGTCCGTCACAGGCAATCAAAGATGGGTTTGCCGCGCTTCACGCGGCCGGCATCATGACAGTTAACTCGGCCGGCAACAACGGCCGAGTTGAAAATGCCGTCGCGCTACCGGCCGCTTTAGACGATGTGTTAGCTGTCGGGGCGACAGATCATCGTGAGATGGCAGCTTGGTTTTCATCACGAGGGCCATCCGTACTCTCAGAACAAATCAAGCCGACGCTCAGTGCGCCGGGCGTGCAGATTTTGTCGAGCTATCCCAGCGGTCGCTATGCGATTATGAGCGGTACGTCGATGGCGGCTCCACACGTCGCAGGGTTGGTCGCATTGTTACGCCAAGTCGATGGCGGGCTAGATCACACTGCACTAACCAACATCTTGACCACAACTGCCACAATGGGGACCAACACACCAAATTTCGATCTTGGCTGGGGGATCGTGGACGCATATCGAGCGGTTGCACAGACGTTGAATATAGCGAGTGTGCGCTTGCAGTTTGCGGGGTTGGCAGATTTACGGGTGACGATTGAGACAGATAATGGCGCGGCGTTCTCTTTTTTGACAGATGAGAGTGGGGAGGTTGAGGTTTGGTTGCGGGGGGGAGTGTATGCTGTCTCGGCCGATTCCCCCCTCCACACACTCCCCGAAACCTCCTTACAAATCGACAACTCCACGCCCGAAGTCATCCCATTTGAGCCAGAACGCCGCCCATTCACAACGCTAAGTGGTCGCGTGACTGATGTCAATGGACAGCCTATCACAGCAACAGTTGCCGTTATTGAGACATCGTTCACTATACAAACCGATGCAACGGGAGCCTATCAGCTTGAGGTTCCACTCGGCGGTGATGTAGAGATTGTGGCGACTGGGGAAGGATATTCGACGGTGCGGCGGGTCATTGGGGTGGCGGATCGGCCGATGATCGCCCATTTTCAACTCGCCCCGCAGACAAAGACTCTACTGGTCAATGCGGATGCGTGGCGTTACGATGATGTAACCGCCGGTTTTTATGAGCAGGCGTTACGTGATCTCGGCCGAAGTTACGACGTATACGACATGTACGATCCTCTCATTGACGTGCCAGCAAGCGCGGACGTGCTAGCCCAATACGATCACGTCATTTGGTCACATCCAACGACGGCTCCCAGTTTTATCGGCTCACAGACCATCATATCAGACTATTTGGGGACAGGGGGTGATTTTCTGTTAAGTGGGCATTCTGTCGCTCGCATCGAAGATGACACGCTCTTTAGCGGCATTTACTGGTACTGGCTTTTTGGCGCAACCCACATTGATAGCATAACACCAGACACAACATTTCAGGGAATCAATGCGCCTTTTAGTGACCTCCGTCTGAGTTTCAATGGGAACGATTCAAACCGCGACCAATCCGAAATCGATCTACTAGGGATTCGTCATGGCTCACTAACGCAACCTATCTTGCAAACAGAAAGCGGGCAAATTGTTGGGCTACAGGCAACACGCTGCCAGCCATTTAATGCGCTTTTATTTGGCTTTGGGGTGCAGGGTGTTAGCGGCCGAGCCAATCGCGCCAAGCTGCTAGCCAGTAGCTTTGACGCATTTGATCTGCCGGCAAATGAGCAAGGTTTGCTATTTCCAACAAAGACAGTCGATGATTTTGTCCACCCAAACGAGCAGTTTGTTTACACGGTCACTGTGCGAAATATGAGTGAGGTGACAACGGAGACCGTGCAGTTGCGGCTCGATTCGACTTGGGAAACGACGATACTGACACCGACCCTAACGCTCGGCCCGTGTCAGTCAGGCAGTGTTGTTGTGACAGTTCGTGCGCCAGCACAGTTGGGAAACGCAGGGGCTTACTCTTCGCGCTTAATTGCAGAGACGGAGCGATCATCGGCCGAATTCCCCCTAACGCATCGCGTCTCACGCGACATTTTGCTCGTCGATGATGATCGCTGGTATGACAACGAACATGTTTATATTGAGACACTGACCACGATGGGCGTGCCATTTGATTATTGGGAGACGGGGTGGCGACAAGAAGAGGGGCGCGGCGAGATTTCGGCCGATCGCCTCGCCCAATATGACATCGTTCTGTGGTTTACAGGGGCTGATTGGTTTGCACCCGTCACGCGCAATGAGGCAGACGTGCTTCAGCAGTTTGTTACAGATGGCGGCCGATTGCTGCTCACTAGCCAAGACTATCTCTACTATAGTAGTGAACATCCCTTAACAGATAATTTAGGTGTTCTCAAACATGTTGAAACGGTAACTCCGACGCTAGCCTTTGGACAACCATCGAGCAGGTTACCAAGCAATTTTGCCCGCTCACAAAGGTTCAATTATACCAATTATAATCCGTGGGGGGATGGGCTTATTCCACAAGCGGATAGTGCGCCCGTTTTATGGCATGACAGCGGTATGATCGGCGGACTTGCAACAGCACGTGACGATTGGCGCACCGTCTTTTGGAGTGTTCCGCTGGAGATATTGGAGAATCCAAAGCCAATTCTCGCGGATACAGTCGGTTGGCTCAGTGATCTAGGCGACACAACGTTCAGCGTTGACCAGCCCAATGCCGGCTTCAACGAATCGCGTCTCTTTACGTTAAAGCTCAAGAATTTGCCATCTGCGCCCTCTAACTTTGCGACGATCACAAATACGTTATCGGCCGATCTCATCCTCGACCCCACCTCGTTACAAGGCGCAATCTACAACTCAGCTCAACGAACAATTCACTGGTCAGGCAACCTATCATCGGGGGCAGAACATGAAATTAGCTATCGGGCAGCACCAGCCAAGCCAACGGTTGAGAATCGCGTTCAAATTCACTATGAGCGACATAATTTGACATTTGAAAAAGCTGTGACGATTTGGACAAATGCGCCCGATTTGACGTTGAGTTCTTTGCATTTCGACAACCGAACAGTGACATTGCAGTTGGAAAATCACGGTGCTTCGGGGGCAGTATCGGCCGACCTCTATTTCCCGCCCAATCACCAACTGCTCACACCAACACTCAAAACGAGCGTCGGCACGCCAACGGTTGCGCCAAATCACGTAAGTTGGCAGGGGGAGATCGTGAACGGTGGGATTGTGACGATAACCGGCAATATAACGGCGCAGGTATCGGCCGAAAATCAGTATCTCAGCGTCGTCGCCTACATCGATGATGGCGTAACGACACCGTTTGTCCGCGACCAAATCTCTATCCTGTATCCACCTTATCGTGTTTACCTGCCGATTGTCTCGCATACAGACTGATTTCACTTCGGCAATCTGTTAAACTAGCGAGCATGGCACGAAAAGCAAATCCCGAATCACGTGAGCGTGTTCTTCATACGGCCGAAAGGTTATTCCACGAGCGTGGCTATAAAGCGGTCTCAATGCGCGATATTGCAAAGGCGTTGGGCATCAAACAAGCCTCCCTCTACTACCATGTGCCAGATGGCAAAGAACAGCTTTATGTGGAGGTTATGACACGCAATTTTGTGCGGCATGGTGTGGGATTGCGCCATAATATCGACGCGGTCGATGAGAACCTACGCGCTCAACTCAAGGCGGCAGCTGCTTGGTTTGTAGAACATGCGCCGCTCGGCTTGCTGGGCATGATGCAAAATGATCTACAAGTGCTATCAGAACAAAGCCAGCAACAGCTTCAGCAGGCTCTTTTTCAGCACATCTGGCATCCTATCCAAACGAGCTTTGAAAACGCAGAACAGCGTGGGGAGGCACAAAACGTTCGCGCTTGGGATTTGACGGGAGCCTTTTTATCGCTTATGGATGGTCTGACACATGCTGGAACAGCCGGGCTTATGACAGGGCAGATGGGAGAATCGGCCGAGTACGTGATTGACTTATTGATGGATGGCTTGTTGAGCGCGACACAGTAGACTGCCTAACCTGCTGTACCTGTTTTGGCTTTATCTTTCCAATTTTGTACAATGCAATTTCAACATAGAGGAATAAAAAATGACGTTATATATGCCATCTCCAACAATTGACGAAATGCAACAAATGACAGGTGAAGAGCTTGCCGAGCGTGATGATCTTGGACGTGGTGAGCTAATCAAAGGAGTTTTTGTCAAGATGCCCCCACCCGGAACAGAGCATGGTCGAATTGAGTCAAAAATCGGCCGTTACATTGGTAATTTTGTAGAAGAGAGCGATCTCGGAGAAACATACGTTGGTGAAACAGGCGTTTATACAGCGAGACACCCTGACACGGTTCGTGGCGTAGATACTGCCTACGTTTCGTGGGAGCGGTTGGAAAAAAATCAATCTACCACCTATCTCGATGTACCGCCAGAACTAGTGGTTGAGGTACTGTCACCGGGCAATCGCTGGGTGGAAATTCTGGATAAGGTTGATGAATATCTAAATATCGGCGTTGATTTGGTTTGGATCGTTGATCCGAAGCGGCGTGAGGTGTTTGCTTATCGCTCGCTTGATGAGGTGAGGCGGTATGCTGTGGGGGATGTGTTAACGGCCGAAGACATACTGCCCAACTTTGAACTCAGCTTGGAGAAACTATTCCGCAAAGGACGCAAGCCTACATAAATTTGTCCTCGTCCGTTATAATCGCGCTACGTAAAAATAGGAAGGATTTTATGTTAGCAAAAGTACTCTCGTGCGCTGTCGTTGGAATTGAAGCTGAATTAGTCGATGTTGAGGTGGACATCCGTAATGGGATCGGGCATTTTATGATGGTTGGCCTGCCCAACGCGGCCGTGCGTGAGAGTCGTGATCGCGTGCGTGCTGCCATAAAAAACAGCGATCTCGTTTTTCCCAGCAACAAGAACTTCACCGTCAATCTCGCACCGGCCGATATTCGCAAAGAGGGGCCAGCCTATGATTTGCCGATTGCAGTCGGTATTTTGGCTGCATCGCAGCAAGTTTGGGTTGGCGAGATTGAGGATGCGATGTTTGTAGGGGAGTTATCGCTCGATGGGAGCGTTCGGCCGACAAAAGGCGTTCTGCTCCTCGCCGCCCTCGCACGCGAAAATGGCATCAAGCGCGTCTTTGTGCCAGCGATTAACGCGGGTGAGGCCGCATTAATGCCCGAATTAGAGGTCATTCCCGTGCGAAACTTGGGGCAACTGGTTGGACATTTGACTAAGCTAGCTCCGATTACGCCATTTGTGCAAGATAAGGAGGCGTTTGCGACTGAGCCGCATTTTGCGGCCGATTTTCAAGACATCATGGGGCAGGAGCATGTCAAGCGTGCCTTAGAAGTCGCGGCAGCGGGTGGTCACAATGTTAAATTCTCAGGGCCTCCCGGCACAGGCAAGACTCTGTTGGCAAAATCTCTGCCCAGCATCATGCCACGTATGACGATTGATGAATCGCTTGAGGTGACCAAAATCTACTCCGTCGCGGGGCAACTTCCACCCGACCAACCGCTCATCATCAATCGCCCATTTCGTTCCCCCCATCACACTGTCAGCTATGCAGGGTTGGTCGGTGGGGGCGCGTGGCCACGCCCCGGCGAGATTAGTCTGGCACATCGCGGCGTGCTTTTCTTGGATGAGTTGCCAGAATTTGGGACAAAGCTGATCGAGGTTTTGCGTCAGCCGTTGGAGGGGTGGCCGCGTGAGATTTCAATTTCGCGTGCGACGGGGACGATCACGTTTCCCGCCAGTTTTATGTTTGTCGCAGCAATGAATCCGTGTCCATGCGGCTATTATGGTGACCCAACGCACGAATGCTCTTGCAGCAACAGCATGATTACACGTTATCAAAAGCGCATTTCAGGCCCTTTGATGGACAGAATTGACATTCATGTAGATGTGCCGCGTGTCGATTTTGAAAAATTAACGGGAAAACATCGGGGGGAGACATCGGCCGAAATCCGCACCAGAGTCGAAGCTGCCCGCGCTTTGCAAACAGCTCGTCTTACCAAAACCAACCTCACCTGCAACGCGGACATGGGGCCTTCCGAAATCCGTGAGATGTGTAAATTGGATCAGACGGGAACGCGCCTGATGAAAAGCGCAATGGCTCAGATGAATCTCTCCGCACGCGCTTTCCATCGCATTCTCAAGCTGGCACGCACGATTGCGGATTTAGCGGGCGAAGAAAACATAAAGCCTCCACACTTGGCGGAGGCTTTGCAATATCGGCCGCGCTAGACAGACGAACTAATCTTCTTCAACCTCAGCCGGCGGAATATCCAAATCGCCCAAAATCGTCTCGATCCGATCCACGCGCTCAAGCGTTGGATCCCAGTGGAAATGTAGCAATGGCGTTGAACGCAGTCGCATCCGTCGTGCAACTTGTGAGCGGAAAAATCCATTCGCGTGTTTCAACGCTGCGACGACCTCATCCTTGCGAGCCTCTTCGCCCAATGCACCCACGTAAATGTTTGCATGTGACAACTCACGGTCGATATCCACCGATGTCACTGTGAGACCAAATAGGCGCGGATCACTCACTTCCATCATCAACACTTCGCTGACAATTTGCTTGATTCCTTCGGCCGTTCTTTGTTGTTTAATTGTTGCCATAAAACAAAAACGATGGGAACAATACCCCATCGCCCTTAAAATAATTGGTTATTTACTCAACCGTGATGCCGAGACGACGCTCGACTTCTTGAATAATGCTATACAAGCGATTATAGCTCTTATCTAGCCCAAAACGTGCAAGTCCGAAATTGAATTCAGACAGGTTACCACCTTCGTCACAAAAGACGATTAGCGGCCGGCTTGTGTCGAGAACTGTCAACACACTATTGAGATGTCCTTGATAGAGTTCGACATATTCAGGGGGCACAGCGGCAAATACCGTTGGCAAATTGAGCAGCTCATAATAGAGGGCATACTCTGAACAAAAAACGGTCTGACCATCTGCCAACTTGTCAAGCCAGCCAATCATTGCGCGCATAATCTCTTGTGAGATCAGCAAATCCTCGTAGAAAACATCGACATCAAAGGGGCCACCAAAAAGATCAGCTAGTTCTTCAAGTTCCTCGGCCGTTGGCTCATTAAAAATAAAGTCTGCAATAGTTGATTCTGATTGGATACCTGTGCGTGACTCACCACCTTCGATAATACGGCGCAGTCGCTCTAGCGAATTTTCTAGGCCAATGCGAGCAGCATCTTTGTTATGCCCGGAAAGATGGCCATTGCCACCATTAATACACAAAAACGCAACTGGTTCGCTTGTAATCAGTCCATCAAGAACAGCATCAAAGGTGAGGTCATAGATGTCCTCAAATTCAAAGGGCGGCTCGCTAAAGAGAACATCAAGCAGCAGCACAATCGATATTTGATAGTAGAGATAAAACTCTTCACAGTCATCTGGGTACTGCTCGGCTGGACTACGATCTAGCACGCCGATCATCTGCACAAATGCCCATTCTATGTCACGCAATGTGTCAAGAACAAACGCTTCTTGGGAAAGATCGTTTACAGCAGAGAAAACATCCTCCCCCGCAGTGACTGACTTTGCCAACTCCCTGTCTGCATTGTCAATAACGAGAATCGAATCATCGAGCTCTTCGGCCGATGAGGTGAAATTGATGCCAAGAAAGAGCATCAAAACAGCGAAAAAACTGAACTTTAGCGTGTGTCTACTCATTTGAATTCTCCACAATAGTGAATTTACACGTTGAAACAGAGTCTATAATCTGAAACGACTGTATTTTTGATTTATTGTACTCTAAAATCAGCTTTTTTGAATAGCAAATGCGAGTTCAGCATACTCGCGTCGTTCTGGTGTGACATCTTGCAATCCGAATACCCCTAACATGTCACGAATCAAACCAGCTTTCTCCGTCGCGTCTGTTCGTGACCACGTTCGCGCTTTGATCTCAAGATAAAGTTGTGGCAGGTTTGGTTGCTTGATGCGGTCGATGTTAATAGCAAAATCGGTTCCCTTGAACATGACGCGCCAGCGACGGCGATCTTTATGCACTTCATCCTCGCGCTCTGGGGTGAAGTACTCGCGGTAGAAGCGTAACGAGTTGGTCGCGGCCGAAATGACCCGTGAACGCGAGAGCATCACTGCATTTGGATACTCTTCATGATCTTTCTGCCCCAATAACGTTAGTCTTGCACGTGATTGATAAACGTCGCCACGATCATTCACATACTCATCATCTCGATAGCGCAAACGCGCTGCATCTTTGTATTTATTGCCAAAAGAGAAGTAGGTGTCGTATTGACGATAGTGATTGTGCTTCGTGATCGCAAACTGGTTACCATAGATTGTGGCAATAATGGCTTTATCATCTTCGATAGGCACTTTGATTTGTACTTCAAAACTTTCCTGCCGCTGTGTGCCAGCGAGCACGATGAGTTTATTGTAGGGGCTGGATTCGCGTTCCTGCACAAATGCGTCAATCTCGGCCGAGACCACCGCCGCTCGCGCTTGCGCCTCTGCCTCATCAACCGTCAGCAGCACCCTATCTCGCATCAGCCAAACTCCGTTGCAGAGCGTGTGGCGCACGTCGGTGCTTTTGGCTGCATAGACTAAGCGTGAGTAGACGGCCGATGGATTATTGTTAAAGTGCGGCCAATTGTGGACTCCGCCCATCTCGACAATCGCAAGGTCTGCCCGCTTGCCAACCTCAATGCTGCCCGTGAGATGCGACATGTGTATCGCGCGTGCGCCGCCAATCGTTGCCAATGCCAATGCTTCCCGTGCAGGAATGTGCGTGGGGTCATCGTGGCGCACCTTGCCCAGCAAGGCGGCGAGGCGCATCTCTTCAAACATATCGAGGTCATTGTTGCTGGCAGGGCCATCTGTGCCAACGCCGACGTTGATGCCCATTTCGCGCATTTTGTGAACCTTTGCAATCCCGCTCGATAATTTCAGATTGCTAGACGGGCAGTGTGCAACGCCCGCGCCGGCTTTTCGTAAGCTGACCATTTCGCCGCGATCAATATGGACACAGTGAGCGGCGAGTAACTTTGTTTTAAGCAATCCATTTTTCTCGTTCCATGGAACAGGCGGCATATTGTGCTGGTCGCGGCAATTTTTGACTTCGATCTTTGTTTCAGAAACATGTGTGTGAACGGGAACGTCATATTCAAGCGCGAGATCCGCACACGATTGCAGCAACTCGGCCGTCGCCGTGTACCAAGCGTGAGGCGAAACGGCCGGTTGAATCAATTCATGCCCATTCCACTTTTCGATAAACTCACGACAAAGTACAAGTCCATCTTCATAACTCGCTGCATCTGGTGTGGGGAAAATAATTAATGTCTGACCCAGCAGCGCACGCATTCCGATTTCGGCTGTCGCCTGCGCGATGTCACTCTCAAAATAGTACATATCGGCAAATGACGTTATGCCGCTGCGAATCATTTCGGCACATGCGAGCTGTGTGCCAAGTCGCACAAATTTTGGCGTGACAAATTCGCGCTCGACCGGCATCAGGTAGCCCAGCCAAACGTCGAGGCGCAGATCGTCGTTGAGACCACGCAGAAGCGTCATTGGCACGTGGGTGTGGGCATTGACGAGACCGGGAATGATGACTTGGTTGGTGCAATCGACAATTTCGGTGGCGGTGTGGGTGTTGAGGAGGGCGGCCGATTTTCCAACGCCCACAATCTCATTTCCCGCGATAGCAATCGCGCCATCTGTAAAAATGTCAAAATCGTCGTTCATTGTGACGACCGTTGCGTGCAGAAGAAGTTTGTCTACTTGTATCATAAGAGGGGCTAGTGGCTAGTTGCTAGTCGCTAGTAATAAAATGAGGATATGAATTCCTCCCCGTTTGGTAAATTGCCTGTCAATATAGCACAAAAAGCATTAACGATTTGTAACATGATTAGCGAAAAGTTCAGAAAAAATACCTTAAACACATTTGGTGATGCAGGCGCAGCTTGGCTAGCGATGCTGCCCGATCTGCTCAACAGATATACAGAGCGTTGGTCACTCGTATTAGACGATCCGTTCGATCTTTCATTCAATTATGTCGCGCCAGCGCAACGCGATGACGGTTCACGGGTGGTTTTGAAGCTAGGCGTGCCAAATAGGGAGCTTCGCGGTGAGATCGATGCGTTGCGCTGGTATGATGGAAAAGGAGCCGTGCGACTGTTAGAAGCAGATCCAGATGCAGGCGTTTTTTTGCTGGAGCGTGTGCAGCCCGGTCAACCAATTGTCGATTGGCAAGATGAAAAAGCAACGCACACGGCGGCGATGGTCATGCAGAATTTGTGGCGGCCGCTGCCTGCCGTGCATCCTTTTCGGCATGTTCGGGAGTGGGCAGATGGCTTCGGCCGAATGCCCAACCGCAACATCTTTGGCAAACATGTCGTGGACGACGCGGAACGCATCTTGCGCGAACTCGAAGCAGACACAACTGAAACTGTTCTCCTACATGGCGATCTACATCACTGGAATGTTTTGACGGCCGATTGTACGACTGCTATCGCTATCGACCCCAAAGGAGTCGAGGGGGATCCGGCCTATGAAGTTGGGGCATTTCTACGCAATCCTGCCGGACATGTTCACAAATGGAAAAATTTACCCAAAATCATGGCGCGACGTATCGCTATCTTTTCCGAAATGCTAGGGTTTGAAAGAGAAAGATTGGCGGCGTATGGCTTCGCGCAGGCTGTCCTCTCCGCGTGGTGGACGGTCGAAGATAACGGCACTGGCTGGCAAAACGCGCTCACAATTGCCGAATCAATTCGCGCCACACGTTTGCTATAAAAAGCACGTCTTGTCATACCTGCTTTCGCAGGTATCCATTCTTCACAATGTGATTATTCCAAATGACACAACTTATCAGGGTTTCGCATCGCATAAATTGCCACGATCTCCCTATCAACAATCTGAGTCGTCATGGTTAAAATCGGGATACCATGCTGATACGCGATGTAGCCTTTTTCTCCATTCAAATTAACAAAGTCAAAGCTGAGACCCGTCGGCGCACGTTTGACCAATCCGAGCAAGAAGCGGGCGACTTTATTACTGCCAATAATTGGGCGTAGTGCCGCAGAGACTTTGCCACCACCATCGGAAATAAGCACAATCTCGTCTTGTAGCAAGTTGACCAAACCATCCAAATCGCCACTGGTGCAGGCAGTGAGGAACTGGGTGAACAGGATGGTGCGGGTCTCGGCCGAAACATCATGCCGCACTCGCCCCTCACGCAGCTTCAAGCGCGATCTCCGCACAATTTGCCGGCAGTTTGTCTCATTTTTCCCAACAATCTCGCCAATTTCGGTATATTCAAAATCAAAGACATCGCGCAACAACACCGCCGCACGCTCAACGGGTGAGAGTCTTTGCAACATTAGCAAAAATGCGACGGATAACGATTCCGTTTCGATAACCATCTCATCTGGTGGGGTAATGAGTGGAGCGGGCAACCACGCACCGACGTACTCTTCGCGCTGATGGGCGGCCGAGCGTAACTGGTCGAGACATAGGTTTGTCGTGATGCGTGCGAGGTAGGCGCGGGGATTGTCGGCCGCAAGACCCCGCCACCGCAAAAATGTCTCCTGCACAATATCCTCTGCATCCATCACGCTGCCCAACATGCGATAGGCAATGCCGAAGAGCAGCGGCCGATGTTCGATAAAAGCATCCATCACATCAACTCCGCGGCGCGACGTGCGCTGGCCACCGCCGTATCGGCGAGAATGCCTTCATCACCAACCCAATCACCCGCCAGAAAAACAGTTGGCAGCGACGTTTGAACCGTTTGGCGACGCACCTCGGCCAGTGGTGCCGTGTGCATAACAGTCATTGTTGGCAGATATTGGCGTGTGACTTCATGTTGTCGCCAGTTGGGTTGTAGTTGCTCCATAAACGTTTCGAGTTCAGCGAGCGCGTTGTCAGATGACTCACCTTCTCCCAGATATTTCATCAAGTGAACAACCTCACCGCCTGAATATGTCAACTTTGCCGCGCGCGTATGGACAGAGTAGTAAAGTGGCGCGTCGGTGCTTGTTGCAAAGCTGCATTGTGGGTTGGGGAGCTGGCGTAAGCCTAAGTTGAGACAGGCAGCGCGAACTGGCTGCATCGATGGAAAGTCGGGAAGTTGTGGGAGGAGGTTGCGTGTGATGTTGGGTGGGGTTGTGAGGAGGAGTTTATCGGCCGAAACCACCTCCCCGTCTGCAAAATACAGTTGCGGCGATCCTTCAACCATCTCAACATTTTGCACGCGCTTTCCACAAATCACCGTTCCGCCCGCCTCTTGCACGGCTCCTGACAATTTCTCAACCCACTGCATCCAGCCACCATCCAAATACAAAACGCTCCCATTTAGCGTCATCTGCAACTGCGTCAACGCCGCCCATGCGCTCAAATCTGGGTGATTCGTATAGGTTGCCAGCCGACTCAGTGCGAGAATAATCTCGCGGACTCGCGCACTTGAGATATGCGCCTGTAGCCAACTTTCCCAGCGAACGGTACGGGCAGCTTCCGCGTCTGCACGCATCACCTTGACCAATCCAGTTAGCCAGTTGAGCTTTTGAGTTGGGCTTAATGCGGCCGATTGCAAAAGCGCACGTGGCGAAGCCGGGAGCATTTCGATTTTGTTATTGATGCGGATTTTTGAGTGGTAATTGATCGGTGGAATATCACCAGCCAGTGCAATTTCCAACTCTTTCATTGTGCGTGCGGCGATCCCTTTGCGATAAACGGCGTGTGCGCCCATGTTAAATTGAAAGCCCTCAATCTCACGAGTCCGAGCGCGGCCGCCTAATGTATTTGCCTGTTCATAAACAGTGACCGTTTTCCCATCACGCGCCAACAGCAACGCAGCCGTCAATCCCGCCACACCACCACCAATAATTGCAATGTTCATCATCATATTCTCCAATCATAATTGAGTTTACATATAAGACGAAGAACATAGCTCATTTGTGACAATTTCTGGCAATTCTGCTCGATGGAAAGCAAAAAAGCGACCCGTTGGAGGTCGCTTTTTATCAGGAGGAGAAAGAAGAAAGAAGTTTATGCGTCTGCTGTTGTTTCGACTTGTGGTTGACCGTTGCCACCGCGTCCACCGCCACGTCCATGTTTGCCTTTGCCGATTGACATCTCGCGCAATGCTTCGGCTTGTTCAGCAGTGATTTCACCATTAGCGAGGGCTGTGTCGATTGCGGCGTTGCGAGCTTCCTCGACTGTGGCGCGAACATCTATGCCACTGTCTGCAATTAGGTCACGCAATGTGCCATCCTCTTTTGCTGCGTCGTACTCGTCAACTGTGATACCGAGTGCGGCTGCGACTGCGGCTTTTGCATCATCTTTGCTAAAAATTTGCTCAGATAAGAGGTGCAAGTCCATGCGCTCAATCATCGCGTCGGCTTGTTCCTGTGTGATGTCGCCATTGGCAACTGCCTCGTTGATTTTTGCTACTTGAGCATTGTAAAGAGCATTCTCAATCGCTTCAACAGTTGTGCCATTTGCGGCGGCTAACTCTTCAAGTGATGTGCCGGCTTCTTTTGCCGCTTGTAACTCTTCAACTGTAATACCGAGCGTGTCTGCAATCACTTGAGCTTTCTCTTCACGGTTCAAACGAACGCTGTTGCCATCTCGGCCGCCCCCACGATGTAACATCTGTGTCTCTACCGTGTCTGTTACTTGCGCTGCCACTGAATCTGTCGAGAAGAAGAATGCGCCACTAAGTGCGAACAATGCTGCCATGAAAAGGGTTCCAATCATCAATTTACGTAACATTTTTAAGCTCCTATGCTGTTTATGTGCGAACAAATCGTTTGTGATTTGTTTTTCGCTGTTTTGTGTTTCGTTTTGTTGATAGGAATGATAGGGGGAAGTTATGTGTAAATTGTGTAGAAGGTGTTCACAAATTGTGCGGGATTGGTAAGGTGATTGTAAATTGCGTGCCACTGTCAGATGTTGCGGTGATGTCACCACCATGTTGTCGCACGATGGAGCGGGAGATAGCGAGACCCAAGCCTGAGCCTGAGCCATCTCGTTGGCGGGAAGCGTCAGCGCGATAGAATCGCTCAAAGATGTGGGGGAGCGCATCGGCCGAAATCCCCTCTCCATTGTCATCTACGGTCATCCACAGCTTATCCCCAACCGTTTGCGCCTTTAGTAGAATGCGTCCACCGGCCGATGTATAACGCAACGCATTGCTAACTAAGTTGTCCAACACCTGCGCGATGCGGTCTGCATCAACATTTATAGATGGCAAATCGGAAACAACCTCACTTTGTAGCGTGATTCCTTTATCATCAGCCAGTGGGCTATGCGCGAGTAACGTCCGTTCAATTAAAGTGGCGGGATCGGTTGGTCGCTGTTGCAGCGGCAATTCTCCCGCGTCTGCCAACGATAGCGTTCGCAAATCCTCAATTAAACGGTTCAAGCGCAGTGCTTCGTCATGAATGATTGAAAATGTCTCTTGATCTGGGGGCAAAATCCCATCTATTAATGCTTCTGCATGACCACGAATCACGCTTAAAGGGGTGCGTAAATCGTGGGCGATATCGGCCGTCATCTGTTGACGTAACTGTTGTGAGGTCGCCAGATCACGACTCATTTGATTAAACGCGACGGCGAGTTCACCGATTTCGTCCTGTGACTGCACAACAACGTTTTGCTCTAAATCACCTTGTGCGAGATTGCGCGAGGCAATGGTGAGGGCTTGAATCGGCCGAACTAGCGACCGCGCAAACCCAATACCAATCAGCAACGCAACCGCTGTCACAAACAACGCTGCCCAAACCAAGCTGCGTCGCACATTGGCAATAAAATCTTGCCGCGCCTGCGTCACTTCACGTGAGATCGTTCCGCGCCCGTCTCTGTCACCCAACATCAACAAGCGGCCGACAACTTTGCCATCGACCTCAATTGGGGTAGCTTGCTCAACTAAGTTGCGTGGTGGATTGGGCAAGTTCTGCCGACTGGCAAATTCAATATCATTATCTCTGGCAGCATAAACGATCCAGTCGATATTGACATTACGCTCAATTTCGCGCGGGATCGAATTTCCTCTACGTGGCCAACGATTATTCTCTTCGTAGAAGGTTTGTAGGCGGCCGAGTAAAAATTCTTGCGCCTGCCGCGACTCAAACTGTTCGGCCTGCACATTCACCGACTGTTCAGCCAGCACCGCAATTAGCACGATGCCGATGATGCTGACGAGCCAAAAGGCGAGCGAGAGTTTTAGCGTCAAAGAGCGCATTTCACTGACGAATCAGTCGATAGCCAACACCATAGACCGTTTCAATATAGCGTGGGCTACGCGGATTCTCTTCGATTTTGGCACGGATATTTTTGATGTGTACGTCAATGGTGCGCTCGTACCCTTCAATGACCGTTCCCTGCAATTTATCAAGCAGTTCGACGCGGGAAAATGCACGACCCGGCGACTGCATAAAAATGTTCATGAGGTCAAACTCGGAACGGGTGAGATCGACGCGCTCACCGGCATGAGTCAGGATGTAGCTGTCGGGATCGAGTTCGAGGTCTTGGACGCGCAAGAGTTGGGGGGGTGGGGAGTCTGATCGGCCGATGCGCCGCATCACCGCCTTCACCCGCGCCACAATCTCACGCGGTGAAAATGGCTTCGTCACATAATCATCCGCACCGAGTTCTAAGCCCAAAATGCGATCATTTTCCTCAACTCTCGCGGTCAATAAAATGATCGGCGTGTTGCGCTCCCTGCGATGAATTCTCATAAAGTCATGTCCATCTAACTCTGGCATCATGATGTCTAGCACGATCAAATCGGGCTTTGCATCGCGTGCCACAAACAGCGCATCTCGCCCATTATACGCTGTGACAACCTTAAATCCCGCATCCTGCAAATACGCCTTTATCAACGACACCAATCGCTTCTCATCATCAACCACTAAAATTGTCTTCATCTTTTTGCAGGGGCAATTTGCAATTGCAACCCCGATACACAACAGAACCTCAATTCTACGCCAAAACTGTGAAGAAGTTATATGCTAATCTTCACCAATTTCTCAATCATAACCCCTGTCAATTTGTCATTCCTGTGTAGGCAGGAATCCATTCTTCTGCTAATATCTCCCACCATGCAGTTCAAATCCTACTTCGTCTACATCCTTGCAAGCAAGAAATATGGCACCTATACATTGGTGTCACTTTAAGTTTAGTTGAATGAGGAAGAATGGGTTCCTGCCTTTGCAGGAATGACAAGGCGACTTTCTTTAAGGTTCATGCGTTTTGCGAAACTTATCACAAAATGGGAGTTTTTTACCCTCGCGGCACTCCTCCTTCTAGCCGTTACAGTGCGAATGGGTTGGCCGGGGCTGACGGAGTTCAAGGCGGACGAGGCACGACTGTTAGCGTTGGCATGGGACATGGCGGAGTGGAAGTATTTTCCCATTCGCGGCATCAGCAACTCGGCCGGCTTCGCCAACCCTCCCATGGCTGTCTGGCTCTACGCGCTCCCCCTTTTCATCTGGAAACACATCTATGCTGCCACGCTCTACACAGGGCTGCTCAACGTTCTTGCCATCATCGGCGTATGGTGGTTGGCGCGTCGCTATTGGGGCAGTACGGCCGCTATCATCACCGCCTTGTTGCTCACGACAAATCCATGGGCAATTCACCACGCACGCAAAATTTGGGCGCAAAACCTGATCGTGCCATTTGTAGTTGGGTGGGCAATCTGTGGGCTGCTCGTCTATGTCGATCAACGCAAGTGGTTTTTGATTGGGCATTTTCTATGCGTCGCAATCGCTGTCCAAGCCCATCTCGCCGCCATTTCACTTGTGCCAGCAACATTGATGCTGTTACTGCTCTATCATCGTCGCATTGACTGGCACATTTTCGCAATTGGCACAGGTATATCTGTTTTGACGATTGTGCCGTTTGGTTGGTATGCGCTACAGAGCGGCGGGGTCAGTAGTGGCGATGGGTTAGCAACAACATTCTCAACAAAAGCATTTGACCTTTTTTGGCAACTCAGCACGGGCGAGCAAATCCACGTTTTGACAGGTTCATCATTTGAACGTTTTCTCGCCGAAACGCCCAATTTGCGCTGGGCATACACCATCCTATTTGGATTGATGGGGCTAGGGTTGGTGCGTGTCATACAAAGACGCACCGTTGCCGATTGGTTCTTGCTCATTTGGTTGGCATGGTCGATCCTATTTTTCGTCTGGGAATTCGTGCCTGTCGTTTTGCATTATGTGATTCCTGTTTATCCGCTGCCGTTTTTGTTGGTGGGAATTGGCATTGAGGGTCTATTTTCAAAGCCCAGACCAAATACGATTAAAGTCATTCTTGGTGGGTTCATCACATTTCTAGCAATCGGACAGTTATGGACGTTTGGGGTCTTGATGCAAACAGTGGCGCGGGGCGAGACTTTTGGTGGGTTTGGGACACCTATTCAGATTGAGTTGGCAGCGGTGGAAAAGGCGAAAGCGTTACGAAAAGAGTATGGGGCATTTGAGATTTTGGTTGTGAGTGACGGAGCATTTCCTGAAGTCGATCATACGCCTGCCGTTTATGATGTGTTGTTGCGTGGTGTGCCACATCGGTTTGTGAATGGGCATACGACGGCGGTTTTTCCTGTGGGAACGACGGTTAGTTTGGTGGTGAGGCCAGAGGAGGGGGGGATGAGAGCGGCCGAAATCCTCTCAAATCTCGCCATCACCCAATCCAAAACCCCACTGCGCGACCCTTCACAATCTCTCACTACCTATGTTTTAGATTCTCAGCCTAAACCTGAACATCTATTCAGTTCATCGTTCATCCTAGCAAATTTCGTTGTTCTAAATGGCTATACAGCAACCCAAAATGATACGTTCCTCGATTGGCGACTACATTGGCAAGTCGGTGCGGGCAACATAGTCGATTATCATTGGTTCAATCATCTCTACAGCGCAGATGGTGTGCGCTTACAGCAAGCTGATGAATCTGCTTTTTATGCTGGCGCATGGCGTGCAGGCGATCAGGTTGTTAGTTTCTTTACCTTTCCCGATACGCCCAGCGATCTATCTAATTTTACGATCCATAGCGGAATGTACGCTTATCCCTCTTTAGAGAGTGTTCCATTTTTGGATGTGGCAGCAAATCCGGTGAGCGACTACATGGAAATTGAAATTGAGTAAGGCGTGGGCAGTTCGCGCAGGGCGGCCCCGATGGGGAATATCACACGCGCGATCATCGTTGCGAAGTATAATCATTATTTCTCGGAATCCTTATGATGAACACAATTTCAACCACGCTTAAAGAAAAACGTCTATTTTTAACCTATCTCGCCGTGATGATTATCGTAACCATCGTGCTATTGCGCGTGCAGGGGCGTTTGTGGATTTGCACGTGCGGCCGAGTTGATCTATGGTCAGGTGAAATTCTCAGTTCTGATAACTCTCAACATATTTTTGATCCGTATAGCTTCACGCACGTCCTGCATGGTTTTGTTCTTTTCTGGCTGGTTGGCTGGTTGCTGGCAAAATCGACCTTTCAAACACAGGTGTTAGCCGTAATAGGGATCGAGTCAGTGTGGGAGGTGGTTGAAAATTCAAAAGGGATCATCGATCGCTATCGTGAAACGGCAACGGCGCAAGGATACACGGGTGATACAATCGTCAACTCGTTGTCAGACATTGCCCTTTGTGGGGTTGGCGTGCTGATTGCACGTCGGCTTGGCTTCAAGTGGGCATTTGCTGTCTTCCTGATCGTAGAAATTTTGTTGGCACTCTGGATAAAGGACGGGCTTTTGCTCAATGTCATCAATCTACTTCTCCCACTCGATGCTATTCGAGAATGGCAAAGCTCATAAATGTACTCAAACGTTATAGCTCTCGGCCGCAAATAGCCGTCTGCTACCCATCCTGTTAAACTTGCAGGGTTATGAGCAAACCAACCACCTATGTGATCGTCCCAACCTATAATGAAGCGGACAATCTCGATAATTTATTTCGTCAGCTTCTTGCACTGCCCATCAATCTGGGCATTGTCAACGTGGACGACGGCTCACCCGATGGCACAGGTGCATTAGCAGACCAATGGGCTGAAAAGTACCCTGAACGTGTTCACGTCATTCATCGGCCGGGCAAGCTCGGTCTTGGCACAGCCTATATCGCAGGGTTCCACTACGCGCTCGACTCGCTCAACGCTAGAAATGTCATGACGATGGATGCCGACTTTTCACACAATCCACGCTATATTCCCGCGATGCTTGATTTGATCGGTGAAAAACATCTGGTGATCGGGTCGCGCTATGTTTCGGGCGGTGGGACGCTCAACTGGCCGCGTTCACGTGTCTGGCTCAGTTCAATTTCTAATTTGGTTTCTCGTACATTGCTTGGCTTAAAAGCACACGACACAACGGCAGGTTTCCGTCTTTATCGACGCGAAGTATTACAATCTATTCCACTCGAAAAGATCTTTTCGAGTGGGTATTCATTTCTTGTCGAAATGTTATTTTTGTGCGAACGGCGTGGCTGGCAAGTTGGGGAAGTACCGATCATTTTTGAAGATCGACGCGAAGGAACGACCAAAATTTCACGAGATGAAATTTTCAAAGCGCAGTATACGATCCTGCGACTATTGGCTCGGCGATTGTTGCAACATGCACCGCGTCACTCGGCCGAAAACGTCAGTCCAATCTCACAAGAAAGCGGCTCTGTCGCAAAAAACCCTCACGCCCCAACCCCCTCTTCCAAAGGAGGCTAGAGGGGAGAAGACACTTCCCCCTATTATGAAATACGTCAACTGTAACGTTTGCGGCGCAGATAACTGGTTTGTGCGCTATCCATCCACGCTTAGAACACACGCACCGCGTGTCGAAGCATTTCGCTGCACTACGCCGGACTATGGCGAACACACTCAGATTGTCCAATGTGCCGAGTGCGCTCATGTCTATGCCAATCCCACATGGGACGCTGATGACCTGATCCACGCCTATGCAGCTGTTGAGGATGTGACGTATGTAGCAGAACGTGAGGGGCGTGAGTTAACCTTTGAGAGACATCTCAACGCGCTTGAACGCTTCACAGGGCCTGCGAATGGACGAACGTTGCTTGATGTGGGGGCATATATTGGTGTGTTTGTTGAGACGGCGCAAAAGTCCGGCTGGCGGGCTGTCGGTGTCGAGCCATCGGACTGGGCGGTTCAGGAGGCGCAAAAACGTGGGCTGTGCGTGATGGGGGGGACGTTGGATTCGGCCGAATTAACCCATAAAACATTTGACGTACTCACCATGTGGGATGTCATTGAGCATCTCGACGATCCACGCGCCGAACTCGAAAAATCATTTGATAAGCTCAAGCCCGGCGGTCTAATCGCCGTCCATACGATGGATGTCGAAAGTATGACCGCCCGCTTAATGGGGGCGCGCTGGCCATGGCTGATGGAGATGCACGTTCACTTTTTTGGCAAACAATCCCTCTCTCGTCTCATGCGAGAGATTGGCTTTGATATTTTAGCGGTTCGCACAGAGGGACGTTATTTACGCATGGGCTATCTCGCCTCAAGGTTACGAGGTTTTAATAGACCATTGGGAAAGCTAGCACATCGGTTGATCGATACATTTGGCTGGCAGGCGGTTGCCGTTCCTATCAATTTTGGCGACCTTTTTACTGTCTATGCAAGCCGGCCGTTATGATCGTTTCTTTAACGCTTTTTGTGTAAAACATATCGCTGCCATTACTTTAGTTTCGTCTATACTAGCATGTAATAGTAGCACCTTAGTAGTAGCCAAGAGGAATACGCTGCGTTGGCGGTTCGTATTGTATGGCACGTTTTTAGGAAGAGTAGTTATGCACGAAATTAAAGTAATGTTGGTAGACGACCATCCCCTTTTTCGACAAGGCCTCCGTGATGTGATCGAAACAGATGAAGATTTGAAAGTTGTCGCAGAAGCGTATGATGGCAAACAGGCAATTCAGATGGCTTTTCAACATCAACCTGATGTGATTATGATGGACATCAACCTGCCCACTATCAACGGTTTGCAAGTGACACGTCGAATCAAAGCAGGGTTGCCAAATGCACAAGTCGTCACCATTACGGGATATGATGACGCGCAACAAGTACTGCACGCGCTCCGTGCCGGCGCATCTGCTTACTGTCCAAAAGACGTTGCCCCCGATGCCCTCATCGACATCATCCACTATGTTCATGATGGTTTTTACGCCGTTGGTGAGCAACGCATGACGTATGAAGAGTTGGTCATCTGGTTAGAAGAGAAACTAGGCATTGCCAATGCGCTCGAAAGCAAGGCCAGCGACTCATTTGTGCCGCTCTCACCCCGCGAGATGGAAATTTTGGAAAATGTGACACGTGGTGCAAGTAACAAAGAGATTGCATTCCAGCTTGGCATTAGCCACCAAACGGTGAAGAATCACATGACGGCTATTTTACGCAAGCTGCGCGTCGATGATCGCACACAGGCGGCCGTCTATGCGTTGAGCAATGGCTGGGTCAGGCTAGATCGTGTGCCGGCCTGATACGCTCAATTTTCACAATGATTAGCAATGGCGCGACGGGCAATCGTTGCGCTTTTTGTTTGGCATGTTGGACGATAGAATTGTAGAGTGTTGATTGATTTGTACTAGGATAAAAATATGCGACGACCCGATCAAAAAGGCGAAGGATTTATCGAATTAGCACTCGTTTTGGTGTTGGTTGCCGTTGTGCTAATTGTCATTTTGGCACTGCTTGGCCCCGAACTTACAGCTTGGCTTAATGACCTCTTCAGTTGACAGCTTGACATTCTCGCCAAATTGCCTATCATGACGGTGTGCTGACTTGGCGCATATTTATATTAACCATCTCATTAGTAGGTGACATTTGGCTCAGTTCGCTTCGTATCTGCGTTCTTTGATTGACAATTTCATTCCAGCCACCTGTGTTGCCTGCCAGCGATTTTCTTCCCTTTTATGTGACAACTGCATTCAAACGGTCAAATGGACAGAGCCACCGATTTGTGAGCGGTGCGGCTCGGCCGACATTTATCTCTCCTACTGCCAGCAGTGTCAAACACCCATTTCACCCTTTCAAGCGGCGACCTACTTCACTGATCCAATTCGCCCCGCGATTCACGCCATCAAATACACGGAAACGCCTGCATTAGGCAAGCCATTGGGTGATTTGCTAGCCCAAGCATGGCAAACTTGGCGCACCAAAGCGGAGGTCGTCATCGCTGTGCCGCTGCATCCCGATCGTCAGCGTGAACGCGGTTACAATCAAGCTGAATTGATCGCGCAGCGTTTTGCAGAAAAGACAAACATCCCGTTTAGCCGCGAACTTTTATTTCGCGTGCGTCACACGCCACCACAGGTGGGCTTAGATGGAAAAAAACGCCGCCATAATGTGCGCGGCGCATTTCAGGCAGTTGAGTCGCTTGTGCGAGAAAAGCATATTTTGCTGATTGACGACGTATTGACAACGGGGGCAACGGTCAAGGAATCGGCCGAAACCCTCTACCGCGCTGGCGCACAAAGTGTCACAGCCTTCTGTGTCGCTCGCCCACAAACTTATCCACTAATTTCCTAAATGGTTCAACGTAAAGGAGCATAGCTATGGAACCGACAATTCACACCAAAGACATTAAACTCAGTGACCGCCAACACGAATATATCGAGAAGAAAACGGCGCGGCTTGAACGTTATATGCCAACGCTCGACTCAGTGCGAGTTGATGTGACGGCACAGAATGCCCGCAATGTCAACGAGCGGCACATTGCCCAAATAACGCTACGTGACAAACGCGGCACAATTCTACGGGCAGAGGAGAATCACGCAGACGTAAATGCCGCCGTTGATAAGGTGGTGGACAAAATCTACCGTCAGATTAAGCGGTATCGTGGTAAACAACGAAAAATGCGTCGAAAAGGAATCCCAGCGGCCGATTTGATGATGGAGCTAGAGCCACTGCCACTTGACAATGAGGCAGATGTTGCAGACGAGAATCCAGTCATTTTGCGGCGCAAGAAGTTCGCATTGCAGCCGATGTCGGTCGAAGAAGCCATCGATCAGATGGAGCTGCTTGGGCATGATTTCTTTATGTACTACGATCCAGACGAAAGCCGCGTAAACCTCGTTTACAAACGCAAGGATGGTGCATTTGGTCTTTTGCAACCCGAAGTAATGTAGTTTCATGCGACAAAACGCGGCAGTTAAACTGTCGCGTTGAAGTAATCATCTTATGTCAAAAGAGCTTGAAATACGCAACATGACACGCAACGAGGTTGATCAACTCGTCGCATGGGCGGCAAGTGAAGGCTGGAATCCTGGTCTGCATGATGCTGAACTATTTTGGGCGACGGATTCAGAGGCGTTTATTGCGGCCGATCTCAATGGCGAGATGATCGGAGGAGGTGCCATCACTGCTTACAATGACGAATTCGGGTTTATGGGATTCTTTATTGTTCACCCTGACTATCGAGGACAAGGCTATGGCAATGTCCTCTGGCACGCTCGTCGCCAACGCCTCCTAGATCGCCTGCATCCTGACGCTTGCATTGGTATGGATGGTGTTTTTAACATGCAGGATTATTATGCTAAAGGAGGATTCAAATTTTCCCATCGCAATATGCGTTTTCGCGCTAATATCACCCAGTCGCCAATGGTTTCACAAGAAGCCAGAGATCACGTTCAACCGCTGATTGAACTTCCATTCGACCAGCTTATCGCCTATGATCGAACCTGTTTTCCCACACCACGTGCTAATTTTTTGAGAGGCTGGATCACGCAGCCCGATGCACTCGCATTGGGTTATCACCGTCATGGAGAATTAGCCGGGTATAGTGTGGTGAGACGCTGCCAAGAGGGTTACAAGGTCGGCCCTTTGTTTGCTGACGATCTGGAAGCGGCCGAAGCCCTTTACACTCACATGGCTGAATTTGCTGTCGGCGAAGCATTATTTCTCGATGCGCCAGAGAATAACCACGCTGCTATGTCATTGGTCGCACAACATCAAATGGTTGAAGTGTTTGGTTGTGCGCGAATGTATCTGGGTCGGCCGCCTGTCGTCGCACATGAACGTATCTTTGGCGTGACAACATTTGAGTTGGGCTAATGTCTGTCCGTGATTTAGTTGGGTATCGTGGTCAGCCGCCACATCCACATTGGCCAAATAAGGCGCGAATCGCGGTTCAGTTTGTGCTAAATGTCGAAGAGGGTGCAGAACGTTCGATCCTATCTGGTGATAAACAATCCGAAAGCTACCTTCACGAACTGCTTGGACGACCTCCACGCATGGGAGAACGTGACCTGAGCGTTGAAGGTATGTACGAATACGGGTCCCGCGCAGGTGTATGGCGCATTTTGGAACTGTTTCGTCAGCGTCATTTACCTCTCACGGCCTTTGCCGTTGGGCAGGCATTAGAACTCAATCCCGAAATTGGTCATGCACTCAGGGAGGCGGGACATGAAGTTGCTGGACACGGCTACCGCTGGATAGATTATCGCGGTATGTCTGAGGAGGAAGAACGCCATCATATTCAACTGACGATAGCGGCTATTGAGCGCATCTGTGGGGAGCGTCCTGTGGGATGGTATACAGGGCGGATCAGCCAGAATACGCGCCGTTTGTTACATGAGGTGGGTGGATTTCTCTACTTATCGGATGCCTACAACGATGATCTCCCTTATTGGCATTTGGCATCCTCGCCGCAGTTGGTGATTCCGTATACGTTGGTCAACAATGACGTGCGTTATTTGCTGCCAAATGGGGTTTCATCGGGGGCAGATTTTTTTCAACTGCTGAAGGATGGGTTTGATTTGCTGTGGCAGGAGGGGGAGACTCGGCCGAAAATGATGAGCGTCGGTCTACACAGTCGTATTAGCGGTCACCCAGCCCGTGCGATGGCTCTCGCACGCTTTCTCGATTATGTGCAGGCGCATGATTCGGTTTGGGTTTGTAGACGGGACGAGATTGCTAGACATTGGATAAAGATGTATCCGTCTGAGTAAACGCTCGAATTGAGGTTTCTGTGGCTAGTCTCCTGATAACTCAATTTATAGGAGACTAGCCTCAACAATCAAATGTGAATGGCTTCACCTTCAACAGCGTGCGCCGCTTCCATGATTGCTTCGCTCATCGTTGGGTGGGCATGAACGTTGCGGGCGATCTCTTCGGCCGTCAACTCATTCATCCGTGCCAGCGTCAACTCAGGCAATAACTCCGTCACATTGTGACCGATAATGTGTGCGCCCAAAATCTCACCATACTTTGCGTCGGAGATAATTTTGGCAAACCCATCTTTGTCACCTGTTCCCAGTGCTTTACCGTTGGCGATAAACGGAAACTGTCCCACGTTGATGTCGTACCCTTTCTCTTTTGCCTGTGCTTCAGTGTAGCCAAAAGAGGCAACCTGTGGCTGACAGTAGATAGCACGCGGCATCATGTCGAGGTCAAGTGGATGCACTTCGTGGCCTGCGATGTGTTCGGCCGCCAAAATCCCCATCGCGCTGGCGACATGCGCCAACATCAATTTGCCCGTCACATCCCCAATGGCATAAATGTTATCGACATTTGTCTGCATCATGTCATTGACACCAACCATACCGCGCTCGTTTAATTCAACGCCTGCCGCCTCTAGGCCAATGTTCTCAACGTTGGGTGTGAAGCTTACCGCGACCATCACCTTATCGACATCTTCAATGACCTTGCCATTTTTGAGCGTGACGGTAATTTTCTCGCCACTTTTGTCGATATTCTCTACGACCGTGCCAAGTTCAAGCGTCACGCCCATCTTTTTGTACTCTTTAGCGAGCAGCTTGCTGACCTCTGGCTCTTCCATTGGTAACAACCGATCTTGCATCTCGACAATCGTGACATCTGTGCCATAGTTTGCCCACATGTAGGTGAATTCAACGCCGATGACACCGCCGCCAACGATTACAGCCTTCTCTGGGTTGCTGTCGCTCAAGATGGCGGGGATGTAACTGATGACGCGCTCCCCGTCCGTTTCGAGGCCGCGTAGTTCACGTGGTCGTGCGCCCGTTGAGATGATGATGTTTTTGGCGTTGAGGGTCTCTTCGCCACCCTTGTTGAGTGAAACTTGGACGGAATTTTTGCCAGTTAAAGTTGCCGTGCCGTCAAAGGTTGTGATTTTGTTCTTTTTCATCAAAAAGCCAACCCCTTTGACGAGGCGGTTTGATGTTTGACGACTGCGTTTGAAGGCGACACCATAATCGGCCGAAAAATTATCGTATGAAAATCCAAACTCCTTTGCACGTGTCGAAAAGATATTTGCCAGCTCTGCATTGTAAAGCAACGCCTTGCTGGGGATACAGCCGATGTTGAGACATACACCGCCCCAATACTTCTTTTCGACAATGGCCGTCTTCAAGCCTAACTGGGCAGCACGAATCGCCGCTACATAGCCACCGGGGCCTGCACCAATCACCACTACATCAAATTCTTGAGCCATTTTCTACTCCATTTCAGCAAAAGGCGTGTTGTTTATTGACAGATCGCCGTTCACTAGTAATTGTTCACTGTTTTTCAACGCGCCATTGTACCGTTTCGGCCGAATTTCCCTCACCTCACACTCACCCCAATTACACAGATTTAACACCCATCGCTATAATGTTTATATGGGCTTTCCGCAATGGACAATTTTAGGGATGGGATTTTCAATACTTGGCGCATTGGTCACTGTGGCTTATTCGCTCTATGTGCAATCTCCCAACCGGCAACAATTTGCAGTTCAACTCGAACCGTACCGCAAGGATGCACGGGTACGTGCGCTCACCACCGTCGCATTTGCCTTTTTACTGTTGGCAGTTGGCTTTTATGTTGCGGGTGTCCCGTTGGGCGCAACACCGACAACCGTAGCGCAGACAGAGGCTGTTGCGGAAGGAAATGAAGCAGTTGAAGTGTTATCCGTTGTCACGGTTGAGGGGGATGTTGTTATTTCGCTCACGCCTGAGACAGGTGCGATGAATGCACCACTTGTGAGTTCAGCCTCAGAGTGTGACGACCCACCCTGTGATTCGACCGCCATCACGCCACAGGTCGCAGAAGCGATTGAGTCAGTACAGCCTGTCCAATCCGGTGATGCGAGCGCAACGATAGAAGAAGACCCGACTGTTCCGCCAACGCCTCCCACGCCAACGGTCATTCCAACCGAAACTCTCACACCGACACCCACTGAAACCCCACTGCCCACAAACACCCCCACACCTACCCAAACCCCAACGCCTACCTTAACCCCAACACCAATTGAGCGGCCGACTGCCCGTGTCAACACGGGTGGCAGCACCCTTTGGGTCAAGTATACGCCCGGTGGCAACAACCTCATCTTGCTACAAGATAACGATACGGTGATTTTGATGCCCGGCAACGCCAACCATACAGGTGTGATCTACAAAGAGATCATGACGGTTGATGGAACGATTGGCTGGGCGCAGCGCGATTATTTATCTTTTGGCGATACGCCGTAAGTTCTTTTAGTCAAAACAAAACCCCATATCTTCTAACGTTTTCCGCAAGTGTGGACGAGATTGATTTTGTAGCTGTTTGGCGATAGGGGCTGTCCACGCGGCCGATGCCTTGTTTCTCGCACCATAGAATGCAGCGAGGTCTTGATCATATTGCATCATTTTCTCACGTGGATCGCTTGTGTCATATTTCTCATGGTGAATCACAAGATCAAGCGGCAAACGCGGTTTTAAGGCAAGGCTCTTTTCTTCTTTTGGCCAACCAATACTCATTCCATAAACGATATAGACACCACGCGGTAATCCGAGTAATTCGGCCGCTTCTTTTGGATGATTTCGCATCCCGCCAATCATAACTGCCCCTAAGCCAAACGACTCGGCCGCCGTCTGCGCCGACATCCCCACCAATGCTGCATCAATTGTCGATACCAACGTCAACTCTAGCCCTTTTTTCAATTCAACGTTGTGCATTTCACAGGCAACTTCCACACGAGTTATATCAGCACAGAAGCCGACAAATGCCTGACACTCAACGATATGCTGCTGATTGCCAGCTAGAACAGCAAGTTGCTTGCGTGTCTCAAGATCGCGCACAACGATCATGCTGTAAGTTTGACGATTGCTACTGGTTGGTGAACGACGAGCAGCCTGTAGAATTGCCATGAGCATGTCGTCCTCTAGTGGCTTGTCGCTAAAAGATCGAACGGAGGCATGGCTATTTTGAACTTCGGTTACAGGTGTTGAAAATTTCTCTGTTATCATGGGTGCAAAGTTACGTGATTTGTGCGGGAATGCGAATGATCTTCTGGGTGTTCTTGTGCATTTTAGAGAGGCACTTTGGGCTTCAATAAGTCGCGCTAATAACGTGCATTTCTACACGATAGGACGATAAAATCGCCTGATGACCCTATGATTTGGTCAAACACTTCAAAGTAATCAACGGCGATCGGCCGATTTCGTTCAATATCAATCAAAATTATGAATAGACGAGAATTTATCAAAATGTGCGGTGTGTTGGGGCTGAGTTTGCCTCTGGCTGGCTGCCGTCAGGCTGAACTGGACTCTAATAATGCAGGAAAGGTTGTCATTATTGGGGCTGGAGCGGCAGGGCTGTCTGCTGGCTATCTGTTGCAGCAGCAGGGGGTTGCGTTTGAAATTTTGGAGGCAACATCCATTTATGGTGGACGCATGAAGCGCACGACCGAGTTTGCCGACTTTCCGATTCCGCTCGGCGCGGAGTGGATGCACGTCGAGCCAGACATTCTGCGAGAAATTGTCAATGATTCGTCAGTAGACATTGCCATCGAGACAACGAAGTATGATCCAGATGTCGATTTTGCGTTGTATGAAGGTGAACAGTTCTCGCTGCGGGAGATTGGTTTCACAGAGGACAGCAAGTTTATCAACGCCACTTGGTTTGACTTCTTTGAACAGTACATTGTTCCATCGGTTGAGGAGCGCATCACGTACAATACGGTGGTGGAGGCGATTGATTATTCGGCCGAAATGATCCAAATCAAAACGCAGAATGAGACGTATTCGGCCGAGCAGGTCATCATCACTGTCCCTGTCAAGCTACTTCAAAATGGCGCGATCACTTTTACCCCCGAACTACCGTCCGACAAACAAAATGCCATCGACAACGTAACTGTGTGGGATGGGTGCAAGGCATTCATCGAGTTCACTGAAAAATTCTGGCCGGCCGCTGTCGCCTTCGAAATCACACCTGAAACGGCGGGGCAGAAGCTCTACTATGATGCTTCTTATGGTCAGGATACGACTCAGCAAGTTCTAGGCTTGTTCGCCGTTGGCACAGGAACCATTCCCTACGTCGAATTGAGCGACGACGAGCTAATCACGTACATGCTCAACGAATTGGACGCTCTGTTTGATGGTCAAGCTTCACCTAATTACGTGAAGCACATCTTCCAAAATTGGAATGCGGAACCATTTGCAAACGGCGCGTATGTCGTTGACCATGAGAATTTCCGCAGGGTGCGAACGTTAGGCAAGAACGTCGATAATCGCGTGTTCTTTGCGGGGACGGCCTATACCAACGGGGAAGACTGGAGTAGCGTGCATACGGCGGCGCGGTCAGCGAGAAGAGCGGTTGAAGAGATATTGAGCAGTTGATTGGATATTTTTCGCCAATCTATTGCCACCAACAAACCTTAATGATTTATGAGTTGGCACAAACTATGGACTCATAAAAAACTGTGCTGTGGTTTTGGTGGAACAAATTCACTTTGTCTTTCGTTATATCTAAAGCCAGACCTTTCGGGGTGGCGTGGCGGTCTTATTCTGATCGTCACGCCTGTATAATTAAAACGTTGAGTGGACTTCAGTTTGCTCATGATAATGGAGACAAAATGAGAAGACCCTTATTCATCACCCTATTTCTGTTACTGACATTTGCGCTTGTCAACTGTCGTGACCAACCAGACCTAACACCAACACCCAGCACGATCAAGCTGCCTACGCCTGATGACAATCAAAATGGAGAAGAGACAGGAATGATTTTAGAAGTCGATCCGTATGCTTCGGCCGAATTCGACAATCAGCCACGCTTTGGAATGCGTCTAAGTTCTGGAAATCCAGAAGCTGATGCAGCCCTTGTGCCAAACCCATTTGTGCAAGGCGCGGCTCTTTCGTCAGAGGAGGTCGAACAAATTCTTGCACGCTTGCCTGAGTTACAAGCTGAGACAGGTGACCAAGTTGAACTTAATTTGCCAACTGAGTTGATCCCACCGCCGTTGACAGGTGAGACAATTGATGAGCCATTCCCTGCTCCGAGCGAACTCGCCCCACCACCTGTTGAAACGGTCAACAATGATGGCGACCTCCAAGTGATCCGCTTTGCACCAGAGGGGGACGTGACCATCGCGCCATTCATCGCCGTCACATTTAATCAGCCGATGGTTCCAATTGCGACACAGGATCAACTTGCCGCGCTCGATGTGCCGATGGTAATGACCCCCGATCTGCCCGGTGAATGGGTTTGGTTGGGAACGCAAACGGCACGTTTTGAGTTTGACTCAGCGCAAATTGACCGTTTGCCAATGTCCACTGAGGTGACAGTTGAGATTCCAGCCGGAACCACCTCTGAAACGGGCGGCACGTTGTCAGAAGCCGTTTCATTCTCTTTCCGCACCCCCACGCCGCAAATTCAAACATTTTATCCACAAAGTGGGTCACAACCACTTGAGCCGATCTTTTTTGCTGGCTTTGACCAGCGCATTGACCCTGCGGCCGTTTTGGATGTGATTACGTTGGCGGCCGGGGGGGGCGAAGTTGCGTTGCGCTTGGCGACGGAGGCGGAGATTTCGGCCGATGAGCGCATCAGCAGCCTCGCCGCCAACCATCCCGACAATCGTTGGCTGGCATTCCGCGCCGTCGAACCATTCACGCCTGATACCTCTATCAGCATTCGCGTCGGCCCGAATATCCCATCACTGGAAGGGTCACGCACAACGGATAGGGTGTTTTCCTACTCAACGCGAACCTACCCACCTTTGAATGTGACACGCACACGTTGCGGATATGACGGCTACTGCCCGCCTTACGGTGAGGTCAGCGTCGAATTTTCCAATCCGCTCGATCCACAGCTTTTTGACGTGAATTGGGTGACGATTGAGCCAGAAATTCCCAATGCGGTTGTGGGCGTGTATGGCAGCTACATGAGCTTGCGCGGCGCGTGGCAGCCGCGCACGACGTACACGGTGCGTCTCAACGGCGAGATTCAGGACATTTTTGGTCAGACAATGGGTGAGGATTATGAGTTTGAGCAAGAGGTTGGGGCGGCCGAGCCAACCCTATTCGGCGCAAACAAATCACTCGTCACACTCGATCCCGCCGCTCCAACACCTGCAATCAGTGTCTACTCAATCAATGTACCAAATGTCGATGTGCAAGTTTATAAAGTTTCGGCTGATGACTGGGCAGGTTTTCTCGATTATCAACAAAATGCGTACCGCGAAAACCCACCTTCTCCACCCGGCGAACTCGTCTTTGGTGAGACAGTTGCGGTTGATGGTAAAGATGATAAGTTGACTGTTACCGACATTGACTTAACGGCCGCACTTGAAGGCAATCATGGACATGCGATTGTGCATGTTACACCAACGGAAGGGCTGGTTGATCGCTTCACTAATCGGTATCGGCCAATCGTCACCCATTGGGTACAAGTGACCGATATAGGTGTCGATGCGCTTTTGAGCGAAGGTGAGATGCTCGTTTGGGCAAATCGTTTGAGCGATGGTGCGCCAGTTGCAGACGCGACGATTCAGTTTGGCGGACGGGCGGAGACGACTTCGGCCGATGGCACAATCCGCATCCCCAACTTCCCAAACGGCATCAACTATCTCACCGTCACAAATGGGGAGGATACCGCTCTGCTACCAGCCAACGATTATGGGTATGGTGAGTGGTATATCGAGCGAAGTACCGATCAATTGCGTTGGGTTGTCTTTGATGATCGCGCTATGTATCGACCGGGTGAAACTATCAGCGTCAAAGGCTTTGTCCGCAAAGTAGAAAGCGGTGCATTAGGCGACATCACGCTTTGGGATGGGGCCACAACGATTAACTACACAGTTCGTGGCTCGCAGGGCAATCAGTTGGAGGCTGGAACAGTCGAACTCTCCGCACTGGGCGGCTTCGAGCTAACGGTTGATCTACCTGAAAGCGTCAATCTCGGCTATGCGGGAATCGAATTTCGTGTGGCGGGTGGCAATCACTATCACAACTTCCAAATTCAAGAGTTCCGCCGTCCAGAGTTTGAGGTGTCAGCACGCAATGAGACGCCATCGCCGCACTTTATTGGTGGTCATGCAGTGGTGGGAGTGACGGCCGAATACTTCGCTGGTGGCGCACTACCCAATGCAGAAGTTTACTGGAACGTCAGCAGCAACCCGACGACCTACTCTCCCCCAAACTGGAACGAATTCAGCTTTGGCAAATGGACACCTTGGTGGGGTTGGCACGATGAATCTTTCTACTATGAAGAGAGTCGTGGCAGTTATGAGAGCTTTGAAGGGCGCACTGATGCCAGCGGCGACCACTATTTGCGGATCGACTTCGATGAGTTTGAGGCGAGCAAACCTTATAGTGTGAACGCTTCGGCCGAAGTGATCGACGTAAATCGTCAAGGATGGGGCGCATCGACAAGCCTACTCGTTCACCCCTCTGATCTCTACGTCGGCTTGCGAAGCGACCGCTACTTCGTCAAAAAAGGAACCCCGCTCGACATCAAGGCCATTGTCACAGACATCGACGGCAATGCCGTTGCCAATACCACTATCACAATGCAGGCGGCACGGCTTGAGTGGACGTTCAGCGGTGGACGCTGGCAAGAAACCGAAGCAGATACACAAACTTGTAACGTGACTTCTGGCGAAGAAGCCGTTGTTTGCAGCTTTACAACTGAAGAAGGTGGACGCTATCGCATCACGGCGACCATCACCGACGCGCAAGGGCGTAGCAACGAGAGCGAAATTACGCGCTGGGTGAGTGGGGGTGAGCAGCGGCCGAATCGCAACGTCGAACAAGAACAAGTCACCTTGATTCCAAGTCAAGAGACGCTCGCCCCCGGCGATGTCGCTGAAATTCTGGTGCAGTCGCCCATTCCAAATGCGGAAGGCTTATTGACATTGACGCGGCAAGGTATCGTTTCGACAGAACGCTTTACGATGGAAGGGGATACAACCATCGTCGAAATCCCTATCGAAGAGGCATATTTGCCCAATCTCAATGTTCAAATCGACTTGGTGGGCGCACAACCACGCACGGCAGATGACGGAACGCCACTGCCCGATGCCCCAGCACGTCCCGCCTATGCAGTTGGCACTCTCGAACTGCCGATCTCGACACGCAGCCGCGAACTCGACATCGAACTCACACCGCGAGAGTCAGGGCTTGAACCCGGTGGCAGCACAACGATTGATCTAACCGTGGCTGATGCAAACGGCAGCCCCATCACAAACTCAGAAATTGCGCTCGTCGTCGTTGATGAGGCAGTCTTGGCGTTGACCAACTATCAGTTAGTCAATCCACTCAACATCTTCTATCAAAATCGCTACACCTATTTGCAGCCGTCGCATAGTCGCTCACAGCTCGTTTTAGTTGATCCAACACAATTGGCAGGGAATGCCATTCAAGAAATAGCACGTTCTGTGGAAGGTGTGACTGTTGTAGAAGAAGCAGAGATGATGATGGATAGTGCGGCCGATGACAGCGGCACAGAAAACTATGCGGTTCTACCCACAATGACAGCACAGGCTGTTGCTGACGGCGATGAGAGTGGTGGTGAGCCTATTCAGGTTCGCACGAACTTTGATGCACTGGCGTTGTTTGCCCCGACGGTGACGACAGATGCAAATGGGCAGGCTAGCGTTGACGTGACACTACCCGACAACTTGACGCGCTATCGGATTATGGCAGTGGCGGTCAGTGGGGAGACGTTGTTTGGCTCGGCCGAGACCAACCTAACAGCCCGTCTGCCACTCATGGTACGCCCCTCCGCACCACGCTTCCTCAACTTCGGTGACAACTTTGAGCTACCTGTCGTGCTACAAAATCAGACAGATGAGGAGTTGGTCGTCGATGTCGTCGTTGAGGCGACCAATGTCACATTGACAGAAGGCAATGGACAGCGCGTTACCGTCCCTGCCAATGATCGCATCGAAGTGCGCTTCCCAACGACAACTGAGCAACCGGGTTTGGCTCGCTTCCAATTTGCGGCCGTCTCTGGCAGCTATGCCGATGCAGCCAACATCGATCTCCCCGTCTACACTCCCGCGACGACCGAAGCGTTCGCCACCTATGGTGTCATCGACGAGGGCGCAATTGCCCAGACGGTTGCCGTGCCAGAGGGTGTTTACACGCAGTTTGGCGGCTTAGAAATCGACACGTCATCAACCGCGCTACAGGCGTTGACCGATGCGGTCATCTACTTGGTCGATTATCCGTATGAGAGCAGCGAAGCACGCGCCTCCCGCATCCTCGCCATTGCCGCATTGCAAGATGTATTGAGCGCGTTTGATGCTGACGGGCTACCAGAACAGGCCGAAATCGAAGCACAAATCCGCGAGGATATCGAAGGGATTGCGCGATTGCAAACGGGTGACGGTGGTTTCCGCTGGTGGTCGAGCAGCCGTCGCTCCTATCCATTCTTGACGACGCACGTCACGCACGCGCTCGTTCGCGCACAGGCAAATGGCTACGATGTTCCCGCTGATATGCTCAGTCGAGCGTTGAACTACTTGGAAAACGTCGAGCAACATTTCCCCGCATGGTATAGCGAGGACATTAAAAACACCATTCGTGCGTATGCGCTTTACGTGCGTGATTTATCGGGTGACAACGACCGCGCCGAAGCACTCGCACTCTACAATCGTGTTGGGGCGGATGGACTCGCGCCAGAGGCGTTGGCTTGGGTTTGGCAGGTGATTGGGAGCGAAGGAGATGAATCGGCCGAAATCAGCCGCTACTTCCAAAATCGCGCCGTCGAAACGGCCAACGCCGCCACCTTCACCACCAACTACAGCGACGATGCCTACGTCATCATGCACAGCAACCGCCGCACCGATGGGGTCATCCTCGATGCGCTGATCGCCAACGACCCCGATAGCGACCTGATCGTGAAAGTAGTCAACGGCCTGCTCGCCGACAAGACACGCGGACGTTGGAATAACACGCAGGAAAATGTCTTTATTTTGCTGGCGATGGATCGTTACTTTGAGACATTTGAGGCGCAAACACCAGAGTTTGTGGCGCGGGTTTGGCTGGGTGAGACGTATGCGGCCGAACACGTTTACGAAGGACGCACAACAGAGCGTCGCTCAACTGACGTGCCATTGACATTCTTGGCAGACGATGGACAAAATGTCATCATCAGCAAAGAAGGGGATGGGCGTTTGTACTATCGCTTGGGATTGCGCTATGCGCCGAGCGATTTGGTACTCGATCCATTGGATCGCGGTTTTATCGTCATGCGCGAGTATGAGGCGGTTGACGACCCAAATGATGTGACACAAGATGAAAATGGCAACTGGCGCATCAAAGCGGGCGCAAAAGTGCGCGTCAAGCTAACGATGGTGGCAGATAGTCGCCGCACACATGTTGCGCTCGTCTCACCGCTGCCCGCTGGCTTGGAAATCATCAATGAGGGGCTGGCAAACGCGGTCATCGTGCCAGATGCACCGAGCGATGAGGACGAACCGAATTACTGGTGGTGGTGGCGTTGGTATGACCACGTGAATCTGCGCGATGAACGTGCGGAAGCGTTCACGACGTTACTCTACGCAGGTGTCCACGACTATGAGTTTGTGGCGCGGGCGACGACTCCAGGTGAGTTTGTCGTGCCACCAGCAAAGGCGGAGGAGATGTATTCGCCGGAGGTCTTTGGTCGGTCAGCCTCCGAAATCGTCATCGTCGAAGCACCATAATTTATCAGGAGCGAGGTTTTTAACGGGGTATCTCGTTAAAAACCTCGTTCTCATCTAATACACGATGATTACTCTGAACGACGATTAGAGATGATCGCGGGCATTCAGAGAGATTTATCGAAAAAAGCGTTGCATCCAAAAGAAAGGAAGGGACAATGCAAGCATGACAGTTCACCATCCACATGACCGATTTTTCCGAGAGAGTTTTTCCAAACCGCAAATTATCCGCAGTTTCTTGCGCGAATATCTACCGCCTGCATTATTGAATCAGCTGAACCTAGAGACTCTGGTATTGCAAACAGGTAACTACGTTGACGAGGAGTTGCGTGTCCATCAGACAGACATGCTCTATCAGGTGGAGATGACAACGGGACAACCACTGCATCTCTATCTGTTGTTTGACCATAAAAGCGCGCCAGATCGCTGGGTTGGACTACAGCTTCTGCGCTACATGGTGCAAATTTGGGAGAAAAACAAACCCAAACGAAAAACAGAATTTCTCACACCGATTTTGCCACTCGTTGTGTATCATGGAGAGCAAAAGTGGCAGTTGGCAACAGACTTGCACTCACTGTTTGGAACACTGCCAACAGAACTATTGTCCCACGTTCCCCAATACGCCTATCAACTACACGACTTCTCTTATCGCTCGGATGTCGAAATTCGAGGTGAACTGTGGACACAAGTTTGCCTATTGACACTGCGAGCGATATTCGACCCACGCCTCTACAGACTGTTACCACGCTTAATTCAACTGATTTTCCAACTAAACGACCAACAAACAGGACTGGAATACATCTACACAGTTTTGTACTATTTAAGCGTGGCAACAGATCGCGTGGATATGAAAACGATGGAGCAACTCTTGTTGGCGCAAGGGGAGCAAGGAGCGCAAACAATGGCTACTTTGGCACAGCAGTGGATGGAAAAAGGACGCGAGCAAGGTTTTGAAGAGGGAATTGTGCAAGGGATTGAGCAGGGGGTTGAGCGCGGTGTCGAACAAGTCGCTACTCGTCTGTTGAAATCACACGATGTGGTGACAGTGAGTGAGTGGACAGGGTTATCTGTTGAAAAAGTTCAATATTTGAAACATCAACTGGATAAGATGCCATAATGGGGAAGGGAAAGCTGACAGTTAGAGATTTAGGTAGGGAAGATTCACGTTGCTTCGCGGGGCAGATGCGGGGGGGCACCCCCACACCCCCAGAAAAGAAGAAAAGACAGAAGCTCAGAAGCAGCGTTTCAGAAACCGCTCGCGCATCGGAACCCAACGTCGTTGTACCGATTCGTCGGGTTGACCCTATCGCGGTTGGCAGCGCGAGTGTTGATCTCGCCGTTGACCCATGAACCGCCGCGCAGCACCATTGATTCTCCGTCATTTTCATAATTCTCTAATTTTATGTATGGATAATCACGATATGGATCGCCACTCCACTCCCATACATTTCCTGCCATGTCGAGTATCCCATACGGGCTGGCTCCTTCTGGGTAGCTCTGTGCAAAATGCGGTTTTTATGGCAATAGGCCAGTGCGTCTAGCAGTTGATTTGCCCACTTCAAGACAGTTTGCTCGTCTATCGCGCCACGCTGGTCGATCAACCGCGCCATGCTCTGTCCATCGACAAAACGCATCACCAAATAGTCATTGCCAAACTGGGAGAAATAATCGCTGACTCGCACGAGATGCGTATGGTGTAGCTGAACGAGCGTGCGTGCCTCACGATAAAATTGCTCGCGTAGCTTTTGGCGCAACTGTTCGCTCCACCCTGCCTCTGGCGACATCTCCTTGATCGCAACCGACATCTGAAAACTGTTGTCATGGGCGCGATAGACTGTGCCAAAGCCACCTTGCCCCAATGCGACTCCAACTTTATAACGACTGTTTAGTAGGGTTCCCGATCTTAGCATCTCAAACGTAAGCGTATCTGATTGCCAAAATTTCGCAAGAACAAGAGAAACCGAGTTTCTTGAAGAAACTCGATTGTGGTAATCGAGAACAGTTTACGCAATGGTTTGCTAATTCTCAATTGCGTAAGTTTGACCTACGCCTTCAAATTCAAAGTTGAGATTGTGAATCGGATCATAGAGGCCAAAACGCAGCGTATAATTATCAAGCTCGGCCGGCAACTCAATATACGTCCGTTCAATCAGCAAATCATCTTGCTGCCAACGATACCCCCAGATGCCATGTTGGTTTTGATTGAGCAACATTTGTCCCTCTGCATTGAACAGTTGGTGGAAAATAGTCACGAACCAATTCACCCTTTCATTGGTGATAACATCTGCACGCCACCAAGTTGTGAGTGTCAGACTCGTCTCGGCATCAAGTGTATAACCAAGCAACGTTAATCCAGATTGGCTAGGCAAATTGAGGACAGTTTCTGGCAACTTGTTCACAATTTCATGTTCATAGGGACTCGTTTTTGCAAAATTGAACGATGAACTGTCCAAAAGATCAAACGTCTGTTCGTTCCTTAAAGAAATCAAAGATGAAACGCTTTTTTCATCTGGTAGCGGCGCTTGAATGATGTAAAGCATTGGCTCATTTTTGGGAATGCGGACAAAGTTTGGGAAGTTTGTATCGTACTGGATTTCGACCCAACGAGAGGCTAGGCTGCTCAGAACGGCTGGATGGTCGTTGGTCGCAATGATGAGGGGGCTGGTTTGGATATCGGCCGCCACCCCCCTAACCCGCTTCCCAAACTGTGCCGCCTCTTGTAATCGCCAATCCTGAAAATTCCCAGTCACCGGTGCTGCGATAACCTGTTGACCAGCACGCCATAAATTGACCTTGAACTGTACGCCAAAGAGCAATAATCCAACGACCAAAATAGGTTGTGTCAATCGCCAATCCCAAAGCGGCCGCAGTCCATACGCCGCCAACAAATGACCCGCAGGCAATGTCAACAATAGATAATGAGGATGCACCATCAGCGGAATGAGTGCCGTTCCGAACGCGCCTATGCCAAACCAAGCGAGCAAAATCTGTGAGCGCGTTTTGCGCCAGTGCCAAGCAGCGAACAGTATGCCAGCGAGCAACGCGATGGTGAGTGAGACAGAGGCAATTGAGGAAAGCGAGGGTGTTTCGACGACTTGGGCGAGATAGGGGTCTTGTCCATCGTAGTTTACGCCAGTCACAAACCGAAGGGCGTGGGTAACGGCTTGGGGATCAAATTCGATGGTTAGTTGCTCTAAGAAGGCAGTCGTTTTTTCGCTGTTTTCGGCCGAGCGGCTTTCCCCCAACACCCCGCTTAAAAAGACCATCATGCACACCCCAAACACAATTCCTGCAATCAACAACACTTTTTTCGACAGTGACTGCCAAGTTAATAGCAACACAATGCCCAACGGGGCGAGAATGGCAAATCCTAAAATATATGTTTGGGTTAATGCGATAGCAGCAAGTAGTCCGATGAGTGGAAGAATAGATTCCTGCCTTCGCAGGAATGACAGATTGTCAGTTGAGTCGGCAGCAGTTGGCGATTCTCTCCAAATCCCCCACGCGATGACCGCCATCAAAAATGGTTGCAATCCCTGCGTCCACGTCATTCGGCTGTAATGCACAAGCCACGGGTTAATCGCAAAAAGGATGGCTGCAATGATCGCCATCGGCCGATCAAACAATCGCCGCGTCACGTCATAGACGAACCAAACGGCGATGCTATTTAGAAAAACGACAAAAATATAGGGTGACCAAAGTGATCGCCAAATCAGTAATGGAATTGCTTGCAGATACGCCATCAATGGCGGATTGTCGAGAAAAACGGAGGAGGGCTGCCCAACGCGCAAAAGTGTGCGCCCATCGATCATTTGCAGCGCAAGATATTGCTGATACGCATTGTCGTAGCTGTGGCGAATGTTAGGTAGATCGGCAAATCGGAAAAAGAGGGCAAGCGCAACGAGCGCAACTGGAATCGACCAACGTTTCATGTGCGTTCGGAGAGTTCTAACCAACGATATTCGGCTTCATCGAGGTTGGCGAGGAGGGTGTCGAGTTCGGCCGACAATTCCCCAATCCTCACGTAATCCCCCCCCGCCTCATTCATCGCTATCTCAATCTCACTTTTCCGCGTCTCAAACGCCTCAATATCCGTTTCCAATCGCTCAAGTTCGCGGCTTTCCTTCCAACTCAACTTTTTCGCGGCGCGTGGTGCGCGGTGCGTCTCCATCTTCTTCTTTTCATCCTTCATCCCTCCGCCTTCATCCTTATCTTCCGGTCGCCACGGCGAAGGATAGCGCGAGCCAATTTTGCCATCGTCAAAGAGGTAGATAAAGTCAACATTGCGATCTAAGAAGTAGCGATCATGGCTAACAGTGACGAGACAGCCGTCAAAATTATCGAGAAACTGTTCGAGAACTTGCAACGTTTGGATGTCGAGATCGTTGGTTGGTTCATCGAGAAATAAGACATTGGGTTGGTGCATCAAAATGGAGAGCAGGTAAAGTCGTCGCCGTTCACCACCACTCAAACTGCCGATGCGCGATTGCTGCTCTTTGCGTGTGAATAAAAACCATTCGAGCATTTGCGCCGCTTCGATTCGTTCGCCATCTTTGGTTTGGATCAACGGCAACTCACGGGCGATAAACTCAAGGACGCGCATCTCATTTTGCAAATTTTCCGCTTGCTGATCGTAGTAGCCCAAGACGACTGTTTCACCCATTTCGATTTTGCCGGTCGGTGATTTTAGTTTGCCAGCAAGCAGGTTGAGCAGTGTACTTTTGCCTGCACCGTTGGGGCCGACGATGCCGATGCGGTCGCCGCGTTCGAGGTGGAAATCGACGTTTTGAAAGAGAGGGTTATTGTCGAATGTGATGGAGAGATTTTCGGCCGACAAAACCCTAGACCCTAACCGCCGCGAAGACAACGCCAAAGCCACTCGCTGGCTGCCACGGTCGTATGCAATGGTTGAAATCTCTTTCACACGCTGAATACGTGCCTTTTGTTTTGTGCCACGCGCCATTGGTGAACGACGTAACCATTCCAACTCACGTCGCAAAAATGCGCGTCGCTTTTCCTCTTTTTTCGCCAACATCTCATGTCGTTCATCGCGTGCAGTCAGATATTCTTGATAGTTACCTGTGTATTTGACTAGTTTGCGTCGGTCAAGCTCGACAATTTGGTTGGCGACGCGATCTAAGAAATAGCGATCATGTGTCACCATCAGCAACGCATTGGGGGTCGTTTGCAGATACTTTTCAAGCCATGCAATGGTATCTGCGTCAATGTGATTGGTCGGCTCATCGAGTATCAACAGATCTGCCGGATCAAGCAGCGCACGCGCCATCGCCACTCGTTTCTGCTGACCACCACTCAACGTGCCAACGATCGCCTCAAAATCAATGATGCCCAATTTAGTCAATACAATTTTGGCATTTGTCTCTGCTAACCAACCATTATGTGTGTCCATCTGTGCGCTGGCGGCGGCAAAACGGTCTTGCGTTTTTGCGTCAGTTGGGCTGTTTTGTAAGTTCACTTGAGCGCGTTCGTAATCGCGCAATAGACGCATTTGTGGGGAGTCACTTTGGAAAACTGTGTCGAGAACGGTCAAGCTCATGTCAAGCGGTGGATTTTGCGAAAGATATTGGACACGAACATTGCCCCAAACGGTGACGGAGCCGTCATCGGCCGATTCCTCCCCCGCCACAATTCGCAAGAGGGTTGTTTTGCCGCTGCCGTTTCGGCCGATCAAGCCAATCCGATCTCCCGTGTTGATCATCAACTCAACTTCATCTAACAACAGGCGTTCACTATATTGTTTGCTTACTTGTTCCAATGTGACCAAATTCATAGAGTTAAATTGTAACCCAACCTGCAATTGGCGTGTCGCGCATCTCGTTACGTTCTCACAACATCATCGTAATAGTCACGTAAGGTCGAACCCTTATCATTGAAAACGTCAGAAATAGTGCCACAGAATAATTTGCGGCTCAAAAAATCCCACAATGGAGATATTCAATGTTACGGAAATTCACAAACTACATGATCATTGCCCTCGCTCTATTTTTAGCAGTCGGTGTTGCATCACAATCGGCCGCTGCCAATGCAAATGTGTCGCAAGTGATCGTTTTCAATACGCCAGCAGGCGCAGATGAGCCGGGGCCTGTCTTGCCCGGTCATGCGTATGAGATTTCATTTTCGGCCGAGCCTGGCCAACAACTCAGCTTCGCAACGATGATGGTGCAGAGCAACGACCGCTTTTTCTCGCCCAATGAGCAAGGCATCGCGCTTTATGATGCTGATGGCAATCCGCGCAGTGGCGATGTCACCGATTGGGTTTATCTTCTCGATGCTGGCACAGAAATTGACGAGGAGCCGGGAACTGGCCCCTACCAAGCTATTCGCCAACCGGCTCCCAATACTGGCCCTACAGACCCTAACAATACGGTGCATTACGCACATGACAACTTTGGCATCACCCCCGCTATCAACAAACTTATCAAAGCAACATTGACTGCATCAGATGACAACATGTTTACATTACGTCTTGAAAATGCGTCAGGTGGGGATTTTATCTCACCGCTTGCCCCTGGCATCGTGGTTCTTCACACAGGTGTCGCCCCACTTTTTAACATTAGCTTCCCCGACCGTGGACAAGGGCTTGAGGCACTTGCTGAAGATGGCAATCCAATGCCATTAGCACAAAGTCTAGGTGGCGTAATGGATGAAACAGACATGCCAGAAGACGAAGAAGATGGCGAGGATACGCCTCCACCACCGGTTATGACAAATGAGAATGTCTACGTTTTCAACACACCTGCCGGTGCGAGCGAACCCGGCCCCGCACTACCCGGAGATGCGTATGAGGTTACTTTTAGCGCAGAACGCGGGCAAGCTGTTTCATTTGCCACAATGATGGTGCAGAGCAATGATCGTTTCTTCGCGCCATTCGAGTATGGCATTGCGCTCTATGACACAGTGGGCAACCCTCGTAGCGGTGATGTGACAAGCCAAGTTTATCTTTGGGATGCTGGAACAGAAATTGACGAGGAGCCGGGAACTGGCCCAAATCAAGCTATCCGCCAATCAGCTCCGAATACAGGCCTCGTAGACCCGAATAACAACGTGCGCTACGCTGTTGATAGCTTTGGCATCACGCCACCAACCAATCAACTCATCAAGGTCACACTAGAGTCATTAGGCAATGACATGTTCACATTGCGGATGGAAAATGTCTCAGGTTCTGACTTTGTTTCACCACTTTCACCGGGTCTCGTGGTTATTCATTCAGAACGTGCGCCACTTTTCAGCGTTGGGCAGCCTGATCGCGGTCAAGGGTTAGAAGCAATTGCCGAAGATGGCAACCCGATGATGCTGGCTGAGAGCTTGGGCAACTAATTTTTCAAATGACATTTGATCCTTATTGGGTCAATGTCACCATAGAAAACTTCTGAAAGCGCGTGGCTTTAACACGCGCTTTTTGATTTGACAAGTGTAAATTAACGACCAATATAGCTGATATGGCTTAATAGCTGCGCTAAGATGCGATTATGTCAAAACGTATTTTGCCCGTCATCGCAATTGTTGTCATTGTTGTTCTAGCTGTTTTTAGCTGGCAGCGTGACAGAAGCTCGGCCGAAGCCTCCCAACCCTCTAGCCTCATCGCCGCCCTCTCCGATCCCCAAGTTGAAGGGTTTGCCCTCGCCACCGAACCCAACAACATCGAATTCCCCCGCGACTTAGGCGCACACAATGACTACCAAACGGAATGGTGGTACTACACGGGCAACTTGGCAACTGAGGAAGGGCGTGAGTTTGGCTTTCAATTCACCATTTTTCGTCGCGCTCTGGAGCCAGCAGACAACGAACAATCGGATATAGAGCAGTCAGATTGGCGAACAAAACAAATTTATTTGGTGCATTTTACAGTGAGTGATATTGCGGAGGAGCAGTTTTATCATTCAGAACGATATGCGCGTGGCGGCGCGGGATTGGCAGGGGCGCAAGCAGAACCATATCGCGTATTTGTGGAGGATTGGTTTGTTGAGGAGGTTGATGATGGGGATGTTATGTTGTCGGCCGAAACCCCGCAATATGCCCTCAATCTCAATCTAACCCAAACGCTTCCCCCCATTCTACATGGCAAAGGTGGCCTCAGCGCAAAAAGTCTCGAAGCTGGCAACGCTTCATACTACTACTCTTTTGTCCAGCAGATTGCAGAAGGCACAGTTCGCATCGACGATGAAACGTTTAACGTGACGGGCAAAGCATGGAAAGATCACGAATACAGCACGAGCGTTCTCACCGAAGGCGCGTTGGGCTGGGACTGGTTCTCGCTACAGTTTGATGATGGCTCCGCGCTTATGTTATTCCAAATTCGCAAAGTAGGAGGTGAAATTGAGCCAGCTAGCAGTGGTACGTTTGTCTATCCAAACGGTGAAACAGAAGCGATCAACCGCGAAGATTGGCAACTTAGCGTGGACAGTCGCTGGGAAAGTCGGGAAACTAGCGCAAGTTATCCGACCGCTTGGACGCTCAACATTCCGAAATTAGGGTTAGAATTGACTGGAGCGGCAAAAATGGAAAATCAAGAACTCGTACTAACGGCGGGGAGCTATTGGGAAGGCGCAGTTGATTTTACGGGAATGCGAGAGGGGAAAAATGTGAGTACGGAGGGGTATGTGGAGATGACGGGGTATGCGGAATCGGCCGAATAGAGAGACAAAATCCCATCGTCTCTCTACTTTCCAAGCAGCTTGCGTAAACGTTCCAATTCAGCCTCAAGTTCGGTTACGCGAGTGTTTGCCGCATCCCGTTCATTCTTGACAGACTCAAGCTCTGCCGCAACCTCACTGTAATTACCAATCCGTTCCTTATTCTTATCAAAACACGCAATCTGTCCAGCCAGTGTGCCAACATACATCTGCAACGCTTCTAGCCAAACACGCCCCTCATCATCCGCAAAGATCGGTTCGTAATTGCCTCTAGCGTTGAGCGTATACGCATCAACTGACCACACTTTTTCGCCACGTCGCGTTTGTGAATCGAGGATCACATAGAGCGGGACACCAACCTGTGCATAGTGTAGCAATTTGTAGTAGACATCGTTGACACGTGTAGATGGCGAAACAAGCTCAAAGATAGCCAATGGGCGTGCATTCTCTTTCTGTACATGGAATGTCGGCCACGACTTTTCCTCTGCAACGTTCTCAAAGATGCTAATATCGGGTGCATGTGGGCGAATAAAACGATGCCCCCAATCTGTTCGCACATCAGACAAGACAACCACATCGTCACGATGACGCATCTGATAGCGACTCACATATGCAACGTAGCCTCGGTGTAATTCATGATCGTGGCTTTCCACAATATAATCTCCCTCCTGTGGATGAAGCACATCTTCCAATGTGAGTGGTGTGCGCTTCATCATACGTTTGCCATCAGGCGTTTCTACCTCATGTTCACGCCACCCATACCGGAACGCATCCTCTACAGGGGGGACGATTGGCGTGATTTCATATTCAATTGGTGGCATGTATTCGATTGCGCGCGTTGTCATGAATCCATTATAGCAAACAGGTCAGCCACTGTGAACGACCACATAAACTTGTGGTCGGAGGCGCGTTTCATTGTAGAGGTAGCGGCCTAATGCCCCTTCGATATGTGAGTGAAGCTGTTTGCGGTCTGTCTTGTACTCTTGAGCCGCTTTGCGAATCACTTTGTCTGCCCCATTTATCAAATCACCTTCGCCACTTAGGTCGATAAATCCTTCTGAAACAATTTGCGGTCGGCCGATAATCTCCGATTCTTTGTTAATTCGCACAGAAGCAAGGAAAAAACCAGCTTGCGCTAGACGTTCACGATTGCGAATTTGTGAGAAACCAATTTCCCCCGCGCTGCCACCTTGCACAAAGACGTAACCGCCTTTCATGCGCTTTTCAATCTTCATACCGTTTGAGTCAAATGTGACCGGTGTACCATTTTCGATGACGGCGATGTTTTTACGCTCAAAGCCAATTTGCTCGGCTAGCTTGCCATGTTGCCGCAGCATTCGCAGTTCACCATGAACGGGAACAAAGTATTTTGGCTTGACCATATTGATCATCAGCTTCATCTCTTCTTGGCTGGCATGACCAGAGACGTGAACATCAGAGTTGTTCTCATAGAGGACTTCCGCGCCTTTTTGCATCAGCATGTTGATGATTCGGCCGATTGCCTCCTCATTACCCGGAATCGTGTGTGCTGAAATTACAATCGTGTCCCCTTCCTGCACACGCAACTTATGATGGCGACCCCGCGCCAGCCGACCCAAAACCGCCATCGGTTCACCCTGCGAACCTGTCACCATGATTGTCACACGACTATCTGGCATTTTGACTGCTTTGTCGAGATCAATCAATAGATCGTCGGGCAGGTCGAGATAGCCTAACTTCTGCGCTATCTTGACATATTCGCGCATTGACCGACCCGCGACTGCTAGCTTGCGTCCATACTCATGTGCGGCATCCGCGACCTGCCAAATGCGCGAGATCAGCGATGCAAAGCTCGCCACGATGACACGCCCCTCTGCATTGGCAAACACGTCATTCATCGCGCCTGTGACCGATTGTTCTGTGGGAGTCCAGCCCGGAACTTCTGAGTTGGTGCTATCAGCCAGCAAAGCTAAGACACCACGTGCTGAAAACTCGCTCAACTTTGCAAAGTCGGGCGGCCAACCATCAACAGGGGTGTGGTCAAATTTGTAGTCGCCTGTATGGACAATTAACCCTTCTGGGGTTGTGATGCCATAGCCAACGCAATCGGGAATGCTGTGTGTGACATGGAAAGGTTCGACAAGGAATCGGCCGATAGCAAACGCATCTCCAGCCTGAATCTCCTTTAGCTTTTTTCGGCCGAGTTTCGCCTCGCGCAGCTTTGGCTCGATCAGGCCAATTGTCAGCGGAGTTGCGTAAATCGGCACGTCAAGATGCGCCATCAGATAACCAATCGCCCCGATGTGATCTTCGTGGCCATGCGTAATCAAAACACCTTTTACTTTGTCGAATTTGTCTTCTAGGTAGTTCCAGTCTGGAATGATCGAATCAACACCAAGCATATTGTTGTGAGGAAACATAATCCCCACATCGATCACTAAAATTTCATCATCATATTCGATGACGGTCATATTTTTCCCAACCTCGCCGCAGCCGCCGAGTGGAATTATTTTTAATTTTGTCATTTTTGCTCCGTAGGCAGAATAGAATTGCCGACCAATCGCAAGGCGATAGTTAGCAACCCAAATGCCTGATTTTTAGTTTGCAGAGAAAAGACAAAGCCAAAAGGTGAAAGCTGTAACTAGCCGCTTAGTCCATTTACGACGAATCGCTTTTTGCTAAAGCACTCACCTTCAACTTTGTCTTTTAACTCTGCACCAAATAGTACATTAAAAGAATTAGCACGACCTCTGCGACGGCGAGAAAGACAGTGTATGACCGAATGCCCAATGTGTTGGTAGGAAGGGTCACTCGCTCAGTATTTTCTGAAATGATAATCGGCCGACTGACATGCTCTTGAATATAATCGGCCGAGCCAATTCGCATGATTGCGACAGAAATGTTATCCGATCCTCCGCGTGAGTTGGCAAGATCAACGAGAAATTTGGTCGCTTCTTCAACTGGCTTATTCTGAGCAACTCGAGCAATTTCGCCATCACTAACATGGCGCGTTAGACCATCGGAACAAAGAATGAGGCAATCGCCATCATTAAGATCAACTTCAAATAGATCAATTTGCGGGTTTTTTGTGGGGCCGAGGCTCGAAAGAATGACGTTGCGGCGGGGGTGACGTTCGGCCTCTTCGGGCGTGATGGCTCCCTCTGCCACTAATTGGGCAACAAGGCTGTGATCCTTTGTCACCTGATACATGCCACCATCACGAAGATGGTAACCGCGACTGTCGCCGACATTGATAAAGAGCGCGTTGTGATTTTGTACAAGTGCGGCACACATCGTCGTTGCCATATAGCGACCAGTTGCACGTTTGGTCGCCATTTCGCGCAGTTCGTCGTTGGCGTTGCGGACAGCTTGGAGGAGTCGGTCGGCCGAGTTCTCTTCTGCCCCACTCACAAAATACTCAATTGTGCGTTCAGTCGCATGTTGGCTGGCTATATCCCCCGCTTCCGCCCCACCAACGCCATCCGCCACAATATACAACCAGCCAAAATCCCCTTCTGAGGGGGTGACAGGCTCCCACGAACCAACGTAATCTTCGTTGTGATCACGTACTCGTCCTGTATCTGTGCGAAGGGAAGCCGTAACCGTGTCGAACTTCGTCATTGTAGCGACCATCATATAGCCATCAATCGTTATTCGCAAGCAGTTCAGCTATGTAACTGTCTGTTGACCAAACTTTTAGAACAGAAAATCTGATATGAGGTATAGTATACCAAACGCAGCGCAATAAATTGCAAATGGATAAAGACTACGCTGACGTAGCCAGTTCAGCAAAAAGGTAATACATCCATAACCAACAATTGCGGCGGTTATAAATACAACAATTAAGCTGGGTAATTGTGCCAAGAGATTACCTTCCTGAATTAAATCCTTCACCCCCAAGAGCCCTGCCCCTGCAATCACTGGAATACTCATCAAAAAACTATAGCGTGCGGCTAACTCACGATTTAATCCGCGCAATAACCCGGCAACGATGGTTGAGCCACTGCGCGAAACGCCTGGGAAGAGCGCAAACATTTGGAATAGGCCGATAAAAATCGCATCAAACCAAGACATACGATCTAGCTCTTTCTCACCCGAAAGCAATCGTTCACCCATCACTAAAAAGAGCGCAGTCACCAGCAAAAAAGCTGCGGCATAACGCGGTGTCGCAAAACGGTTTTCAAATGCCTCTTCAAAAAGTAGCCCAATAATCGCGGCCGGAATACTACCAACAACGATATACCAACCTAGTCGCGCTTCGGGGTTGCCAAGCGGTTTCCCAGATGTAAGACCACTCCAAACGCCTCGAATGATCTCCATAATCTGTTTCCAAAAATAGATTAAGACAGCTAATAGTGTTCCCTCGTGCGCGATGATGACAGCGTTGAGCGATGGATCGCTCAGACCTAAAATTTTTGGGATGAGGATTGAATGCCCAGAGCTTGAAATAGGCAGAAATTCTGTCGCACCTTGAATGATACCTAAAATGATCGCTTCTAATATACTCATGTCGGTTCCTTACAGTTGTTTGATGAAGCTCTGGAGCTTGAAGCGTCACAACCTCTCATGACTCTCCCCAGAGCATTGAAATGACTCGATTATGCCAGACGCTTGTTACGCTCTAGCTTTCATAACAACTGGGACTAAGAACACCGATATATGGCAAGTTGCGATAATGTTCACCAAAATCAAGACCGTAACCAACAACAAACTTATCGGGAATCGTAAATCCAACATAGTCTGCCTCGATCTCTACCTGCCGACCCTCCGGTTTATCAAGCAGGGTGCAGATTTTGAGCGATGCAGGGTTGCGCGATTCCAGAAAATCAACCAAGTAGGCCAGTGTGTTACCACTGTCGATAATATCTTCAATGATCAAGACATGGCGATCTTGAATATTGGTGTTTAGATCCAAAACAATCTTGACAACACCCGACGTTTTTGTGCCACCGAGATAGCTGGAAGTCGCCATAAACTCTAGGGCATGTTTACGTTCAAGGGCAAGGCTAAAATTCGCCATGAACATAACAGCCCCTTTGAGGACGCATAGCAAGAGGAGATCGTCCGTATCGTTGTAATTGCGTGCAACTTCGGCCGCTAACTCGCCGATACGTTCATTCAATTCCTCAGTCGTTATCAAAATATGATCGATGTCATCATGCAGATTGTAGGACATTTTTTGCTTCCTTTGGGTGCTTTCGAATGGTGTGGCAGTGGCGGCAGCGAGCTTCATATGCCTCTGATGCGCCGACGAGAATGATCGGGTCGTCGTAGGCGGCCGGCTCGCCGTTGATCAGACGCTGTGTACGACTTGCTTCTTCGCCACAGATGACGCAGATGGCACGTAGCTTGCGAACGGTTTCAGCCTTAGCCATCAATGCTGGAATGCCGCCAAATGGTTCAGCACGAAAATCTAGATCGAGACCTGCACAAATGACACGCTTGCCTGCATCAGCCAGTTGCTCACAGACATTGACAATGCAAGGATCAAAAAACTGCACTTCGTCAATCGCTACAACGGTGGTCGTTGGGTCAAGTAGGGTGAAGATCGTTTCGGCCGAATCAACCGGCACCGCCTCAAAATCCGCGCCATTATGTGATTGCACCCGCGTGATGTGATAGCGTTTATCAATGATTGGCTTGAATACTTGCACGTGCTGCTTTGCAATCACGGCACGTCGCACACGCCGAATCAGTTCTTCCGTTTTTCCACTGAACATGCTGCCGCAGATCAATTCAATTGAGCCTTGTTTTCTCGGCATTTTTGCTAAACAATTGGCAGTAAAGACCTTACTGCCCAACAAATAAAAAGGACAGGCGAGCTTTATGCTAGCCTGTCCCTTAATTTTTCTTCTAAGCGATTTCCGCGTTAGTCGATGAGATCTTCATTACGAAGGTAACGCTTAATCGTAATTAATGCTGTCTGGCCAATACCAACGATTGAGAGTAACCCATCGTCACCATCTGCCAACCCATCGACAAGATCGCCAACGGTCGTCTTATCGGCATCGATCAGTGCCTCTTGGGCGCGGGTGTCGAGACCAATAGTGCGAATATCGGCCGAACGTGGGTCTTTCTTGACCACGACAACCTCGCGTTCCGCGGCAATCTCCTGACGCGCACGCAAGCGACGCATAAAGCGGTCAACTTGCCCTTCTGTATCGAGCAAACGCTGTTCGCCAGTGAAAAATGGATGCGAGCCGCTCCACACATCCACGACAATGCGTGGCTTGGTGGAGCCGATCTTCATCACAACTTCACCATCAAAAACAACTTCTGCTTCTGGATACCATTTTGGGTGAATATCTGCCTGTGGCATTTTTATGCCTCCGCTGCGTAGACGCTGATGTGCTTGCGGCCGAGTTTGGTCTCAAACTTGACCTGCCCTTCGATCAACGAAAAAATCGTGTAATCCTTTCCGATGCCAACGTTGTTGCCGGGACGAAAATGGGTTCCACGTTGACGCACGATGATGTTGCCCGGAATTACCGCCTCACCGCCATACTTTTTGACACCGAGACGCTTACTGTTGCTGTCCCGTCCATTGCTTGTTGAACCGCCACCTTTTTTATGTGACATGATATTTGCTCCTAGTCGCTCGTCGCTTCTAAAAAAATATGCAACGTGTAACCTAATCTTCTACAACTCGCCCGCCATCCAGCTCATCTTGCAAGATTTTGAGTTCGTCCCACTTGCCATCGGCCGCTAATTGCGCCTGTTGTGGCCACGTGTTTGGCACTGCGCCAATTCCAGCATTATTTAAGATGTCTTGCAAACGACTAATGCTGGTGTCTGCTAACTCTTGATAAGTCTTGATGCCAGCATTTGTGAGTGTTCTTGCTGTGACAGGGCCGATGCCTTCGATGCGCTTCAAATCATCCTGTGCTTTTGATTCATTGCTCGACGATTTACCACCCATCACAATCGTGTCAATTCGTAGCTTTGTATAATGCTGACGATGACCACGACGGCGACGATAACGCTTTTTCGGCTTATATTTCCAAACAAAAATTTTCTTTCCGCGATATTGGTCAACAACAGTGGCGAGGACGGAAGCACCTGAGACAGAAGGTTGACCAATTTGCACCCCTGCTCCATTTGAGAGCAAAAGTACGTTGTCTAACTCGATCTGTTCCCCGACTTCATAGGGCAGCTTCTCAACAGAGAGGTTGCCACCTTCCTCGGCGCGGTATTGCCGACCGCCGCATTCTACAATTGCATACATTGTGAAAACTCCAATTGTGGGTTAATGGCATGGGCAGCGGCGGCTACCACATGCAGCAACGAAAGATTATAGAAAATTCTAGGCGGAAGTCAAAAATTATCAACGATGCTAACGATCAGTTATTGTGTGCAATTTTGAATTAGGGGTTGACAAATAGATAGTTATCGATATGATTCATATTGATGAATATCGATATGGTAAAGTTTGCAAAGGCGATGGCTGACTCAACAAGACAAGCAATGCTGAAAGAGCTTTGTTGTCAATGGCTGTGCATATCTGATCTTGTCGAGCGGCTAGATGTTAGTCAGCCAACTGTATCGCACCATTGCTCTGTGTTAGGCGATGCGGGTCTGTTGATCAAACGGCGTGAAGGCAAACAGGTTTACTGCACACTCAATCAAGAGATGATGACTTTTTGCTGTGGCCAGTTGATGGCGACATTCGCACCACAACAAACGCTTTCCGTTGAGGCTATCGCTGTTAACGGGTGACGATATTTTTTTACTGAACATATAGATGGATGTCTATTTGAAGGAATTGTCATGAACAAAATATACGATGCAATTGTCATTGGCGGTGGACAAGCAGGGCTGGCAACAGGGTATCATTTGCAACGATTAGGGATGCGCTTTGTCATTCTGGAAGCATCTGAACACGCTTATGGCTCATGGCCTAAATACTACGATTCTTTGCGTGTTTTTTCACCAATTGGTTATTCATCGCTACCGGGGTTGCCATTTCCGGGTGAATACGATGCTTACCCTTCGCGGGATGACGTGATTGACTACCTCTCTGCTTACCAACAGCAGTTCAACTTGCCCATCATGACTTCTGCTCGTGTTTCGCAGATTACTAAATCGAGTGGCATTTTTCACATAAAGACAGTGCGTGGCGGATTGTACGAAACGCGCTCCGTTATTGCGGCAACGGGGTCTTTCCATCGGCCGAATCTCCCCAAATTCCCCAATCAATCTGTATACACTGGCATACAACTTCACTCCCGCGACTATCGAAACCCAGAATCATTTCTCGGTAAGCGCATTGTCGTTGTGGGGGGCAAAAACTCGGCCGTACAAATCGGCGTTGAGCTTGCAAAAGTTGCCAACGTGACGCTGGTATCACGACATCCTGTTAAAATCCAACCTCAAAGAATACTTGGCAAAGATTTTCACTTTTGGGCGAGATGGACAGGTTTAGATCGCGCCCCATTTGGCATTTCGCAAAACTTTATTCAACGTCAGCTTGGCAATGTTCAAGTCATTGATTTAGGTGGTTACAGAGAGGCACTGGATGCTGGAAAGCCTGACATTCGGCAGATGTTCACCCATTTCACCAAGAATGGCGTTGTTTGGGAAGATGGGACAGAAGAACAAGTCGATGCGGTGATCTATGCGACGGGTTTTCGGCCGAATCTCGACTACCTTCAACCACTCAATGCGCTTGACGAGAACGGCAACCCACACCATCTTTTAGGTGACAGCACAACTGTAGAGGGTCTCTACTACGTCGGTCTGTCTGGACAAACCTCATTCGCATCTGCCACGTTACGCGGCGTTGGGCATGATGCCAAACGAGTCACAAAACATCTACAACGCTATTTAGCTGGAAAACCATGCTGTTTTTTACAACAACTTAGGTTCTAGTGACATTTGTGTAAGAAAAAAATTAATAGGAAAAAGGTAGTAAAG